>NZ_JAWMTH010000010.1:0-25496 GCF_033142195.1 Arthrobacter sp. B10-11
GCGGCCGCTATTTGTTGATATTCCACCCGTGAGCACCCGCCGCAGAACTAGCGTCTGCGCAACGGGCAACTTCCTGACAACACCACCACACCCGCATACACGGGGTGAGGTTGCTGTAGGTGCTCCTTAGAAAGGAGGTGATCCAGCCGCACCTTCCGGTACGGCTACCTTGTTACGACTTAGTCCCAATCGCCAGTCCCACCTTCGACAGCTCCCTCCCACAAGGGGTTAGGCCACCGGCTTCGGGTGTTACCAACTTTCGTGACTTGACGGGCGGTGTGTACAAGGCCCGGGAACGTATTCACCGCAGCGTTGCTGATCTGCGATTACTAGCGACTCCGACTTCATGGGGTCGAGTTGCAGACCCCAATCCGAACTGAGACCGGCTTTTTGGGATTAGCTCCACCTCACAGTATCGCAACCCTTTGTACCGGCCATTGTAGCATGCGTGAAGCCCAAGACATAAGGGGCATGATGATTTGACGTCGTCCCCACCTTCCTCCGAGTTGACCCCGGCAGTCTCCCATGAGTCCCCGCCATTACGCGCTGGCAACATGGAACGAGGGTTGCGCTCGTTGCGGGACTTAACCCAACATCTCACGACACGAGCTGACGACAACCATGCACCACCTGTGAACCGGCCCCAAAGGGGAAGGACTGTTTCCAGCCCGGTCCGGCCCATGTCAAGCCTTGGTAAGGTTCTTCGCGTTGCATCGAATTAATCCGCATGCTCCGCCGCTTGTGCGGGCCCCCGTCAATTCCTTTGAGTTTTAGCCTTGCGGCCGTACTCCCCAGGCGGGGCACTTAATGCGTTAGCTACGGCGCGGAAAACGTGGAATGTCCCCCACACCTAGTGCCCAACGTTTACGGCATGGACTACCAGGGTATCTAATCCTGTTCGCTCCCCATGCTTTCGCTCCTCAGCGTCAGTTAATGCCCAGAGACCTGCCTTCGCCATCGGTGTTCCTCCTGATATCTGCGCATTTCACCGCTACACCAGGAATTCCAGTCTCCCCTACATCACTCTAGTCTGCCCGTACCCACCGCAGATCCGGAGTTGAGCCCCGGACTTTCACGGCAGACGCGACAAACCGCCTACGAGCTCTTTACGCCCAATAATTCCGGATAACGCTTGCGCCCTACGTATTACCGCGGCTGCTGGCACGTAGTTAGCCGGCGCTTCTTCTGCAGGTACCGTCACTTTCGCTTCTTCCCTACTGAAAGAGGTTTACAACCCGAAGGCCGTCATCCCTCACGCGGCGTCGCTGCATCAGGCTTTCGCCCATTGTGCAATATTCCCCACTGCTGCCTCCCGTAGGAGTCTGGGCCGTGTCTCAGTCCCAGTGTGGCCGGTCACCCTCTCAGGCCGGCTACCCGTCGTCGCCTTGGTGAGCCATTACCTCACCAACAAGCTGATAGGCCGCGAGTCCATCCAAAACCACAAAAAGCTTTCCACCCCCCACCATGCGATGAGGAGTCATATCCGGTATTAGACCCAGTTTCCCAGGCTTATCCCAGAGTTAAGGGCAGGTTACTCACGTGTTACTCACCCGTTCGCCACTAATCCCCCAGCAAGCTGGGATCATCGTTCGACTTGCATGTGTTAAGCACGCCGCCAGCGTTCATCCTGAGCCAGGATCAAACTCTCCGTTGAAGTAAAACAGACACAACCAGGAACCACGGGAAAACGCGGAACCAGGCTGCACAAAATTTGAAACCAGCTGTAAAAACCAGACCCATCCACGGGATGGACAAACCTGGCCAAAACAACCAATCAATAAAACAATTGGTATCAACAAACTTGGCACACTATTGAGTTCTCAAACAACAGACACACCCGGCACCACCACAACATCCCAGCCGTGGATCGCTCCGGAGCAACTTTTCAAACTTACCCGCTTGCTTCACCCGAGTCAAATCGGCCGTCCCGACTCACTGTGCCTGTGGCGATTCGTGATGTCTTGACTGGCCAACTCCGGGGAGCAGCGCGGAAATAAACTCTACCACTAGTTCGGCGGGGATACAAAGCAGCCCGCCCAGGACGTAGGAAAGCCCGGAATCCTCAAGGATTCCGGGCCTTCCTCATGCTTGAGCGCTAGGACGCTGGCTTGAAGAACGCCGCGCCAAGTGGAGGCAGCGTGACGGTTAGCGTGGCCGGCTGGCCGTCCTGCCCCTCTGGCGAAGCGGTAAGGGCTCCCTCGTTCAGTACACCGGATCCGCCATAGCTGGAGTGGTCCGTGTTGAGGACTTCCTGCCACGCGCCGGCTGCCGGTACGCCCATGGTGTAGCCCTGGTGCGGGCCGCCGGAGAAGTTGACGGCGCATACCAGCGGGTTGCCCTCGGTATCCCACCGGATGAACGACAGGACGTTACGGTCGGCGTCGCCCCCGTTGATCCACTGGAAGCCGCCCGGTTCATTGTCCCGCTCGTAGAGTGCGGGAGTGGAGGCATACAGCTCGTTCAGTTCCTTGGTGAGCAGCTGGACGCCACGGTGTGCGGGGATATCCGCCAGGTACCAATCGAGGCCGTGCTGTTCGGACCATTCTGCTTCCTGGCCAAATTCGGTGCCCATGAAGATCAGCTGCTTGCCGGGGTGTGCCCACTGGTACGCCAGGAATGCGCGCAGGTTGGCCAACTGCTGCCAGCGGTCACCGGGCATCTTCCGGAGCATGGAGCCCTTGCCGTGCACAACTTCGTCGTGGCTGATGGGCAGGAGGAAGTTCTCGGTGAAGGCGTACACCATCGAGAAGGTGACGGTGCCGTGGTGCCACTTGCGGTTCACCGGGTCTTCCGATGCGTACTTCAGGGAGTCATGCATCCAGCCCATGTTCCACTTCAGTCCGAACCCCAAGCCACCGACGCTGGTCGGGGCGGTGACGCCGGGGAACGCCGTTGACTCTTCCGCGATCATCACGGCGCCGGGGTGGGTCTTGTACACCGTGGCGTTGGCTTCCTGCAGGAAGGAAATCGCTTCAAGGTTCTCGCGGCCCCCGTACCTGTTGGGCTGCCATTGCCCTTCCTCACGTGAGTAATCGAGGTACAGCATCGACGCCACGGCATCCACGCGAAGGCCGTCGATGTGGAACTCGTCGAGCCAGTAGAGCGCGTTGGAGACGAGGAAGTTGCGAACCTCGGTCCGGCCGAAGTCGAAGATCAGGGTTCCCCAGTCCGGGTGCTCGCCAAGGTTCGGGTCGGCGTGCTCGTAGAGTGCCTCACCGTCGAACTGCGCCAGCGCCCAGGCATCCTTCGGGAAGTGGGCCGGCACCCAGTCAAGCAGGACGCCGATGCCTGCCTGGTGCAGGGCATCAACCAGGAACCTGAATTCGTCCGGGTGGCCGAACCTGGAGGTAGGTGCGAAATAGGACGTCACCTGGTAGCCCCAGGAACCGCCGAAGGGATGCTCTGCCACCGGCATGAATTCAACATGGGTGAAACCGAGCCACTTGACGTACTCCACCAATTCCTTGGCCAGTTCGCGGTAGCCCAATCCGAGGCGCCACGATCCAAGGTGGACCTCGTAAACGCTCATGGGCGAATTGTGCGGGTCCCGCTCAGAGCGGGCCGTCATCCACTCCTCGTCCTTGAAGGCGTATGCCGATTCCACAACCCGGGATGCAGTGAGCGGCGGGACTTCGGTTCCGAAGGCGAGTGGATCCGCTTTTTCCACCCAGTGCCCGGCTTTTGTCTTGATTTCAAACTTGTAGCACGCCCCTGCTAAAACACCGGGGATGAAGAGTTCCCAGACGCCGGATGAGCCGAGTGAACGCATCGAGTTCTCCCGTCCGTCCCAGGCGTTGAAGTCGCCCTTGACGCGGACAGCCTGGGCGTTCGGCGCCCAAACGGCAAACGAGACGCCGTCCACGTCGCCGAGGGAGGACTTGTAGTGCTGGACGTGCGCGCCCAGCACTTCCCAGAGCTTCTCGTGGCGGCCTTCACCGATCAGGTGCAGGTCCACCTCCCCGACCGTGGGCAGGTAGTGGTAGGGATCGTCTGTGGCCTGGGCGGGCACGCCCTCGTAGGTGACTTCCAGCCGGTAGTCGGGTACGTGGCCCGGCTGAAGGGGTTCCAGCACAGCTGCCCAGACACCGTTTGTTTCATGCGTCATGGGTACTGAACCTGCTGCGGTGACCACTGACACGGCGGAGGCAAGGTGCTTGACGGTGCGGATGGTGACGTGGCCGTGATCATCAAGATGCGCGCCCAGGACGGAGTGCGGGGCGTGGTATTCGCCTGACGCCACCTTCGAAAGCGTCTCCGGGTCCACCTGAAGTGGCGCACCGGGTCGGTCTGTACGTGCTGAGCCTGTCATTTTGTTACCTTCCGCTGCGGCTACGGCTGAAGCGCCGGAACCTTTACTGCTGAGGAGACGTCGTGAGGCGTTCACCGGAATGTCCAGCCATCCGGGCCTGTTCCGCAACTCATAAACAACTTCATACAAAGCCTTGTCCAGCCACAATGCCACAAACAAGGGCGAGTGGCGGTCAATGGTTCCGGGCGTAATTTCGGCGTACCCCGCCAGGAACGCCTCGGCGCAGTCGTCTACCCAGGAGTCCGGGACATGAACGCCGTTCCGCTCGCGTTCGGCTGCGCCGGCGGCGTAGTCGAAGGACCGCAGCATGCCGACGACGTCGCGAAGCGGCACGTCCGGGAAGTTGCGTTCCGCGATGGGCCGCAGCGGTTCGCCTTCGAAGTCCAGGATGGCCCAGCGTTCAGGCTCCCCCGAATGCCCCGGCACCTGCAGGATCTGACCCAGGTGGAGGTCGCCATGGATGCGCTGCAGAGCTCCGGCGTTGCTGCCTTCCAGCTGGCTGAGCAGGCCGGCCAGGGCATCGTCATACTGCCCGACGGCGGGACCTGCTTCCGTCCAGGACTGCCGGACGCGCTGGGCTACGCCTGGTGCGATGTCTTTTCCCGGCGCCGATTCCGCGGCCAGGCCCAGGGCCTCGGCCAGGCGCCGGTGCACTGTTGCGGTTGCCACGCCAAGGGCGTGGGCTTCGTCCGAGAAATCCGTGCCGGAACTCGCGGCGTCAACGGCCAGCCGCCACGCGTCGCGCCCGCCCGCCAGGAACTCATGGGCGACGGCCAGTTCACCTTGAACGGAACGAGGTTGGTCCCCGGCGCCGTCCAACGGAGCCTGCCACTCCCCCGTGACCCAGCCGAGCGTGGCAGGCACCTCGGATGTCCTGGCCTGCGTGAGGGCGGCGCCGATTTCCACCTCGGGGTTCCGTCCTTCGGACAGCACACGGAAGAACTTGACGATCGCCGCCGAGCCGCCGTCGTCCACTATCACCGAACTGTTTGACTGCTCACCGGAGAGGACCTTGACGGTGCCGGTGGCTGTGGGCAGCCGGTAGTCCGATGGAACGAGGTGGCCTACCGCGTTTCCTTCCGGGGACGTGCCGCCACTTCGCATCAGCTCAAGCCAGGCCGACACGAACACGGGGTCGTGGACGGCATCGTAGATCCAGCGCCGCCCCAGCGAGGAGTCGCCGCCTTCGCCCACCAGCGCCGCCTCCTTGCCGGGCAGTGGCTCAATCCGGTAGCTGAGCGGGACCTGCACAACGTCGGTGCGGGTCCCGCCGTCGGCCGTGGCGTACGTGACCGCCGCGAGGAACACCTCAAGGCCCACCTCGCCGCTGCCGTCGTCAAGGCGCACTCCGCCGACGGGAGACAACGTAAAGTCACCTGACTTGACGGGGAACCAGCGCTGGCGCGGGAGCCAGGCCCGGAGCAGTTCGGAAAGGGCGGGGTTGAGTGTGGATTGGGTCATTTCAGCCTTCGATGGACAGGACCGGGAGGGCCTGGGTGAACGGTGAGGCCGGGTTGGAAGCAGCCGAACGGATCCGGAGCCAGAAGAAATCATGGCTGCCGAGGGTCAGCGTCAGCCGGCCGTCGTCGCCGATGGCCGGGAACGGCTGGCCGCCGAAAACGTCCCGAAGGCCGCGGCCGGCGTACTGCGGAAGCCGCAAGGTGGTGGCCACAGGGTGCTGCGAAAGGTTGAACGCGCACAGGATCGACTCGGCGTCTTCACCCGCAGCATTGTCAGGGGCCAGTTCGCGCAGGTAGGCAAGGACGACGTCGTGATCCGCTTCGACGTGTTTGAAGGCGCCCAGCCCGAAGGCGGGGTGGTTCTTCCTAACGCTGAGGATCTGGCGGGTCCACCGCAGCAGTGAACCGGAATGCGCCGCCTCGGCCTCCACGTTCGCCATGCCGTAGTTGTACACCAGCGACTGGATGACCGGGAGGTAGAGCTTGCCCGGGTCGGCGTGCGAGAAGCCCGCGTTGCGGTCCGGGTTCCACTGCATGGGTGTGCGGACTGCGTCGCGGTCCTCGAGCCAGATGTTGTCGCCCATGCCGATTTCGTCGCCGTAGTACAGGAAAGGGCTCCCGGGCAGCGAAAGAAGCAGTGCATTGATGAGCTCGATCTCGGACCGCGAATTGTCCAGCAACGGTGCCAGCCTGCGGCGGATACCGATGTTGGCGCGCATGCGGGGGTCCGGCGCATACCAGCCGAGCATGGCCGCGCGCTCATCGGCGGTGACCATTTCCAGGGTGAGTTCATCGTGGTTCCGCAGGAAGGTCCCCCACTGGGCGCCTTCCGGGATGTCCGGCGTATCCTTCATCGTCTCGATGATGGGCGCCGCCTTCTGGTCACGCAGCGCGTAGTAGAGCCGCGGCATGATGGGAAAGTGGAAGGCCATGTGGCATTCCGGTTCCTCTTCGGTGCCGAAGTACTCCACGACCTCGACCGGCGGCTGGTTGGCCTCGGCGATGATGACCCTGCCGGGGTAGTTGTCGTCCACCATTTTCCGCAGCTTACGAAGGAAATCATGGGTAGCCGGCAGGTTTTCGCAGTTGGTGCCCTCTTCCTCATAGAGATAGGGGATGGCGTCGGCGCGGAAACCGTCGATGCCCTGGTCCAGCCAGAACCGGACGACGTCAAAAAGAGCGTCGATGACCTTGGGGTTCTCAAAGTTCAGGTCAGGCTGGTGGCTGAAGAACCGGTGCCAGAAGAACTGCCGCCGGATGGGGTCGAAGGTCCAGTTGGATTCTTCGGTGTCCACGAAGATGATGCGGGCGTCCTGGTACTTCTCGTCCGTGTCGCTCCAGACATAGAAATCACCGAACGGTCCGTCGGGGTCCTTGCGGGACTCCTGGAACCACGGGTGCTGGTCCGAGGTGTGGTTCAACGGCAGGTCGATGATCACGCGGACACCGCGGGCGTGCGCTTCGGCCACCAGCCGCTTGAAGTCGCTGATCGTGCCGAACTCATCAAGGACAGAGTTGTAGTCCGAGATGTCATAGCCGCCATCACGGAGCGGCGACTGGAAGAACGGCGGCAGCCAGAGGCAGTCGACGCCCAGCCACTGCAGATAGTCCAGCTTCTCGATGAGCCCGTGGAAGTCACCGGACCCGTCGCCGTTTCCGTCGGCAAAGCCGCGGACCAGGACTTCGTAGAACACTGCTTTGCGGTACCACAGGGGATCGTGTTGCAGGCCAGGGGCGTTGAGCTCGAACGTGCCCTTCGGGGTGAAATGCTGGCTCGGGTTCTGCGGACTGAAACTCACGTATGCTACCTCCGGATGTTCAGGATGTGTGCCGGCTCCACGTGGGCGTCAAGCCGCACGTAGTTGTACTCGCCCCATTCCCAGCTCTCGCCGGTCAGCAAATCATCCACCCTGAAACCGCCGTTGTGCGTGAGGTCGGCCGGGTCGAGTTCCAGTGCGGCCAGATCCAGGGAAACGGTGCTCTCCCGGGTTCCGTGCGGATCGACGTTCACCACGATGATGAGGGTGTCCTTGGTGCCGTCGGGAAGCGTCTTGTGCTTCGAATAGACGATCGTGGCGTCATCGGTGCTGTGGTGCAGCGTCAGGTTCTGAAGGTCCCCCAGTGCTGGGTGGCTGTGGCGGATTTCATTGAGCCGGGTCAGGTACGGAGCGAGCGTCCGGCCGGATTCGGCCGCAGCATCCCAGTCCCGGGCCTTGTATTCGAACTTCTCGTTGTCGATGTACTCCTCGGCGCCGGGCCTGGCCACATGCTCGTAGAGTTCGTAGCCGGCGTAGACGCCCCATAGCGGGCTGGCGGTTGCTGCAAGCGCGGCGCGGATCTTGAACGCGGCAGGACCACCGAACTGCAGGTACTCGGTGAGGATGTCCGGGGTGTTCACAAAGAAGTTCGGCCGGAAGTACGCCGGGGACTTCTGGCTGACCTCGGTGAAGTATTCTTCCAGCTCCTTCTTGGTGTTCCGCCACGTGAAGTATGTGTAGGACTGCTGGAATCCGGCCCGTCCCAGCGCATGCATCATGGCCGGCCGGGTGAAGGCCTCCGCGAGGAAGACCACGTCGGGGTGCTTCTTGTTGACCTTGGCGATCAGCCATTCCCAGAACCACACCGGTTTGGTGTGCGGGTTGTCCACCCGGAAGATCTTGACGCCGTGGCTCACCCAGAGCAGGACGATCCGGAGGATTTCCTTGGACAGGCCCTCGGGGTCGTTGTCGAAGTTCAGCGGGAAGATGTCCTGGTACTTCTTCGGCGGGTTCTCGGCGTAGGCGATGCTGCCGTCCACCCGGGTGGTGAACCATTCCGGGTTCGACTTCACCCAGGGATGGTCCGGAGCTGCCTGTAGCGCGAGGTCGAGAGCGACTTCAAGGCCCAGTTCCTGGGCGCGTGCCACGAACGCATCGAAGTCCTCGAAGGTGCCGAGGTCCGGATGGATGGCGTCGTGTCCGCCTTCTTTGGCGCCGATGGCCCACGGCGAGCCGGGATCGTGCGGTCCGGCAATCAGCGTGTTGTTGGGGCCCTTGCGGTGCTGGATTCCGATCGGGTGGATGGGCGGCATGTAGATGACATCGAAGCCCATTCCCGCGACGGCGTCCAGCCGTTTGGCTGCCGTCTGGAACGTGCCGGACTGCCATTCGCCGGTCGTGTGGTTGCGGACCGCGCCTTCGGAACGCGGGAAGAACTCGTACCAGGCACCGCGACCGGCCAGATCGCGTTCCACGAGCAGTGGGAAGCGCTCCGAAACGGTGACAAGTTCCCGGATGGGCTGGCGTTCGACGACGTCGGTCACCTCGGGTCCGAACCCGGCGGCAAGCCGCTCCTCCGGAGTTAGCGATGTGTCGGACAGCACCACTACGGCAGTTCGGAGCGTCCGCCTGTCGGCGGAGGGACGGGCCGGGTCTTCGGCTGCCTGCGACAGCAGTGCCGCACCTTCGGCCAGCATCAGTTCGACGTCGATGCCCGCTTCGACCTTGACCTCGGCGTTGTGGTGCCACGTCCCGTACCGGTCATGCCAGGCTTCGATGGCAAACGACCAGTTGCCGGTGCCGGTAGGCGTGATGATGCCCTCCCACCGGTCGGTGCCCTTGCCCCGGTCGCCGCGCGGCGGCGCCAGCCGGACGCGTTGGCGCTCCTTGCCCTTGGGATCGAACAGCACCGCGCTGACTCCGAGCTGGTCGTGTCCTTCACGGAATGCCGTCGCGCCGACTACAAGCCCTTCACCGGGTAGCGCCTTCGCGGGAAACCTACCTCCGTCCACCACGGGCTGCACGGCAGTGATCGGGAACCGGCCAAATTGCAGGCCTTCCGTGATCAGGGCCTTAGGCTTTTTGCTGGATCCGGCACTGGTTCGCGTATTAGTCGTCACGAACTCGACGTTATCGACAAATCCCCCATTTTGCTAAGGGAACTTCCGTTTTTTCCCCAGCAATCCGTCATTTACCTAAAAGAAACCTAAACCTGTTCCGGCGGCCCACCTTGTCCGTTAGTGTGACGCAGGTGAAGGCTATCCGCAGATTTACCGTCCGAACCGTACTTCCGGAATCTATCCGGCCGCTGGCCCGGCTGGCCACCAACCTGCGGTGGTCATGGCACCGGCCCACCAGGGAGCTCTTCGAGGGCCTCAACCCCCGAATCTGGGACGAAAGCGCGCACGATCCCGTCACTTTCCTTGGCCTGGTGAGCCGCGAAGAACTCCAGCGGCTGGCCGCGGACCAGGATGTTGTCCGCCGCGTTCACGCCGCCGCCGAAGACCTGGACCGCTACCTGGACCAGCCCCGCTGGTACCAGAGCCTGGGCGACGACGCTCCGGCCTGCATTGCCTACTTTTCACCGGAATTCGGAATCACCGAAGTTTTGCCGCAGTATTCCGGCGGCCTGGGAATCCTGGCCGGCGACCACCTCAAGGCAGCATCGGACCTCGGCGTGCCGCTCATCGGCGTCGGACTGCTTTACCAGGCCGGCTACTTCAAGCAGTCCTTGTCCAGGGACGCCTGGCAGCAGGAAACCTATCCGGTCCTTGACCCGGACGGGCTTCCCCTGACGCTCCTCCGCGAGGAAACCCCCGACGGCAACGGCAAGCCGATCCAGATCTCGCTGCCGCTCCCCCAGGGCCGCCGGCTGCTGGCACACATCTGGCGTGCCGACGTCGGGCGTGTCCCGCTGCTGCTGCTCGACTCGAACGTTCCCGGGAACGACGACGCCGCCCGAGGCATCACGGACCGCCTGTACGGCGGCGGCGGTGACCACCGCCTCCAGCAGGAGCTGCTGCTGGGGATGGGCGGCGTGAAGGCACTGCGCGCCTACCAGAGCCTCACGGGCTGTGCGGCACCGGAGGTGTTCCATACCAACGAAGGCCACGCAGGTTTCCTCGGCGTCGAACGCATCCAGGAACTCATGTCCTCTGACAGCCCGCTGAGCTGGGAAGAAGCTCTCGCGGCGGGGCGCGCCTCCACTGTATTCACCACGCACACTCCGGTGCCGGCGGGCATCGACCGTTTCGAAGTGTCCCAGATCCAGCACTTCTTCGAGGCAGGACTGGCGCCCGACGTTCCCGTATCACGGATCCTGGACCTCGGCCGGGAAAACTTTACGGACGGCAACCCCTCGGTCTTCAACATGGCGGTGATGGGGCTGCGCCTGGCCCAGCGGGCCAACGGTGTGGCCAAGCTCCACGGCGTGGTGTCCCGCGGCATGTTCTCGGCGCTCTGGCCCGGATTCGACCATTCCGAAGTTCCCATCACCTCGGTGACCAACGGTGTGCACGTTCCCACCTGGGTGGACAGCCGGGTTTCCAAGCTGGCCCGCGAGCAGTTCGGCACCGAGGCCGAAGCCATGGGCCGCTGGGACCTTGCCTACAACGTCAGTGACGAGGATGTCTGGGCTCTTCGCCGCGAAATGCGCGTCTCACTGGTGGAGGACGTCCGCAAACGGCTGCGCGCGGCGTGGAAGAAGCGCGGGGCAGCAGACGCCGAGCTCGGCTGGACCGATTCCGTGCTGGACCCGGACATCCTCACCATCGGCTTCGCACGGCGCGTGCCCACGTACAAGCGGCTGACGCTGATGCTCCGCGAACCCGCCCGGCTCAAGGCCCTGCTGCTGCACGAGACCCACCCGATCCAGCTGGTCATTGCAGGCAAGTCCCACCCCGCCGATGATGCCGGCAAGAAGATGATCCAGGACCTCGTCCGCTTCACCGACGACCCCGAAGTCCGGCACCGGATTGCGTTCCTGCCCAACTACGACATCGCCATGGCACGCACCCTCTTCCCCGGGTGCGACGTGTGGCTGAACAACCCGCTGCGCCCGCTTGAGGCCTGCGGAACGTCCGGTATGAAGGCGGCCATCAACGGTTCGCTGAACCTTTCGGTGCTGGACGGGTGGTGGGATGAGATGTACGACGGCGAAAACGGCTGGGCCATCCCCACCGCCAACAACAACGCCTCGCCCGAGGAACGGGACGACATCGAAGCCGCGGCTTTGTACGAGCTGCTCGAGACGCAGGTGGCTCCCCGCTTCTACGGGCTCACCGTCTCCGACGGTGCAGGGGCTGCAGGTCCTTCGGAACCCGGGCGGCAGAAAGTGCCCACGCACTGGGTGTCCATGATCAAACACACCATGGCGCACCTTGGCCCGGCTGTGTCCGCTGACCGGATGCTGCAGGACTATGTGAACATCCTCTACCGCCCCGCCGCGATCGCCGGGCGGCGGGCCGTTGCGGACAACTTCGCCCAGTCCAAGTCCCTGGCAGCCTGGACGTCGCAGATCCGCGCAGCGTGGCCCCAGATCCAAGTGGAGCACGTCGACTCGGTGGGCGTGTCCGAGGACCCACAGATCGGCGACACGCTCCAGGTCAACGCCTACATCGCGCTGCACAACCTCGACCCCGACGACGTCGCCGTAGAGGTTGCGTTCGGCCGCGCCGAGGAAAGCGACGAACTGGCCGATGTGACAGTCGCGGATCTGGTGCCCAAGGAGGACCTGGGCAAGGGTCGCTACCTCTTCAGCGGATCGCTGCTGATCGACCGTTCGGGGTCCTTCGGCTACACCGTCCGCGTTCTCCCGAAGCATTCGGCTCTCGCTTCGCGGGCGGAGCTGGGGCTCATCGTCAACGCCTGACCCGCCGTCGGGCCCCGACGCTCTCTCACTTTTTACAACAAAACGGCAATCGCTCTCTCACCGGGTGAGGGAGCGATTGCCGTTTAAGGCCGAAAAGTGAGAGAGCGTCCGAGGTTGGGCGGCAGGAAGTGAGAGAGCGTCCGTCAGAGGCAGACGGTGATCACGGACAGGTCCTTGCCCGCATAGCTCTCAGCGTCCTGCAGGATCTCGCAGATGATGCCGAAGGAGCGGTCCGAGCGGAAGACGGCCGGCACCTGCCAGATGAACGTGAGCGGTTTCTTGCCGTCGTCCGTGACCGTGTCCGCGAAGTCGTGCAGCGAGTCATTGAGGGCGTCGAGGTTCACTCCGTAGTGTTCGGGGAAATCCAGGACTTCCCCGAACGTGTGGAGCACCGCTTTCTTGGTATCGGCGGCGGGGATCACCAGGACCCGGCGGCCGGCGTCGGACGCCTGCTCCCGGAGCTCATCTATCGTCCAGGTGTCAGCGGAGTAGATCTTCATGGGTGCTCTATTGGCCTTCCAGGATCAAAAGAAACGATTCGTAGTGGTCGGGAGTGTAGTATTTCTCGCCGCTCTGTCCCGTGACGATCCGGCGGGCGCCCCGGTCCGATTCCCCCGGGGTCCTGACTGTGAATTCCTTGTAGTAACCGCCGGGCTTCCGGGGCAGCAGGCGCTCAAAGTTGCTAAAGACGGCACCGTCACGCTCGTACGGGTACGGCCCGCCACGGGCAATCAGGGCCAGGGTTTCCCGTGCCTCCGGCGGGAGGCTGGATGCACGGACCGGTGCCACGCCGGAATCGGTGACCGCGGGGGCGGGCGCCGCCGGGGAGGGCGCCGCCGTCGAACCCGCTGAAACGCCCGGACTGACCGGGGCCCCCTGCGTGCCGGAAAGCACCATGCCCAGAACGACCACCAGCACCAGAACCGCGGCCAGCGTCAGCAGCTTCGCGATCCCCCTCATGCATTCCCCATGTGTCGATCCTAGGTGCGGTAGATGCTGATGGTGTAGGACTGCACGACGTCACGTTCACCGGCAGCCACCCTGACTCCCTGGCGCCGGTCATGGAGTTCGGACGTGGTGAGCCGGAGTTCGAAGAGCCGTTTGCCCGTGCCTTCTTCGTTACTGATCTCGGGCAGCGTGATCTTGATGTCATGGGCGCTGCCGTTCACCACCACGAGTCCGTCCACCTGGCCGTCGTCCGAGCCCAGCAGCAGCTGGACCACGCGGTGCTGGGGATCATGCCAGCGGTCCATGGACATTGGCTTGCCGTGTTCGTCGAACCAGTGCAGGTAGGCCTGCTTGTCCCGGGTGGGATAGTGGTGCGGCTGCCCGGCCAGGAATTCCTTACGAAGCCGGATCACCCGCTTGGTGCTCCGGAGCATGGCATGCGATTCGGGCGTGCTTGTCCAGTCCAGCCAGGTGATGGGGTTGTCCTGGCAGTAGGCGTTGTTGTTGCCCTGCTGCGTCCGGCCGAGCTCGTCGCCCGCGGTGATCATGGGGATGCCCATGGACACCATCAGGGTAGCCATCAGGTTGCGGCTGGTCTGCGCCCGCAACGCCAGGATGTCTTCGTCTTCGGTGGGTCCTTCAAAGCCGTGGTTGTAGCTGCGGTTGTCCCCGTGGCCGTCACGGTTCTGCTCTCCGTTGGCCTCGTTGTGCTTGCGGTCGTAGGACACGAGGTCGGCCAAAGTGAACCCGTCGTGCGCGGTGACAAGGTTGACCGAGGCCATCCGGGAACGGCCCGATTCCGCGAAGAGACTCGCGGAACCTGAAATGGAGTCCGCGAGCCGGGCCACGGAACCGCCGTGGCCGCCGGCGTCGATCGCGGCCCGGTCCGCGAGCCAGAACGAACGCAGCGCATCGCGGTAGTGGTCGTTCCAGTCGACCCAACCCGGCGGGAAGCGCCCGGTCTGCCAGCCCCCGTAGCCAATGTCCCACGGCTCGGCGATCAGCTTGACGGAGGACAGCACCGGGTCCGCGGCAATGGCCACGAGGAAGGGGTGGTGCGGATCGAAGTCGTTCGCGGCGTTGCGGCACAGCGTGACTGCGAGATCGAAACGGAATCCGTCAATATGGAATTCGTCCACCCAGTACCTGAGCGAATCAAGGACCAACTGGACGACGCGGGGGTGCCCAAAGTTCAGGCTGTTGCCGCATCCGGTGGTGTCCACGTACCGGCCATGGCCGTCGTTCCGGTAGTACTGCATCTCCCCGAGCCCGCGGAAGCTGATTGTCTGCCCGTCGCGGCCGCCCTCGGCCGTGTGGTTGTATACAACGTCCAGGATCACTTCCAGGCCTGCCGCATGCAGGAGCTTGACCATGCCCTTGAATTCATCCTGCACGGCCTGCGGTCCGGCCGCCTGGGCAGCCTGGGTTGCGTAGGCGGGATGCGGAGCAAAGAACGCCGCCGTGTTGTAACCCCAGTAATTGGTCATGCCCAAGTTCTGGAGGTGGGGCTCGTCCAGGTGGAAATGGACGGGCAGCAACTGGACAGAGGTGATGCCCAGGCCCGTGAGATGCTCGATCATTGCCGGATGCGCCATTCCGGCGTACGTGCCCCGGAGGTCTTCGGGGATGTCCGGATGCAGCATGCTCTGGCCACGGACGTGGGCCTCGTAAATGATGGTGTTGCGCCAGGAAGTGTGCGGATTGCGGTCCCCGCCCCAGTCGAAACCGCTGGACATGCGCACATTGGTGAGGAAATCGTCCCTCTGATCCACCGCGCGGCCGTAAGGGTCCAGCAGCAGCGGCTGTTCGGCGTCATCGTCGAAAGCCACGGTGGGCACTGACACCGGCAAGGCATCGTCCTCGGGTGAGGACCGGAACCCGTAACGCGATCCCGCGGGGAATCCGTCCACAATGCCGTGGTGAACGTCGTTGGTGATGTTCGGCAGCGTCTTCAACTGCCAGGTCCCGCCGGGCGGGCAGTAGGCAATTTCCAGTGTGGCCACGCCGGGGGCGTAGACGGCGACGTTGGCACAGGCACCTTCAGGATCGTCCATTGCCGGCGAACCCGTGCGCGGCACGCTGATACCCAGTGGAAACGGCCTGGAGGCGTCCACGGTTGAAGCTGTGTCTAGGAGAGGCATGACCATTGCTTAAATATTAGCTGTGCCGCACAAATGTCCGATATTCCTTGTCATGTGTCGGGAAATGGGCTGGCCTTGTTCAGCGTTCATACTGGAGTGACAGCCAAGTTGGAGGTAATTGTGCGAGTTGCACTTGCTCAGGTAGTAACAGGACGCGACATTTCCGGAAATCTGGACCTTGTGGAGAAATTCTCCCGCAAAGCGAAAGAAGGCGGCGCCGAATTGGTGGTCTTTCCCGAAGCCACCATGCGCGCATTCGGTAATTCCCTCCTGGACATTGCCGAACCGCTGGACGGACCCTGGGCCGCCCGGCTGCGCGAAATCGCCGCCGAACTGGGGATCGTGATCGTGGCGGGCATGTTTTCCCCGGGGCTGGCCGGCGCCCGGAAGGTGCGCAATACCCTCGTGGCCACCGGTCCCGGCGTGGAAGCGAGCTACGACAAAATTCACCTTTTCGACGCCTTCGGCTTTGCCGAATCAGACACGGTGGAGGCTGGCACGCGTCCGGTCACGTTTGAACTGGGCGGCATCGTTTTCGGACTGGCCACCTGCTACGACATCCGGTTCCCGGCACTGTTCACTGCCAACGCCGACCTCGGAGCCGAGGCCAATATTGTGTGCGCCTCCTGGGGGTCCGGGCCGGGGAAGGTCGATCAGTGGCGCCTGCTGGCAAGGGCCCGCGCCGTGGACACCACGACGTATGTCCTCGCCTGCGGCCAGGGCGATCCGGCCACCGAGGGCATCGAGGCCAAGGGCTCCGCGCCCACCGGCGTGGGGCACTCAGCCGTCGTCTCCCCTCTCGGTGAGGTGCTGGAAGAGCTCGACGGCGGGACCGGGCTGCTGTTCGCCGACCTGGACCCCGCCGTCGTCAAGGACGCCCGGACAAAGCTCCCGGTACTGGCCAACCGGCACACGTTCTAAACCAGAAATGCTCCCCCGCCGAAGGTGAGAGAGCGTTTCTGGTTTTGTTGCAGGAAGTGAGAGAGCGTTGGGCGGCACGGCTGGCATCCGGAAGCGTGCGTCAAAGCGACGAAGGAGCAGCACGCGGAGGATGGCGGCCGTACCGCCCCTCCTCGCCAGCCGCCCACCTGCTACTTCGTGGCGCGCTGCCTGGAAACTTCGTACAGGGAGATGCCGACGGCCATGGAGGCGTTGAGCGATTCCATGGCGGAGTCGATCGGGATGGAGACGATCTGGTCGCAGTTTTCGCGGACCAGGCGGCTCAGGCCCTTGCCCTCGGAACCGACCACGATGCATACGGGTTCCTTGGCCAGGCTGAGGTCCGGCAGCGAGACGTCGCCGTCGCCGTCCAGTCCCAGCACATAGATGCCCATGCCCTTGAACGCCTTGAGCGTGTTGTTCAGGTTGGCGGCGCGTGCCACCGGGACGCGGACGGCTGCGCCGGCGCTGGTCTTCCAGGCTGAGGCAGTGACGCCGACGGAGCGGCGCTCCGGCACGATGACCCCGTGGCCGCTGAAGGCCGACACGGAGCGGATGATGGCACCGAGGTTGCGCGGGTCCGTGATGCCGTCCAGGGCGACAAAGAGCGGGGCGTTGGCAACGTGGCCCTTCTTCCAGCTTTCTACCGTTTCCTCGGCCAGCTCGTAGGCGTCCTGGTATTCGTAGGGCGGAATCTGGAGCACAAGGCCCTGGTGGATGGCGTCGTCCGTCATCCGGTCCAGTTCCGGCTTGCCCGTTTCCAGCAGCGGAATGCCGCGTTCGGCCGCAAGCTTGAGGGACTCCTTGACGCGGTCATCCATTTCGATGCGGATGGCAACATGGAGGGCCTTCGCCGGGATTCCGGCGCGCAGCGCTTCAACGACGGAGTTGCGTCCGGTGACCACTTCTTCCGTGGCACGGCCCTTCGGACCTGAGCGGGCGCCGGCACCGCGGGCTGCACCCGGACGCTTGGCGGCGGACCGCTCGGCGAGCTGCTTGTTCTTGTGGGCCTTGTGGTAGGGGCGGTCCTCCGCCTTGGGAGTGGGGCCCTTGCCCTCGAGGGCCTTGCGGCCGTGGCCCCCCGTTCCGATGGTGGGGCCCTTCTTTGCTTTGACCGACCGGCGACCGTTGTTGGCCATGAGTTTCACCCTTGCTTTGTTGAGTAAGTCTGACCTCCAGTCTACTTACTCAGGTTAAATCGCCGGCCCGGCGCCTGTCCGCCCTGCCTTAGCTGCGCTTCAGGCTCCAGGTGGCGCCGTCCGGACCGTCCTCGACGAGGACTCCCGCCGCCGCCAGCGTGTCCCGGATGGCGTCCGAAGCGGCCCAGTCCTTGGTGGCCCGCGCCTGCGCCCGCGCTCCAAGCTGGGCGTCGATGAGGACGCCGAGGGCCGTGTCCGCCTGCTCGTCCCGGGTGGGGGCCGCGACGTCGTTCAGGCCCAGGACGCGCAGCATGTCCGTGACGGAGTGCAGCGCTGCACGGGTCGCGTCGTTGTCGCCCGCCGTAAGGGCGGTGTTGCCGGCCCGCACCGTGTCGTGGAGGACAGCCAGCGCCTGCGGAACGTTCAGGTCGTCGTCCATGGCCGCGGCGAAGGCATCAGGTACCTCGCCATGAGTCGCGAAGCCGTAGCTTGCCGCGGCGCCGCCGTCCGACAAAGCACGCACTGCCCGGGCGATGAAACCCTCAATCCGCTCCATCGCGGCGGTGGCTTCCTGCAGCGACGTGGGCTGGTAGTCCAGGACCGAACGGTACTGCGCCTGGCCAAGGTAGTACCGCACGACACGTGGTGAAGCGAGCTCCAGCATCTCCGCGGGGCTCACGGTGTTGCCGATGGACTTGGACATCTTCTCGCCCTGGTACGTCACCATGCCGTTGTGCATCCAGAAGTTGGCGAAGGCGTGGCCGGCCGCCTGGGACTGGGCCATCTCGTTTTCATGGTGAGGGAACCGGAGGTCCAGGCCGCCGCCGTGGATGTCGAACTCGGTGCCGAGGTATTTGGTGACCATGGCGGAGCACTCCAGGTGCCAGCCCGGGCGGCCGGTGCCCCAGGGCGAAACCCAGCTCGCCGTCGTCGGCTCGCCGTCCTTATGGCCCTTCCACAGCGCAAAGTCCCGCGGGTCCTTCTTTCCCCGCGGGTCGGCGTCCGGGGCTCCCTGCATGTCGTCGATCTTCTGCCGGGTGAGTGAGCCGTAGCTGTCCCAGGAGCGGACGTCGAAGTACACGTCGCCGGAGTCGTCGAGGGCGGGGTAGGCATGTCCGCGGTCGATGAGGCGCTGGATCAGTGCATGCATTTCCGGAATGTGGCCGGTGGCCCGCGGCTCGTATGTGGGGCGGGAAACGCCGAGGGTGTCGTAGGCCTTGAGGAACGCCTGTTCATAGCGGTAGGCCAGGGCCCACCACTCTTCTTCGCGGATGTCGTCAGGGCTTTCCTCGAAGTCCGGCTCAAATGAGAGCGCGGACTTGGCCAGGATTTTGTCGTCGATGTCCGTGACGTTCCGGACCACCGTTACCCGGAATCCGCGGTACTCCAGCCAGCGGGTGAGCTGGTCAAAGGCGATGGCGGACCGGATGTGCCCCACGTGCGGCAGGCCCTGCACCGTTGCGCCGCAGTAGTACAGGCTCACCTTGCCCGGTATCAGAGGGACGAAGTCGCGGACTTCGGCGGATGCTGTGTCGTAAAAGCGCAGGGTCACCGCTCCAGATTAGCCGATGGCCCCTGAGGTGCTCCCCACCAGCGCTATTTGCAGACTTCGCCGATCTTGTTGTTCTGCTCGCTCAGCTGTGCTGTCTGTTCTGCGCTCTTGGTACCCAGCGACGTGGCGGCGACCTTCTTCATGATGTCCGCCATTTTCTGGATGGGCTCGGCAACTTCAGGGGCCACCTTGTCCGCGACCTCCTGGTAATGCTTGGCGATCTGGTCAGCCTGCTGCTGCTCATTGCCACTGGGCACGAAGGTATCCCCGTTGAGGAATTTGCAGCTTTCCTCGACGCTCATCTTCGGAGTGCCGCAACCGCTCAGCAGCATCCCGGCAACGAGTACGACGGCGGCAAACGGCTTCTTCACGAGGGGTCTCCTGGAGTGTTGGGCAGAGGAATGGCTCCCTTAAGCCTAGGCGAAAGGCGTGCCCTTCTTCAGCCCGCCCGGTACACCAGGGCAGTCGCGAGGGCGGAAATGCCTTCCCCCCGGCCGGTGAAACCGAGTCCGTCGCTGGTGGTGGCGCTGACGCTGACGGGGGCGCCCGCCGCTGCGCTGAGGACAGTCTGGGATTCTTCCCGGCGAGGACCGAACTTGGGCCTGTTGCCCACGAACTGCACCGCAATGTTGCCGATCTCGAAGCCTTCCGCACGTACGATGCGGGCGGCCTCGGCAAGGAGGGTCACGCCGGAGGCACCCGCGAATTCCGGCCGGTCCGTGCCGAAGTGCGTGCCAAGGTCGCCGATCCCGGCGGCCGAAAACAGCGCATCCGCGGCTGCATGGGCTACGGGGTCGCCGTCGGAGTGGCCGGCCAGGCCCTGCTCACCGTCCCACAGCAAGCCTCCCAGCCACAGGGCCCGCGGATTGTCCGGGGTGGCAAAAGCGTGGACGTCGATACCGATTCCGGTCCTGGGGATGATCGGAACGGCCATGTCAGCCTTCCACCCAGCGGGCGCCCAAGGGGCCCTCCAGCAGGCCCTCGGCAATGATGAGGTCCAAAGGCGTGGTGATCTTCAGTGACTGGCTGGCTCCGCGGACGGCATGGACTGCGACACCCAGGCGCTCAACAAGCATGGCGTCATCCGTGACGGCGGCGGCCTCGGCGTCGTCGAATCCTGCCGCCTGCCGGTGCGCCTCCATGAGTGTGTCGTAGTCGAATCCCTGAGGGGTCTGCACGGCCCGGAGCTTCTCCCGCGGAGCCGTGCCCACCACCACCTCCGGCGCCATGCGGGCGTCTTCCCCACTCGTTGCTTCAACGGTCTTGACGGTGTCCACCACGGGCATCACCGGAATGACAGCCAGCGCGCCGGCGGCCAGGGAGTCGACCACCCGGTGGAAGACGGTTTCGGGCGTCAGGGCGCGCGCGGCATCGTGGACGAGCACCGCCTGGGTGCCTTCTTCCAGTGCCGCCAAAGCGGACCGCACGGACTCGGCGCGCGTCAGGCCGCCGTCGACGACGGTCAGCAGCGGCCCGCCGTCGACAAGTTCGCCTTTGAACTCATCGCACATCCGCCGCAGGGCGCCGTCGCCCGCCGGCAACGCCACGCAGACCTGCTGCGCGACGCCGGAGGCGACTATCCCGCGAAGGGCATGCATCAGGATGGGTTCCCCGCCGAGGGGAACCCTGGCCTTGGGCGTGCCGTAACCCAGCCTCTGCCCTGATCCGGCCGCGACCAGTACGACGGCGACGACGGGGCGGGCGGGGCGGTCTTCCGCCGCCGGCCCGGATCCGGTCGGGAATTCTGTTGCACTCATGGGCACAACACTACGTGCCTGCGCGCGTCAGGCGCCCGGCAAAATCCCGGGATTCTCCTAAAAAAGGGCAAAAAGAAACCCCGGCGGCTGGTGAGCCACCGGGGTTCAATTCTTAGGAAGCCAGGACTTCGTCGAGAACGCTTGCGGCCTTCTCTTCATCCGTCTTTTCAGCCAGCGCCAGTTCTGAAATCAGAATTTGGCGGGCCTTGGCCAGCATACGCTTCTCACCTGCGGAAAGGCCGCGGTCGTGATCACGGCGCCACAGGTCGCGAACGACCTCTGCAACCTTGATGACGTCCCCGGAAGCAAGCTTCTCCAGATTTGCCTTGTAACGACGTGACCAGTTGGTAGGCTCTTCAGTGAACTCGGCCCGCAGCACGTCAAAGACATGCTCCAAACCTTCTTTGCCCACTACGTCGCGAACCCCAACTAGGTCAACGTTCTCTGCTGGAACTTCAATGGTCAGATCACCCTGAGCCACCTTGAGCTTGAGATACATCTTCTCTTCGCCCTTGATGGTGCGCATCTTGATTTCTTCAATTTTTGCTGCACCGTGGTGAGGGTAAACTACTGTCTCGCCGACCTCAAAAACCATGTGGACTTTCCCCTTTCCCGCAGACCAGTTTATCACGATTCGGGCATACAACTGGCACGGATACGGGCTGTGAACCGCGTAAATACGGGGAAATTGGGGGTAATCCACCCCCTCCAACCCCTTGACGGATGCGGATATTAGTGCATGGCGGCGGCTGTGCCAAGGGCGCGGGGAAGAGGCTGCCCGGTCATGTTCCGGCCAGCGCGGGGCCGCATCTGGCGTTGCGGGAGGGCGGGTTTCCGGACGCTAATGTGTACGCCCCGAATCCTTGTTTGAGACCGTTTGAGGATAGGCTATGGCTGAATAATGTTTCAAGACTCTCAAGGAGTGCGTGACGTGCGTTTCACTGCGATGAACCGGGGCCAGCGCGGCAAGCTGGCAATGGCAACGGCAGCACTTGCCATCGGCCTGCTGTCCGTGACCGGCTGCGGCTACATCAACGCCCAGCAGACCACAGAGCAGTACTCTGCCTCGGACGGGACCCGGGAAGATCTTGGCCCGCTCCAGATCCGCAACTTCATGATCGTCTCCACCGGCGAGGACAAGCCCGGCCGCGTTATCGGCGCCGTGTACAACTCCTCGTCCAGCGACGTCAAGCTGACCATCAGCGGGGCGGCCGGCTCGCAGACGGAAGTGTCCGTGAAGCAGAATTCCTACACGCTGCTTAACGAATCCACGGATCCGGCGATCCTCAGCAGCACAGGGGCCATCCCGGGCTCCCTGTCCGATGTGACCATCTCCGAGGACGGCACAAACCAGACCGCCAAGGTCAAGGTGCCCGTCCTGGACGCCACGCTGCCCGAGTACAAGGAGTACCTGCCGCCGGGCAGCGAGCCCACCGTCTCGGAGACTGCCACGCCGACTCCCACGAGCAGCGAAAGCCACTAGCTCGCACAGCAGACTCGCACAGCAGAAAGGAGGGCTCCCGCCGCGCGGGGACCCTCCTTTCTGCATGTTGCACACTTTCTGAGCGCCCGTTCCCGCGGCGCGCCCGTTCCCGCGGCGCGTCAGCCTGGGCAGCCTGGCTAGGGCTCGAACTTGTAGCCCAGCCCGCGGACCGTCACGAGGTACCTCGGCGCTGACGGGTCCGGTTCGATCTTGCTGCGCAGCCTTTTGACGTGGACATCCAGCGTCTTGGTGTCCCCTACGTAGTCCGACCCCCACACCCGGTCGATCAGCTGGCCGCGGGTCAATACCCGGCCGGAATTGCGCAGCAGCATCTCCAGCAGTTCGAATTCCTTGAGCGGCAGTGACACCTGTTCGCCGTCGACGCTCACCACATGGCGTTCGACGTCCATCCTCACCGGGCCCGCCTGGACCGTGTTGGTGATCAGTTCTTCAGGCTCACCCTGCCGGCGGAGGACGGCCCTGACCCGCGCAACAAGTTCCCGGGACGAATACGGTTTGGTGACGTAATCGTCGGCACCGAGTTCCAGTCCCACTACCTTGTCGATCTCGGCGTCCTTGGCGGTCAGCATGATCACAGGCACGGTGGAGCGCTGGCGAAGCTGCCGGCACACCTCGGTGCCGGACTGGCCGGGAAGCTGGAGGTCCAGGAGGACCAGGTCGGCGCCGTTCCGGTCGAACTCCGTGATGGCGTCCAGGCCGTTGTCCACGACTTCCACCTCGAATCCTTCCTTGCCCAGAAGGTAGGACAGAGGGTCGCTGAACGACTCCTCATCCTCGACTATGAGAATCCTGCTCAAGCGCTGGCTCCTTGCTCATGGACGCCGGTGGCGTCGTTACTGTGGGGTGAGGTGCTGCGGGCGGCCGGTGCCGGCGCCGCGGGGGCGTCGCCGTCGTCCTGGCCCTCCATCTCGGGAAGCCTGATGGTGAACGTGGATCCCTGGCCGGGCTGCGACCACAGCGTCACTTCCCCGCCGTGGTTGGAGATCACGTGTTTCACGATGCTCAGGCCCAGTCCGGTGCCCCCGGTCTGCCGCGACCTGGCGGCATCCACACGGTAGAACCGTTCGAAGACCCGTTCCTGGTCCTCCGGGCTCATGCCGTCGCCCTGATCCGTGACGGAGATGGAGATCAGGCCTTCCTTGGCGCGCACGCCGATCCCCACCCGGGTGTTTTCCGGCGAGTAGCGGATGGCGTTGTCTATCAGGTTTCGCAGCGCCGTTACGAGCAGATCCTGATCGCCGTAGACCATGGCGTCCACGTGGCCGCCGACCACGATGGCGATGTTCTTGCTTTCGGCGGGCAGCTGCGAACGGTCAACCGCTTCGGTGATCACGGCGTTGATGTCCACGGGGTGTCCCTGCTGGGCCACGTTGGCACCCTGCAGCCGGGAAAGCTCAATGATGTCCTGGACCAGGGCGGCAAGCCGCGTCGATTCCTTCTGCATACGCTTGGCGAAGCGGCGGACGGCCACTTCATCGTCCGCCGATGATTCCAATGCCTCTGCCAGCAGGGAGATGGCACCCACCGGCGTCTTGAGTTCGTGGGAGACGTTGGCGACGAAGTCATTCCGGATCTCTTCGGTGCGCGTGAGTTCGGTCCGGTCGTCCGCCAGCAGCAGGATGTATTCCTCACCGAGCATGGCCGCCCGGACCTGGACGACGATGGTCCCCTGCCCGAGCGGGCCGCGCGGCAGTTCGAACTGCTTTTCAAGGATGACGCCGTCGCGCCGCACCCTGGCGGTCATGTCCAGGAGCTGTTCGTGGACGACGGTGTGCCCGCGGACCAGGCCGAAGGCGTACGCCGCCGGACTCGCCCGCACCACGCCGTCGATCGCGTCCACCACCACGAAGGCGCGGCCGACGACGGCAAGTACCTCCGCGGCTCCGGGAGGCAGTGCCGGTTCGTCGAATTCGACGTCCACCAGCTTGCGCTGTTGTTCGCTGACCCGGAAGGCGAGCACGCCAAAGATGCCGAATGACAGACCGATAAGGCCTGCGATGACACCGATGAGCATAGGATCCACGGCTCCAGCTTATGCTCTGCTCCGGGCGTCTAAGTCGAATCTGATGCGTTTCACCGCCGGGTTCAGCTAACGTTCACCTATAGGTGCGTAACAGTTCACCGGCCGCTGACAGAGTGATTAGTTGGACTGCAGAGCGGTGACACGAAATCTGCCTCCCGTTGCGGTGGGGGACGGATTTCCAAGGAAAGGACGCGAAGTGCGTAAGGTTTTTCAGGAGGAGCTCACACAGGTGGGCGAGCAGCTCGTCGAGATTTCAAAGCTGGTCAGCGAGGCCATTTCCAAGGCCACGACCGCCTTCGAGGGGGCCGACGTCGACCTCGCCCAGGACGTCATCGCCGCTGACGCCAGAATCGACTTCCTGCAGAACAGCCTGGACGAGCGGGCCATCGACATTCTGGCCCTCCAGGGTCCCGTGGCCAGCGACCTCCGGATGATCGTGGGATCACTGCGGATGAGCGCCTCGCTGGAGCGCATGGGAGACCTTGCCCGGCACATCGCCCAGCTGGCACGGCTCCGGTACCCGGCCAACGTGATTCCGCCGCAGCTTGCGGACACTTTCAAGAACTTCGCCGAGCAGGACCAGCTGATCGCGGACAAGCTCACGGAACTCCTGGAAACGCGGAACCTGGAAGTTGCCCGCGACATCCTCAAGGCGAACGCCACCGTCAACGACCTCCACCTGAGTGTCTTCAAGGCCATCGCCCGCAGCGACTGGAACGAATCCCCGGCCACCACGGTGGACGTCGCCCTGGCCAGCCGCTACTTTGAACGTTTCGCTGATCACGGCGTGTCAGTCGCCCAGAAGGTCACGTACCTCGTCACCGGCGCGTGGCACCCGCACAGCACCGAAATCAGCTGACTTCCTCCGGAGTTTTTGTCCAGATAACGGCCTTTTGAGGGCGTTTTAGCCCCGTTATCTGGACAAAAACTCCGGGAGGGGAAAAGTACGACGGCGGGCCGGTCACCTCAGGGGCGGGTTCCAGCGGTCGTTGCAACACCCAGATTTTATGGGAGTTGCAACGACCGTGTCGTCTTTAACGGAGAAGCCCGCTGGGCGGCGGAGATATACGCAGGAACAGAAGGAACAGTTCTTTGCA
>NZ_JAWMTH010000011.1:0-5764 GCF_033142195.1 Arthrobacter sp. B10-11
AGCAAGGGTTACGGCGGTCATAGCGTGGGGGAAACGCCCGGTCCCATTCCGAACCCGGAAGCTAAGACCCACAGCGCCGATGGTACTGCACCCGGGAGGGTGTGGGAGAGTAGGTCACCGCCGGACATACATTAGGTCGAGAGCCTCCAAACACCCGTTTGGAGGCTCTCCCGCTTTAACCACCCAACCAAACCCCTCACCCTGAGGCCTCTAGACTTACACTTCATGAGCCACTCACCGCCGGCATACCCGGCCAAGCGGGCCACCATCCTCGACGTGGCCGCTGCCGCGGGGGTGTCGCGCCAAACGGTGACTCGGGCCATGAACGGCATGCCGGGCATCAAGGAATCCACACGCCAACGTGTGCAGCAGTTGGCTCAGGAACTTGGCTACACCCCCAGCCGCTTCGCGAAAGGCCTCGTCCAGGGAGCGCGGACTTCGGTAGGCCTGGCGATCCCCGACCTCACGAACCCGTATTTCCCGGCTTTTGCCTCAAGCGTCGTGGAATTGGCCACACTCCGCGGTTGGCACGTCGTGGTCGATGACTACGGGCACGGCGGCCGCAGCGGATTGGACGCCGTCGAGCATCTGGCGCCCCAGGTGGATGCCGTGATTGGCTACCTTGGCGGTTACGCGCAGCAGGCCCAGTCCGCCCTTGGCCGCCGGCCCCTCATAGTCCTTGACGAGACTCCTGGCGATGCGGCCGGAAGCATCAACTTCGACTACGACCACGCAGCCAAACTGGCCGTTGACCAGTTGGTGAAATCGAACCGGAGGAACATCGCCTATCTGGAGGCAGGATCCCCAACCGGCCTTGGCGGACAATCTCCGGGCACCGTCCGCGGGAAAGCCGTGGCCGGTCGGCTGCAGGACCTCGGGATGTCGTGGTCCCTGATTGTCGCCGAGGAGACGGCCGATGCAGCCAGGGCGGCAGTGGCCCGATTTCTCCGGGAGTATCCGGAGACGGACGGGATCTTGGCCTTCAACGATTTGATGGCCGCCGGGGTCCTCAAAGCACTCTCTGCGGCAGGGCGCACCGTCCCTGGGGACTGTGCCGTGATCGGCATGGACGGTATCCCGCTGGGTGTGCTCGTGACTCCCCAACTCAGCACCATGGCACTTGACCTGCGGGAAGTGGGGCGGGCCGCCGTCGAACTTCTTGATGGTTTGCTCTCGGGGTCCGTCATCCCCGGTTCAGAGGCGTCACGCCTCACCCTTAGACATCGGCTGATTCACCGGGAAACAGCCTGATCTTTGCCGCCTGTATTGTTCGCCCGGCAAATATGAGTCGTAGTGCCCTTTCGCCCGCACGGCCCGAGCTTCAAGCTGGGATGGGACAGGTGCCCGTCCAGGTGGGCGCTGCAGGTCCGCGCGTGAGCGCACCAAGGCCGCTCGGCGCCAACTGGTGGACAGGAGCAGGGATGGGACGGCTGGACGGCAAGGTAGGCCTCATCAGCGGCGGGTCGCGCGGAATCGGAGCGGCGATCGCCGAGCGGATGCTGCAAGAAGGCGCCAAGGTGATAATCGGAGACGTCCTGGACCAGGAAGGGGACGATCTGGCAGCCAGGCTCGGCAGCGATGTCCGGTTCGTCCGGCTCGACGTGACGAGCCCCGCGGACTGGCAGCAGGCGGTCCAGGCGGCTGTCACCGAATTCGGCAGTCTGAGCGTGCTGGTCAACAACGCCGGCATCGTCAACTTTGGCCGGATCGAGGAGTACCCCCATGAAGATTGGGCCAGGATCATCGACGTCAACCTGACCGGCGTGTTCAACGGCATCAAGGCAGCCGCTTCGGCGCTGGCGCTTGCAGGATCCGCCTCGATCATCAACATCTCGTCCATTGCCGGTATACGGGGATATGAAAGCCTGTCCGGCTACACGGCGTCCAAGTGGGGTGTCCGCGGCTTGACGAAGAGCGCTGCCCTGGACCTCGGAATATCCGGAACACGGGTGAATTCGGTGCACCCGGGGGTTATTGAGACGCCCATGACGGCGGGTATGACGTTCGACGTCGGACACGTGCCGTTGCACCGGATCGGCCAGCCCCGGGAGGTTGCCGACCTCGTGGTGTACCTTGCGTCGGACGAATCCTCCTTTGTGACCGGTTCCGAGTTCGTCATCGACGGCGGCGAAACCGCCGGGACTGTGTCGCCGCCTCCGGGAGGCTCCGGCAGCTGACGCACCCTTTCCAAACGTGGTGAGTCCGAGTACGATCGACAGGAACGTGAACGTTCACGAAACTGCGCCGGTGCCGTCGTGATGTGCCTGCTTTACCGGAATCGATCCCACCCCGAGGAAAGCCATGACCGTTAAGTCCTCCACCGCCACCCCAGCTCCTGCCGCTAGTCCAGGTTCCGCCGTAAGGACGCTCGAGGTGGCCGCCGCACAGGTCGCTGACCTCGCTTCGGTGGCACCACCGAAGGGCACGCTGCCGGCACGGGCTTACCTTGACAGCACTGCGCCGCGTATGTCGCTGAAAGGCGTGTGGAAGTTCAGGCTCCACCCGGGCATCCGGCAGGCGCCGCAGGACGGCTGGCAGGCCGGCGGGGACAGGCCGGAGTTCGGCGATCTCCCGGTGCCGTCGAGCTGGCCCATGCACGGCCACGGCACACCCTGGTACACCAACGTGCAATTCCCCTTCGCGGTGGAACCTCCGCATGTCCCGGATGCCAACCCCGTCGGTGACTTGTTCGTTGAGTTCGAGGCCGGCCCGGAGTTTTTCCCGAAAGCCCTGCTTCGTTTCGACGGCATCGACTCGGCGGGAACGGTGTGGCTGAACGGCACTTTGCTGGGGACCACGCGCGGAAGCCGCCTGGCGCATGAGTTCGATGTCACCGGTGTGCTGATTCCGGGCCGGAATGTGCTGGCGGTCCAGGTGGCCCAGTTCTCGGCAGCCAGCTACGTCGAAGACCAGGACATGTGGTGGCTCCCCGGCATCTTCCGGGACGTGACGCTGCAGGCGCGCCCGTCGGAGGGCATCGACGACGTCTTTGTCCATGCGGACTTCGATCATCACAGCGGCGAAGGCATCCTGCGCGTTGAGGTGAGCCGGGCAGGCGAGCCGGTTGCCGCCGTCGTGCGCGTCCCGGAACTGGCGCTGGAACTGCACGCCGGCGAGGCGCATCGCCTCCCGGATATCTCACCATGGTCGGCAGAACTGCCACGGCTGTACGACGCGACTGTCAGCACAGCCACTGCCGGCGGAGCGGGGGAGACCGTTTCAGTCCAGATCGGCTTCCGGAGCATCGTTATCGAGGACGCGCAGTTCAAAGTGAACGGGCAGCGGATCCTGCTCCGCGGCGTCAACCGCCACGAACACCATCCCCGGCTGGGCCGCGTGGTGCCGAGGGAGGTCATGGAGAGCGAGCTGCGGCTCATGAAGCAGCACAACATCAACGCCATCCGGACCTCGCACTACCCTCCGCACCCGGACTTCCTGGCGCTGGCGGACCAGCTCGGCTTCTACGTTGTCCTCGAATGCGATCTTGAAACGCACGGTTTCGAAGAGGGCGCCTGGCAGCAGAATCCCAGCGCGGATCCGCAGTGGCAGCCTGCCCTCCTGGACCGGATGGCCCGGACAGTGGAACGCGACAAGAACCATGCATCGGTGATCATGTGGTCGCTGGGCAATGAGGCAGGCACCGGCGGGAACCTGGCGGCCATGTCCCGCTGGACCAAACTCCGTGACCCGTCCAGGCCCATCCACTACGAGGGCGACTGGAGCTCGGCGTACGTGGACGTCTACTCGCGGATGTACGCAAGCCAGGCGGAAACGGCGCTGATCGGCCAGGGCGTGGAACCTCCCCTGGATGACGCCGGCCTCGATGCGCGGCGGCGTGCCATGCCGTTTGTCCTGTGCGAGTACGTCCACGCCATGGGCAACGGGCCGGGCGGCATGTCCGAGTACCAGGATCTGTTCCATCGCTACCCGAGGCTGATGGGCGGCTTTGTGTGGGAGTGGCTGGAGCACGGCATCACACGGACGGGGCCCGATGGCCAGGAGTACTTCGTTTACGGTGGAGACTTCGGCGAGGAAGTGCATGACGGCAATTTCGTCACGGACGGGCTGGTGGACGCCAACCGTGTCCCCCGGCCGGGCCTCCTGGATTTCAAGAAGGTCATCGAGCCGCTATCCATTGAGGTGGCGGAGGACTGGTCCGCGTTCAGTGTCACCAACCGCTTCGATTTCGCTGATACGTCGGGGCTGGAGTTCCGGTACCGGGTGGAGGCCGACGGCGGAACGGTCGACGGCGGCCGGGTTGACGTTGCGCCCGTGGCGCCGCGTGAATCCGCCGACGTGCGGTTACCGGCGGGGTTGCGGGAACGTGCCGCGCAGGCGACGGCGGTGCTGACGGTGCATGCCGTGCTCAAGGAAGAATCCGTCTGGGCCCCCGCGGGCCACGAGCTTGCCTGGGGCCAGGAATCAGCCAACGTGCGTGTGGCGCAGCGGCCTGCGGCCACGGCCGGTGTCGAGGTGGACGGCGGTCTCCTTCGCTTGGGGCCGGCCGAATTCGAACGGACCACGGGTCAGCTCGTCCGGCTTGGCGGCACAGCCGTCGAGGGATTCCGGCTCCTGCTGTGGCGCGTACCCACGGATAACGACCTCGGTGCCGGCTGGGACAGCCCGGATCCCCGTCCCGTGGCTACGCAATGGCTGGACGCCGGGCTCAACCGGATGCATGCCCGGCTCGTCGGTATTTCTTCCCGTCCCACGGCCGGCGGCGGGGAGGAGCTCGTTGTCCGGACCCGGGTTGCCCCTGCCGGCAAGCAGTTTGGTGTGCTCGCCAACTATGTCTGGACCAGCGACGGGGACAGTGTCAGCCTGCGGACAACGGTCAAACCCGACGGTTCGTGGACCAACTCCGGCCGGCCGGTGCCGTGGGCGCGGATCGGCGTGGAACTCGTGCTGAAGTCGCCGACCGAATCCGTGGAGTGGTTCGGCCAGGGGCCGCATCACAGCTATCCGGATACCGGCCAGGGCGCCAGGCTCGGCTGGCACAACCTGCCGTTGAGAGACATGGACGTGGACTATGTCCGGCCGCAGGAGTCCGGCGCCCGCTCCGGCGTGCGCTCCGCGGCACTGAACCTCGACGCCGGCCGGCTCACCGTCAGGGGTGAACCGTTTGCCCTGACCGTGCGCCCGTACAGCCTGGGAGTACTCGACGCCGCGACGCATCGGCCCGACCTTGTGCCGGACGGGCGCAGCTACATGTACCTCGATCACGCGGTGCATGGGGTGGGAACTGCGGCGTGCGGTCCGGGAGTCCTGGAGGGCTACCGGCTGGAACCGGGGGAGGCGGACTTCTCGTTTGACTTTGCTGTGACTCAGTCCACATAAAGCTGATCGAGCCGCGGGGGCGGCCGCAGGCGGCGGGAAGGGCCCGAAAACCGCGGAATTCCACGGTTTTTGGGTTGTTCTTTGGTGTGTGGGGGTGGATTTGTGTGTGGTGCTGTGGGCGTGTAAAGTAATTCGAGTCGCCGCCGCTGATGCGGAAAGATTGCGACCGACCCCCTTCTGAATGGCCTGAAAAACGGCGCTTTTATGGCGTGCGGAAACCGGGCGGGGGCCCTTCCTGTGGTGCTTGTGGTTGGCGGTAACGCCGGTTTGCAAAGCGGTCCGGGATCGGGTAAGTTTGGGAAGTTGCTCCGGAGCGATCCACGGCTGGGATGTTGTGGTGGTGCCGGGTGTGTCTGTTGTTTGAGAACTCAATAGTGTGCCAAGTTTGTTGATACCAATTGTTTTATTGATTGGTTGTTTTGGCCAG
>NZ_JAWMTH010000002.1:0-909460 GCF_033142195.1 Arthrobacter sp. B10-11
CACGTGGCGCAGGAACTCAACGGCCGCCCACGCAAAACGCTCGGCTGGAAAACTCCAGCCGAGCGTTTACGTGATTTACTACTAACCACCTAACCAGCAGGTGTTGCAACGACCCCTAGAAACCGCCAGGTGACCGGCCCGCCGTCGTTCGTTAAGGCGTTGCCTTATTTCTTGCCCTGGTTGGCGACTGCCTTGATGGACTCGGCTGCCGCCTCGGGGTCGAGGTAGGTGCCGCCCGGGTTCAGCGGCTTGAAGTCGTCGTCGAGGTCGTAGACCAGCGGAATGCCCGTGGGGATGTTCAGGCCGGCGATGGCTTCGTCGCTGATGCCGTCAAGGTGCTTGACGAGCGCGCGCAGGGAGTTGCCGTGGGCCGTGACCAGGACGGTCTTGCCGGCCTTGAGGTCTTCCTTGATGTCTGATTCCCAGTAGGGCATCAGGCGGATGAGGACGTCCTTCAGGCACTCCGTGCGCGGCAGGGCGTCGCCCAGGTCCGCGTAACGGGGGTCATGCGCCTGGGAGAACTCGCTGCTGTCATCCAGGGGCGGCGGCGGGGTGTCGTACGAACGGCGCCACTCCATGAACTGCTCTTCGCCGTATTCGGCCAGCGTCTGTGCCTTGTCCTTGCCCTGCAGGGCGCCGTAGTGGCGCTCGTTGAGGCGCCAGTCGCGCTTGACCGGGATCCAGCCGCGGTCGGCCTTGTCCAGGGCGATGTTCGCAGTGTTGATGGCCCGCTTCAGGAGGGAGGTGTAGAGGACGTCCGGGAGAACATTGTTCTCAACCAGGAGCTCACCGCCGCGTGCCGCTTCCTCGCGGCCCTGGTCGTTCAGGTCAACATCCACCCAGCCGGTGAACAGGTTCTTGGCGTTCCATTCGCTGTGGCCGTGGCGCAGCAGAATCAGCTTGTAAGTCATGGTTTTCATCCTAGCCGAGCAGGCGGCGGCGGTGCCGAGCGTTACACCGGGTGGCCGGAACCGCGGTCGGATCGCCGGTGCGCGGAGACAAGGGCAGGACCGTTAAGCTTGTCCGGTGGTGCAGAAAGCTGAACGGGTCGCCCCCGCCCGGACCGGAAAGGGCGCCGGCGGAGGAACCCGCGACGCCGGCCGGGGCGGCAGGCCGGTAGGCAATGTCACCCGCGGCACCACCAACCCCAACAGAATGCGTCGCCTCGACCGGTGGCTCACCGGGACGCAGGCTTGGCGGCTGCGCCGGGCCTCCGACCCGCTGGTCGTCGACTTGGGCTACGGCGCCTCCCCGGCCACCGCCGTCGAACTGTTCGAGCGCTTGTCCGCAGTGCGCGCGGATGTCCGGGTGGCCGGCATAGAAATCGAGCCGGAGCGGGTGCGGGCGGCCCAGGAACTGCAACGGGCCGGGCTGAGCTTCCATGTGGGCGGGTTCGAGATTCCCGTGCCCGGTCAGCCGGTGATCGTCCGCGCCTTCAACGTCCTGCGGCAGTACGAGGAAGCGGACGTTGAGGCCATCTGGGGGCTGGTCCGCAGCAGGCTCGGACCGGACGGGCTGTTCATCGACGGCACGTGCGACGAGATCGGACGGCGCGTAACGTGGGTGGCGCTCGACGCCTCCGGCCCGCTGAGCCTGAGCATCTCCATGCGCTTCGGCGGTTTTGTGCTGCCCTCGGAGATTGCCGAACGGCTGCCGAAGGCCCTTATCCACCGGAACGTGCCCGGCGAGAGGATCCACGGCTTCCTGCAGGCACTGGACAAGGCCTGGCTGGACGCTGCGCCACTGGCATCATTCGGGAACCGGCAACGGTGGACAGCTATGTGCCGGTCAATGCTCGACGGCGGCTGGCCCGTGCAGGACGGACCGTCCCGCTGGCGGTTGGGCGAGCTGACGGTGGGCTGGGACGCTGTGGCCCCGCTCGGTTAGTGCCCGCCCGGCTGGCGGGGCAGCCCCGCTACCAGGGCCCGTAAGGCCCCATGTTGCGGCTGCCGCCGCGGCCGGCGTCCTTCACTGCGGGCCGTACGTCGGCGAGGTACACGGACGCTGCGGTCACTGCGGCCAGGCCGAACAGTCCGAGCGGGCCGAGAAGCCCGCCGCCCCCGCCTCCGAAGACGGACAGTGCGCCGATCGCCAGGGCACCGCCCGTCAGTGCCAGCCAGAAGGTCTTGGTCCGCTTGGACACGGCCTCGAAGGCATTCGCCTTGTGGCGCAGGCAATCGAAGAAGGCCCACACCTCGATGCCAAGGGCGACGAGCGCAAGGATGAAGTACACCCAGTTCTCGACGAACATAATCAACTGTTTTCCGTCCACGCCCCCAGCCTATCCGCCAAGGGCGTCCAGTGCCTGCTCCAAATCGGCCCAGAGGTCGTCGATGTTTTCGATCCCGACACTCAGGCGGACCAGGTTGTCCGGTACGCTGACCGGCTCAGCCGTGTGGCGCCGTCGTCGTTCAATCAGGGACTCGACGCCACCCAAAGAGGTAGCGGGAAGCCACAGCTGCAGCGCGCGGACCAGTTTGTCCGCCGCGTCGGCACCGCTCAGGGCGCCGACGGGAGCGATCTGCACGCACAGCACCGACCCGAAGCCCTTCATCTGCGACTTGGCGCGTTCGTGCCCGGGGTCCGTTTCCAGTCCGGGGAACCGGATGCCCTCGATCCGAGGGTGATCGCTCAGCCGTGCGGCGAGCTCGGCCGCCGATGCCTGCGAGCGTTCGATGCGCAGCGCCAGCGTCCGCAGCCCGCGCAACGCCAGCCAGGCTTCGAACGGTCCGGCGATGCCGCCGTGGATGATGCGGTGGTGCAGCAGTGCGGCGCGGATCGAGGCATCCGAGGTCACCAGGGCGCCCAGGACGACGTCGGAATGTCCGGCAAGGTATTTGGTGACCGAGTGCAGGACGACGTCGGACCCCAGGCCCAGCGGCTGCTGGACCAGGGGCGTGGAAAAGGTGTTGTCGGTGACTACGATCGCGCCGGCGTCGTGCGCGGCAGCCGTCAGGGCCCGGATGTCCGCGATCCCGAGCATCGGGTTGGTGGGGCTTTCCAGCCAGAGCATGCTGGCAGTCTTGCCCTCGGCCGGAGCAAGGAGTGCCTTGACGGCGTCCGTGTCCGCAATATCCACGGTGCGGAGCTCGAACAGCCCCTTCTCCGCCAGTTCCGTGGCCATCACCAAGGACCCGGCATAGCTGTGCGAGGGCATGACCAGCACTCCCCCGGCGGGGATGAGGGACAGCGCCGAACTGACGGCGGCCAGGCCGGAAGCGTAGAGCAGGCCCGGAAGGGACGCACCCTCCAGCTGGCCCAGCGCTTCCTCGAACGGGTCCCACGTGGGATTGGAGTAGCGCCCGTAGCCGCGGTCGCCGTCGGCGAGCGGCCCCGTGCCGAAGTAGGTGGAGGACAGGACGATGGGCTGGTTGACCGGCGCATCGCGTTTACGGGGCGGGCGGCCGGCGGCCACGACCACCGTTTCGGCCGACAGCGCGGCGGCCTGCTGTTCGGAAAGACTCATGGTCAAAGAGTACGTGGGAGGCCCGCAGCCCCGGAAAGGCGTTACGGCCGGGCACCTGCGGTGTCGGTGATTGTCGGTAGGCTGGTCTTGTGACTACCCAGAACCCCGGACTGTTCATCGCCTTCGAAGGCGGCGACGGCGCAGGCAAGTCCACGCAGGCCGCAGCACTGGCCGGGGCCCTTGAATCGCGCGGCTTCACGGTGCTGCGCACCCGGGAACCGGGCGGTACCCCGATCGGCGAAAAGCTGCGGTCCCTGGTGCTGGACCACGGCCACGGCCACATCGACGCCCGCACCGAAGCTTTGATCTTTGCCGCCTCCCGTGCGGCCCATGCCGACCAGGTCATCCTGCCGGCTTTGGAGCGCGGCGACATTGTGCTGACGGACCGCTACATCGACTCGTCCGTGGCCTACCAGGGCGCCGGGCGGGGGCTCGGCACCGCAGCCGTGCGCCAGCTCAACGAGTGGGCCACGTCCGGCCTGCAGCCGGACCTCACCGTACTGCTCGACGTCGACCCCGCCGTCGGCCGCCTCCGCCGCACAGCCGGTGACGCCGCTGAGGACCGGATGGAATCCGAGGCGGACGAATTCCACGCCACCATCCGCACTGCGTTCCTGGACCTCGCCGCCGACCGCCCGGACCACTACCTGGTGCTGCCGGCCCGTCAGCCCGTCGCAGAGCTGGCCGGGCTCATCCAGGCGCGGGTGGACGCGCTGATCCTGTCCCGGAACGTTGCCCACGAAGGCGTGGCGCCGTGACCGTCTGGGATGACCTGCAGGGCCAGCCCGCCGTCGTCGCCCAGCTCCGCCAGGCCGCGCAGGGCGAGGGCTTGACCCATGCGTGGCTGTTTACCGGCCCGCCAGGGTCAGGCCGCTCCAACGCGGCAAAGGCCTTTGCCGCCGCCCTCAACTGCGACCAGGAGGACGTCACCAGGCGCGGCTGCGGCGAATGCGCGGCCTGCCGCACCATCCTGGGGGAAACGCATTCGGACGTGGTGTTCGTCCGCACCGAGAAGGTCACCATTACCATCGATGAAGCCCGGGACCTTGTGGCGACCGCGGGAAACCGCCCCTCGTCCGGACGCTGGCGGATCATCGTGGTGGAAGACGCCGACCGCATGGCCGAACGCACCACCAACGTCCTCCTCAAAGCAATTGAGGAGCCCACTCCCCGCACCGTGTGGATGCTCTGCGCGCCGTCACCGGCGGACGTCCTGGTGACCATCCGGTCCCGCTGCCGCCCGGTGGCGCTGCGGCTCCCGCCGGCTGCCGACGTCGCGGCGCTGCTGGTGAGGCGCGACGGCGTGGACCCCGCACTGGCCGAACGTGCGGCCCGCGCGGCGCAGAGCCACGTGGGTATTGCCCGCCGGCTGGCCCGGGACGAGGCCGCCCGCGAACGCCGGATGGAAACCGTCCGGTTCCCGCTGGGATTGCGGGGAATCACCGCGGCAGTCCTGATGGCCGAAAAGCTGGTGAAGATCGCCACCGAGGAAGCCAACAGCTCCAATGAAGTGCGCGACGCCGAGGAAAAGGCAGCGCTCCTGGCCACGCTCGGTGCGCCGGAAAGCGGCACCCTGTCGCCTGCCATGAGGAGCCAGATCAAGCAGCTCGAGGACGACCAGAAGCGGCGCGCCAAACGCTCCATCACCGATTCCCTTGACCGGACACTCACGGACCTGCTCTCGTTCTACCGCGACGTGCTGATCATCCAGATGGGGAACGCGGTGGAACTGGTGAACGTTGAACTCAGGAGCGAGCTGGCGGAGTTTGCCGGCCGCTCCGGCCCGGAGGCGACGCTAGCGAGGATGGATGCGATCAACAAGGCGCGCCAGCGCATCACCACCACGAACGTTGCGCCGTTGCTGGCCATCGAATCAATGGCCGCGAGCCTGATCTAGTGCCGCCCCGTCCAGCCTCGTCCCGCCGTCGTATGTTCCCCCGAGCCCACGCCACTTCACCCAAGGAGCCCTGCATGAAGCCTGCCCGACGCCTGCCCTTACGGTCACGGTCCGGATCGACCGCGGCAAAGGCAGCTGCCGGCTCCCTGGCCGTACTGCTGGCACTGACGGGCTGCACCCTGTTCGGCTCGTCCAACGGCGGATCGAACGGAGGCAGCACCGGCAAGGCCGATCCGTCGATTGCCGAGGCGGCTCCCGAGGAGCTCCGGAACTTCTACTCGCAGGAGGTTGCCTGGACCTCCTGCGAGGACAATCTGGAGTGCGCCAAGATCAAGGTTCCCCTGGACTACAGCGAGCCCGACGGCGACAGCATTGAGATCGCGGCCCTCAAAATGCCCGCCGAAGGCGAAAAGACCGGCAGCCTGCTGGTCAACCCCGGCGGTCCGGGCGGGTCCGGCTATGACTTCGTCAAGGACGCAGGGGCGACGAACATCTCCAGTGAGGTCCGCGCCAAGTACGACCTGGTGGGCTTCGATCCCCGCGGAGTGAAGCGCTCCGCCCCGGTCACGTGCCTCACGGACCAGGAACGCGATGAGTCCCGGGCAAAGAACTACGACCTCAGCTCGGACGCAGGCCTGGCGGCCGCACTGGCCGGCAACAAGGCCACGGCGGCCAAGTGTGCCGAAAAGACGGGCCCGGTGCTGGCGCACGTGGACACGGTCAGCGCTGCCAAGGACCTGGACATCCTGCGTGCCGTGGTCAACGACGCCAAGCTGAATTACCTGGGCTATTCCTATGGCACCTTCCTGGGATCCACCTACGCCTCACTGTTCCCGGACAACGTCGGCCGCATGGTGCTCGATGGCGCACTGGACCCTTCCCTCAGCAACGAGGAGCTCACCAGCGGCCAGGCCCGAGCGTTTGAGAAAGCCATCCGCGCCTACGTGGAGAAGTGCCTCGGGGACAACGGCTGTCCCCTGAGCGGAACCGTGGACAGCGGCGTTCAGCAGATCCGCGACGTCGTGGCGGCCGTTGATGCCAATCCGCAGCGCGCACAGGATGGCCGGCTGGTCACAGGGTCGGCGTTCGTCAGCGGCCTCATCCTGCCTCTCTACAATGACGACAACTGGCCGCTGCTGACCCAGGCGCTGGACTCGGCACTCAAGGGCGACCCGTCACCGATGCTGCGGCTGGCCGACTTCGGTGCCGACAGGGATCCGAGCGGCAAGTACACGTCCAACAGTGCCTTTGCCTTCAACGCCATCAACTGCCTGGACTACCCCATGGTCTCGGACCCTGCCGCCATGCGGGCCGAAGAGCAGAAGCTGCGGCAGGATTCCCCCACGCTGGGCTACTTCTTCGCCTACGGCGGCACCAACTGCCAGGACTGGCCCTACAAGAGCACCCGCACGCCGGCCCCCGTGGAATACTCCGGCTCGGCCCCGATTGTGGTGGTGGGCACCACGGGCGATCCCGCGACCCCCGTGGAGTGGGCAGGCGCCCTGCGCAAGCAGCTGGGCAACGCATCCCTCGTGACGTGGGAAGGTGAGGGCCACACTGCCTATGGCCGCTCGAACACCTGCGTCACCGATGCCGTGGACGGCTACCTCCTGACCGGCGAGGCGCCCGCGGACAACACGAAGTGCTAGGACGGCCGGGGCCCTCCTTGGCGTAACACGCGTAGTGGTAACGGGCTAGGCGGACCGGGGCTCCAGCAGCACCGGCAGATCGCGGATGGACTGCACGACGGCGGTTGCCCCCGCCGCGCGCAGCGCCTGCTCACCGTGCGCCCCGGTCAGGACGCCTGCCACCGTGGTGGCGCCGGCCCGGAGCCCTGACTGGATGTCCGCGCAGCTGTCTCCCAGCACGGCCACCTTCCGGACGTCGTCCACGTCCAAGGCAAGGACCGCCGTCAGTATCATGTCCGGGTACGGCCGGCCACGCCCTGCGTCCGCGGGGCAGAGGCTCAGGTCCGCCAGACCCATCCAGCCAAGGCTCTCCAGCACCATGTTCTGGGTGTGGCGGCCGAAGCCGGTGGCCAGGCACACCATGATCCCGGCCTCGCGGAGCCAGCCAATGGCGTCCTCTGCGCCGGGAACAGCCTGGATGATGCCGTCCGCTATCAGCTCGTCACAGCTGCGTTCGAAGGAGGTGTTGGCTGCGGCGGCACGGGTCCGGTCTTCAAACAGGTGGCTGAAAACAGCGAGCTTCGACATGCCTGCGGTGTCCCTGGCGTAACGAAGCATTCGCTCGAACTGTTCCGAGCCTTCCTCGACGCCCTGGTTAGTCAGGGTGCGGGTCATTGCGCGCTCCAGGAGACCGCCGTCGAACACCGTGGTTCCCACCATCGCCAATACGGCGAGCTCGACGTCGTGGGGGTCCCCCGCTTGGGCTGACCCCGGCGTGCGATGCAGTGCGGGTACGGCTTCGCGAGCAGATGCGGCTGCTTGTGCGGACGTGTCCGCGGTGTCCGGAGTCATGGAAAAAGCCCCTTCGCTGGCACACAGCCGCCGACGCGGCCGCGTTTGGTCGTTCCACAGTGCAGGCGCTCCGGGACGACTTGCTGAACCGGCACCGACCGCACGGTGAACATCCAGACAACGTCCGCCACGGCCGTCCGGCGGGGTCCGGAACCGCTCATTTTGACCCGGGCAGGGGACTCTATTACAGTTGTCTCTTGCATGATCCGCCCGGTTCTTCCGGGAGTGTCCATGCGGTGCTTCCTTAGCTCAGTCGGTAGAGCGTTTCACTCGTAATGAAAAGGTCATCAGTTCGATTCTGATAGGAAGCTCGGGATAGACCCCCTAGAAACCAAGGTTTTTGGGGGGTCTTTTCGCTGGTTAAGCCAAAGTGCTCGCGTAGGTTCAAGGCACACTCTGGTCTCCCTCCGTCTGATTTTCAGCTACAAACATGAGGCGATTCCAGCCGCGTATCAAATACCCCTGGCCTTGGCCGCCTTCACTGCCGACCGGCTATCCTCAACACGGCCGGCGTTTTTGCCTTAGCCTTTTAGACAGATCATCGATGCACCCTCTCAACCCACCAGGACAGGGTCTCACCGACACCCAGGTGCCGGACCACATCCGATCGAACCCACAGGACTCACGTGCAGAACGGCATTCCAGGCAACAACACAGGCAGCGGCCCCAACTATGACGACCAAGTCCGCGCTTACCACGAACAGGCACTGGCACGCGGTGACAACAGGGTCCTGTTCCGCACCGTGGAGGGCAGGCTTCACAGCTACGCCAAGGACGAGCTGGGAGTGGTTACCGCCAGTTCCCACCCGCAGGTGCGGTCCGCCAGCGGTTTCCTGGCGATGGCTGTCTTCTTCGCTGCCGTTGCAGTCTTCTCCATCCTGCTGGTGGCCGGCCCCACCAGCAGGGGCCAAGACCCCATGTGGAGCGCCCTGTTCCTGACCGCCGCCGGAGTGGGTGGCATCTTGTACGCGGTGAGGATGACGGGAGTGGCAGCCAAGGCAAAACGTCTGCGCGCGGAACGCGGAACCCCCGAGCCCACCTCACGTCAGTTCGACTAATTCATTGATGCGGCGTAACCAGGGCTCGCACAAGTCCCATACTTCCGCGCTTCGAAAAGCTGCGCGTGGGCCTGCGGGTCGTACTCCCAGCCTCTACCGTTACCTCTTCTGAAACGGACAGCCAGGCAGTCATCGGGACCCAGCGCCTCCATGGCCAAGTCATCACCCGGCGATGAACAGCAGCACCACAAAAGCTACGAGTCCGACGCCGGCAAGGGTGAGGCCGATCATGCCGCGGCGCCGCCCGGACCCTTTGCGGGCAACCATGTAAGCGAACGCCGCACCGAAGAACCCGATCGGGAGCCAGATAAGACCCACGGCCCGCACCCAGCCAAGAGGGTTGAAGTCTTCGCTGAGGCTCAGCACGTAAGTGAACACGGTGGCAGCCAAGGCAAGCGCCCCGAGCACGACGGTGATGGTCCCGGCGCGTTCCGAGCCAGTGTCCCCACGGGTTCGCCTGTTGTCCGTCGTCAAATTTGCTTGTCTCCTTCGTTGCCGGAAAAGGTCCCATTCGTTCCGCGCCGAATTCAGCCGGCGGGCTGGCCGAAGAAGTACGAGGCAACGTTAAGCAAGACGAACCCGACAGCAATGCCCGCCCCGATCATGGCCGGCACTCTTCCGTCCTTGCGCCCGAGCCTCATCGCCTTGCGCCCCTGGACCGCCGAGAGGATGCCGGGGATCGCGAACACAAGGAGAGCCGGAATGACAGCCACCAGCATTTGCCAGAATTCCGGGGCGATGGTGTCGTTCGTGAGCACTGTGGTGATGCCTTCACCGATGCCGAAGGAAGCACCGAACGACAGCGGGTAAAGCGCCAGAGACCACCACGCCCGCCGGTAGGCACGGTCTGCAGCCTCACTGGTCACTGCAGCGCCGGCCGTTGGTGCACCAGCGTCCACGTGTCCGCTTTTCCTGCTCGCCATTGGGATCCTCCTTTGCTGTTTAGTTCAGATGATTGCACCGACACATGTGGGCGGAGTAGGGGCGTTAGCCCTTTGCTGGAGTGGACCGACTTCTGAAATTGACCAAGAGTTCTGGCCGCCATGCATGCGGAGGGCCCAGCGCAACTCCACAGGCTCGCGCCAGATCGGACACCGAACGCCGGTAGTGTGCGGTCCATGACATTCTCGGCCCTGGGCTGGCTCGTGACACTGGGCGTGCGGTTTAGGCAGTGACCGGCCAAGAACCTCGCAACTCTTGGATTCGCCGCGGTCTGCGTCATGGTCGTCGACCTAACCCTTCTGGTGTTCAGCCTGGCCGATCCTTCTCGGGAACATCTGGACACTGCCTCCCAAACGCGTGGAGAACACTTGCCGAAAGCATAGTTAACGTGGGCGCTGGAGTGCCAAGTCCGACCCCGCAACACCCTAGTGTCGGTAACCATGATCAATCCCAATCATCGTCACCGCCGTGCGGTTATCACCGCGCTTACCGTGTCCCTCCCCCTTGCCTTCCTGTCGCCAGTAGGCGCCTCCACCGCGGCACCCACGGCTCTGGAACTGGATCAGCAGACCGCCCGATCAGTACAGCCTTCCCACCTGGATCTGGGCGCGCAGGACCTGCCCGAGACGCGCAACGTGACCACTCTGGCCCCGGGCCTTACCCGAACCACGATCACCCGGGGTACCCCTAATCAGGACTTCTTCTGGACCGTCGAAGTGGCGATCCCGTCGACGTCGCCCGACGCTCCCGCGTCCGCGTTGTCCACCCAGGCGCAGGCCCAGATGGTTGCCGACAAGCTCAGTGCCGCCGGGGTTCCCGCAAGGGTTGAGCACGTCCAGTCACCCCAGCTGGCCGACGCTGGCGGGGACCTCGGCTACCGGGTGCGCGCGGACCAGTTCGTGTCCAAGGCCGAGGGCTCCCCTACTGTCGACCAGGTCAAAGCCGCGGGCTACAAGGCATCGGTGATATACACCGGCTGGGATGGCGACGCGGGCTCCAGCGAGGATGACCGCGGCCCCTGGAACCTGCAGGTGCTGACCATTGACCCGAAGGAATTTCGCGGAAACCTCACCTCCTCATTCGGCCCGAACCTCGAAGACCGCGAAACCACCAGCTCACTCGCCGCCGCCGCCGGCGCCCTCGCGGCAACAAACGGCGGCTACTTCGTCATGGACCCCGCCGCAGGCGCCCCGGGCGATCCCTCCGGAGCCGCAATACAGGATGGAAAGGTCCTCAGCGAACCCGTCGGGGACCGGCCCTCCCTGGTCATCGATAAAAACCGCACCTCCATCCAGCGTCTGCACTGGCACGGCACGGTCACCGCGCCGGGCAACGCAGAACTCCCCCTGGACGGGCTCAACCGGGTGCCCGGGCTGATCCGCAACTGCGGCGGCCCCGACGATACGCCAACGAACCTGCCGCTGCACGATTTCACCTGCACGGACGCGGACGAAATCCTCGCATTCACCCCCGAGTTCGGCCCCACGACCCCGTCCGGGCCGGGACTCGAGGTCGTCCTGGATGCCCATGGCACCGTCACAGCGGTCAACCACACCCGTGGCACTGCGGTACCGGGCGGCGGGCAGACGCTCCAGGCCATTGGAGCGGACGCGGACAAGCTCGCGGCCCTGGCTGTCCCGGGCGCCAAGCTGAAGGTCGACACTGATGTGCTCGACGAAAGCGGCAGGGCCCTGAAGGCCGGCGCCACCACTGACGTCGTAAATGGCGGCCCAGCCTTGGTCCAGAACGGCCAGCTGAACGTTACGGCCAAGCGCGACGGCATGGTCCGCACCAACGACAGCAACAGCTTCTTCTACGGCTGGGTCCACAAGCGCAACCCCCGCACAATCGCCGGAGTGGACGCCCAGGGCCGCACTCTACTGGTCACCGCCGACGGCCGGCAGACCACCAGCCTGGGACTGAGTATCAAGGAATCCGCCGATGTGGCCCGGTCCCTTGGGATGGTCAACGCCATCAACCTGGACGGAGGCGGATCCACCGCAATGGTTCAGGATGGACAGGTCGTGAACTCCCCGTCGGACGCTACTGGCGAACGACCGGTTGGCGACGCTCTCCTCGTACTCCCCGGCCGCACGCCGTAGCCCGGCACAGGCCCAGACGCCGCGAAGTCGTCACCCACGACCGCAACATCAGCGCCCAGAAGTGCCGGGACGCAGCACCTGTCACCGCCGGCGACCCGTTGCTGCCCTTGCAACAAGGTGACCACTAGCCGGGCCGCTGGAAGCCCCTGCCCCTTCACTGGGCAGGGGCTTCCTTGTACTTGGGCGGAGAAGCCTGGGGACGCGGGCAGCTAATGTCTTAGCCGGTCCTTGACGGCGTGTTCGACCAGGATCGGAACATAGTCACGGACCCTGCCGGTGTCCAACGAACGGTGTTCCTGCTCGACGAGGTCTTCGATGTGTTGCCGCGGCACCGCCGGATACTTTTCGGCGAGCCGGTCGACGACATGGTCAAGTGCCCGCAATTCTTCGATGACTCCCATTGGGAGATTTTCGGGCCGGCCATCCCCGGATACAAGACTGGATTTTTCCGCCGGGCGGGGTTAGCGGGCGCCACCTGCCCATCATCCTGCGGACATCAGCAGGCAACTTTCGTGCACCATCCTTCAAGCATGAGCACCACGACAGACACACCCGGCACTTCCAGTCCTGAAAGAACCTCTGTCCTCTCGACGGCTGCCCTTGCCTGCGGCGATCAGATTGAAGCCTCCTACAAGGGCACCCTGGTGCACCGCGGCCAGGTTACGGAGATCGCCCCCAGCCGCGAGCTGTTCTGGATCACGGACTACCTCACCGGAAGCCGCCGCCTTCTGGACGTTGCCGAATTCGAGATCGTCCGGCTGGCCAATCCATCTGCCACCGAAGAGTCGGGCATCTAGACGGGGGTCGTCCAATTTAGCCAGGGCCGCTACGAGTCAGTCGGTCGATATCCTCACCGCTGAGCTCAAAGGGCTCAGCGGGAACACTCGGGCCGGCCTAAGGCTCCGGCTCCGGCTTCACGCCGTTGACGTTCTCCTTCATCCATCCCAGGAGGCCTTCCACATCCTTGTCCAGGTAGCGGCGTGCGACTGCGGAGGCCGCACCAAGGTACGGCCCCACCACATTCGACTACGAGAGCCGGTTCTTAATGGCCCGGATCAGCGGGGTGGTTTCCCTCCAGATTTAGGTTGCGACACCCTCAATGACCCGGAGCCAGCCCGGAATGCGGTTGTCATCCAACGCTGCCGTAACCTTAAACGCGGCAATGACAGTGTTCGCGACTTCGTTGCCCTGACCCTCATCACCAAGGACTAATCCAACCAATGCCCCTTGCACCACACTTCTATGTCGCCATGCCCAGATTCAGCGTCACTCTTATCGTCTTGCTTCTGACCGGCTGCGCCGTGCCGGGCCCCCTTCCCGGTGTGCAGTCAACTGTCGCTCCGACACAGATCAAAGCTAACCCGGACGCCCACCTGGCGAACCACAACGTCGAAGTCTCCACGGAACCTGCACCGCCGAAACGTTCACCGGCAAAACAGCAAGCCCTTGAGACCCCGGCGTCCGATCAGGACTGGATTCAGTCGACGATGGCGAGGCACGGGATCTACCCTCCAGCCGGAACCCATGTGGGGATCGGGTCGATGCCGCCTGGCTGTGAAGGGGCGCACGGATGCACTTCGTACCATCTCGACCCCGCCACGGGGCAGGTCGCCGCGGCTATCACCATCCTTCCGGGTCAACTGACCGAGTACCTCCTCTTCCATGAGATCGCCCACGCCAAGGGCATACGCGATGAGTGCGGTGCGGACAACTTCGCGCGGTCCGTCATTGGCCCCGTCCCCGGGCACTACTGTTGACCGCACGGCCGCACACAAGGGGGTCAACGAACACCTCGACTGCCACGACGTGAATGGCGCTCAGGCCTTGGTCCGGCACCGGCCTCCCCAGGAGGACCGGCTGCCCATATCCATGTGCCCACTTGCGCGCGTCCTGCCCAAGCACGTCGTCAATCCACACGACTGAGTCCCAGTCCGCGCAGCCCGACCTTTCCATCCTGGCCAGCCACCGGATCACCGACCGGAGCTTCGGCGTCGGCTCGTCCTCGTCACCGGGCGGCACCAACAGCGTCACGCGCAGCGGGTCCCCCTCAAGCTGCAGCTGCGACTCCAGCGCCGCTGTCAGGTCCGCTGGCCACGTCGACACCCACGCGATGCGTCCCAGCTCAGCGAGCCTCCGGACCAGGGCAACCTTGGAATCCGGAAGGATCGGCTCCGGATGGTCCCCTCCGCTGCCGGCCCGCGCCACCGGGTTGAGGACCCCGTCGATACCGAGCAGGATGATCGGCTTCCTGGGCATAGCCCGCACCTCCGAGCAGCGTCAGAACTCGACGCCGCGCAACAGCGTGATGAGTTGATCCTTCGTCTGCTCGGCCGTCGGCCCCTCCGGCGCGATCAAGACCTGCGCGGTGAATGTCGCCAGGTTCCGGCCCTTTACCGCTGACACGGACAGGATTGTGATCGGTACGTCGCCCGCCGGACGGAGTGACTTCGGGCCCGCCGGCTCGGTTGTCATAGTGAAGGACGCCTTGTCCCCGATGCCGTCGAGCGGCTCGCCGCGAATACCGGGACCGCCCAGCGCCGGGGCTGCACCCTTGAGGACTTCGACCGAGAAGACAAGGGAGTCGGGGCCCGGTGTGCCCAGGTCTCCGAATGTGTAGCGGCAACTGACCTCACGCGGAAGCATCTGAGGCTGGCGGCTCGCCCCGAATGCCTGCCTGACCTCGTCGGGACTGAACAGGGCGCAGACCGGGTTGTCAGTGCTGGCGGGCGGACCCACAGGCGGGGCCGCCGGGACGCTGAGAGTGGACCCGTTGCCCCAGCCGGCGTCCACTGCCGCCTGCGCGAGCGCACGGGCCATAGCGTCTCCGTCCGGGGCGCTTGCCCCGGCCATGGGCGGGCCCGCCACATAGGGCATTTCGAGCGTCTCGTTCCCCCGGACAGCCGTCAGGACGACATTCGCGGACGCGCCGCCGGCCTCACCGCGAAAATATCCCGTCCACTGCAGGCATGCGAAGTCGCCGATTCCTGTGACTGGTGAGCAGTCGGACGTCGACTTCGCCTTGGATATGTCGGCGGCCGACGCCGGAGACGTAAGTGACACAGACAGGGCCGTCATGCCTGCCTGGGACTTGCTCGAATAGGTGCACAGGTAGGCCTTGGTTCCGAACGGCCTGGCCCGACTGTTCTGCCCCACAGGCACGATGCCGGGTACAGCCTTCGCCGCGATCTCCGGGGTAATGAGCTCGCAGGCCGGACTTCCCGAACCGGAGGACGTGGGCCCGTTTTGGGTCCCGGGTGATGAGCATGCGGCCAGAAACAGGACGAGCACGGCCACGAGCAGAGTATGGAGCGCCAGATTGGGGGCCACGTTGCGTTCGACCGGGGGAATCACCGGCAGCTCACCACTCATCGAATCAGTGTGTCAGTGCGCGGTGCCGTGGCCCCAGAGTCAAAAGTACCGGGCTGCCACCATCCGCCCCTCGAAGGCATCCCGCGCACACGGCATCCCCGGCACCGTCGCCACAGTCACCTGCGTTTGAAGGTGACCCCTCCGATGAGCCCTGCCACGGCTGCAGGCAGGGCGAACAGACCAAATATCTGTGGCATCAAGGATGGCGGCGTGGTGATCATCGTGGCCAGGCCCACCAACGCCACCGGCGCGGCAACGCACAGCGTCACCCACAGCGGATACTGCCGGATCTGGGACCAGACGGCCGCTGCAATCGACGCAGCCGATCCGCCGAGCATCAACAACCTGCCCATACGCAGTCGCTCCACGAACTCCGGTACCGGCTCATAGGCGAACAACATTGTCCGCTCCAACGAGATGCCCGTCAGGATGATGGAAACACCGACCAGTCCCGCCCACGGCAGCGCCCGGCTTCTCCACCACCGGCGAACGACGTAGCGTTCCGCCCCCTGTGAGTTCGTCACCCTGCGATCCTATCCGCTGCCTGCCGGAGGGCGCCCGCCCGGCAGACGCCGTCGCTATTGAATTCCGGCGGGCAGTCCGAAACGCTGGGGCTGTGGAACAGCTCCCGCCCGACCGCACGGCCCGCCACCGCGTGGCACTTCCGGGCTCCCCCTGGAGCATGGTGCTCAGGTTCGGTCTGGTCAGCCTTGCCGTCGATGCGGTATCCGACGGCGCCCGCCCGCTCGCCGGCCCGCTCCTGGCCCAGTTGGGCGCCTCCGCACTGCTGGTCGGGCTGGTCACCGGCGGCGCCGAAGCCGCAGCCCAGGGGCTCCGCCTGGTCTTTGGGCCCTGGGCGGACCGCACGGGAAAATACTGGACGTTCACGCTGGCCGGCTATGCCCTGACAGCACTGTGCATTCCCTTGCTGGCCGTGACGCCTGCCCTCGGTACGGCCGGGCTGGTGCTGGCCTCTGTACTCATCATCGGCGACCGCGTGGGCAAGGCCGTCCGTAGCCCGGCGAAGACCGTCCTGCTGGCCGACGTTGCCGTGGCTGTCGGGCGAGGGCGCGGCTTCGCCGTGCACAAAGCCCTGGACCTTGCCGGGGCGTTTTCGGGGCCGCTGATCGCCTCCGCCGTCATCGTGGCCACCGGAGCTCTGTGGCCGGCCTTCGCGGTCCTCGCTGTTCCCGGCGCCTTTGCCATGGCCCTCCTCTTCTGGATGCGGCGCCGCATCCCCGAACCACACGGGCCTCGGGCGGCCCAGGACGTGCTGGAGGCTCAGGGAGCAGCGGGCTCCAGCGGTCCTGCCGCCACGCCAAGGGAACGCCTTTCTGCTGTGTTCGTCCTTTTCGCCGTCTCCGCTTTCTTCTGGAGTGCCGGCCTGGTGGCCTTCGGAGTCATCGCATTCCATCTGACGGCAGCGGTTGAAGTTCCCGTCCCGGCGGTCCCGCTCGTCTACGCAGCTGCCATGGCGGCAGCGGCCCTGGGAGCACTCGCCAGCGGATATGCCTACGATCGCGCCGGAGGTGCCGTGCTGCTGGTCCTGCCGTTCCTTGTCACTTTGGTCCCGGTGCTGGCGTTCTCAGCCGGCATGGGACCGGTGCTGGCCGGGGTGCTCGTGTGGGGAGCAGCCACCGGCATCCAGGACTCCACGGTGAAGGCGCTGGTGGCCGATCTGGTGGTTCCGGCGAGGCAAGGGACCGCTTACGGTATCTTCGCCGCGTTCGAAGGAGCCGGTGCACTCGCCGGCGGAGCCCTGTATGGGGCGCTCTACGGCTCCCCTCCAGCGCTCATTGCCGCCGTGGCGGTCCTGCAAGGCGTGGCACTGGTGCTGCTGATTGCGACCGTGGTCCGGTCACACCGCCGCCGCGCGCCCGGAGCCGCGCCCGGAGCTGCGCCCGAGCCGGCCCGCGCCCCGGAGCCTGAATGACACTTTGCGAAGTTCGCCAAAAGCCAGGACGGCCGATGCCAGGAGGACACATGCTCCCCACTGGTAGGCATCCATCGACGCCGTCCCGAAGGCGCGCTGCAGCAGCGGGACTTCCACCACCGCGATCTGGAGGACGACAGCGAGCGCCACGGCACCCCACAGCCATTTGTTGACGAAGAGGCGGTGAAACGCGCTGGAGGTTTCGGAACGGGAGTTGAAGGCGTTGAACAGCTGCGCGAACACCAGGGTGGTGAACCCCGCGGTACGCGCCACCTGCAGGGACTCGTCACCCTCCACCAGACCGCCCGGCAGGAAAATGTCGATGGCGAGAAGCGACGCGAGCCCCATCACAAGGCCTACCGAAAGGATCCCGAACCACATCCGGCGTCCGATGATCCGGTCGGTGGTCCTGCGGGGCTTGCGCGCCATGACGTCGTCGATTTCGGGGTCCACCCCCATGGCGAGCGCCGGACCGGAATCCGTCACCAGGTTGATCCACAGGATCTGGGTGGCGAGCAAGGGCAGTGCCACGGTCTCGCCCGGGGCACCGGCCAGGCCCAGGGCCCCGGCAAAAACCACGCCGAGGAACACGGTGAACACCTCGCCCATGTTGGAGGACAGGAGGTAGCGCAGGAACTTTTCGATGTTTTCAAAGATGATGCGGCCCTGGCGGACGGCCGAGACGATGGTGGCGAAGTTGTCATCGGACAGGATCATCTTGGACGCTTCTTTGGTCACTTCGGTCCCGGCGATGCCCATCGCGATGCCGATGTCCGCCGACTTCAGGGCCGGCGCGTCATTGACGCCGTCGCCCGTCATCGCCACCACGTTGCCCTGCGCCTGGAGGGCATCGATGATCTGCAGCTTGTTCTGCGGGGCCACCCGGGCATAGACCGACCTGGACGCGGCGACGGCGCGCAGCCCCGCTTCGTCCAGCGCATCGAGTTCCGCGCCGGAAACCGCCTGCTCCCCCGCCTTGGCAATGCCCAGGTCGCCGGCGATCCGCGCCGCACTGAGCGGGTGGTCGCCCGTAATCATCAGCACCCGGATTCCGGCGTGCTGGGCAGCGGCCACCGCAGCGGCGGCTTCGGCCCTTGGAGGGTCGATGATGCCCACCACGCCGAGGTACACCAGGGTGCTCTCATCCGCCTCGTCCAGCACCTCGAGTTCGTGCCTGTCCTCGTCCCCGTACCGGCGGTAGGCGACGCCGAGTGTCCGGAAGGCCTGCGCGGACAAGGCATCCACCGCGGCGAGGGCCTGTTCAAGGCGAACGCCGTCCAGCGGGACAACGCTTTCGCCCACCTGCAGCCCGGTGCATCGTCCGAGCAGCACGTCGGGCGCACCCTTGGTGACCAGGGACACGGTGCCCAGTTCCTTGTGGTGGGCCACCGCGGACATCAGCTTCCGCTCCGAGGTGAACGGCACCTCGCCGTGGCGTTCATACTCCCCTACCCGCTCCGTGACCCCCTCGAGCTTGCGGGCGGCAACGAGGAAGGCAGCCTCGGTGGGGTCCCCCTGGATCTCCCACTCGCCGTCGTGCTCTGTCAGCTGGGCGTTGTTCGCGAAGGTTCCGCCGGCAAGCACCAGGCCGGCTTCAAAGAGCACCGCCGCGTCGATGTCCTCCCGGCCTGCCTGGCGGGCCCGGCCTTCGGGCCGGTAGCCGACGCCCGTGAGTTCCACTTCCCCTGAGGCCGTGACGATCCGGCCCACCGTCATCTGGTTCCGGGTCAGCGTCCCCGTTTTATCCGAGGCGATCACTGTGGCTGAGCCGAGTGTTTCCACCGAGTGCAGCTGCTTGACGACGGCGTTGCGCCGGGCCATGCGCTGCACGCCCAAAGCCAGCACCACGGAGAGGATGGCCGGCAGCCCCTCCGGGACAGCCGCGACTGCCAGCGACACACCAAGCAGCAGCACGGTCACCAGATCGCTGACCGACGTAACACCGTTAACCGCCACCACAGTGACCATAACGACGACGGCGATGACGATCACCGTGGTGCCCAGCAGCCGGCTCACGCCCGCAATTTCCTTTTGCAGCGGCGTGGGCTCGGCGACCGTCCGCTCAAGCATCCCGGCGATGGCTCCGACTTCCGTGTCCATGGCCGTTCCGGTCACCACCGCCCGGCCCACGCCCTGGGCGACGGCGGTTCCTTTGAACACCATGTTCAACCGGTCACCGAGCGGAACCTTCCCCGCCAGCGTGCCCGGGTCCTTGAAGACCGGTTCGCTTTCGCCAGTGAGTGAGGCCTCGCTAACCCGAAGCGAGGTGGCGGTGAGCAGGCGGGCATCCGCGCCCACGGCGTCGCCCTCGCCCAGGACAAGGATGTCGCCGCGGACCAGACCCGCAGACGGCACCGTCTTCAGCTCGCCGCCGCGCAGGACGGTGGAGTTGGCTGCGGTCATGACCTGCAGGGCCGCCACGGCGGTCTCGGCTTTGTTTTCCTGGACGAAGCCCAGCACGGCATTGAACAGGACCACGGCGCTGATCACCACAGCATCAACCGGAACTCCCTCGGCACCTTCCACTGCCCATGCAACGACTGAAATGGCGATGGCGGCCAGCAACAGATAGATCAGCGGGTCCTGGAACTGGGACAGGATCCTTCGCCACCACCGCGCAGGCGGCGCGGACGCAAGTTCGTTGGGCCCGTAGGTCCGGAGCCGGCGGGCGGCCTCGTCCGGGTCCAGGCCGGTCAGGGGGTCCACGGCGTAAGCGGCTACTGCTTCCGCGGCATCGCGGAGGTGCCAGGAGCGGGCATCAAGGAAAGCCGCAGGGCGAGGGGTATCCGTCATGCCTCTGCCACCCACATGCCTCCTACCCTTGCTCACCGGCCGGACTGGCGCAAGGGGCCGACGGCCTATGATGCTCGCATGGGAGAGCAACAATTGGCGGAAATTGCCTCGGCGCTCTATCAGCTGCCGCTCGAGGGATTCGTCGCGGCACGGACTGTGGCGGCAAAGACCGCTGCTGCGGACAGCGGACGTGAACTCGCCGACGCGGTCCGCGCGTTGCCCAAGCCCTCAGCGGCGGCCTGGGCCGTCAACATGCTGGCCGTGCATCGACCGGGCTTGCTGGCCGAACTCGCAGAGCTTGGCACCGCCATGCGCGGCGCGCAGGAAGAGCTCGACGCCGGCGCCCTCCGCTCGCTCTCGCAGGAGCGGCGGCAGCTGCTCAACCGGGTGATGGGCGCGGCCCGCGAAGTGGCGGAGCAGCAGGGCCGCCGGCTCAGCGGCGCGGTGTCCACCGAAGTGGAGCAGACGCTGCGGGCAGCCACGGTGGACGAAGGAGCGGCGGCGGCCATTCGCAGCGGCCGCCTGGTCCGGGTGCTGTCGGCCGACGGCGTGGAGCGGGTTGACCTGAACGAAGCGGTGGCAGTTCCCGGCGTCCTGAACCTGCCGGCGGTTCCGCCGTCGGATACCCGCGCGCCGGCAAAACCTTCGAAGGAAGAATCGGTGTCGACGGATGCCCGGCGGGCGAAAGCCGGCACCGCGGCGCCGGCAAGGGCGGGCGGCAAGCGGACAGCCGGCAAAGCGCCGGCGGATTCTGAGGAAAAGCCGCGTCTGGAGGCGGTGGGGACCAAACGGCCGGCTCCCACGCCGTCGGCCGTCGAGCGGGCAGCGGCCCGCCTGGCCGAAGCGGAAGACGCCGCCCAGTCAGCCACCGAGGAGGCCCGGCAACGAACAGCGGAGTTCGAAGAAGCCGAGGAGGCAATGACCCGGCTGGGCGAAGAAGCCCGGAACCTCCGTGCACGGCTGAAGACGGTGGACGAGGAGTTCGAGCTGGCAAGGAGGCGGCGCGAGTCCGCAGCCGCACAGCGGCAGCTGGCGGCCCGGGCTGCGGAGAAGGGGCGGCGGGCGGAGGACCTTGCCAGGGAGAGAGTGCTCCGGCTTCGCAACACGCCGGACTGACTGGCCTTTACTGTCAGAGGCCGGTTGCACACTGGATTCATGGACAAGAACCTCAGCACCGGCCACGCAATCACTCACGGATCCACTCGCGTGAACCTCGGCGGCGACGCCACGGAGCCCCGGGAATTCCACGTCACCTATCTAGATACCGACTGCGGCCTGATCCGCACGGAAGCGTTCGACTCCCTGCCGGAGGCGGAGCGGTTCGCCAGCCGGCAGGTGTCCGGCGAGGACGGGTGGGCCATTATCGACGCCGTGCCCGCCGAACAGGGCCGGCTGGCGGCTTAAGGAAACGCACCAGGCCCCGCACCGAGTGCGGGGCCTGGTGACCGTTCAGGTGAAGTCGGCTGTTATGCGAAGTCGGACACGGCCGGGTCCGGTCCGATGCGGCCCGTTCCGTCGGCGGTCCGGTCCAGCCCGTTGATGGCCTGGATGTCGGCCTCGTCCAACGTGACGTCCAAAGCCGCGAAGTTTTCGCGGATCCGGGACTCCGTGACGGACTTCGGAATCACCACGTTGCCGATGGCAAGGTGCCAGGCAATGACCACCTGGGCGGGTGTGGCGCCGTGCTTGGCTGCAATGTCTGCGATGGCCGGGTGCTCCAGGAGCTCGCCGCCCTGGCCCAGCGGGGACCACGCCTGGGTGAGAATGCCCTTGGAGGCGTTGAAGTCGCGCAGTTCGGCCTGGTTGAAGAACGGGTGCAGTTCGACCTGGTTGATGGCCGGCACAACACCGGTCTCGTCAATGATCCGCTGCAGTCCCTCGGTGGTGAAGTTGGAGACACCGATGGACTTGACCCGGCCCCGCTTCTGCAGCTCGACCAGCGCCTTCCAGGTGTCCACGTACTTATCCTGCTTCGGCTGCTGCCAGTGGATGAGGTACAGGTCGAGGGTTTTCAGGCCCAGCCGCTCCATGGACGCCTCGAAGGCGGCAAGGGTGGACTCGTACCCCTGGTCTGCGTTCCACAGCTTGGTGGTGATGAAGATGTCCTCGGGCTTCAGCCCGGAGCGCTCGATGGCGCGGCCCACGCCCGCCTCATTGCCGTAGATCTTGGCGGTGTCGATGTGGCGGAATCCGGCCTCGAAGGCCTGGACCACTACCTTTTCCGCTACGTCGTCCTCAACCTGCCACACTCCGTAGCCGAGCTGGGGAATGGTGTTGCCATCATTGAAGGTCAGTTCAGGAGAAAAAGTCATTGCTCAATACTGCCAACCACAGCACCGTCCGGCCAGCGACATTCGCCCCGCTAAGCTAGGCGCTTAACCGGGAATAGCTAGGACTCCTGCGGCTGTTCGGCAAGGCGGCGTTCGGCGTCGGCGATCTGTTCAAAGACCGACTCCGCCCGGCGCCGGACCGAGGCTGCCCCGACCGGTACGGGGCCGACGGCGAGGCGCAGCATCGCCGCTGCTTCGGCCGTGGTGGCGAGCGAGTTGCCTGCCTTGGACAGCGACCGGTGAACGCCCGCCAGCGCTCCCGGTATGTCCAGCCCGTCGCTGGGTGAGCGCAGCTGGGCTTCGACGCACACCATCCGCACCCTCACGGCGAGGCCGGCTAGATCGTTGGCGATTTCCACCAGCTCGGCATACAGCGCGTCATCCTCCACGCCCTCCAGCACCTGGTGGAACCGGTCAAGCCCGCGAAGGAACCGGTCATGGGCGCGCCGCCACAGGCCTTTGCCGAGCTCGGCGTCGTCTTTGCGCCCCTGACGGGCGGCTGCGAAGAATGCCACGCGGACCCTAGAGGTACTGGCCGGGACCGTGGTCCGGATCTTCCGGTGTGCCCGGCTTCTCTGCGCCGGGATGCGGTGCCCGGGCTCGCTGCGGCTCGCCGTCCTCACCGATCACCACACCCGGCGCAATCACCGTCCCGGGCGGCAGCTGGCGCAGCTGCCTCTGCGCGGCGGCGTGTTCGCGGGCAGCGTGCTGGGCGGCGATGGCGGTCTGGATGCCGTGGAAGAGCCCTTCCAGCCAGCCGACCAGCTGGGCCTGGGCGATGCGCAGTTCCGCCTCCGAGGGAGTCGCCCGTTCCGGGAAGGGCAGGCTGATCCGTTCCAGCTCCTGGACGAGTTCGGGCGCCAGCCCGTCCTCGAGTTCCCTGATGGAGCGTTCGTGGATTGCTGCCAGGCGCCCGCGCGCAGCTTCGTCCAGGGGTGCCGATTTCACTTCATCCAGCAGTTGCTTGATCATGGTGCCGATCCGCATCACCTTGGCGGGCTCATCCACCAGGTCCTGGAGGCTGCTCCCCTTCGGCCGGGGGCCGGCCTGGGGGCCAAACGCCGGGCCGGAAGATGCCGCATCGTCCAGGGTGGTGCCCTCTACAGGGTCCTCAACAGCAGGCTGAGTGTCGTTCGGATCGCTCATGGCTTCATACTCTCACGAGCCGCGAGCGCAGGCGCCAGTCAGTGAACCCGGTGACCCCGACCGTGACGGAACGTGTCCCGGAACGGCCGAGGGCGCCGTCGGACCTTACGGATCCGGCGGCGCCCTCAAGAGCGCAGGTGTTCCCCTCAGCGGCGGCAGCCGTTGAGCAGCACCTGCACGTCAGCAGCAGCGGCCCTGGGGATTGCTGTCCTGCCTGTCCGTGTGGTCCCGCCAGAACTCGCGTTCGGTCATGGGAGCGTGCCCGTGCCCTGAAGCCGCATGGTGCTCCAGGTACTTCGCATATGCGTCCGCACCCATGACTCCGCCGAAGTACCGGGCAAAGCCGCGGAAGCCTTCGAGTATCGCGTTCATGACCGGCCCCGCATCAGTGGTGCGCTGACTTTTCGAGCCGCAGGTCGGCGGGAAGTTTGTCCCACTCGGCCATGAGTTCGCGTTCAGCGGGAGTGGGGATGAACCCCGACGGCGCGTAGGCCCGGGACGGCACAGCCGGGTCCTCGTGGTCGGTGTGGGCGACGCCGTCCCGCGCGTTGCGGAACGCCTTCATCGTGGCCACCAAGGCCGTGATGATGACAATGATGCTCAGCACCACGAAGATCACCGACAGCCAGCCCTGGATCATGGTGTTGCGGACCACGGCCTCCATGGCAGCAACCGTCTTGGCCGTGCCGAATTCCGTCTTCCCGTCAGCCAGGGCCTTGGAGAACGCCGCGTTGTTGGCGAAGTAACCCACGGCCGGAACCGGCGAGAAGATCTTGTGGAAGCTGGCGGTGATGGTCACGACGGCCGCGAAGGTCAGCGGAAGGGCCACAATCCACAGGTACTTGAACGACGCCCTGCGGGCCGCGATGGCCAGGCAGACAGACAGTGCAATGGCCGCGAGCAGCTGGTTGGCGATACCGAACAGCGGGAACAGCGTGTTGATGCCGCCCAGCGGGTCCGTGACACCCATCAGGAGCACCGCACCCCAGGCACCCACCATGATGGCCGTGCAGAGCCAGGCTCCCGGCCGCCAGGAGTGCTCCTTGAACTTGGGGATGAAGTTGCCGATCGAGTCCTGCAGCATGAAGCGGGCCACGCGGGTTCCGGCGTCAACGGCGGTCAGGATGAACAGTGCTTCGAACATGATGGCGAAGTGGTACCAGAACGCCATCATTGCCGTGCCGCCAATGAACTGCTGCATGATGTGGGCCAGGCCCACGGCCAGCGTGGGTGCGCCGCCGGTGCGGGACACGATGCTTTCCTCGCCGACGTTCCTGGCCGTCTCCGCCAGGAGGTCAGGAGAGATGTTCACCCCGGCCAGGCCCAGGCTGTTGACCCAGGTGGCGGCCGTTTCCACCGTTCCGCCGGTCAGGGCGGTCGGGGAGTTCATGGCGAAGTACAGCCCGCGGTCGATGGAGATGGCTGCGACGAGGGCCATGATGGCCACGAAGGACTCCATCAGCATGCCGCCGTAGCCGATCAGGCGGGTCTGGCGTTCCTTTTCGATCAGCTTCGGGGTGGTGCCGGAGGAGATCAGGGCGTGGAAGCCGGACAATGCGCCGCAGGCTATGGTGACGAACAGGAACGGGAAGAGGGCCCCGGGGAACACCGGTCCGTTCTCCCGGCTCGCGAATTCGCTGAAGGCGGGCACTGTGATTTCGGGGCGGACCACAATGATGGCCAGCGCGAGCATGACGATCACGCCGATCTTCATGAACGTGGAGAGGTAGTCCCGGGGCGCCAGCAGGAGCCAGACGGGAAGGATAGCGGCGATGAATCCGTAAACGATGAGGCCCCAGGCGATGGTCACCTTGTCCAGGGTGAAGAACGCGGCGCCCCACTCGGTTTCCGCCACGATGCCGCCGCCGATGATGGCGGCCATGAGCAGCACGAAGCCGATCAGCGAAACTTCCATGACCTTGCCGGGCCGCAGGAAGCGCAGGTAGACACCCATGAAGAGTGCGATGGGGATGGTCATGCCCACCGAGAAGACACCCCAGGGGCTCTCGCCCAGGGCATTCACGACGACGAGGGCGAGGATGGCCACGATGATCACCATGATCAGCAGGGTGGCGATCAGGGCGGCGGTGCCGCCGATCACACCGAGTTCCTCACGCGCCATCTGGCCCAGCGAGCGGCCGCCGCGGCGCATGGAGAAGAACAGGACCAGGTAGTCCTGCACCGCTCCGGCCAGTACGACGCCGATGATGATCCAGATGGTGCCGGGCAGGTAGCCCATCTGGGCCGCAATGACCGGGCCAACCAGCGGGCCGGCGCCGGCGATGGCGGCAAAGTGGTGGCCGAAAAGTACGTTGCGGTCAGTCCGGACGTAGTCCTTGCCGTCCGCCTTGTATTCGGCAGGAGTGGCACGGCGGTCGTTCGGTCTGGTGATGTAGCGTTCGATCACCTTGGAGTAGAAGCGGTAGCCGATCAGGTACGTGCAGACTGAGGCGAAGACGAACCAGATCGCGTTGACCGTTTCGCCCCGGATGATGGCCAGCATGAACCAGGACACGCCGCCCAGCAGCGAGATTGCTGCCCAGATGGCGATCTTCGCAGGCGTCCATTTGCGTTCCTCGGCCTCCAGCACCGCCTCGTCCACCGATGTTGGCGGAAGGTTTGGATCTGGCTTTAGCGCGTCCTCCGATAATGCAGTCCGTGCCTTGCCATCCGGCATCTTGCCCATGTCTCCTCCTCGAGAACCCCAGCTGAAAAGTGATCTCCCCTTCGCACCATACCAATGCCCCGGACGCAGGGATACTGCTTTTAGACGGGTGGTTCCGCACGCCTCGCTGAACGGTCGGGCGGGAGCGTTGAACGGCTTAAATCCGTAGGGTCAGCCGGGGGAATCCGGAGGGTCAGCCTGGCGTGGACGGCGACGTGAGCTGAGCCATGCGGGCTTCGCAGAGGTCCAGCCACCGGACCTCCGCTTCGGTCTGGAAGATCAGCGAGTCGAGCACAAGCAGCCAGGCGACATCCGCCCGGCGCTGGCTGGCGGAAGCATCGCGGCGCGACTTGGTGTAGTCCTGCAGCGCCTTCACCGAAGCGACTCGCTGTGCCTGGATAATGGCTCCGACATCGACGCCGGGAATGGTCACGGCGAGTGCGAGCTTGATGGCGAGTTCGTTCCGGGGAGGATTGCTGCGGCCCACCGGAGCCCCGAACCAGCCCGTGACTTCGGCCCGTCCGGCGTCCGTGATGCTGTACACGACGTGGCCTTCGCCGTCGCCGCCGTCGTTCCTGACGAATCCGTCCCGCTCCAGCCGGTCCAGTGTGGTGTAAACCTGGCCGATGTTCAGCGGCCAGGCCGAGCCGGTGCGGTCCTCGAACTCGACCCTCAACTCGTACCCGTAACGGGGTTTGTCCTGGAGCAGGGCGAGGAGACTATGACGAATGGACATGCTGCCCCCTGATGTCGCATAAGACGACGGCATACACGCGCCCCCAAGACGCGTGCATACCGCGTATGGAATTACAGTAGCGTGATTTCGCGGCCGGGGCAATACTGGGTATTCAGTCCCCCGCCCGGTACCGCTACATGACCAGCAGGACTTTCCCCACGTGGTCGCCGGAGTCGAAGTACTCGTGGGCCGCACGGACCTGGTCCAGCGGGAAGGTCTTGGCAACCAGTGGCCGGATGCGCCCGTCGGCCAGCAGCGGCCACACGGCTTCACGGACGGCATTGATAATGACGCCCTTCTCCGCGACCGGGCGGGGACGCAGCGCCGTACCGATGATGGCGGCCCGCTTGCTGAGGAGCTTACCGAGGTCCAGCTCACCTTTGGTGCCGCCCTGGAGGCCGATCACAATGAGCCGCCCGTAGTCCGCCAGCGCGTCGACATTCTGCCGAAGGTACTTGGCACCCACCACGTCCAGGATGACGTCGGCGCCGTGCCCGTTGTTCTGCGCACGGAGGGCTTCGGGAAAGTCCTCCTCGGTGTAGTTAATGGCGATATCCGCGCCCAGGAAGGCCTTGGCGGTACCCACTTTTTCCGCAGTTCCGGCCGTGGCGGCCACCCTGGCGCCGAAGGCCTTGGCGAGCTGGATGGCCATGGTGCCGATTCCGCCCGTGGCACCGTGGATCAGGACAGTCTCCCCCGGCTGAAGCTGGGCCGTCATGATCAGGTTGGAGTAAACCGTGGCCGCCACCTCAGGGAGGGAAGCGGCGGTGACCAGATCCACGCCGTCGGGAATTCGCAGCACCTGTTCCGCAGGAACCGCCACCTTCTGGGCATAACCGCCGCCCGCGAGCAGCGCCACCACCTTGTCCCCGATGGAAAACGGCTTGGACACGCCGGGGCCGAAGCCGGCGATCCGGCCGGACACTTCGAGTCCGAGGATCTCCGACGCTCCTGGCGGCGGCGGGTAGAACCCCCGGCGCTGCTGGACATCGGCACGGTTGAGGCCTGCGGCAACGACGTCGATCAGCACCTCGCCGGGGCCCGGAACCGGAGCCGGAACCTCGCGCACTTCGAGCACCTCAGGCCCGCCGGCCTCGCTAACGTAGACGGCCTTCATGGAGAACTCCCGATTCCTAGCTGCTTCCTGCCACAAAAAATAGTGTGCAGCGGCCACGCCCGCCCGCAAACACTCCGGACGGTTTTTGTCGCAGCCAACTGCCTATGAAACACTACTCGGTAAGGAAGGTTGTCCGAGCGGCCGAAGGAGCTGGTCTTGAAAACCAGTGTGCGGTAACCCCGTACCAAGAGTTCGAATCTCTTACCTTCCGCGATTGATGCCCCCGGGTCCCTGAACCATCAGGACCCGGGGGCATCCTCCGTTTAAGTCCCGTCGAAGCCTGCTTCGGACCGCGGCCATGGAACCACGACCATTGAAAGTGTCGGTGCTCCGGAATAGTGTCTGCTTTGTCTTCACCGACCAAACCCCTCCGCGGTTCTGTGCCGCGAAACCCGACAGGAGCCACTATGCCCAGCCCTGACATCACTCCCGGCGCACCCTGCTGGATCGACCTCATGACATCGGACACCGACAAGGCCCGGCAGTTCTACGGCGAACTGTTCGGCTGGGACTTCCAGGCCGGCGACCAGGAAAAGTACGGCGGGTACATCACTGCCACGAAGAACGGCAAGTCGGTGGCCGGCATGATGCTGAAGGACGAAAGCCAGGCCGGAATGCCGGACGCCTGGTCAACCTATCTGCGTTCGGACGACGCCGCCGCCACTGCCGCCGCCGTGACCGAGCATGGCGGCCAGGTCTTCATGCCGCCCATGGACGTCCCGGAGCAGGGGGTCATGGCAATCTTCGGTGATGCCACCGGCGCGGCCATCGGCGTCTGGCAGCCGCGCGAAATGACCGGCTACGAGCTCGTGGCCGAGCCCGGCACGCCCGCGTGGCACGAGCTTCACACCAAGGACTACCCCACCGCCGTCAAATTCTACGAGGACGTGTTCGGCTGGGACACCGACGTCATGAGCGACACCCCCGAGTTCCGCTACACCACACTGGGCGCAGGGGACGCCGCGAAAGCAGGCATCATGGACGCCTCCGCCTACCTGCCCGCCGAGGTTCCGTCCAACTGGCAGATCTACTTTGCGGTGGAGGACGCCGATGCCTCGATTGAAAAGGCCGTGGGCCTCGGCGCGCAGGTGATCGACGGGCCGGACGACACCCCGTTCGGCCGGCTGGCAACCCTGGCCGACCCCACCGGGGCCATGTTCAAGATCGTGGCCGACACCGGTCAGGGCTCCGCAGATCCAACCGCTTCGGGAGATACCACGGGCGCGTAAACCGCCCGCGGGTTTCGTTTAAGTAAATTGATATAAGAAATACCGGCCAGCCGCTTCCATCGGAGCTACTGGCCGGTATTCTTTTTGCATGTCCGGCGCATGGGGTGGGCCGGCATAAGCAGAAAATGAAAGCACTGCCGTAGAACATTGTCGCCGTGACAGGGCCGATGCCGTCCCGTTGCCGGCGGAGAACGTTTCGCTGGGGGACGTCTCGCAGAATGCACGCTGAATCAACCGCACGTTCATTCGACTCTGTTTTGCTGTGCCGGAAACTACTTGACCAGGAGTAAAGTCCGGGCCCTTTTGTCCGCGCCACAACGCCGGACACATTCCACCGAGCCCTTACCCGGGGCACCCTCATGAGAGTTAGAGCGGATGAATCGCACACCATGGAAAATTGCGCTGGGCACGGCGTTATCAGCGGGGCTCATCGCAGCTCCGCTGGCAGCCGTGCCGGCGTTCGCAGTGGAGGTCTCGCCGGCCGCTGCAGGCACGTCGCCCGTCGTTATCAACGAGGCCTATCTCAGTGGCGGCAGCTCCGGAGCGGCTTACAAACATAAGTTCGTCGAGCTGTACAACACTTCCGACGCGCCGGTAACGCTGGACGGCTGGTCCCTCCAGTACCGCTCCGCCACCGGCACAGCATCGCCGACGACAGTGGCGGCCCTCAACGGCAGCATCCCGGCGAAGGGACACTACCTGATCCAGGGCTCCACCAACAGCGCCACCTCCACGGCACCGGAGCTGCCCGCGCCCGACCTGGTGGCCACCGGCTTGAACCTCTCCGGAAGCGCCGGAACCCTGATCCTCGCAAAGCAGGCCGCTGCCCTCAGTCCGCTTGCCACCGGCTCGGTGATCGAGCCGGCCAACGTTGCGGACCTGCTGGGGTACGGCGCGTCCAACACCTTTGAAACCCAGGCCGCCGCGGCCCCCTCAGGCAACACGGACGTCAAGAGCCTGAACCGCTCGAACGCTGCGGACAGCAACAACAACTCGGCCGACTTCGCCCTCAGTGCCACAATCACCCCGACCACTGCCGGCGGCACGGTAGACCCGGGTCCCGTTGACCCCGACCCCGTGGATCCGCCTCCGGCCCCTGCTGCCAGGACCATCGCCGAGATCCAGGGATCCGGGGCGGCCAGCCCGTTCATCGGCACCACCGTGACCACCCGCGGCAAGGTGACCGCTGCCTTCCCCACCGGCGGCTTCAACGGCTTCTACCTCCAGACCCCGGGAACCGGCGGCGACCTGACGCCGGCCAACCACACGGCGTCGAACGCGATCTTTGTGTATTCCCCCGCCACCGTAGGTTCCGTCGCGGTCGGTGACTATGTCGAAGTCACCGGCTCCATCAGTGAGTTCTACGGGATGACCCAGGTGAACGTGGCGGATACAGCCGGCCTGAAGAAACTCGCCGAGGCCGCCCCGGAGGTGAAGTCCACCGGCTTCACCCTCCCTGCAGAGGAAGCCTTCCGCGAATCCCTCGAAGGCATGCTGCTGGCGCCCCAGGGCCCGGTGACGGTCACCGACAACTACTCCCTGAACCAGTACGGCGAAATCGGCCTGGCGGGAGGCACCACGCCGCTCGAACAGCCCACCGCCGTCGCCCCTTACGGCTCGGCCGAATACACGGCGACCGTGGCGGCCAACGCCGCCCGCGGCATCAAGCTCGACGACGGCGCCAGCACCAACTTCCTCAAGGACGCCGCCACCAAGGCGCAGGTGCTGCCGTACCTGACCACCGCGGACCCCGTCCGCGTCGGTTCCCCGGTGACGTTCCAGACCGATGTGGTGCTCAGCTACGCGAACAACTCCTGGAAGTTCCAGCCGCTGACCCACCTGGTGCCGGAAAACGCCGGCATCATCCAGCCGGCCACCTTCGGTGCCACCCGCGCCGAGGCCCCCGCCGCCGTCGGAGGCAACCTGAAAATTGCCTCCTTCAACGTGCTGAACTACTTCCCCACCACCGGCGATACGCTCACCGGCTGCACGTTCTACACCGACCGCGACGGCAACCCCATCACCGTCAAGGGCGGCTGTGACGCCCGCGGCGCCGCGAACGCCGAGAACCTCAAGCGCCAGCAGGACAAAATCGTGGCTGCAATCGGCAAGTCCGGCGCCGACGTCGTGTCCCTCATGGAAGTTGAGAACTCCGCACAGTTCGGCAAGGACCGCGACGATGCCCTGGCCAAGCTGGTTGAAGCCCTGAACGTTCCCACGCCCGGAATCTGGGACTACGTCCGAACGCCTGCCAACGCTCCCCCGCTGGCCGACGAGGACATGATCCGCACCGCGTTCATCTACAAGAAGGCTGTTGCGGAACCGGTGGGCGAATCCATCATCCACAACGACACCGTGGCCTTCGCCACTGCCCGCAAGCCGCTGGCCCAGGTATTCAAGCCGGCCGGCGCGGCCGATGACAAGAAGTTCATCGCCATCGCCAACCACTTCAAGTCCAAAGGCTCAGCCGCGACTCCCGAGGACACCGACAAGGGCCAGGGCGCCTCGAACCTGGCCCGCACCGAGCAGGCCAAATCGCTGCTCGCATTCTCCAACGACCTGCAGGCCTCGAAGGGCACGGACAAGGTCTTCCTGATGGGTGACTTCAACGCCTACGCCAAGGAAGATCCCCTCAACGTCCTCACGGCCGCCGGTTACGTCAACCAGGACGAGAAGGCCCGGAACGCCGACGGCTCCGCCAAGCACTCCTACCTGTTCGGCGGCCTGGTGGGTTCCCTGGACCACGTCCTCGCCTCGCCGGGCGCAAACTCGGTGGTCACCGGCGCCGACATCTGGAACATCAACTCCGTGGAGTCCGTTGCGCTGGAGTACAGCCGGTATAACAACAATGTGACCAACTACTATGCGCCGGACCAGTTCCGCGCCAGTGACCACGATCCCGTGGTGGTGGGCGTGGACCTGCCTGTGACGCCTGCCAGCGTGGACCTGAACTTCCTGGGCATCAACGATTTCCACGGACGCATCGACTCCAACACGGTCCTGTTCGCCGCCACCCTCGAAAAGCTCCGGGACGCCGCCGCACCGGGGGCCACCGCGTTCCTGTCCGCCGGAGACAACATCGGAGCCTCGCTGTTCGCTTCGGCTGTCGCCAAGGACCAGCCCACCATCGATGTGCTGAATGCCCTCGAGCTGCGCACCTCCGCTGTGGGCAACCACGAGTTCGACGGCGGCTGGGCGGACCTGCGCGACCGCGTTGTGGCAGGCGGTACGAACGCAAAATTCCCGTACCTCGGCGCCAACGTCTACAAGAAGGGCACCACGGAACCGGCCCTGCCGGAATTCACGGTGCTGGAGATGAACGGCGTCAAGGTGGCCGTGATCGGCACCGTCACCCAGGAAGTTCCCTCGCTGGTCACGCCCGCCGGCATCACCGAGCTTGAATTCGGCGATCCCGTTGACGCGATCAACCGTGTTGCCGCGAAGATCACCGCCGACAAGCTCGCCGACGTCATCATCGTGGAAAACCACGACGGCGCCGGGTCCGGCACACCCGACGGCTCCACTTTGGAGCAAGAAGTCGCCGCCGGCGGCCCCTTCGCCAAGCTTGTCAACGAAACCTCTCCCGAGGTGGACGCCATCTTCACCGGCCACACGCACAAGCAGTACGCGTGGGATGCCCCGGTCCTCGACGCCGGCGGCCAGCCGACCGGCAAAACCCGCCCCATCGTCCAGACCGGCAGCTACGGCGAGTTCATCGGCCAGATCCAGCTGACAGTGGACACCGCGAGCATGCAGGTCACCGGCCACAAAGCCGGCAACGTCAAGCGCACCGTGCCCACCACCACGGAGACGGCCGCGGACCTGGTGGCCAAGTACCCGCGCGTGGCCGCAGTCAAGGCGATCGTTGACAAGGCGATCGCCGACGCCGCCGTGATCGGAAACCAGCCGGTGGGCAAGGTCACCGCTGATATCACCACGGCCTTCACGCCCGCCACGGCCACCAGCCCGGCGTCCCGTGACGACCGCGCGAACGAATCGACCCTGGGCAACCTCGTGGCCGACTCACTCGTGGATTCGCTCAAGGCGCCGGACCTCGGGGCCGCCGAAATCGGCGTCGTAAACCCCGGCGGCCTGCGCAACGAGCTGTACTTCGCGCCGGACGGAACCATCACCTACGCGGAGGCGAATGCCGTGCTTCCGTTCGTGAACAACCTCTGGACCACCTCCCTGACCGGGGCACAGTTCAAGACGCTCCTGGAACAGCAGTGGCAGACCAACCCGGACGGCACGGTACCGAGCCGCGCCTACCAGCAGCTGGGGTTGTCCAAGAACGTCAACTACACCTACGACGCCGCCCGCGCCGCAGGTGACCGCATCACCTCCATCCGGGTCAACGGCTCGCTCATCGACCCGGCCAAGTCCTACCGGATCGGCACCTTCAGCTTCCTGGCAACCGGCGGCGACAACTTCCGGATTTTCAAGGAGGGTGCCGGTACCGAGGACTCGGGGCTCGTGGACCGTGATGCCTGGATCAAGTACCTGCAGGAGCACAACCCGGTATCGCCGGACTTCGCCCGCCGCACTGTGGCGGTCGTGAACACCACGGCCGCCGAGGTCAAGGTAGGCGACTCCGTTACCCTGGCGGTCTCCAAGCTGGATCTCACGTCCCTGGGCAGCCCGGTCAACACCTCGCTGGCTGCTTCCTTCACGGACGCTGCGGGCACCGTGACGCAGCTCGGCACCATCCCGGTATCCGCCGGAGCCGCGACCGTGGACGTGAAGGTCCCGGCCGGGGCGGCGGCAGGCGCCGGCACCCTGGTGCTTACCGCAGCTGAATCGGGGACCGTGGTCAAGGCCGCGGTGCATGTTGCTGACAGCGGCCCCGTGCCGCCGGTCTGCACCGCCCCCGTACCGCCCACCAAGTGGTATGACTTTGCCGGCTGGATCAAGTACAGCCTGGCCTGGCTCCAGTACCAGAACTGCCTGAAGGGCTAGTTTCGAAGCCTGACACAGAATGAACATGCCCCGTCGCCGGGCTGGGAACCTTGCGGTTCCCGGCTTCGGAGGCGGGGCATGTTTCTTGTGCCCCTGCGACGCTCTCTCACTTCCTGCCGGTTCCCCTGCCACGCTCTCTCACCTCCCGCCGGTTCCCCTGCGGCGCTCTCTCACTGCGTCGAAGAAAGTGAGAGAGCGTCGCCCAAGAAGGTGCAGGAGGTGAGAGAGCGTCGCCAAAAAAGTGCAGGAGGTGAGAGAGCGTCCGGGTGGGGTGGGGCGGGGTGGGGCGGGGTGCGGGGTCAGGGTGCGGGCGGTGGGGTGCGACGCTTGCGGGGTCAGCGGTCGAGGATGTGGCGGGCTATCTCGTCGGCGTCCCGGAGGGTGCGCTGGCCGCTGCGGTACACGGGCCCGTCCTGCGGCCGCGCTTCCGCGGCGATTGCCGTGCCCCACTGCGCGGCGGACAGCTGCAGGCCCAGCACATACAGCCCCTCGGTGACGGATCCGTTGGCGCCCACCGGGCGGTAGGGGTGCGGGCTGACATCCAGCCCTGTGGTCTCCACCGGCGCCCCTTCCACGGTCATCATCAGCCGGGGCCGGACCAGGCCGTCGGCCAGGAGCTGCTCCAGAACCGGGGAAACGTTGACGGAGATCCTGTTGGCGGGAGCAAGCGCCTCGATCATCGCGCGGGCGCGGACCGCCCCGTCCCGCACCCACGGGGATGCGGCCGTGAAGGTGCCAGCGGACCGGTCCAGCGAAAACTTCGGGTCCGGCCCCACGAAACTCACCACTCCGGCCCGGGCGAGCGCCGCGAGCTGTTCCGCCCGGATGGCCGGCGGGCCGCTGGCCAGCCCTTCGACGAACGACTCAAACCAGCCCCGCAGGCCGGCGACCCAGGACTCGTCGGTGATGCCGCCGTCGGCCACCGCCGATTTCAGTACCGCCCGGCCGTGGTGCAACGCCCCGATGGCCATCTTCACGGGGTCGTCCTCCCCCAGCGCCGAGCGCCGGGCGTCATCGAGCAGGTAGTCGACGACGGCGGCATCCACCTCCGACTGCGAAGCGAAACTACGCCCCGCCAGGGGTGCCGCCAGGCCGGGAAGGTTCAGGCGCTGGCTGCGCGCCACGTGCCGCGCAACCAGGGCGTCCGCTTCGGCTTCCCAGTGGGAAACGCTGTGGGCGTGCGGCCGCATGGCTTCCTGGAGCAGCGCCATGAAAGCTTCGGGCTCGGTGACGGCGTCCGGGCTGGTCCGGACCAGGGTGGAGTAGTAGGCCCAGAGCGCGTCCCGCTGGAGGAGGGGCCAGAGGTCATGGTCAAAGGCGGGTGTGATTCCCGCGGCCGCGAACCGCCCCACGGCAGCTTCGGTGCAGTACCGGAGCGTCACCCCGGCCGGGTAGTACCCGGCAAGGTCGGCTTTGGCCCGGTACGGTGTCCCCCGCCGGGACGCGGCAATGATCAGCGGCTCGTCGCCGGACGGGATGTACGCAAGCCGGGCCGTGCCGTTGCCTTCCGCTGCCACGAACTTCCCGCCGCGGCCTTCGGTGAGCTGGCCCATCACGTCGAAGAAGTTCAGCCCCATGCCGCGCACCAGCACCGGCTGGCCTGCCGGCACCACGGACCAGTCGACGTCGGCAGGAACCGCCGGGGGCACGTACAGGAGCCCCAGCCGGCTTGCGCCAGCGTGGAGCTCGCGCTGCTCGGCGTTGAGCCTGGCGTCAAGGTGTCCCAGCGCCAGCACCGCGGAACTGACGGTGAGGGGCCCGCCGTCCCCGAGTTCGACGTCGAACGTTCCGTCTCCTGCCGGCCGCACGGCGGTGGCGGTGGTGCGGTGGAACTGGACAGTGACGCCCTCCGGAAGGTGCGCGAGCAACTCGTCAAGGGTGGCGCGGAGGTAGCGGCCGTACAGGGCGCGGCTCGGAAAATCCCGGGCTCCGAGGCCGGCGAGTTCTCGGCGTTCATCCTCGGTCAGCGAGTCGTGGGGGCTTTCCCGCTGCGCTGCCCGCCATTTGTCGAACGTGCTGCCGGCCACCGGTGACGCCAGTTCAGGGTCCTCGGGAATGACCGTGGGATAAAACGATTGCGTGTTCATCAGGTACAGCCGGGACTGTCCGGGCTGCCACACGTGGCCCGGACCGGCCGGGTACGGGTCCACCACGTCGATGTGGAGGCTGGCGCCGGGGAGGCCGGGGGCGTGGAGGCTGGCGGCGCTCTGCGGTCCGGAAGACCCGGTTGCGGAGGGGTTCCTGAGCCGCCAGTTGGCCAGGAGCCGCTCCAGGACACTGGTACCGCGGGGTCCGGCCCCTATGATTGCCGTCCGGATGCTTTGCGATGTGCCCACGCCTTCCAGAGTATCCGCATGTGACTTGCTAGCTGCGCGCCGATGCTGTTTCGTAGGGCCCATGACCACCACAGCAGCTGATCACCCGCCCGTGTCCGGCGCCTCTTCCGCCTCCGGGAAAGCGCCCGAACCGACTGACGAGAATATCTGGCTTGAGGAGATTTACGGCGAGGAACCGCTGGCCTGGGTCCGCGAACAGAACGCCCGCACCGAGGAGCTGCTCGAAGACGCCGACTACGCGAGGCTCGAAGGCCGCATCCTGGAAGTGCTGGACTCCACGGACAAGATCGCCATGGTGGGCAAGCACGGCGACTGGTACTACAACTTCTGGCGGGACGGGCAGAACCCGAAGGGGCTGTGGCGCCGGACGTCCTGGGAGGGCTACCGGAGCGGGCAACCGGAATGGGACGTGCTGCTGGACGTCGACGCGCTGGCCGCCGCCGAAGGCGAAGAGTGGGTTTTCCACGGCGCCAACTTCCTCCGCCCCGCTCCCGGCGAACCGCACCGGCTGGCGCTGCTGGCCCTCTCCCCCGACGGCGGCGACGCCAACCGCTACCGGGAGTTCGACGTCGAAACCCGCACGTTCGTGGACCCGGCAGCCGGAGGGTTCGACCTGCCCACGGCCAAGGGCAACGCCTCCTGGCTGGACAGGGACACGCTGCTGGTCTCCAGCACCGCGGAAGGCATGCCCAAGACCTCGTCGTCCTACGCCAGCACCGCCGTCAGGCTCGCCCGCGGCGGGTCGCTGTTGACGGCCGAGCGGGTGTTCGAAATCCCGGAAGACCACATGATGGCGCTGGTGGCCCATGATTCCACCCCGGGGTTTGAGCGGACCTTCGCCATGGACTGGATCAGCTTCTTCAACAAGAGCACGTCCGTGCTGCGTGACGGATCCTGGGTTGCCATCGACGCCCCCACCGACGTGAACCTGAGCGTGCACCGTGAGTGGCTGCTGTTCCGGCCGCAGGGCGACTGGGCCGTCAACGGCCGCACCTACCCCGCCGGCTCCCTGCTCGCCGCGAACTTCGAGGACTACCTTGCCGGCAGCCGCGACCTCGTGGTCCTGTTCACCCCGGATGCGCACACGTCGCTGCAGTCCTGGAGCTGGACCCGGAACTTCCTGCTCCTGAACCTCCTGCGGGACGTCTCCTCCGAGATCCGCGTCCTGGACCCGGAACGGCCCGGCAGCGGCTCCGCCTGGGCTTCCACGCTCCTGGACGCGTGCCCGCCGCTGCATGACGTCAACGCGTTCGCCGTCGACGACGAGGACGACAGCCTCGAGGTTGACGAGGAGCACGACGACGACGGGACCGGCGGCAGCGTGACCGTACCGGAAGGCGAATCCCCCGGCGCGGGGAACGACTTCTGGCTCGTGGCCACCGGGTTCACCACGCCCAGCACGCTTACCCGGGGGACGCTGCGCCGCGGCGACAACGGCGACGTGGTGAGCGCACACGAGGTGGTCCGTACCTCACCGTCCTATTTTGACGACTCCGCCTACGAGGTCCAGCAGCATTTCGCGGTCTCGGAGGACGGGACGCGGGTCCCGTACTTCCAGGTGGCGTCCCGCGACCTGGTGCTCGACGGCCAGAACCCCACGCAGCTGTCCGGCTACGGCGGATTTGAGGTCTCCCGCACGCCGGCCTACAGCGGAGCGATCGGCCGGGCGTGGCTGGAACGCCGAACGACCGCACCGGATGCCGGTGAGGGCGGTCCCGAGGGCGACGCCGGTTCCGCCCACAGCCGCGGCGGCGTCTACGTGGTGGCGAACATCCGCGGCGGCGGCGAATACGGACCCTCGTGGCACCGCGCAGCCCTGCAGGAAAAGCGCCACCGCGCGTTCGAGGACTTCGCAGCCGTGGCCAGGGACCTGATCTCGCGCGGAGTCACCTCCAAGGAACGCCTCGGCTGCGTGGGCGGCTCCAACGGCGGCCTGCTGGTGGGCAACATGCTCACCAGGTACCCGGAACTGTTCGGTGCCGTGTCCTGCGGCGTGCCGCTGCTGGACATGCGCCGCTACACCAAGCTGTCCGCCGGCTACTCCTGGATCGCCGAATACGGGGACCCGGACGTTGCCGAAGAGTGGGAGTTCATCCGGACGTTTTCGCCGTACCACCTCCTCCGCGACGGCGTGGATTACCCGGAAACCTTCATCTGGACCGCAACCTCCGATGACCGTGTGGGCCCCGTCCAGGCCCGCAAGATGGCCGCCCGGATGCAGGCCATGGGCATCCCCAACGTCTGGTTCCACGAGGCCCTGGAAGGCGGACATGCCGGCGCCTCGGACAACCGGCAGGCGGCCGCTTTGCAGAGCCGGAGCCAGCACTTCCTGTGGCGCTCCCTGGCAGGGTCCTCCGGCAGCTAGCCCCGCCGGCAGCGAATCTGCACTAATCTGCACGGCCTTTCCCACCGTTTTGCACTGGATGGCCCGTTCTGCGTATCCTTGGTGGGCTAGGAATAGCAATTGGAGACGTGCCAGAGCGGCCGAATGGGCTTCACTGCTAATGAAGTGTGGGGCACAACTCCACCGGGGGTTCAAATCCCCCCGTCTCCGCGTTTGGCCCCGGTCCCTGGACCGGGGCCTTTTGCGTTCCCCGGCACGTTGCGTTTCCGGCCAACCGCGGAACCGGGTGGCAGGATGGCCCCATGACGAGCAGCAGTAATCATGACGTGATCATTGTCGGTGGCGGGCACAACGGCCTGGCGGCCGCCGCCTACCTGGCCCGGGCAGGCCGGGACGTCCTGCTGCTGGAAAAACTGGACCACGCCGGCGGAGCGGCCGTCTCCGCCCAGGCGTTCGACGGCGTCGACGCCCGGCTTTCGCGGTACTCCTACCTGGTGAGCCTGCTGCCGCAGGAAATCATGGACGACCTGGGCCTGCGCATCCGACTGGCACGGCGCCGCTACTCGTCCTACACGCCGGACCCGGGCAGTCCCGGCACCGGGCTCCTGATCGACAACGCGGACTCGGAGGCCACCGCCTTGTCCTTCGCGTCGGTGGGTGCCCCCGCCGCCGAGGCCGCGGCTTTTGAGCGCTTCTATGCGGAATGCCGGAAGCTCACCGGAGCACTGTGGCCCACCATGACCTCGCCGCTGCCCACCCGCTCCGAAGCCAGGAAACTCGCCGAAGCCGCCGGTGCGGGTGACGTGTGGGAAGCGGTGATCGAGCGGCCGCTTGGCGAGGCCATTACCCGCGGGCTGGACAGCGACCTGGTGCGCGGCGTGGTCCTGACCGACGCCCTGATCGGCACGTTTGCCCGGGCTGACAGCGCGGACCTGCAGCAGAACATCTGTTTCCTGTACCACCTCCTGGGCGGCGGGACCGGAGACTGGGATGTTCCCATCGGCGGCATGGGGGCCGTTTCCGGTGAGCTGGAACGGGCCGCCCGCGAAGCCGGCGCCACCATCCTGACGTCCGCCGAGGTCAGGGGCATCCGTCCCGGCGGAGCGGTGGACTACCGACATGACGGCGGGGAACGCTGCGCCTCGGCCGGGTGGGTGCTGTCCAACGTGGCGCCTGCCGTGCTGGCCAGGTTGCGCGGCACGGGCGGCGGTGAGCCCGGGAACCCCAACCACCGGCGCGAGGGTTCCCAGGTCAAGGTGAACCTCCTGCTCAAGCGCCTGCCCCGGCTGCTGGACCGCAGCATCAGCCCGGAGGCGGCCTTCGGCGGAACGTTCCACATCAATGAGACGTGGACGCAGCTGGACGACGCCTACCTAACCGCCGAAAAGGGAACGGTCCCGGACCCGCTGCCCTGCGAAATCTACTGCCATTCGCTGACCGATCCGTCCATCCTCTCGCCGGAACTGCAGGCTTCCGGCGCCCACACGCTGACCGTCTTCGGGCTTCACGTTCCGGACAAGCTCATCACGGCGGAAAACAACGAGGAGATGCGGGCAGTGCTGCAGGCCGCCGTCGTACGATCCCTCAACTCTGTGCTGGCGGAACCGATCGAGGACCTGCTGCTCACCGGCACGGGCGGTACACCGTGCATCGAAACGAAGACAACGCTGGATATCCAGCGCGCCGTAGGCATGCCCCGCGGCAACATTTTCCACGGCGGCCTTGACTGGCCGTTCGCCGAGGACGATGCCCTGCTGGACACTCCCGCCCGGCGCTGGGGTGTGGCCACGGACGATCCCCGGATCCTGCTCTGCGGCTCCGGAGCCCGGCGCGGCGGAGCAGTCAGCGCCATCGGCGGCCACAACGCCGCCATGGCGGTGCTGGAGGCCGGCGCGGCGGAGCCGAAGTTCTCCGGGGCGCCGGGCTTTCGGGCGGAATCCTAGGGGTTCGCGGCCTTCGGGGCGGCGGAGCGCCCGCGGCTGACGTCGGCGCCGGCCTGGCGGTGCAGGGTCAGGCTGTCCGCGGTGCTGAGCAGCATCAGCACCGCGATGGCCACGAACGCGCCCCGGTAGGGGGCAACGGGGTCGGACCCGAAAGCGCCTGGTTCGGCGAAGAGCCGGAGGAACAAGGCGCCGACCGCGATGCCCGCGCCGGCCGCCAACTGGACCAGCGTGGCAGAAATCGCGTTGGCGGACGGCAGCTGCCCGGGGACGATGTCGGCGTACTGTACGGAGGCGTAGGCCGAAAATCCGATGGAGCGGAAGGCGCCGCTGCAGACCAGCAGGGCAAAGATCAGCGGTTCCGGAGTTCCGGCGTTCAGCAGGGCGCACAGTGCAAACGTGACGGCCGACGCGAGTGAGGCGAAGACCAGGACGGGCTTGAAGCCGAACCTGCGGATGAGCGGCGTGGTTGCCGGTTTGATGCCGATGTTGCCGATGAAGACCGCCGCCACCATGACGCCGGCTTGCAGCGGATCCCAGCCGAACCCGTCCTGGAACATCAGCGGCAGCAGGAACGGCACCGCGCTGATGGTCAGGCGGTAGACGAAGCCGCCGGTGGACGTGGCGCGGAACGTCCGGGTGCCAAACACATTCAGTTGGAAGAGGGGGTTGGGGGCCCGCCGCAGCCACAGGACTGCTCCCGCGATGAACACGAAGCCGGCGGCCACGCTGATCGCCCCGAAAGGTTCTGAGGGGTGGGCAGTGGCGAGTTCGAGCCCCACCACCAGGGCACCGACTCCGGCCGTTGTCAGCAGGAGCCCCAGCCAGTCAAGGCGGCGGGACTGGTCTCCCGCTCCCTGCGGAACCAGCCTCAGGGCGGCAATGAAGGCGGCCAGCCCCAGCGGAATGTTGATCAGGAAGATCCAGTGCCACGACAGGAACGTGGTCAGTGCGCCGCCCACCAGGGGTGCCAGCACCGGCGCCAGCAGCCCTGGCCACACAAGGTAGGCCGTGGCACGGAGCAGGTCCTCCTTGGGTGTCCTGCGCAGCACCACGAGCGTCCCCACCGGCACCATCATGGCGCCGCCGGCACCCTGCAGGACGCGGCTGACGGTGAGCATGGTGAGGTCCTGGCTCAGGGCGCACAGCAGGGAGGCGATGGTGAACACCGCGATGGCGGCACAGAAGACGCGCCGGGCGCCCACGCGCTCGGCCAGCCATCCGCTCACGGGAATCCCCATGGCCACCGTCATGAGGTAGGCCGTCATGGTGATGTTCACGTCCGCGGGAGCCACCGCGAAGTCTGCCGCAATACTGGGGATGGCCGTGGTCAGCACCGTACCGTCCAGGAATTCCATGAAGAAGGTCGCCGCCACCAGCAGGGCCAGCCGCGGCTGCCATTCCTGGCGGACCGCCGCCGCGGCGTTGCTCTGGGATTCGCTCATGGCTCCTGGCCTGGACTCATTCGCCGATCCTATAGGCGGGCCTGGCGCGGTGCCAGAATAAGTCCGCCCCTTACGCGGGAGCCGGAGGCGTGCCTGTCCTGCCCGTCCTGGCCGGCCTGTCCTGTCCTGTCCTGTCCTGTCCTAGCCTGCCTGTCCCAGCACCAAGGGAAGCACGGCCCCTGCCCCGGCCCGGCGCAGTGCCCGCCCGGCCACGGTGACCGTCCAGCGGCTGTCCGTGAGGTCGTCCACCAGCATGATGCTCTGCCCCTGGATGCCTGCAAGTGCCGTTTCAAGCTCCGGTCCCACCACGAGCCGGTCCCATACTCCGGCCAGCCGGTAGGCGCTGTTGCCGCCGCGTCCGCCGGTGGGTCCGCCGTGTTCCAGCTGCAGCTGGCCCAGGTAGGGTATGCGGCCGATCCCGGAAATGCCGCGCGCCAGCGAGTCGACCAAGGCGGGTTTGCTCCGCGACGGGATGCTCACGATGGCCGCGGGGCGGCCGGCGCCGCTCCAGCCTGGGGTGCGGCCGTTTCCTGCACCCCACTCCCGGAGCACCTGGACGCAGGCCTGCAGCATGGCGGGGTCAACCTCACGGTCCGCGGCGCCGGAGGCGAAGATTTCCCGGAGGGAACCGCCCCAGCCGAGGTCCGTCAGGCGGGCCAGCACCCGCCCTTCGGCAAGACTTTCCTCCGGCTTGATCTTGCCCTTGACCGTTACGCCCAGCCTGTCCATCCCGCTGGGCCACTGCAGTCGCGGTTCCAGCGCTACGCCTGCGCGGCTGAGCGTCTGCCCGGCCGCCTCCGTGGCCGAGGAGGAGATGTCCGCGGGGAACCAGCGCCCGGCGCAGTTGTCGCAGCGGCCGCAGGCACGGGCTGTTTCATCGTCCAGGACCGAGGTGATGTATTCCATCCGGCAACCGGCCGTGTCCTGGTAAATGACCATGGAGTCCTGCTCGTCCACACGGGCCTCGGCTATGCGGGTGTACCGTTCGGCGTCGTAGGTCCAGGGCTGGCCGGTGGAGCGCCAGCCGCCGCCCACCCGCTCCACGGCGCCGTCCACGGACAGTACCTTGAGCAGCAGCTCCAGGGGTGTGCGCCTCAGGTCAACGCGGGCCTCGAGGGCCACAGTGGACACGGCGGCTCCTGCCTCGGCCAGGGCCGTGAGGACAGCCGCGGCCTTTTCCTCCGACGGCATGGACGCCGTGGCAAAGTACTGCCAGATGTCGCGGTCCTCGGAGCCCGGCAGGAGCAGGACGTCGGCGTTGGCCGCGCCACGTCCGGCACGGCCCACCTGCTGGTAGTAGGCCACCGGTGACGACGGGGCGCCAAGGTGCACCACGAAGCCCAGGTCCGGCTTGTCGAAGCCCATGCCCAGGGCCGAGGTGGCCACCAACGCCTTGACCTGGTTGTCCTTCAGGAGCTGTTCCGCCCGTTCCCGGTCAGCGGGATCGGTGCGGCCGGTGTAGGCGAGGACCTCATGGCCGGCTTCGGCGAGCAGTCGGGCAGTATCCTCGGCCGCCGAGACGGTGAGGGTGTAGATGATGCCGCTGCCGGGCAGGTCCGCCAGGTGCGTCAGCAGCCAGCCCAGCCGGTCGCGGGAGTCCGGAAGGTTCAGCACGCCCAGCCGGAGCGATTCGCGGCCCAGTGCCCCGCGGATGGTCAGGACACCGTCGCCCAGCTGCTCTTCGATGTCGTGGACCACCCGGGAGTTGGCGGTGGCAGTGGTGGCCAGCACGGGCACGGTATCCGGCAGCTGGGTGATGAGGTCCGCGATGCGCCGGTAGTCCGGGCGGAAGTCATGGCCCCAGTCGGAGATGCAGTGTGCCTCGTCAATCACCAGGAGCCCGGTGCGGCGGATCAGTTCGGGGAGCTGGTTCTCCCGGAATGAAGGATTGGTGAGCCGCTCCGGGGACACGAGCAACACGTCCACTTCGTCGGCGGCGAGCTGTTCGCGGACAGTGTCCCATTCGAGCTGGTTGGCGGAGTTGATGGCGACGGCGCGGACGCCTGCCCGGGCCGCTGCCGCCACCTGGTCCCGCATCAGGGCGAGCAGCGGCGAAACGATCAGGGTGGGGCCGGCGCCGCGGCGCCGGAGCAGCAGCGACGCCACAAAGTAGACAGCCGACTTTCCCCAGCCGGTGCGCTGGACCACCAGGGCCCGGCGGCCGCCGTCGACCAGCGCCTCAATGGCTTCGAACTGCCCGTCATGGAAGCTGGCCTCCGGATGTCCCACGAGTCCCCGCAGCACCTCCAGCGCCTGGTCCCGGGTCCCCGTCCCACCCGCGGGGAGGTCGGCGGAAGCGGACAGGACAGCAGCATTCTGGTTATTGGCCATTGATTCAGTATCCCAGCCCCCTCCGACAGCCGGGAAGTCGGGCATCCGGCCATGTGGAAATCCGCGCGGCGCGCCGTTGCCGTAACGCAACTACTCCTCCACAGCCATTTTGCGCTTCAACGTAAGATGGAACGCGTGACTAGCGACCAGACAAAGACTTTTGACCTTTCGGCATCGTTCAAGGCCTACGACGTGCGTGGCATTGTGGGCGAGTCGATTACCGCCGAAATCGTCGAAGCCGTAGGTGCCGCCTTCGTGGACGTCCTGAACCTCGAGGGCCAGACCGTCCTGGTGGGCGGGGACATGCGCCCCTCCTCCCCTGAGTTCAGCAAGGCATTCGCCAACGGTGCCGCCACACGCGGAGCCAACGTCCAGCTCCTGGACCTCATTTCCACCGACGAGCTCTACTACGCCTGCGGTGCACTCAACGCGGCCGGTGCCACGTTCACCGCCAGCCACAATCCCGCCGAGTACAACGGCATCAAAATGTCCAAGGCCGGCGCCCAGCCGATCTCCTCGGAATCCGGCCTGAAGGAAATCCAGGCCCGCGCGGAGGACTACCTCCACGCCGGATCCATCCCGGCCGCCGCCCAGCGCGGCCTCATCGGCGTCCACGACGTCCTGAAGGACTACTCCGAGTACCTCCGCAAGCTCGTGGACCTCACGGGATCCCGCCCCCTGAAGGTGGTTGTCGACGCCGGCAACGGCATGGCCGGGCTGACCACCCCTGCGGTACTCGGCGACGCCCTCCTGCCCAAGCTGCCGTTCGACATCATCCCCCTGTACTTCGAACTGGACGGTTCCTTCCCGAACCACCCGGCCAACCCGCTCGAGCCGGCAAACCTGCTGGACCTCCAGGCCGCCGTCGTCGAACACGGCGCGGACATCGGACTGGCGTTCGACGGCGACGCCGACCGCTGCTTTGTGATCGACGAGAAGGGCAACCCGGTGTCGCCGTCGGCCATCACCGGAATGGTGGCCCGCCGTGAAATCGCGCGCGCCAAGGCGCAAGGCGAGGAAACGCCCACCATCATCCACAACCTGCTGACCTCCAAGGCCGTCCCGGAACTCGTGGCGCACGACGGCGGCCGCGCGGTCCGCACGCGCGTTGGCCACTCGTTCATCAAGGCAGTGATGGCCGAGGAAGGCGCCGTTTTCGGCGGCGAGCACTCCGCACACTTCTACTTCCGCGATTTCTGGAATGCGGACACCGGCATGCTTGCCGCGATGCATGTCCTGGCCGCCCTCGGCGAGCAGGACCGCCCGTTGTCCGAACTCGGCCACGAGTACGAGCCGTATGTTTCCTCCGGGGAAATCAACTCCGAAATTGAGGACAAGGCAGCAGCCGTGGAGCGTGTCCGCGCAGACTTTGCCGGAGAAGACGTAGAGATCGACCTGCTGGACGGCAGCACCTTCACTGCCCGCGACGGCAGCTGGTGGTTCAACCTGCGTCCGTCCAATACGGAACCGTTCCTCCGCCTGAATGCAGAGGCCGCGGACCGGGCCACCATGGAACGCATCCGGGACCGTGTGCTGGCCCTGGTCAACGGCTAGGCCGGCCGGATGACTGAACTTCCCGGAACCTCCTGGCGGGATTCGGTGCCCGAAGCCACGGCCACCGACCTGGAAAACCTGCTGGGCACCGGCGTCGGCGCGGCACAGGAACAGCTCGGGCGCAACGGCGGGTTCCTGCCGTTCGCCCTGGTGGTGGAGAACGACGGCGAGGTGCGCCTTGTCGCCGTCACGCCGGCTGACGCCGAGGACGGCTCAGAGGGCGAGTTCGATGCCGACACGATGATCAGCGACCTCACCGAGCTGCTCCGGCAGAACCGGGACGATTTCCGTGCCGCGGCCGTGGTCTGTGACATCACCCTGCTGGAAGAGGACACGGACGCCATCCACGTCGCGGCCGAGCACCGCGACGGATCCGTGTTCGCCGCCGTCCTGCCCTACGAACCCAACGCAGAGTCGCGCGAATGGGAATTCGGCCAGCTTGCAGCTGACTCCAGCGAACCCGCCATCTGGGTGGACTAGACCTCCAGTGGGTTGCTGACATGAAGATCAACGCCTTTGCGGATGTGAGCCTTCGCGCCATGATGGTTCTGTCGGCGGCGCCGGACGGCAGCCTGCTGACCACCCAGAGCATCGCCGACGCCGTGGGCACGCCCTACAACCACGTCAGCAAGGCCATGGCCAGGCTCCGTGAACTTGGCGTGATCGACGTTGAGCGGGGCCGCAACGGCGGCTCGAGGCTCAACGCGGCCGGACGCCGGGCCACCGTCGGCCAGCTCCTGCGGCAGCTGAACACCCGTGCTGATCCGGCCGACTGCCACTCCGTGAACGGCGACTGCCCGCTCATCAACGAATGCAAGCTCCGCGGCGCCTTGGCGCGGGCACGGGAGGCCTTCTACCGCGAACTGGACGACATCGTGGTGTCCACCCTCCCCGGCACGCGCCAGATGGAGCCGGTATTCCAGGCGATCGGGCTCCGGCCCGGACTCTGAGCCCCGCCTCAACTCCCCGCCTCAATTTGGAAATGTTTTCTACGACGTGTAGAACTGAGGTACAAATACTTGTATTTCAAATACATGTATTGATCGCGGTCCGGACGAAGGCCCCGGGCCCTTACCTCAGGAGTCACACATGCTCTCGGACAAATCCCGCCCTGTCATCGAGGCCACCCTGCCGCTCGTCGGCTCCCGCATCGGCGACATCACCCCCAAGTTCTACGCACGGCTCTTCGCCGCCCACCCGGAACTGCTGGACGGCCTGTTCAGCCGCTCCAACCAGCGCTCAGGCAACCAGCAGCAGGCCCTGGCCGGAAGCATCGCCGCTTTCGCCACGCACCTGGTGAACAACCCCGGCACCCTCCCGGAAACCGTGCTCTCCCGGATCGCCCACAAGCACGCCTCCCTGGGCATCACCGAACCCCAGTACCAGGTGGTCTACGAGCACCTCTTCGCCGCCATTGCCGAGGACCTCGCGGAAGTCATCACCCCGGAAATCGCCGAGGCGTGGACTGAGGTGTACTGGCTCATGGCTGATGCCCTCATCAAGATCGAGAAGGGCCTCTACGCCAGCCAGGCCAACGACAAGATGTGGACCCCGTGGCGGGTCGCCGCCAAGACACCGGCCGGCACCGGCGCCATGACCTTCACCCTGGAACCGGCCGATGACACCCCCGTCACCGCCGCCCTTCCGGGGCAGTACGTCAGCGTCAAGGTCCAGCTTCCGGACGGCCTGCGCCAGGTCCGCCAGTACTCCCTCTCGGACGACGCCGGCACCAGCCGCACCTTCACCACCAAACTGGACGACGGCGGCGAGGTATCCCCGGTGCTGCACCACGGCGTCGAGGTTGGCGACATCCTGGAGATCTCCAACCCGTACGGCGAGATCACGCTCAAGGACGGCGACGGCCCCGTGGTCCTGGCCTCCGCCGGCATCGGCTGCACCCCCACGGCCTCCATCCTGCGGTCGCTCGCCGAGGCCGGATCCGACCGCCGGGTCCTGGTGCTGCACGCCGAAAGCACCCTTGACAGCTGGGCCCTGCGCGGGCAGATGACGGACGACGTCGAACGCCTCGAGGGTGCGGACCTCCAGCTCTGGCTGGAGGAACCCCAGGCCGGTTCCAACGCCGGTTTTATGTCCCTCCGTGAGGTGGACCTGCCCGCCAACGCCTCGCTGTACCTGTGCGGACCGCTTCCGTTCATGAAGCACATCCGCAACGAGGCCATCAACGCCGGCATCCCCGCCACGAAGATCCACTACGAAGTCTTCGGCCCGGACATCTGGCTGGCCAGCTGACCCAGCCCGCAGGAAGCGCGAACGGACACTTGAGCCCCGGGGCTTAAGTGTCCGTTCGCGCTTCTTCGCTTGTTAACGCACGACGGCGGCGCCGCACCTTTTCTGCCAAAGGTGCGGCGCCGCCGTCGTAATCGCTGTTTGTTGCCGGCTGCTAGTGGTCAGCCATGCGCTCCTTCAGGGCTTCGAGCTCGGCGCGCAGGGCCCCCGGCAGGGAGTCTCCGAACTTGGCGTACCACTCTTCGATGGAGGCCAGCTCGGCGTCCCATTCCTCGCGGTCCACACGGACGGCCTCTTCCACGTGGGCGTGGGTGAGGTCCAGGCCGGTGAGGTCCAGCGAGTCACCTGTCGGCACGAAGCCGATCGGGGTCTCCACGGCGTCGGCCTTGCCTTCGAGACGCTCGATGGCCCACTTGAGCACACGGGCGTTGTCGCCGAAGCCGGGCCAGGCGAAGCCGCCGTCGGCGGTGCGGCGGAACCAGTTGACCAGGAAGATATGCGGCAGGCGCTCCGGGTTGGCCTTGCCTGAGACGCTGATCCAGTGCTTCAGGTAGTCGCCGGCGTCGTAGCCGATGAACGGGAGCATGGCCATCGGGTCGCGGCGAAGCCTGCCGACCTGGCCGGCAGCTGCGGCCGTGGTCTCCGAGGAGAGCGTGGAGCCCATGAAAATGCCGTTGGTCCAGCTACGGGCCTGGGTCACCAGGGGAACCGTGGTCTTGCGGCGGCCGCCGAAGAGGATGGCGGAAAGCTCCACACCTTCGGGGCTGTAGTACTCCTCGGCCAGCATGTCGATCTGCGAGATCGGCGTGCAGAAGCGGGAGTTCGGGTGGGCGGCCGGCTTGTCCGAATCAGGAGTCCAGGAGTTGCCCTCCCAGTCGGTCAGGTGCGCCGGAACGTCCTCGGTCATGCCTTCCCACCACACACCGCCGTCGTCCGTGAGGGCGACGTTGGTGAAGATGCTGTGACCCTTGGCGATGGCGCGCATGGCGTTGGGGTTGGTTCCCCAGCCGGTGCCCGGGGCCACGCCGAACAGGCCGGCCTCCGGGTTGGTGGCGCGCAGTTCGCCTTCCTTGCCGATCCGCATCCAGGTGATGTCGTCACCGAGGGTTTCGACTTCCCAGCCTTCGATGGTCGGGTCCAGCAGTGCGAGGTTGGTCTTGCCGCAGGCGGAGGGGAACGCCGCGGACAGGTAGTACGACTTCTTCTCCGGCGACGTGAGCTTGAGGATGAGCATGTGCTCTGCAAGCCAGCCCTCGTCGCGGGCCATCACGGAGGCGATGCGCAGGGCGTAGCACTTCTTGCCCAGGAGGGCGTTTCCGCCGTAGCCGGAGCCGAAGGACCAGATGGAACGCTCTTCCGGGAAGTGGACAATCCACTTGTCCGGGTTGCACGGCCATGCGACGTCCGCCTGGCCCGGGGCGAGCGGAGCTCCGAGGGAGTGCAGGGCGGGAACGAAGAAGGCGTTCGTTGCGGTGATCTTGTCCAGCACTGCAGTGCCGATGTTGGCCATGATGCGCATGGAGGCTACAACGTAGGCGCTGTCGGTGATCTCGACACCGAACTTGGGGTCTTCCGCGTCGAGGTGACCCATGACGAACGGGATGACGTACATGGTGCGGCCGCGCATGGAGCCGGCAAACAGGCCGCGAAGCTTCTGCTTCATCTCGGCCGGTGCCATCCAGTTGTTGGTGAAGCCGGCATCGCGCTCGTTCTCGGAGCAGATGAAGGTCTGCTCCTCGACACGGGCCACGTCGGCGGGGTCGGAGAATGCAGCGAACGAGTTAGGGAACAGTTCCGGGTTCAGCCTGGTCAGAGTTCCGGCGTCGACCAGTTCGTCCGTGAGCCGGGTGTTTTCCTCTTCCGTACCGTCAACCCAGTGGATCCGGTCGGGCTGGGTAAGTTCTGCAACCTCTTCGACCCATGCCAGCAGGCCAGCATGTGTGGTGGGTGCTTTCTCAAGCAGCGGCAGTCGTGCGAGATCGCCCATTGCGGTTCCCTTCCTCGGGTTCAGTGGTGTGTCCTAAATGCTAGGGCTCTAGACCACTGCAAATTTTGGGTCAGACATGGGATGTCCCAAGGCCGAAAAACCAAAAACCGCGGAAAATCAAGGAACTGGAGACTCCAAAACGACCCTTTTTGTGAGTAAGGTCACATAGACCGGTCTAGTCGGCTAGATTACATGCCGTTCGATTTGGAACTCCGCGCCAACTCGCGTAAAGTAATTCGAGGTTCGGGGGTGAACGAAAAAATCCCGGAGCCGAGAATGCGCCCATAGCTCAGCTGGATAGAGCGTCTGTCTACGGAACAGAAGGTCAGGGGTTCGAATCCCTTTGGGCGCACAATAGAAAAGATCCGCACCGGCTCGCCGGTGCGGATCTTTTTTTGTTTCAGTTTGTTGCGGACCGCGCACACGCGGGCTACTTCCCTATTACTTCGTAGATACGATGACGGATGCCGTCGAAATGGCGGTTGAGCCGTTCAGCGGCGAGGGCCTTATCCCCGCCGGCCACGGCTTCATAGATCCCGCGATGCACAGCCGCCGTCTCCGTAAGGTCCTCGGCGCCGGCGCCGACCTCCACGTTGATCTGCCGGTACACCTTCCAGAAAACGGCGAGCAGGCTGACCAGCAGTGCGTTGTTGAGCGGTTCGAACAACCGCCGGTGAAACTCCGCGTCGGCTTCCACAAACGTCTGCCCTGCGGCTGCCAGCTCCTCCATGCGGACCACTGACTCCTCAACTGCTGCCAGCTGACTGGAAGTCATCGAGTCCATGGCGCCGCCGATCAGGCCCGATTCCAACGCCTGCCGGACATCCACCAGCTCCAAGGCCTCATCGCCCTTGTGGCGCAGCGACAGCCTGCCGCGGAACGTCATGCCGTCCGCCAGTGCATCAAAGTTGCTGGGCGCCACAAACATGCCGAATCCGTGCCGGATTTCCACAACACCGAGCGCCTGAAGGACCTTGAGGGATTCACGGAGGGTATTGCGTCCCACGCCCAGGGCCGCGGCGAGTTCGTTTTCGGTGGGAAGCGGATCACCCGCATCAAGCTCGCGCTCCAGGATGAGGTCCATAATGTCCGACTGAAGCGCGCGAAGCCGGGCTTGTGCACTGAACCGCGCCTGTGAAGCGATGCCGGATGTACTCATGGGTTCCCCTAACCAAGCGTCCTGAGCCACTGCGCGAGGAGTGGGTCACAGCAACAATATTGGATGTCCCACCTTCTGTTAAGCTCCCGGGCACAACAGGACGCCATTTGCCGGCGCGGCGCCGGGCGTAGTCTGGTGCCATGACGGCCAGAGTTGAACGCGAATTCGATGTCATTGTGATCGGTGCCGGAGCCGTGGGGGAAAACGTCGCGGACCGCGTGGTCCAGGGCGGCCTGACCGCGGTTCTTGTCGAAGCGGAGCTGGTGGGGGGCGAATGCTCCTACTGGGCCTGCATGCCGTCCAAGGCACTGTTGCGCCCCGGGACTGCCCTCCACGGCGCGCAGACGGTCCCCGGCGCCGAGGAAGCGGTCACCCGCACCTTGGATGCCTCCGCTGTCCTGAAGCGCCGCGACTACTTCACGTCCAACTGGCAGGACGACGGCCAGGTCAAATGGGTGGAGGACACCGGGATCGAACTAATCCGCGGCCGTGGCCGGCTGACCGGCCCGCGGGCGGTCGAAGTAGCCGGGCTGGACGGGGTCAGCTACCAGCTCGCGGCGCGGCACGCCGTCGTGCTGTCAACCGGTTCGGCTCCCACTCCGCCGCCGGTCGACGGCCTGGCCGGGCTCGACTACTGGACCACCCGGGAGGCCACCTCCGCACGCAGCGTACCGGGGAGCCTGGCGGTCCTCGGCGGCGGTGTGGCCGGCACGGAGCTGGCGCAGGCATTCGCCCGGCTGGGCTCGGCCGTGACGCTCGTGGCCCGCAGCGGGCTGCTCAGCATGTACCCGGAGGATGCCGCGAACCTGGTTTTGGCCGGCCTCCGGGCTGACGGCGTGGACGTCCGCCTCAACACCGGCACGGAGCGGGTCAGCCGGAACGGGGACGGTTCATTCGCCGTCGAGCTGGCCGACGGCGGGACCGTCCGCGCCGAACGGCTCCTCGTGGCCACCGGCCGCCGTCCCGCACTTGGCGGATTGGGCCTTGAAACCGTGGGACTCGGGGCGGGCGATGGCCCGGTGCCGCCGCTTCGAACGGACACCACCGGCCTGGTGGAAGGCATCGACGGCGGGAACGGCGGGAACGGCGGCTGGCTCTACGCCGTGGGCGACGCCGCTGGGAAGGTCATGCTGACACACCAGGGCAAGTACTCGGCGCGCGCCACCGGAGATGCCATCGCGGCGCGTGCCAAGGGTGAACTGCACGGGACGCCGGAGCCGTGGAGCCGCTTCGCACAGACAGCCAACGACCATGCCGTGCCCAACGTGGTGTTCACGGATCCCGAGCTGGCGAGCGTGGGCAGGTCCGTCCAGCAGGCAGAAAAGGACGGTTACAACGCCTCCTCCGTGGAACTTCCCATCAGCGTGGCAGGGTCGTCGCTGCATTCCGAACACTATGAGGGCTGGGCCCAGCTGGTGGTGGACGAGGACAGGAAGGTGCTCCTCGGCGCCACCTTCGCCGGACCGGATGTGGCAGAGCTCCTCCACGCCGCCACCATTGCCCTGGTGGGGCAGGTGCCCTTGGACCGGCTCTGGCATGCCGTCCCCTCCTACCCCACCGTCAGCGAGGTGTGGCTGCGCCTGCTCGAGGAGTACGGCCTGTAAGAACAGCGCGAACGGTCACTTGAGGCCGCGGGGCCTCGCGGATTCGGGGCCTCAAGTGCCCGTTGGGCCTGACTGATTGATCACACCGACTCCACTCTATTTGAACTGACCAGTCAGTTTAGTTAGCCTTGATGCAGTACCCACTGCGAAAGGCTTCCATGCTCTCGGTTCGACAGCTTCATGTGAAAGGCCGGCGGGATGATTTGCTCCCGCCCACGTCGTTCCAGGCACGGCGCGGCGAGCTGGTGCTGGTTTCCGGCGCCCGCCAGGACCATCGGACTGCCCTGGCGCTCACCGTCAGCGGCCGGATGAAACCGTCGTCCGGCGAGCTCCTCTGGGACGGCCTGCCGAAGACCAGGAGCCTCCGGCTGGCCAGTTCCCTCGTGGACGCCCCGGGGGTCAATGAGCCCGAACAGCACCTGAGCGTGCGGGACCTCGTGACGGAGGACCTCGCACTGATCCCCCGGCGCTACCGCGGCGCCCTGCTCAGCAAACCGTGGCTCAAGGTCAACCGGTTCGAGGACATCGCCGGCCTGTGGACCGAGCAGCTTGCCCCGGCCCGGCGCATCGAACTGCTCACAGCCCTGGCACTCGCCAACCCGCACACGGACCTCCTCGTGGTGGACTCCCCCGACCGCCACAGCGCGGATCCCGCGGACTGGCTGCCGCGGCTCGAGGAGCTGGCGTACGACGGCGGCCGGCCCCTCGCCGTCGTCGCCACCGTTGCTGCCCTCCCGGACTGCTGGACGGGCTCCGCCGCGGTGATCGGCAACGCCGTTCCCCGCACCCCCGTACCCGCGAGTTTTTGTCCAGATAACGCGGGCAAAACGGCCTCCAAGTCCCTTGATGTGGACAAAAACTCCACCCCCGAAACCGAAACAGAGGACGCCAAGTGACTGTGCTGCGGCTGGCCCGCTCCGAACTCAAGCGCATGACCGGCGGGCTGCTGCCCAAGCTGACCATCCTTGCCCTGACCATGGTCCCGCTGCTCTACGGCGCGGTGTACCTCTACGCCAACTGGGATCCGTACAGCAACCTGGACCAGATCGACGCCGCCCTGGTGGTGGAGGATACCGGCGCCACCTCCGGCGACGGAACGCGGCTGCAGGCCGGACGGGACGTTGCGGACAGCCTGATTGACGGGCACGTGTTCAACTGGCAGTCCGTGGACTCGGCCGAGGCGGCGGATCAGGGGGTGAGCAGCGGAAAGTACGCCTTCGCCCTGAAGATACCGAAGGATTTCTCCGCCAACCTCGTCTCCCCGGGCAGCTTCGACGCCGCCAGCCAGGCCATGCTGAACGTGACTACGAACGACGCCAACAACTACCTGCTCAGCACTATCGTGGACAAGCTGACCACTGCCGTCCACTCAAGCGTGGCCAAGGAAGTGGGCCAGGAAACCGCGAACCAGCTGCTCACCGGTTTCGGCACGATCCATACGCAGATGGCCAAGGCGGCCGACGGCGCCGGGCAGCTGTCTGACGGCGTCAGCAAGCTCCATGACGGCACGGTGACCCTGCATGGCGGCACCGCGCAGCTGAGCACCGGCGCCGGCGAACTTTACGCGGGGCAGGTCAGGCTGCGCGACGGCGCCAGCCAGCTGGACGCCGGTGCGGCGCGGCTCAGCGACGGGCTCGGCCAACTCGAGGACAAGACGGCTTCCCTGCCGGCCGATTCGCAAAAGCTGGCAGCAGGCGCCGCCCAGGTGGCCGCCGGGAACGCGACGCTGAACACGAAGGTGCAGGACGTCGTCGGGCAATTGGACGCGGCGGACCAGGGCCTGCGCAACCGGGTGGTGGAGTCCAACGGCAGGCTGATGGCCGCCGGGATCATCACCCACGCGCAGGCGGACAGCATCCTGGCGGACTTCGACACAGCGGCGGCCTCCGGCCCCGTGGCCGACGCCAGGGCGAAGCTCCAGTCCGACGCGGCGCAGATCCAGCAACTGGCGGACGGTTCGGCCGCCGTGAGCGACGGTGCCGCCAAGCTGGCGGCGGCCACACCCGCCCTGACCGGCGCCATCTCCCAGGCCTCGGCGGGCGCTGACCAGCTCCACACCGGGTCCTCCGCCTTGGCCGCGGGCGAGCAAAGCGCCGTTGACGGCACCGCGAAGCTTGCCGAAGGCGCCAAGACGCTCGACGGCGGTGCGGCGCAGCTTGAGGACGGCGCCGCAACGGCTGCTTCCGGAGCGGCCACCCTGGCCTCCGAACTGGCGAAGGGCGCCGGCCAGGTGCCCCATCCCGATGATGCCCAGAAGAGCAGCCTGTCACAGGTCATGGCCGATCCCGTGGCCGTCAGCAACGTCTCACAGGCGAAGGCCGGGTCCTACGGGGCGGGTCTGGCACCCTTCTTCCTGACCCTGGCGCTCTGGATCGGCATCTTCATGCTGATCCAGGCCATGCGGCCCGTCACCCAGCGGGCACTCGCTTCCAACGCGCCGTCGTGGAAAATCGCGCTCGGCGGCTGGCTGCCCTTCCTGGCCGTCTCCGTCGTCCAGGCGAGCCTGCTCACCCTGGTGGTGGACCTGGCGCTCGGCCTCAACCCCGCCCACCCGGTGCTGATGTGGCTGTTCATGCTGGCGGCGGCAATGGCGTTCAGTGCCATCATCCAGGGCATCGTTGCGCTGCTCGGCTCGCCGGGCAAGCTGGTGGTGCTGATCCTGCTGGTGCTCCAGCTGGTGTCATCCGGCGGCACGTTCCCGTGGCAGACGACGCCCCAGCCCCTGCACGTGGTGCACGAGATCCTCCCCATGGGTTACGTGGTGACCGGCATGCGCCACCTGGTCTACGGCGCGGACCTGTCCATGATCCTGCCCACCGTGGCGGGCCTGCTTGGCTACACTGTGCTGGGGGCCGCGCTGTCAACGCTGGCCGTCCACAAGCACAAGTTCTGGACCTTGAAGTCCCTGAAACCGGAGATCGCCGTATGAGCATGCAGGAAGCCGGCGAAAAGAAGCTCCGGCCGGCCCGGACCAATGCCACGAAGCAGAAGCTGTTCGAAGCCTCCATGGAGCTGATCGGCAAACGCGGCGCGGCCGGGGTCACCGTGGACGAGATCGCGGCCGCAGCAGGCGTCTCGAAAGGGACGGTGTACTACAACTTCGGCAGCAAGTCCGATTTGATCGCCCAGCTGCTGCGCCATGGTGTGGACATCCTGCACGCACGTCTGGTGAGCGTGCAGGATTCTTCCGCCGATCCTTTGCACGCCATGGACGCGATGATCGGCCAGGCGATGGACTTCATGGCCGAATATCCATCCTTTGCCAGGCTCTGGGTCAGCGAGAACTGGCGGATTCCCAGTGAATGGCAGGATACCTTCGCGGAGCTCCGCGGCCGCCTGCTGGAGGTCATCGGCGCCGCGATCGAGGACGTGGCCGCCCGGTACCCGGTTGACGAAACGATTTCCCGGGGCAGCCTGGAGACTGCCATCTTCGGCGCGTGCTTCGTGGTGGGCCTGGACCGCCAGACATACCACCCCGAGCGCACCCGCGAGCAAAGCGTCGCGGCCATTATGGCGATTATGCGTGGCTACGTCCGGAAGTAGCGCACATCAGGGAAGATTAGTCACATGCGCCACATGGGTAACAGCGGGAGGATCGCAATCGTTGCGGCCATTGCCGCCGCGGGCCTTCTGGTGCTGACGGCGATCACGCTGGAAGAGTCCGTGCTGTTCACCTTCCTCGGAGCGCTGGCTGTGGGATACCTCGCCTGCGTCGTCCAGGTGGTGGCACGGGGTCGCAACCTTGCCCTGCTGGCGGGAGGCGTGGGCACCAGCCTGTTCATCGGTTTCGCCATCGCGTTCCTGCGCATGTGGGGGCTGGCCTTCACCGCGGCGCCGGATGCGCTGGGAGCGGCTGTAACCACCCAGGACTCGGACATCTACTTCTACCTGGCTGCGGTCTCCGGCGCGGGGACGCTGCTGGTTCTGTTCGCCGGCGCTGTGTGGCCGGCCGGTAAGCGGCTCCGATCCGGACGGAGCCAGGCGGGCCGCACTCGATCCAGCGGGCGCAAACCCGGAGCGGCCGCCCGGCGGCCGGTTGCCCGGACGGGCTCCCGCGCGGCTGCGGGGACCACCTACGGGCGGGTTCCGGCGTCCGCTTCAGGTGCCGTCCGGGCACCTGCCAAGCGGCCCGCATCGGCGTCGTCCACGGCCAAGGCCCCCGCCGTGCGTTCGGCCCGGCCGGTCCCCAAGTCCGCTGCGCCCAAGTCTGCGCCAAAACCGTCCCCCAAGTCGCCCGCAAAGGCCACATCGCGGCGTTGAGCATGCCACCGTCGCTGGCCCGGGGTGGCGCCCTGCCTGCCCGGCCGGAGAACTGCGATGGCCACGCCGGCCAGCAGCAGGAGTCCGCCGGCAACCTCGGCCGCTGAAGGGACCTCGCCCAGGACCAGCCACGCCGTCGTCATGCCTACCACCGGGACAAGCAGCGTAAAGGGGACCACCGCGGATGACGGGTACATGCCCAGGAGCCAGTTCCAGATTCCGTAGCCCACAAGGGACCCGAGAACGGCCGTGTAGATGGCGCTGAGGATGGTCACCAGTTCCAGTCCCGCCAGAGTGGAGCCCACGGCAGCCGGCCCGTCGATCAGCAGTGACAGGCCGATGAGCGGCAGCGGAACCACTGCTCCCGACCACACCACCAGACCCAGGCCGGAGGAAGCCTTGGCCTGCCGGGCCACGATATTTCCTGCAGCCCAGGACAGTGCGGCCGCCAGGACGATGATCAGGGGAAGGACCGGCGCCACCATGCTGCGGCCGACCGCTACCACCGCGAGTCCGGCCACGCCGAGGACGACGCCGGCGAATTGCCTGCCGCTGGGACGCTCGCCCAGGATTCCGGCCGCCAGCAGAACGGTCAGCAGCACTTGCGCCTGAAGGACCAGTGAGGCAAGCCCTGCGGGCATGCCCAGCGCCATGGCCAGGTAGAGGAGGCCGAATTGTCCGGCGCTCATGAAGAGGCCGACACCGAGGATGGCCCGCCAGCTGACATCGGGCCTGCGGATGAAGAAGATCCATGGGAAGACCACCAGCACGAAGCGCATGGCGACAAACAGCAGCGGCGGCACTTCGGTGCCGTTGGCGTGCAGGCCAAGGTCGATCGCAACGAAGTTGGCGCCCCACAGGACGGCCACGAGGACCGCAAGGGCGGAATGGCGAAGGTTCACGCTCCGGGCTGCCGGTTCAGGGCTTGCGCGTCAGTGGACGCTGGCTCAGAGGTTCCGCGGGCGCTCTCCGGGAGCCCCGTCCGCGCCGCGACCAGGACCGGCGTCACGCTTGGCGGCGTCGCGCTGGGCAGCAGCACGCTCAGCAGCCTCGCGTTCGGAAGCAGCGCGTTCAGCAGCTGTGCGTTCAGCAGCTGTGCGTTCAGCATCGGTGCGTTCGGAGGCGTCACGGCCGGTTTCGTCGTGCTGCCGGGTTGAGCCCGGTTCCGTCGTACCGGGTTGTGCAGTGCGGGTTGCAGGGGTGTGGGGTTCAGGGATGCGCGCTTCAGGAGTGCGGGTTTCGGCTGTCCCGGGGGCGGCGGCAGCCGGAACGTTGTCCCCGCGTCCGCGGGTTCCGGCTTCTGCACGCGTCAGCGGCTGGGCAGGAGCGGTCTCAACGCGCCGGTCGGCGTCGTGCCGGTCGGCGTCGTGGCGGTCGGCGGCATGCTCGGCGTGGCGCCGGTCGGCGTCGTGCTGCTCGGCGGTGACGACGTCCGGGTCAACCTCATCGGCTTTGCGGAGCTGCTCCTGCGACGCAGCCCTCACGCGTTCGGCTTCCGCTTGCTTCTCACGGGCGTCCCGCCGCAGCCGTTCCGCCTCAACCTCGGCCTGTTTGGCATCGGCCTCGGCACGGGCGGCTTTGGCCTCGCGGTCCCGCGCTCCAAGCTCGTCTGCCTTGGCTTTTTCACGCATTTCCGCGGCGCGCTTCCTGTCCGCCTCCACTTTTCGCCGCCGGTTGAAGAACAGCACCGCTGCGATGATTGCAACCACCACAACAACGCCGATAATGATCCCCACAAGCTGTCCTGAGTCCACAATGATCTCCTTCTAACCTGGGCCGCTGACGAATATCTCCAGTAAACATCACAAACCCCGCGCTGACCATGAAGACGGCGGGAAAGCCGCTAGTGCGCCCGCGGCACCTTGAAGTGCGTGAGCCGGGCATCCTGGCCGTCCAGCTCAGCCCAGGTCTTTTCGGTTTCCAGAACGGTCAGGCCGCTGGTGGGAAACCTCGTGGCGGCGTCCATGTAGGCGTCATGGTTGGAATCGCGTGACGCCAGGTGCATGGCAAGGTCCTGCACTCCGGGCATATGGGAAATCACCATCAGGGTGGTCACGGTGTCCGGGACATGGTTGATCACCGTCAGCATGCGCAGCGCGGACGCGCCGTAGAGGCCGTCCTCCAGTTTCGGCGTCGGGGCCTGGTCGCCCAGTTCCGCGCACACCCATGTGCACGTCTGCCGGGTCCGGAGGGCACTGGAACAGAGAATGAAGTCCGGAACGACTCCGTGTTTGCGCAGCCATTTGCCGGCGAGGGGCGCCTCGCGGTGGCCGCGCTCTTCCAGCGGCCGCTCGTGGTCCGGCACTCCCCCGGGCCAATCGGCCTTGGAGTGCCGCATGAGGACCAGCCGCCTGATGTGATGCTCGCTCATGCACCAATCCTAGTGCGGCGGCCCCGGCCACCGGGCCACGGCCGCCCTGCACCGGGGTCAGTCGTCCAGCACGAAGGTCACTTCCAGCACAACGTGCCAGGCGACCACGGCGCCGTCCGCGATTTCGACTTTCTGTTCCTTCACCCACGCTCCGGTGACGTTTCGCAACGTCTTATTGGCCCGGTCAATCCCCTCTTTGATGGCAGCATCAAACGAGGTCTTCGAGTTGGCGCTCAGGGTGGTAATACGTGCAACAGACATAGCTCCTCCTGATGGTCGGATGGACGCTCAGAGCCTACGCCGCCCCGCAGGAAGCCAACAGGGCCATAGGAACTAAGCCGCGGAGGCACATACGCCGAGGGATCGTGCCGCGAAAGCGAAAGCGCCCGCCCCGGAAGGGAACGGGCGCTTTTGCGCGGAGCTAAGACTAGATGGAGTATTCCGGAGCGGCCCAGACCACAACCTCCGGGTGCTCGTAGAACCGGTACCCCTGGCCACGGACCGTACGGACGGTGTTGGCGAGGCGGCCCAGCTTGGAGCGGAGGCGGCGGATGTGGACGTCGATGGTGCGCTCGTTGGGAACTTCTTCGGCGTTGCGCCACAGGCCTTCGAGCAGCTCGTCGCGGCCAACGGTGCGGGTGCCGTTTTCCACGAGGTAGTTGAGGAGTTCGAACTCCTTGAACGTGAGGTTCAGGGATTCGCCGTCGAGGTGCACTTCGCGGCGGGCCAGATCGATGAGGACGCCCGACGGCCGTGGATCCTGCGGCTGGGGCAGGCGGGCGGTTTCTGTGCGCTGGCGGGAGTTGACGGTGGGGTCGCCGAAGGTGGACCGCACGACGTCGAGCGCGGAACCCGGGGTGCTGGCAGGCGCAACGGCCACGGCAGCGTAGCTCTCCGCACCGGAGACGAGGGACTGTGCGTAAGCGCGGATTTCCTGGGCGAGCTTGGCAATGGAGGTACCGGCTGCTGCTGCGGTTTCCTCATCAATGCCCATGTAGAGGACAAATCCACGGGCAACATTTTCGTTCGCGACGGGGCGGACGGCGCTGCCGTTGGCCGGTGCAATCACGGGGGTGGGTGCCGTCTGCGGTGCGGACTCGGCGGCGGGAACGGCGCGGAGCTGGCCGTAGGAGTTCGGGTTGTAGCCCTGCGGCGCGTAGCCGGGGGCCGGGAAGCTGTTGCCGGGGGCTGCCGGGGCAAACGCCGGGCGGGCACCGAATCCCTGGCGGAGACCGGACGGCTGGCCGCCTTTGTTGGCGTTTCGGACGGAGATGTGGACGTATCCAGATGCAACTGACATGGAATGCTTACCTCAATGTGAATGGCCGTCATCGCGGCTCGAATGCTGTCTTTCCCCGCAATGAGATCTGGGGAGGGGCGCCCGACGCTGGGCTAGGGGCGAATGCCTAAAAACTTCTCGGGGTAGGAAAGTTAGGCGTGCATTCGACAACAGCGCATGTCTTCGCCAGCAGGTGGGCTGGTCCAGGATTCTGCGGCTGCAGGTGCTGTTGAGTTCTTGTTCACAATTGAAGTGTGCAACGTAACAATGAAAACTTGCAAGTAACAATGGACGCTATCGTCCGCATCGTGAGACGAAATCCCGCATTGTGGCCCAAATCACGATTCTCAAATGCCAATAAAATAACAGGTGTTTTTCAGAACGATCGATCAGAATTTCCTCATCACCGAATATTCTTTCTCAAACTGCGGTTTTTCGGGGCAAAAATTCAGCGGGTACGGAATTGCTGAAATGCCGGTACCCGCTTATGGCACATGTCCAGCCCCGGCCTGGACTTCACGGAAAAATTTCCACCCCCGCGGCCCGGCCGGCTCAGTTGGACTGACCCGCCAGCACCGCCGCCACCAGCTGGACGGACTCGGCCTGCGCGCCGCCGCGGGCACCCGGCAACGTTTCCTGCAAAGCGCCGGCATCGGCGTTGGCACTACCGCCGGCCGCCGCGGAGCCGGACGCCAGGGCGTACATTCCCGCACCGGCTCCGCCCACCAGGACAACTGTGACCTCTCCAGCTGCCGGGAAGGGCCCGCCGGGGCGTCCAGCTCGCTAGGCTGGGATTCACAGCCGGCGCACAGGATCCCCATAGCGCCGGCTAAACCGCAGATCGGAGAGTTGTCCCATGGCCACTTCGCACTCCATGACTAACAACCTTCCCCAGCTCACCCATCCGGACGGCTCCCCCATCCGCGCCCTGGTGGTTGACGACGAACCAAGCCTCTCGGAGCTCATGAGCATGGGCCTGCGCATGGCAGGCTGGTCCGTTGCTGTCGCAGCGGACGGCCCCGAAGCCGTGAAACTGGCCAAGGAGTTCCGCCCGGATGTCCTGGTACTGGACGTGATGCTCCCCGGGTTCGACGGCGTTGAGCTGCTCACCAGGATCCGCGCCTTCGCGCCGGAGGTGCCTGCGCTCTTCCTGACGGCGAAGGACGCCGTCCAGGACCGCATCCTCGGCCTGGCGGCCGGCGGGGACGACTATGTCACCAAGCCCTTCAGCATGGAAGAAGTGCTCCTCCGCCTGCACCGGCTGGTCCAGCGCTCCGGAGTGGCCGCCATGGACACCGCAGAACTGGTGGTGGGCGACCTCGTGCTCAATATCGACACCCGCGAAGTCACCCGGGCCGGAGAGGAACTCCAGCTCACGGCCACCCAGTTCGAACTCCTCCGCTACCTCATGGAAAACCCCAAGCGCGTGGTCAGCAAGGCCCAGATCCTGGACCGCGTGTGGGACTACGACTTCGGCGGCCAGGCCAACATCGTGGAACTCTACATTTCCTACCTGCGCAAGAAGGTGGATGCCACGCACCCGCCCATGATCCACACCGTCCGCGGCGCGGGCTACGTCATCAAACCGGCGGATTGAGCAGTGCCCACACTCTCGGGTGAAATCCGCCGCGACCGCCGCCGCTGGCTTGATCCTTCGACCTGGCACCTGCGCACCCGCCTGGTCCTGGTGGCCATGGCACTGCTTGTTGCCATTTGCGGGGCGGTGGGTCTCTTCAGCTACGCCTCCATGGATTCGTTCCTGACGCAGCAGCTGGACAGGCAACTCACGGAGGCATCCCGGCGTTCCAGTGACTTCGGCCGTCCGCCGCAGGGCAACCCCAGCAACAGGCCCGATCCCCTGGATGCACGGGGCCAGGGCATCGGCACCCTGTTCGCCCGCATCGACGACGGAAACGTCAGCAGTTCCGGCTTCCTGGCCAGTGACGCTACCCGCGCATCCCTGTCCCCCGCGGATGACCAGGTCCTCTTGGCGCTCGGACACGACGGAGTACCCGTTGACCGGACCCTGTCCACCGGGTCCTACCGCCTGGTGGCGGTGGAGGCTCCGTATGGAGATGTGATCGTCACCGGCCTCCCCCTCGCCGAAAAGCAGAACACGCTCAGCTCACTGGTGTGGACCTTTGTCTTCGTTTCCCTCGGCGGGCTGGTGCTGATCGGCATGGCAGGAACGGTGCTGATCCGCCGGACCATGAAACCGCTCGAACAGCTTTCCGAAGTGGCCACGCAGGTTTCCCAGCTGCCACTCGACGCCGGCGAGGTGGCACTTGCGGTGCGCGTGCCGCCGTCGAACGCCCATCCCGGAACTGAAGTGGGCAGCGTGGGCCACGCACTGAACCTCATGCTGGACAACGTCGCCAAAGCCCTCGAGGCACGGCAGCAGAGCGAGACCAAGGTGCGCCAGTTCGTGGCCGACGCATCGCACGAACTGCGCACGCCGCTCACCGCCATCCGCGGCTACACGGAACTCATGCGGATGACCGAGGACTTCACCCCGGACGGCAAGAAGTCCCTGGCCCGGGTGCAAAGCCAGTCCGAACGGATGACCACCCTTGTAGAGGATCTCCTGCTCCTGGCCCGGCTGGACGAAGGCCAGCCGCTCAAGATCAGCGACGTGGACCTGACGCAGCTGGCGGTGGAAACCGTCAGCGACGAGAAGGTCATGGCACCGGACCGCATCTGGCAGCTCGAACTGCCCGACGAGCCCGTGGTGGTCCGCGGGGACGCCAAACAGCTGCACCAGGTGCTGGCCAACCTCCTCTCCAACGCCCGCAAACACACGGACCCGGGGACCACGGTGGTCACCGGGGTGATGAGGTCAGCCGACGGCAGTGCCGTGCTGACCGTGACGGACAACGGGGCCGGGATCCCGCCGGAATTCGTGGACCGGGTCTTCGCCAGGTTTGCCCGGGCGGACGCCGCGCGCACCAGCCCGGCCGGAGCGGCGTCGGCCCCTGGTGCTGCCGGCGCCGCGGCCGCCGAGGGAACCAGCGGACTTGGCCTGTCGATTGTGCAGTCGATCGTGGAGGCACACGGCGGCACCGTGGAGGTGAACTCCCGCCCGGGCCGCACCGAATTCGCGTTGCGCCTCCCTGGCGAGCCGGCGGCCGCCTAGTCCCGCCGGCACCACTGCGCGGTCAGTTCCAGCGCAAGTCAACGCGCCGCAGGCGTGATCCTCGTTACCGAAACGTGACTTAAGCACCGAACTCCTGTACGGTTTTTAGGGTGCGGCCATCGTTCGGGCCGCATATCCGGATGGACGCCAAACTCTGCCGCTACCCGGATTTCCTCATGATCAGGCAGAGGCGGGGGACCCAGGTCTCCGGGCATGCTGCAGCAGCGGCCCTTGGGGTGAAGCCGACACGTGAAGTTCCGTGCGGCCGGGTGTGACCTCATCCGAACCCGACAGCTAACTCCGCCGGCATCGAGAGGCAACCATGACTGAATCCACGCCAGAAGTATGCCCTGAGACCGTTTCCGCCAACTCCGCATCGCCTGCGGCACGGTCACGCCACCGCGCCGAACCGGCCCCCAGGGCAACCCCGTTGTCCCGGTTCACTGCCGGCCTGCAGGGGACCGGCCGCCGGGCCGCAGTAGTGGCCACGGCCTGCGCCGTACTGATCGGAGTCGGCGCCGCCGGCCAGGCTTCCGAGCCCGCAGCGCCCTCAACATCGGCCACAGGTGCTGAAAGCGCATCAACTTCGGCCGATACCGAGTCGAAGCTCGCGTTCGAAAAGATCCTGGTTTCCGCCATGCCCGCCCCGGCCTCCGTCAGCGTGACTCCGCAGTCGTCCGGGGAAAAGACGTCAGAGCAGAAGGCTCCGGAGGCCGCCCCGGAGGCAGCCGCGCCTGCGCCTGCCCCTGCTGCGGCTCCCGAACCCGCGCCCGCCCCGGCACCGCCCGTTGCAGTTGACGACCCCGCAGCGGCCCAGGCATATGCCGCTTCGCAGCTCGGAAGCTACGGCTGGGCTGCCGACCAGATGCAGTGCCTGGTCACGCTGTGGACCAAGGAATCCGACTGGAAGACCACGGCGACCAATCCCAGCAGCGGCGCGTACGGCGTTGTCCAGTCCCTGCCGGCCGAAAAGATGGCCAGCGCCGGGGCGGACTACCGCACCAACTTCCGCACGCAGATCAACTGGGGCCTGAACTACATCAAGGAACGGTACGGCTCCCCCTGCGATGCCCTGAACTTCCACTACGCCAACAACTGGTACTAAGCCGGCCCGCCAGACAGCTTGTCCCGTTGCACCGGAGGCCTCGAATCCATGTGGATTCGGGGCCTCCGGCGACTCCACAGCAGGTGCACAGCTTTGGCCTAAATCCTTCATATGCGGCGGCCCCATAGTTGAACCATGACGCTCACACACCAGGCCACGGGACCCCTGCCGCACCCGCACCCGCGGGCCGCCGTCGATGCCTCGCACGGAAGCGCACCGCTGCTTCCCGGGCCGGGACGCATCCGCCGGGCCCCTATTGACACGCGGGTCATGGCAGCAGCAGGAACCGACGTCCCGGTCCTGGATGTTGTCATCCCGGTGTTCAACGAGCAACAGGATGTGGAGCCGTCGTTGCGGCGGCTGCACGCCTACCTGCTCGCCACCTTTCCGTACCCCTTCCGGATTACCGTGGCGGACAATGCCAGCACCGACGGCACCCTCCAGGCAGCCGAGCGTGTGGCCCGGGAACTCCGTGAAGTCACTGTGGTCCGGCTATCCGCCAAGGGCCGGGGAAACGCCCTACGCACTGTGTGGCTGGACTCGCCTTCACCCGTGCTGGCCTACATGGACGTGAATCTTTCCACCGACCTCGCCGCGCTCGCTCCGCTGGTGGCACCGCTCCTTTCCGGACATTCAGATGTGGCGGTTGGAACCCGGCTGGCGCGGACGTCCCGCGTGGTCCGCGGACGCTGGCGGGCGTTCATTTCCCGCAGCTACAACCTTCTCCTCCATGTGCTGATGGGAGCACGTTTCAGCGATGCGCAATGCGGTTTCAAGGCCATCCGCGCAGATGTTGGCCGGCACATTCTTCCGTACACCGCCGACGATGAGTGGTTCTTCGACACCGAACTCCTTGTCCTTGCCGAAAGATGCGGACTCCGTGTGCACGAGGTCCCGGTGGACTGGGCAAGCGCTGCCGACGCCGGCGTGGACCTTGTCCAGACGGCCCTCGCCGACCTGCGCGGCATCGTCCGCCTCATCCGGGACCTGGCCGGCGGCCGCATTCCCGTAGCGGCGCTTCGCTCGGGACTGGCCCGGTGAACGCAATCGCTGGTTTTAGCGCCTAAGCGTCCTTAAGCCACCGTATGGCTTCCTTCGCGCAGGTGAAGTACCGCGTCGGAGCCGCCGGAGCATGAAGACCGAGGAAGAAGTTGGCGATTGCGCGGTCCACCGGGGATGACCCGAGGAGCGCCACCTTTGCCACCGTACTGGGACGGGCAAAAACACGCCTGGCACCGCGGCTCATGGACGCCGTCGCAGCCATGTCCACCAGCATCGGAAACGAACGCCCGCGGCTCAGCTCGTTGACGGCCGACATGACGGCCACAGCCGCTTCCTCGCAGATGGCCAGGTCTGGAATCCACCGCACATGTAAAACGCCGTGTCGCAGTTCCACGGTGCCCCTGGCGCCGTCAATTGGAATCTCGGTCATCCTATCCCCCCAAAGATAGAGTCATCCGTCCCTCCTGAGCGTACGTGACCAGGCAGTGCCGGACCACCGAAAAGCGGTTTTGCCTTCAGAACTGGAAGCGGATCGCCCTGGCTCCGGCGTCATCCACATCCACTGCCACGGACACCGCGGAGTAATCGGCCAGGTGCAGAACGCCGTCCGGCAACGGACCGGTGTTGGGCCCGATGGCAACGGTCCGGATCCCGGCGGCAAGTCCGGCGGCAATCCCTGCGGGGGCGTCCTCAAAGACCACAGCATCGGCCGGGTCCACGCCGAGCAGTTCGGCGGCACGGAGGTAGCCTTCCGGGTGCGGCTTGCCCCGGGTGACAAGGTCGGCCGTGACGGCGGTGGCAGGCATGGCCAGGCCCGCGGCACCCATCCGGATATCCGCCAGGATCCGGTCCGCCGAAGTCACCAGCGCCACGGCATCCGTCGGGAGGCTGCGCAGCAGTTCAGCTGCGCCCGGCAGGGCGACAATTCCTTCGGTGCGAACCCGCTCCATGGCGCCGAGTTCGGCGGTCAAGGCCACAACGTCAGTGCCTGGAGGCGCAAACCGCCGCACCGTATCCCCCGCCTGCACCCCGTGCGAGGTGCGGAGGATCTCGGCGATATCCAGGCCGTAGCGGGCCGCGAATTCGCCCCACACCTGCTCCACAATCGCCGTGGAATCAACCAGCGTTCCGTCCATGTCGAACAGTACTGCGCGCACGGTCAGGGTGGCCGCGGATGAAGCGCGGGCGGCCGGGGCGGTGGCGTCGGGATGAAAGCTCATGCCTAACATCCTCCCCCACCTGGCGGCAGCGGTGGATTGTGTGACTTAGCCGTTCGGGCGGTTGGGCAGGTACTGGACTGCCCACTTGTTGCCGTCGGGATCGGCGAAGTGAACGAAGTGCCCCCAGTCCTGGATGTCGATGTCGCTGACGTCCACTCCGTTTTCCTTCAGCTGTTGGTGTGCCGCGTGGATGTCGCCCACCACCACCTGAAGGTTGGGGGCCGAACCGGGAGGGGCATCGGTGAGGCCCTCGCCGATGGCTATGGAACATGCCGAGCCCGGTGGGGTCAGCTGGACGAATCGGATGCCCTCCACGGGCCGCTCGTCAAAGTCGGCATTGAAACCCACCTTGTTGACGTAAAAATCCTTGGCACGGTCCACATCGGACACAGGGACAAACACCAGTTCAAGTTTCCAGTCCATGGGCCACAGGCTAGCTGCGGCCGCCGGAAACGGGAAGAGACACCCGCCTCCCCGCGCCTTAAGGAATCAGCCGGAAACTAGCCGGCGATGCCGTAAAGGCGGTCGCCGGCGTCGCCGAGCCCGGGCACGATATAGGACTTCTCGTTGAGCTTCTCGTCAATGGACGCCAGGACGATGGTCACGTTGGCCTCGGAGAGCTCCTCCTCCAGCTTGGCCAGTCCCTCGGGTGCGGCCAGGAGGCAGATGCATGTCACGTCCGAGGCACCCCGCTTGAAGAGGAACTTGATGGCTTCGCGCAGCGTGCCGCCGGTGGCGAGCATAGGATCCAGGACGAAGATCTGCCGGTCCGTGAGGTCCTCGGGGAGGCGCTCGGCGTAGGTGATGATGTCCAGGGTTTCCTCGTCACGGGCCATCCCCAGGAAGCCGACCTCGGCCGTGGGCACGAGCTTGGTCATGCCCTCGAGCATGCCCAGACCTGCGCGGAGGATGGGAACCACCAGCGGCGTGGGCTTGGTGAACGCGGTGCCCACTGTTGTGCTGACGGGAGTTTCGATGGTGACGGGCTCGGTGCGGACGTCCCGGGTGGCCTCATAGGCAAGGAGCGTGACAAGCTCCTCGGTGAGTTGCCGGAAGACCGGGGAGGGGGTGTTTTTGTCCCGCAGTACGGTGAGCTTGTGAGCGACCAGCGGGTGGTCCACGACGAGTGTGCGCATGCGTCAAAACTATCACCCGCCGCGGTGCGCACCCGGTTCCTCCCGGAGTACCGGGTGGTCGAACGTCGGCGCGGGTCCTGCGTGCTCGCGGTGCCGGATGTGGTGGAAGAGCCTGTGGGCCAGGATCACTATGCCCACCCAGGCGAGGCCCAGGAGCCACCCGGCGATCACATCGGTCAGCCAGTGATGGCCTAGGAACACCCTGCTCAGCCCCATGGCAATGATGAACAGGGAGCCAGCCGTGATCATGGACACCCGTGCAACGGTCCGCTGGATCTGCAGGCAGGCCAGGTAGACCACCAGCCCGATCACTACGGTGGTGTTGAGCGTATGGCCGCTGGGGAACGACGGCGAATCTTCGTAGGGCGGCACAGCGTCTGTATGGTCGGGGCGGGTGCGGCCAACGAGCTTCTTGCCGAACGTGGTGGCGCTGACCGAAGCGGCCGCTGCGCCGCCCACCAGGATAAGGGGGCGCCAGGTGCGTCCTGCGAACGTCAGCCACGCCGTCAGGACGCTGCCGACGATCGGCATGCCGATCCCGCCGCCAACGTTGGTGAAGGCAGTGACGGCGGAATTCAGCCACGGGGTCCTCAGGTCCTCTGACAGCGCCAGCGCGGGCTTGTCGAGGTTGGCCAGTCCGGCCTCGTCCACTACGTCGTCGTAGACTTCGGCGCCCAGGAACGCCAGGGTCACAACGATCACGCCGCCAACCAGCATGGTGATCCAGAGGGCCGCGTAGGGCATGACCCACCGCTTCCACCGATCGTTGAAGTGGTCAGTAAAGGTCTTCACGTCGTCTCCCACGCTCATCCGTCGCCTGCGCCTGCCGTATCTTCGAAACTATCATTGAGCCATGACTTCCCCGGAGCCGCGCCATGCCCAGTGGATGGGCCTTGCCCTCGCGGAAGCGCGGCGGGCGCTGGGCACCGAGGACGTGCCGATCGGCGCCGTCGTCATCGGTCCCGACGGCGATGTCCTGGGAACCGGGAGGAACGAACGGGAGGCGCACGGCGACCCCACCGCGCACGCCGAAATGGTGGCGATCCGTGAGGCGGCCGCCCGGCTGCAGGAAATCGGTGCCCGGGGCGGTACGCCCGGTGACGGCTGGAGGCTGGCGGACTGCACCCTTGTGGTGACCCTGGAGCCGTGCGCCATGTGCGCCGGAGCCATTGTCCTGGCCCGGATTCCTCGTGTGGTCTTCGGGGCGTGGGACGAGAAGGCAGGGGCCGCCGGCTCGGTGTTCGACATTCTTCGCGAGCGCCGCCTCAACCACTGGGTGGAGGTTTACGCCGGAGTCCGTGAGCAGGAGTGTGCCACGCTGCTCCGGGATTTCTTCGCTGGACACCGGCAGGTCAGCTAGCCGCTGCGATGGCGTCCAGCACTGTCCTGGCCGTGGCGTCCCAGCCGGGCAGCCGTTTCCTTGCAGCCTGGGCCGCTTCGCGCCAGCGTGAGCGAAGCTCCGGGTCGGTAAGCCAGGTGCGCAGTGCAGCTTCCAGCGGCGCAGGGTCCGTGCCCAGCACGACGGCGGCGCCCGGCAGGGCGGGTTCCGCACCGCCGTCGGCAGCTGCACCGCCGTCGGGAGCTTCTGACCGGCCAGGCGATCCGGCTGCGAGCGCCTCGACGGCGCCGGTGCCGGCCCGCACCACCACCGGGATTCCGCGGGCCAGGGACTCGGTGACCACCATTCCGTAAGCTTCTGCCCGCGAAATCAGCAGGCTGAGATCCGCGCGGTCCCACTCCGCCTCGAGGGCCTGCCCGGTGAGCTCCCCGCGAACGGAGACCCGGCCTGCCAGCCCCAGCCGGATGATCGCGCCGAGGACGGCGTCCGCGTACGCCGGATCCGCGGAGTCGGAGCCCACCAGGGCGGCGGTCCAGCGCAGATCCCTAATCCCGGCGAGTGCCTCCAGCAGCAGGAGCTGGTCCTTGTTCGGCAGCAGGGCTGCCACGGCCACCACGTGGGGCGGGCTGGAGCCTGCCGCCAGTGGAGCGGCAGAGGTGCCGGGCAGCGCTACGTGGATCGGGGCTGAACCGTTCGGCGCTGAACCGTTCGGCGCTGAACCGTTCGGCGCTGAACCGTTCGGCGCTGAACCGTGCCGGGACCGGAGCTCGGCGGCCGCCGTCGAACTGGTGCAGATGACGCCTGCAGCGGCGGCCAGGGCACGCCCCTCCAGGTCCGGGTGCTCCGGGAGGGTCATGTGCACCAAGATCCAGGCCTGCTTCCCGGCCGCAGCGGCCTCTTCCAAAGCGTGCGGCGCGCCCAGCGCCACCAGGCCGTCCACGATGGCCACCGGTTCGCCGGCCGCCCCTTCGGGGCCACCTTCAAGCAGCACCCCGGTCAGCCGACGTCGTTCTTCCTCGCTGCCCACCGGCCAGTGGCCGTCAACGGGGAGGATGTCCACCGCTGCCCCGAGTCCGGTGAGCCCGCGGGCCAGGGCTGCGTTGTATGCGTTTCCCCCGGAGTTGTGCCGCACATTGCCCGGCACGATCAGCCGGACCGCCGGGCTTGCCGCTCCGGGCTCAGGCACTGCCGCGCTACTCGGCGTCGAAGTCGAGTGAGAACGACGCCCAGGCGTCCGGGTTCTCCCGGAGGGTGACGGCCAGTCCGGCCAGCTCCCGGCCGTCCACGCCGCTGCGGACCTTGGCTGCCACGGCCTCGGCGATGTACTGCGCCAGTGCCTCGGTGGTACTTAACTTCCCGGCAAAGTCAGGGTGCTCGTCCAGGTTCTTGTAGTTCAGGCCCGCCAGTACTTCTTCGATGAGCCCACCGGCGGCGCCGATGTCCAGGACGATGGCGTCGTCGTTCAGCGTCCGACGGCGGAAGGTCACCTCCGCCACGAAGGTGGCCCCGTGCAGGCCCTGGGCGGGCCCGAAGGCTTCCCGGGAAAGGCTGTGGGCAATCATGAAGTGGCGGCGGACGGTCAGGCTGAACAACGGTTACCTCTTGTCTTCGGCGGCGGTTTCGGATGGGTACTCGATGACGTGGCAGAGTGCGTCGCGCCGGCCCTGGGCCAGTTCGTGGACGACGGCGGGAAGTTCCGCAAAGGGGGACGTCCCCGTCAGGAACGTGTCGTAGACGGGATCGCTGAGCAGGGACACAGCGAGCGCGAGGCGGTCGGCGTTGGTCCGGCGGTGGCGGCGGGCTCGGGCCACCACGCCCACCTGGCTGGCGCGGATGGAAAGCCGGCGGGCGTGGAAGTCCTCCCCCAGCGGGATGGTGACTTTGCGGTCGGCGTACCAGGACATCTCGATGACGTCCCCTTCGTCGCCCACCAGCTGCAGGCTGCGTTCGAGCCCTTCCTGGGATGCTGAACAGTGGATGACGATGTCGCAGTCGGCGAGGGCGTCGTCGGGGCGGCTGAACTCGACGCCGAGGGCGTCGGCGAAGGCGCGCTTCGCGGGATCGACGTCGATCAGCTGGAGGCGTTGCAGCGGGAACGTCCGCAGAAGGGTGGCCACCATGCCGCCGACGAGCCCGGCGCCCACCACTGCAACGCGGTCGCCCAGGCGCGGTCCGGCTTCCCACAGCGCGTTGACGGCGGTTTCGACGGTTCCGGTGAGGACAGCCCGACGGGCCGGGACGTTCTCGGGAACCACAGTCAGGGACTCGACCGGAACGATGTAGCGGTCTTGGTGCGGATGCAGGCAGAACACCGTGCGGCCCACCCAGTCCGCGGGGCCTTCCTCCACGATTCCCACGGACAGGTAGCCGAACTTCACCGGGGACGGGAACGAGCCCTCCTGGAGAGGTGCCCGCATTTGCTCCGCGACCCTGGGCGGCACGTGGCCGCAGTGGACCACCGTCTCGGTTCCCTTGCTGATACCCGAGTACAGGGCACGGACCAAGGCTTCGCCGGGACCCGGCGCGGACAGCTCCTCTGTGCGGAGCTCGCCTTTTTCGTGGCCGACGGTCCAATAGGCCCTGGCGTGGGCCTGGGCTTTGGAACCGGAGTGGGAGTGCTGCTGGGAATTGGTCATCTTGCTTACGAATCTAGTCCCCGCGCCGTGTCCGCGGAAGACATTCGTTCCCGGCGCGCCCTCGTTTTGGGGATGCGACCCTTGCTCCGGTAACCTATTCAGGTTGGTGACGTGTCCGAGCGGCCGAAGGTGCAACACTCGAAATGTTGTTTGGTGTAAAAGCCAACGTGGGTTCAAATCCCACCGTCACCGCCAATGAGCGAGGCCCTGCTTCCCTTTGTTTTCAAGGGAAGCAGGGCCTTTTGCTTTGTCTGGGATCAGGTGTTTGCCCACATTTTGCCCACACTCGCCAGAGATACAGCGTTATCTAGAGCGTCCGAAACCGAGTCCAGATCCCCGTCAAACAGATCAGCGTAAACGTCCAACGTCATCGCGGCCGAGCTGTGACCGAGCATCTTTTGGACAGCCTTGACGTTCGCTCCGGCCGATACGGCAAAGCTCGCGGCTGAGTGCCTCAAGTCGTGCGGAGTGATTCTAGGAACACCGGACCGCTTCACCGCGCCGGCGAACCAACTCATGTTGTCGTCATGTACCCGGGCAAGCCTCAGGTGGTGCCCGTTCTCGCCAGGGAACACCAGGTCATCACGCCCCTTGCCCTCGCATTGCCGCGCCAACTGCTCCCCTAGGAACCGCGGGAAGGGCACCGTCCGCTTCTTGTGATTCTTCGGCGTGCCAACTTCAATCACAGAGCCAACCTGGACAGCGTTCTCTTCAATCAGGAACCGACGCCGCAGCATATCCAGGTGCTTCACCCGCAGCCCCGTCGCTTCGCCCCAGCGCAGCCCGCAATAAGCCAGGACTAGAACCAGCGTGGGGTACTTACTCGCGGCCGCCAGCTCGTGCACCTGATCGTGACTCAGGTAGACGTGAGGCTTCTTCACCTTGCGGGGCAGCGTTACGCCTCGCGCCGGATTGGTCATGGTCCGCCTGTCACTCACGGCATCGTCCAAGATGGCGGCAAGCACCCCATAGGCCCGGATAACGAGAGTCGCGCCCTTGGGCTTCCGCGGCGGCATTGCCTTCGGATCCCCCATAGACATTTCAGACACCCACTGTTGAACCGCAGTCTTCTGCACATCAGCCACGGCCACGTGACCCCACGCGGGCAAAACATGATTCCGCCACGCGGATTCCACCGGACGGAATGACGAGGGCTTTAGGTGCGTCTGCCGAGCCAGCCAGGCGGCACCCAGAGGCCCTACCAGCGCCCGCGCCGCCGTAGCGTCGATGAACTCTCCACGGGCCTTAGAAACCTCAACAGAGGCTAGGAACAACTCCGCATCACGCTTGGTCTTGAAGCCCCGCTTATCCGTTTGCGTCCGGTCAGGCTTCCGATAGCGGACACGGTATCGCTTGCCCGCCGACGTCTCATAGGGCTCAATCGTTGCCACGACGGGCCGCCTCGGCAGCCGCCAAATTGGCAGCCATTTCCTGAATGTTTTTCAGCAAATCCGCGGCGCTAGTAGTTTCTGCGCCGGCTGGACGCACCGGGCGCGAAATCACCCGACCGTGGTAATCGTCGTCGTACCCGATAGGACCACTGTTGCCATCCGCCCACGACCAAACGTCAAGGAACGCAGCGTCACCAACAGCCGTCGCCGATGGCTCCGGAGACGGATCCTCGTGCGGCAACAAGAGGCTATTCGGAGGAACGCCCAGAGCAACGGCAAATGCCAAGAGGTCGTCCACATCGACACGACGCCCCCCTTCTTCAATACGACGGACCGCCAAAGGCGAGATAGGTCTGCCCAGTTCGGTCAGCTTGCGCGATAGATCTGCGTAGTTGAGCGAACGGCTACCTCTAACGCGTTTCACATTGTCCGCAACTGTTCGGCCTGTCGGCCCGAGTTCGATCTTCTGTCCTGCCATGACAACAGTGTCGCATACAAAAGATGAAGGTGCACCTCCATTAGTTGACACATGGTCACAAAACACCTACTCTGATTACAGACCTGCAAAAGATGGAGGTCAGGCTACTAGGAATGGAGGTACATCGTGACAGAGAAACTTGTTCCCCCGGTGGCACTAGCTAAATATCTCGGCACCACCACGGGCGCCCTCGCTCAAATGCGATACCGGGGAATCGGCCCCAAGTTCATCAAGCTCGGAGCCAAGGCGGTTCGCTACAGCATGACCGACGTGAACGCATGGCTGGCAGCCAACACCATGCAGTGCACAAGTGAGAGGGCCACGGCGTGAGCGCTCGCTACACAGAGGCGGATCTTGCCGGCGCTTGGGAAAGCGGCTATTGGCATGGCACCAGTCACGAGGGGCCGCTGAACGATGCAGCGGTATCCGCAAGGAACCCTTATAAGGCCCAGGGGATCACGCCGGCAAAGGCGTGCAAGGTGTCCCTGAAGACAGAAAAAGACCGCGACGTCTCGCCAAAGTCCGTCACGGCCTCAGAACCAACCCATTCCTAGGAGATTCACCATGAATACTACCAAGTACCCGGCCACCGTGCGAGAGCTTGCAGAAATGGCGGAAGCAATGGGCATGCAGCCATCGGAACTGCTGGAAATGCTCAGCCCAATCCCAATGCCGCCCACCGGCTACACCCTGGCGCCGAAATCCTCGCACCGCTGGATCGGGCCGGAAATCATCAACGGTCGCTGGATCCTGACGCCTGCCTGGGACGCCACCACGGCTAGCCACTCGGTAGATGTCTGGATGGCAGACCACCAGCCGCCGAACTACGCGAACCTTACGCCGGCAGAAGCCATCGACCTCGCCGCGGCACTCCTTCAGGCCACGCAGACGGCCAGAGCAGAGAGCCCGCAGGCCTGACAAATGATCAGCGTAGCCACGTATCAGCGATGGGAGTTCCTGGGCTGGCTCGCCGCCAACGACCCGACGTATCTCCGAGAATTCGAGGCCATTGAGTGAATGAAGACTACGCCCAGCCGCCGGAGGACTACTGGACGGGGCGAGCGGAAGAGGATGCCACGCAGGCCGAAGTGAACGATGCCGCCGTTCGCAGAGTGTTCCCGACCCTCGATTGGGCGAAGCTGTGGGACGACGAGAGCGAACAGGAATGGATTGTAGAGCCCATCCTCCCGGCAAGGCGAATGGTCGCCTTGTACAGCCCGCCAAAGACTGGCAAGAGCCTCCTGATGCTCGAAATAGCCGCAGCCATCGCCGCCCGCAAGCCAGTGCTCGGGGTGACGCCGGCAAGGAAATACCGGACGCTTTACGTCGACTTTGAGAACGACCCGAAAGAGGACGTTGTGAAGCGACTCAAGGCCATGGGCTACGGGCCGACCGAGCTGGAAAACCTCTGCTACCTGTCATTCCCGAACATGGGATCACTCGACACTGAACAGGGCGCCCTTGACCTGATGGCTGCCATCGACGCCTACAAATGCGAAGTAGCGGTTATCGACACCATCTCACGGGCTATCGAGGGCGAAGAGAACGAGAACAACACCTGGCTGCGCTTTTACCGGCACACCGGCTACAAGATCAAGCAGCAGGGCGTCTCCCTTATCCGACTCGATCATTCCGGCAAGGACGAAACCAAGGGCCAGCGTGGCGGTTCGGCCAAGGGCGGCGACGTGGATGCTGTGTGGCGGCTCTCCCAGGTCACCAAGGACACAACGTACCGGCTTGATTGCGAGATGAACCGCATGCCCGTTGGTGAGAAGACTCTAGTTCTCCACCGGGTCACGTCGCCTTACCTGCATCACAGAGTAGACGGCGCCGGTCGCAAGGCCGCCTATGACGCGAAGATCGTACGGGTTATGGAGATCCTGGCCGAGGCGGGATTGGACCCCTCAGCGGGCCGCGCCAAAGCAGTTGAAGCACTCAAGGCCGTGGGTGAATCCGCAAGGACCGAGACGCTATCTGAAGCGCTCCGCAGGCGGAAGACCGGGTTTCAGGAAGGACTGCATCTTGCCTCCTGAACTGTTCCCCACCGACGGGAACAGGCCAGCCCCAGACACCTGTTCCACCCAACCCGGGCTCATCGGGAACACCCACCGAAAATCCCCGCCAAACAAAGGAACAAACCTGTTCCACACCCTCGGGAACACCCGGGAACAGCCTAGTTTGCCCACCTGTTCCATTGTCCCCCTCCCTATAGGGGGGACAGGAACGGGGCCAGTGGGTCAGGAAGACCGAAAGGACCATAAATTGACCACTCCAACAATCACCGTTTGGGAGTCAGGGCCAAGTAAGCCAGAGGTTCACGCAGTCTGGAATCCACTACTCGGAAGCTATGACATTGCGATCATTCTGGACGGCGGTTACGGCTCCGAAGATGACGCCTGCAAAATGGCGAACTTCTGGTTACGGGACCTTCAGGAAGAGGGAATCCCGGTTGCCGACGCGATCGGCCCCGCCGCTACCGCGCCTCAGGACTACAAGCCCACCGTCTTCGCTAAGCAGTTCGCCAAGCACGAATTGCAGTGGCTTATGGAGCAGTACCTCGCAAAGGCCCAGACCGCCCATCAGTCAGCCCGCACTTGGATGAATCGCTGCCTAGAGGCCGAGAGTCGCCTCGCCATCTACGAACCGGGCGACGAGCCCACCAGCACCCCCACGAATCAGGAGAAATAGACATGGCACAGCCAGGCATGCCCGGTGGAAATTTTCCCGGCGAAGACTACGTAATCCGCAGACTCAAGGACCTTGAACGCACCGTCCAGCAGCTCGCCGCCGCTAACCAGCTCGCTACGGCCGGCATCAAGGCAGTTCCCGGCGGGATCGTGGTGGAAGGCTCGCAGACGGTCAACGGTCCGCTGACCATCAATGGTGACTCGGAAGTGAACGGCGCCCTGGCCATCAACGGCCCCCTGACCCTACAGTCCGGCATCATCCAAAACGATGCACTCGCTAACCCGGTCCAGATCGGCACCGCCAGCAATGGCTTGAACAACTACGCGATCACCACGGCCTCAACAGTACGGGCAACCGTTACCTTGACCGTCCCGGACGGATTCACGGAAGCGGTAGTGACCGCCACGGCCACAGCCATGGGCCAGAACAGCACCGCCACCACGGACTACCTCTACTGCATGGCCGTCATTCAAGGCATCAGCGGTGGGGAGCTCTACACCGCAGCCGGCGCAGGTCTAGGCGTCGGGCTCGCCTCACCGTTCCAGCACACACTCACCGGGCTTACCGGCGGCGACGTCGTCACGGTCAGCGTAGCCACTCGCGCCGGATTCAACACATGGGCGGCCGCCACAGCCAACCAGGCCAACATCTACGCAACCGCGTATTTCCTCCGGTAAGGAACCGACATGGAAACCAAATCAGCAGCACTCGGAGCAGCCGCAACACTCATCGTCGCCGCCGCAGCATTCGGCCTCATCGCCACGGCAAACGCCGACAACGCCCCGGCACCCGCACTGACCACAACCACCACTTCCGCAGCACCCACACCGACCCAGGAGGCGCCCGCCATGACAGAACCAACCCAGCCCGCCACGCCCACGGCAACCGCCCCGGCAAGCTACGTCGAACCCGTGGCCCCCGTAGTACCGGAAGCGCCCGAGCCTGCTGTACTTCCCGAGCCTGCCGTAGTCGCTCCAGCGCCGCCCGCGCCGGCAGTAGTCATCCCGGAGCCCGCGCAGACGTTCGACGCCCCGCCGCCGGCCGCCCCAGGAGCTCCGAATCCGATTCCCCGCGCCATTCCTTGGGACGCAGCCAATCAGCCCACCACGACGCAGGCCACCACGCCATGACCATCCGCCCCGCGTCTTCGTCATCCGGCATCTATTCAGACCGGACGCTCGACGGCTGGGACGCCCCGGCAGCCGCAGCCGCCCTATGGGAACGCGCCAACCACCTCCAAGAGCAGGTGGATTACTGGAGGCGCCGCGCAACCTCCGCCGAGTCCCGGATGCTGGCCCATCACTGCCAAGAGAACCAATGACCCTCGCCGCCCCAAGCCCTCAGAAAGGAACTCGAATGTTCGCCAGCGCAGCAGTGCACTACGACCGCAACCTCAAGGATGCGCCCACCATTCACGCAAAGCCCGCCACTCTGAACCCACCCGACGGAGCCCCGGAACCCGCCGTCGTGATCTTCAAAACCCGCCAAATCCAAAACGTCCTTCCCCTCGCTGACGCGCTCCGCCTGGCAAACCAGATCGCGGACGCGGTAGACGCCCACCGCGCCACCGCAAAGGAGCAGCTGAAATGACCACCGACGACGACCGCGAATTCATCCGCCAACTCTTCGCCCCGGACCCGGAAGACCAGCCGGCAGCCGAACCAGGACAGCCCGCCACCTCCAGCCCCGAAACCATCCCGGACTTCCTCAACAAACTCTTCAACAACTGAAAGGCAACACCATGACCAGCAACAACTCAGCCGCCGCCATCCGCGCCGTCTGCACCGTCCTTAAGAGCATCGGCGCCGACCTCCCCAAGCCCGTAGCCCAGGCCATCGCCGACCTCGAAACACTCACCACCGCAGTAGCAAGCATCAACCCCCCGACCGCAGAAGACGTATTCGACGCGGCCGCCGACGCCATCCTCGACGGACGCAACCCCTTCGATGACGAGCGAGTCCGCGGCCTCACCGCCGCCCGCAACTTCAGCAACTCCGGCGCCCTACAGGAAGGCATCAAGAACGCAGGCCACAACCGCGTAGCCGAGGCCATGACCGCAAACGCCGACACTCTCGTGGGAATCCTCAAGGAAGCAGTAGACGCGGCAGGAAAGGACCTCACCGCCGCCCACGCCATCCTCGGAGACGTTGAACTTGGAAACTCCGAAACGATCCTGCAAATGGGAACCAAGGCAGCAGCAGCATGGGTACAGGCCAAGACCGCCATCGAAACCATCGAGAAGGTACTCCCCGGCTGGTACTGGCTCGCAGACCTTACACGCTTCGCTAACGCAAGCATCGATCCGTCCTTCCGCCTCGCTGACCTCGACCTCGACACCATCGAGAAGGTAGGACGCAAGGCCAACGCATGGGCCATCGTCAAGGCGGGCGGAACTATCGACCTCGCCACCCGCACCACAGCCAAGCAGCGCCCCGAAGCCTACGCCAAGGCTCTGACAGCACGAGACACCGCTAACGACGGTGCCTTCCAGAAGGCGTGGGGGCGGGCTCACGGCAGCGCGCCCATCCACGTCTGACACCTGACACCCAGGGAGGGGCCACCCCTGGCCCCTCCCAGAAACCCCGCTGGGGATAGGCAATGTCTCTCTCCGGGGATCTGGATAAATCGGCCTATGGAAAGGACCAGGGCATGAAACACAAGCTACCGGCGGGTTTGAAGGCCGGCGGGCGCAAGTTATGGCGCTCTGTAACAGAGGATTTTGAGCTTGGAGAGCACGAATTAAGCATCCTTTTGGAGGCTTCCCGCACCGTAGATGCCCTGGACGAGCTGGAAAAGATCGTCAGGGAAGAGGGCGTCACCAACGTTTCCCCGCAGGGCGTGCGGGCTCACCCTGCCCTTGTAGAGGCCCGCCAGCAGCGCGTCACTCTCGCCAAACTCGTTGCCTCCCTGCGGATCCCGCTGGAAGAGGAAGAGGCCCCTAACCGGACGCCACAGCAGCGCGTCGGAGTCCGGGCAGTTTCGAGCATCAGGTGAGACGCCGGCCCCGGCAGACGGCAGACTCCGGCATCCCTGCATCAGTGCTGGACTTCACGCACTCGGAGTGGCCCGGGGCGTCCGAATATCAGCAGTGGAGGGCGTGGGATGAAGCGCGGCGATCCTGGGCTACAGCAAACCTTCCCGGCGGCGAGGAAGACCTGCCCGACTGGAGCGGCGAAGTGCCTGACCAGCCATGGGATGAAGTCAAAGACATGATCTAACGAACCGAACAGATAGGCTCCCGATATGACTGATGAAACCAAGACGATAGAAGACCTCACCAGTAAAGCGAAGGCGGCACTCCTTGAAGCGATCACCGAGGCAGCGCCCAAGGCGAACGGAGCCGCCGAGCCGCTTGAGCTACTCGCACGGGCTTACGCCACCGTGGCAGGTTCCGGGCCACGTAAAGGCGAATTGAACGACTGAAAGCGGGAGGAACCATGTCATTTTGGAGCGCTTCTGAGGAAGCGGAAAAGGCGGCGAAGCTGGCGCGCTCAGCTTTTGGCAAGGCGGAAGATCCGGGCGTATCGCAGCTTGCCAGTGCTGTGGAGCACTTGGCTAAGGCTGTGGAGGAACTGGCTAAGAGCCATCACCGAGCATCCTAGCCAGCAAAGCGGCCCCGGTATCTCTTAGGAGCCGCCGGGGTCGCTTTTTGTGTTTGGACCGGGAAATAGCAAGGCCGTGCTAAATCGTTGCCTCAGTTTCGAGTGGCAGGGACTACTTAAGATACAGTTCCCATGCCTTCATCTCGGTCTGAAGATCGGTCATTGCCATGTCCAACATCAGAGTTTTGTTTGTGCAGGCGTAATCTTTGGGGCAGTTGGCGGCGCGCCATTCCTTGGCAGCACTGACTGCCTCATCCGAAGCCGCAACCGTCGTTTGGACGACCTTTGTTAACTCACTCGGCGGCGCACCGATATAGCTGGGCGACTTCGGCTGCTGCGCGCCTTTCAGGCTTATGCCAACCAGGCTCGCCACGGATTCCGCCCTCATGGCAATGGCGAAGCACAGAGGATCACCTTGGGCGACAGAGCCACTGGAACAGGTGTATTTTTTCCAGTCATTGACGTACTCATCAACGCCTGCCTGAACCTTAAGTAACACCCTCCCGTAGTCGGCTTTACTGGCGGACGGCGTTTTACTCGGGGTCGGACTAGGAGTCGGAGATGACGGCGCCGAAGATGCCGCGGTTGGCTGTGTTTCCGTACTGCTGCAGCCAGTTAGTAGGACCACTGCAAGCGCAACCGCGCCAAGAACCTTTTTCATGTTTCCCCCCAAATGATTTGTCTTACCCAGACACTACTGTCTGCCCCATGGTGAAGATAGATGTTGAGGCAGTGGGCAAGATGCTCACGCGGCGGGGCCGATATATTTACGGCATGCCCACTTTCACCCTCGCCGGCGTCGAGTATGACTATCTGGCGCCGAAGCTTGAGGGCGCACCGGAAGACGTGCATTCGTGGGAGTACGGCAAATGGCCCAAGGTTGAAGCCGGCGTCCCGCTCACCGCGGGCGGTACGGTCCACGTCTACGGCGAAGCTGCGCGCTGGGGACACGACCACGTCATAGTGTCTTGGCGAGACGACGACGGGCACACGCAATGGGCATGGATTCCCGCGGCCAACGTTCGCCGCGTCACGGCCTCAGAGTGGGACATCATCGAGTATCACCGTTGCCCGCCGGAGCTCCGCGCCGTCAGGTGGGGGAAGCGCCTCCCGGGATTCCTGCCCGAATAGCGGCATGGAAAAGCCCCGGACCCATGACGGGCGCCGGGGCGGATCCTACGCACTTAGGATGCTCTCAGCAGGCCAGCGCGGCTACTTCCGCCAGGGCCGCGGCGATCTTCCCTGCTTCTACTGCTGGAATCGCGTTATCGCCGTCGCCGTCTACGTAGAACGTCACGCCCTCATCGGCGGTCCAGTGGCTTGTGACCTTCCACCCGTTGCCCTCGAAGGCAGGCCCGGACCAGGTGAGGTAGTCGGCAGTGCTGGAGGTGTCCAGTGTGAAACCGGCCGGCGGCAGCAGTTCCGAGAGCTTGACGCCGCGCTCTGCGGCAATGTCTCCTAGCTCGCGCACTGTCATAGGCGCAGTGGTGGTAGACGTGTTCATGATTGAGACCCCAATTTCAGTATTTGTTGAGCGCATCCCCAGCGGATGCGCTTAGCCTAGCGGGCGGAGGTGACCCAACAATCGCGCCGCCCACATTTTGCCCACACTTTGCCCACACTAGGTGTGATTAGCGGTTATCCATGTAGTCCTAAATCCGCGTAATCTAGCGGTTTTCCTTGCCAGCAAAGGCGCAGGAGAGGTTTCAAATCCCACCGTCACCGCCACGTAGCGAGGCCCCGGGTTTTCTTCGATGAAAACCCGGGGCCTCTGCTTTGCCCGGAAGCTAGCCCGCTGCGGGCGTTAGTGCTCCGCCTCCGCGGCGGCCTTCCTGGCGTTCTTCTCTGCGTCCTTCTCGGCGCGCAGTGCCGCCGCCTCGTGCTGCTCCTCGGCTTTTTCCTGGTGGATGACCTCTGCCAGGAGCTTCTCCATCTCCTTGGCCACGCCGGCCGCTGACGCCGGGTTCTGGCCGGTCACCAGCCGGTCGTCGACCACGACCTTCTCTTCAAAAACACCAGCGGAGACGTGGGTCGCGCCCTGTTCCTCAAGTCGGTCAGCCAAAAAGAAGGGGATGACCTTGTCCTTCCCTGCGGCAACCTCCTCGTCGTTCGTGAAGGCAGCGACCTTCCTGCCCTCGACCAGCCGAAAGCCGTTGGCTAACTCGACGTTCAGCAGCCCGGCCGGCCCGTGGCAGACAGCACCCACCACGCCGCCGGCGTTGTAGACACTGGCTACGAGGTTCTGCAAGCCTTCGCTGTCGGGGAAGTCCCACATGGTGCCGTGGCCCCCCACAAGGTAGACGGCGTCGTACTGTTCGGGATCAACGACGTCGACGCGGGCAGTGTTGTAGAGGCCGGCGCGCGTGGTCTCGTCCTCCGTAAAGGCAACCTGGATGGGATCGTCTGAGTCCACCTCGTCGCGCGGGGGCTGGCCGCCCCGGATGGACGCGAAGTCGACGAAATGCCCTGAATCCTTGAAGACCTTCCAGGGATGTGCCGCCTCAGCCACGTTGTAGCCGGTCTTCTCCCCGGTATCGCCGATCTCGGAAACGCTGGTCAGTACCATGAGGATTTTCTTCATGAAATGCTCCTATCGTCCGACTTCCACCCTACGCCTCGCCTTGTGGGCGGTAAGTGGTGGAGCACCGCCCCCTCTTGCCTGGATTCCTAGTGGTGGGACCTCGCACGGATGATCCCGGCTGATAGCCCCGCTGCGGCTATCAGGGATCCAAGCATGATGGCTACGCCTGAGAAGTAGTCAGTGATCGTCATTTCGGTACACCTTCCATCTAGTGGTGCACCGAAGCTACCCGCCCAACCTCTTGGTTAGCGCAGGATCGCCGCGGGCTTTGCTCACAATTGGGTTACGGGACCGGCGCTGCAGCGCTTCCCTTGTGCTGCCGCGCCCCGCCGGACACCATGGAGGGACACCCTTCAACAGCACCAAGGAATGGACTCGATGCTGCGAATGCTGATTATTGGTCCTCCGGGCTGCGGGAAAGGTACCCAGGCGGACCGCCTGTCACGGCACCTGGGCATCACCGGGGTGTCCACCGGAGATGTCTTCCGCGAACATGTGAAGAACCTGACGCCGCTGGGTCGGGACGTCAAGGCGCATCTGGACGGGGGCGATCTCGTCCCGGACGGCCTGACAAACCGCATGGTGCGTGACCGCTTGGACCAGGACGACGTGCGGGACGGTTTCCTGCTGGACGGGTATCCCCGCAACACCTCTCAGCTGGCTGAACTGGACACCATGCTTACCGCCATCGGGCAGTCCCTGGATGTGGCACTGCAATTGACGGCGGACGATACAGAACTCGTCCGCCGCGTCCTCCAGCGGGCCACATTGACCGGACGCAGCGACGATACCGAGGATGTTATCCGGCACCGCCTGAGGCTGTACTACCGCGAGACCGAGCCGGTGGCCGCGATGTACTCAGCGCGCGGGATCCTCCTGAGCGTGGACGGCATGGGCAGTGAGGACGAGGTCTTCGACCAGCTGCTCGCAGCACTCCGGGAGTCATTCCCTTCAGCTGTGCCCGACTGAGCCGCTACGCCATCGCCAGAATGTCCGGCCGCCTCGCCGCCCAGGGCCGCAACGCCTCCACGGCCGCACCCACTGTGAACACCGTGGCGTCGTCGTACGGGTGCCCCACGATCTGCACGCCCGTGGGGATGCCGCAGTCCGCCATGCCGCTGGGCACAGCCAGCACCGGGCAGCGGTTGGCGATGTTGAACGGCGCTGTCATGTGCCCCTGCCAGTAGTGCTCGAGCTGCAGCCCGCCGGCGTCGATCCCCTCAAGGTACATGCCGTCCGCATCCAGGGCCGCGACGGCGGACGCGGGGCAGATCAGGGCATCAAAACCGGCCATCGCGGCGGCCAGCTCAGCATGCAGGCGCGTCTCGGCGCGGATGCCGTCCAGGTAGCGGTTTTCTGCAGCCGCCCGCCGGGCGTCCGCCATAAAGCGGCGGGTGTAGGGTGCCAGGAGTTCCGTTGTCCCTTGGGTTTCGTCCTCCATGGCCGGGCCGAGCAGGTAGCCGAAGTGCGTGAACATCGTGCGGCTGATGGACTCCGTGGTCCACGGCAGCCCGACCTCCTCAATGACAGCTCCTGCGTCCCGCAAGGCGGCTGCCACGGCGCGGGTGTTGGCCTCGACGTCGGGCGCCACCGGATAGTTCCCCAGCCGGATGCACAAGGCGATTCGCATCCCGGCGACAGACTCCGCGACGGAAGTCCCGCCGTCGGGCGTTTCCCGTCCCGGGACCGCCATCCCGGGCGAGTCCGCGAGTGAGGTGTGGTCCCCCGGGTGCCTTCCCGCCATGACGTTGGCCAGCAGTGCGGTGTCCGCGACGGTCCGGGCCATGGGCCCGTCGCCGCGGTAGTGGTCGGCGGACAGGGGCGCCAGTCCGGGGATCCGCCCGTACGGCGCCTTGTAGCCCACCGTTCCCGTGAACGACGCCGGCAGCCGGGTTGAACCGGCGATGTCCGAGGCCGTGGCCAGCGGCGCCAGCCCGGCGGCCAGGGCGGCCCCCGAACCGCCCGAGGATCCCCCGGGCGAGAACTGCAGGTTCCACGGGTTCCGGGTGACTCCCCACAGCTGACTGTGGGTGACAGTGGCGCAGCTGTATTCGGGAGTGGTGGTGCGGGCGTGGATGATGCCGCCGGCACGCCGGATCCGGTCGATGACCGGATGGTCCTCCGCAGCCAGCTCGTCCTTCCTGGCCATGAGTCCCTGCGAAAGGGTCCGGCCCTTGAGCCCGTGCTTTTCCTTCGCGGCCACCGGCAGACCCAGCAGCGGTGTAATGTCCCGGCCGCGGGCATACTTGGCGGCCGCTTGCCGGGCCGCGGGCAGGGCTTCCTCGAAGAGCGTTTCCGTCAGGGCGTTGATTTCCCCGTTGACGGCTTCGATCCGTGCAATCACGGCTTCCATCAGCTCCACCGGGGAGAGCTCCCTGGTACGGAAGAGCCGCAGAGCCGTGGCGGCGTCGAGGTAGTGCAGCTCCGTCACGCCAGCGCTCCGCCAACGAGCTCCCGCGCCACACCGGTCAGCATGTCGACACCGGCCACCATGTCCTCGTCCGTGGTGAATTCGCGTTCGCAGTGCGAGACACCGTCCACGCTGGGGATGAACAGCATGACGGATGGCGCCACCGTGTTCATCGCGACGGAGTCGTGGCCGGCCATGGTCTGGATCCGCCGGGCGGACAGCCCTAGGTTGGCTGCGACCTTGTCGGCCAGCTCGAGGCCGGCTTCGGGGAAGCGGCGGATGGGCCGGATGTCGAAGTCCTTTACGTTGACCTTGATGTCGTGTTCGCGCGCCAGGACCTCGATCTTCTCCAGCAGGGTGGCCCGGGCGGCCCGGACGATCTCCGGGTCGCCCGAGCGCAGGTCCGCCACGAGGTGCACCCTGCGTGCCACCACGATCGGGGAGTTCGGTTCCAGGGTCAGCTGGCCCACGGAGGAAACCAGGGCCTCGTCCTCGAAGTCGCCGGTGACGTCGTGCACCATAAGGATGATCTTCGATGCCGCCACCAGCGCGTCGTGCCTGTCGGCCATGGCGGTGGCACCCGTGTGGGACTGCTCCCCCAGCACCTCGATGTCCAGCTTCTGCGTGTACCAGCTGCTGTCCACCAGGCCGATGTTGATGCCTTCGCGCTCCAGGATCCGGCCCTGTTCAATGTGGATCTCCGCGTAGCCCGCCACGTCCGGTCCCTCGGCGGCCCCCAGATATCCGATGCCATCCAGGGCTTCGCGGACAGTGACGCCCTGCAGGTCCCGGACGTCGAGCATCCGCTCCCGCTCCAGCAGGCCGGCGAAGACGGAACTTCCCATGATGCTCGGTGCGAACCGACCGCCCTCCTCGTTGAACCAGTTCACCACCGCGAGGTTGAAGCGGGGCGCTGCACCGCCCTCCGCAACCTCCGCAGCCAGCCGGCGTGCCGCGTGCAGTGCTGCGATCACGCCGTAGGCGCCGTCGAAGCGGCCGCCCAGCGGCTGGCTGTCCAGGTGCGATCCGATCAGCACGTACGGTGCACCCGGCGTCCACTCCACCAGCCCGAACATGTTGCCGATGCCGTCCACCCGAAGTTCCCACCCGGCGTCGTGCACCCAGGCAGCGAACCAGTCGCGCGTCTGCGCGTCCTCGGCCGTGGCCGCCTGGCGGTCGACGCCGTTGTTGGGGGTGGCGCCGATGGTGGCTACGTGGTGGAAGTCGGAGAGGAAAGCTGCTGAATTCATGGGAAGTCCTTTGTGTATTGCTGTGAAGAGGGCGGGTGGGGCTTAGCCCATGCGTCCGCGGGTTTCGGGCACCTTGGTGAACAGCACCAGGAGGAGTACGACGACGGCTGCGGCCGCCATGTAGAAGCCCGGCGCGTGCGGCACTCCAGTTCCTCCGACGAGGGCGGTGCCGATGAACGGTGCGGTGCCGCCGAAGAGGGCGTAGGCGCCGTTGTAGCTGATGGCCGCTGAGGTGAAGCGGGTGCGGGTGGTGAAGATCTCGACGAAGAAGGTGTAGCAACCGCCGCCGTAGATGCAGAGCGCCACCACGAACAGGGACTGTCCCAGCAGGGCCAGGGGCAGGCTGCCGCTGGTCACCAGCATGAAGCTCGGCACGGACAGAATGGCGAGGGCGAGGGAACCGGCGATGAGCATCGGCTTGCGGCCGAAGCGGTCCCCGAGGCGGCCGCCGATCGGAAGGAGGATCGCGTAGAGGGCCAGCGCCGCGGCGTTCACCATGAGCGACTGTTCGCGGCTGAGGTGGCCGGTGGTCTGCACGTAGGAGACGAAGTAGGCCGAGAGGAAGTAGAAGCCCATGGCCGTGAGGCCCATGACGAAGATGACCTGCACCATGCGGAGGCGGTTCTCGCGGAAGGCCTCGCGGACGGGGCTGAATTCCTTGGTCCGTGCTGCCTTCGCTTCGTTGAACGAGTCGCTTTCCACCGTGCGGCTGCGGATCCAGACGCCGAAGAGTGCCAGCGGCAGGGCGAGCAGGAAAGGCAGGCGCCAGCCCCACGCCATGAAAGCTTCGTTGGGCATCGACTGGCTGAGGACCAGGATCATGGTGCCGGCAACCACCGAGGGCAGTGCGGTGGCGGCGATGGTGATGTTGAGCCAGAATCCGCGCTTGTTGACCGGGGCGTGCTCGAATACGAAGGACGGCGCACCCACGGATTCGCCGCCGGCGGAGAAGCCCTGGACGAGACGGCAGAGCACCAGCAGGGCAGGAGCCCAGGCGCCGATCTGGCCGTAGGTGGGCAGGAGTCCCATCAGGGCGGTGGCGCCGCCGATGGCAACCAGGGTGATGGTCAGGACGCGGCGGCGGCCGATCCTGTCGCCGAGGGCGCCGAAGAACAGCCCTCCGATGGGCCGGACCACGAACGCGACGCCGAACGTGGCGAAGGTGGCCAGCAGGGCAGCGACGGGGTTGCTGCCGGGGAAGAACAGCTGCGAGAAGATCACGGCGGTGAGGCCGTAGAGGGTGAAGTCGTAGAACTCGATGAACTGGCCGATGCTTCCGCCCAGCAGAACGCGCTTCTGCATCTTGGTGGTGCCTGGCTGCCCGGTTCCGAGGCGGGCGGTGTCCTTCTCGAGGGTTGCAGTGCCGGGGCCGGCGGGGCCCACAGAGGATGAGTTGAGGCCCGACTCCGCGGCCGGCTGCGGCTGGTTCTTGATGTCGTTGATGGTCATGAGAGCCACGCTAGGTTCGCCGTGTTTCCGGTACCCGATGCCGCGTTACGGGAGTTTGAAGAATTTTCCGCGGACGTTGCCGCACTGTTGCTGCGATACACCGGTCCGGACATGCTTCGGACACATTGTGTGTGATTCGGAACCATTGAATCTCCTTTGATCAACATGGTCAGCTCGCTTTGGGGTTTCGGCCAAAGCCGTGTTTGCGGGGTTGTCACCGCTGGAGGATCCCCAGATCCGCCCGGTTGCATCAACTGTGTGTGATCCCGTTCACATCTGTCCAATTGATTGTTTTTGGGAAATCGATCGATTTTGCCAATGTCAAAGTCACGGTATGAGTGGCGGGAGGAGGCCGCGCGAAGGCGGCCGTATCCGGCCATGCACTGTCAGTTGCGGGACGCCCCGTAGAGCCTGAGGCAGGTTTCCTCGAAAGCCAGCGCCCGCCGGGTTGGCTGCACTCCCTCGGGGCGGACCAGCATCACCTCGATGGGCGGGAAATTGTCCGTCAGCGTCAACGCCACCACCTTGCCCCCGGAATAGGTCATATCGCTGTGGAGCCGCTGATTCAGCAATGCGTATCCGTGCCCCTTTGCCACGAATGACCGGACGGTCTCATACCCGGCAAAGCGGTGACGGACGTTTGGCACCACGCCTGCAATGACATAGAGCTGCTCGAAGTACTCCCGGCTGTGCGGCAGGTCCAACACCACGGAGGGTTCGCCGTCGAGCTCCTTGAGTGAAATGGTCTTCTCGGGCCGCGCCGCGGCGGGATGCTCGGCATGGACCAGCACGTGCGGCGGGACGCGTTCCAGCACCTGGTGCGTGAAGCCGCGCCCCAGGCCGAGGCCGTAGGTCAGTGCCACGTCGCACTGGCCTTCCAGCAGGGCCGCCTGCAGGCTGGCCAGGTCGGCTTCCAGGAACGAAACTTCAACGCCCGGGTGCTGCACCTCGAACGTCTGGAGGATCGCCGGCAGCCTGAAGGGCGCCAGCGGGGCAAACACGCCGACCTTGAGCTCACCCACCAGGCTGGCGGCCAGGCCGCGGGCGGATTCGTAGAGCGAATCAGCGTGCTCGAGCAGCACCTTGATGTCCTGGGCAAGCTGCCGGCCGGTCGGCGTGAGCCGCAGCCCCTTGGTCCGGAGCCGCACGAACAGCTGGGTGGACAGGCTCGCTTCAAGCTGGGCCATGGCCGTGGACAGGGTGGACTGGGTCACCAGCAACCGGTCCGCGGCCGCCGTCATGTTTTCGAGCTCCGCTACCACCGCAAAATACCGCAGCTGGGTCAGGGTAAAGGGCTTAGCCATCCGTCAAGGTTCGCATTCTGCGGCGTCGGCCGCGTTCGGGGTCGGGGTCGGGGTCGGGGTCGGGTGAGTTTTTGTCCAGATAACGCGTCCAAAAGGGCTCCCAAGTCGCGTTATCTGGACAAAAACTCCATAAGGGTGGGGCCGGGATCACAGCATCCGGAGCCGGTGCAGCAGGAGGGCTACGTGCAGCGAGGTCCGGGATTCGGCGTCATCAAGGTCCACAGCCAGGAGCTCCTCCAGCCGGGCAAGCCGGGCATACAGCGTAGGCCTGCTCAGATAGCCGCTCCGTGCCAGCGCCGCCTTGTTTCCGCCGGATTCGAGGTATTGGCCCAGCAGGTCCAGGTGCCCGGCGCTCCCCCGGGCCTCGGCCTGCAGCAGGCTTGCCAGTTCGGACTCCACGAACTGCTGGACGCGCGGATCATTGCGCAGCAGGGCCAGCAGCCCCCGCAGCCGGACGTCGGCGGCCCGGTAGAACGGTTTAGTGCCCCGCAAAGTCGCCGCCGTTTCGGCGACGTGGGCAGCCTCATCAATACCCGCCGCCGCCTCCAGCAGGGACGTCCGCAGGCGTCCGACGCCGATGGTCCAGGCCGGTGCCGCCGCCCCCCGCCGGCGGGCGCCGCCGTCGTCCGCTGCTTGCGTACCGCCGCCGCCCGCCTGCACCGCCAGCGCATCCGCCAAACGCTGCAGGGTGGCGTCCTCAAGCTGCTTCGCCGGGAGCGCGAGGATCATGCCGACCGACCCGGACTGGATGCTGGCTGTCAGCGCGCTGCCCGCCGTGGACTTGACCACCTTGGACAGTAATTCCAGGAGGGCGCGTTCCTCCTGCTGGCCGGCGAGCGGATCGCGGGACGGTGCGGCATCGGATGTTGCTGCAGCCGGCGCTGACGCGCCCATGCGGTAGACGATCGGCACATAGAGCGGCGAACGTTTCAGCCCCAGGGCGCCGGCGCGCGCCAGGGCTTCCGCTTCGCTGAGCCCCCGCGGGTGCCGCAGCGCGTTGAGCAGCCCGGCCTGGGCCTGCTGGCCGAGCTCCCGCCGGTCCCGTTCGGCGAGTCGGTTGATGGCGAGGGTCTGCGCCGCGCGCTCAAGCACCATGGCCGCGGTCTCCTCGTCGTCCGGGGTTACCGGAAGGACCAGCCGTCCCCACAGCTGCTCCCGGACACCCACCGGAACCTGCAGCCAGTTCTCCGGTCCGGTGCGCACCGTTCTCCCGGACGAGGGCGTGGTCCGGGAACGGCGCTCCCAGTCATGCAGCAGCTCTGTGGTGGCAAGGCCCTGCGCCGAATAGGCGAGGACCAGGTGGGACAGGTCCTCCAGCACCACCGGCGCTCCGATCATCCCGGCAGCCTGCTCCACCACCCGCTCCGTGCCTGCGCTCTCCAGGCTGAGGACCGTGAACGCCTCGTGGACATCGCGGGCGCGTTCCACGCGTTCGAGCTGCTCCGCCACGATCATCCGGTGCACCACCTCGGTGACCTCGACAAAGCGCACCCGCCGCTGCACCACGGTCACGGGCAGCGTGCATGACTTCGCCGCCGCCTGCAGCGCCGCCAGGCTGCGGCCCCGCTCCCCCACCAGTTCCACGATCAGCCCGGCGGCCGAGGACTCCTCCAGGGACCGGATGAACGACGCCGTGGCGTCCGGCTCCTTCTCCAGCTCCAGTCCGGTGGTAAGCACCAGTTCACCGCCGGAGAGGAGGCTGGAAATGTCCAGCAACTCGCTGACGTGGACCCAGCGCACCGGTGCATCGAGGCCGGCTGCGCCGCCGAGGATCTGCGGCGAGGCAGCGCGAAGCACGGGGAGGCCCAGAATCGTGCGGAGGGTTGGCAGCATTTACATAGTGTAACGGCGGTCACGTTTTCCTTTACACATCGCCCCTTATGGCGGCCGTCAGCCGGCGACAGACTGGACGCAACGCATGAAGCGACCACAAGCCACCACCTGAGGAGATTCCTTGAACATCGTCGAGCACTGGATCAACGGCAGCTACGTCCCGGTCGGCGAGCGCACCGCGCCCGTCACCAACCCGGCCACCGGAAAAGTCACCGCGCAGGTGGCACTGGCCAGCACCGAGGACAGCAACGCCGCCATCGCCGCCGCGAAAGCCGCCTTCCCGGCCTGGCGCGACACGTCCCTCGCCCGCCGCACGCAGGTCCTCTTCGCGTTCCGGGAGCTGCTCAACTCCCGCAAGGACGAGCTGGCCGCGATTATCACTTCGGAACACGGGAAGGTCCTCGACGATGCCCTGGGCGAGGTGACCCGAGGCCAGGAAGTGGTCGAGTTCGCCTGCGGCATCCCGCACCTGCTCAAGGGCAGCTACACGGAAAACGCCTCCACGAAGGTGGATGTCCACTCCGTCCGGCAGGCCCTCGGCCCCGTGGCCATCATCAGCCCGTTCAACTTCCCGGCCATGGTCCCCATGTGGTTCTTCCCCCTCGCCATCGCCGCCGGCAACACCGTCATCATCAAGCCGAGCGAAAAGGACCCGACGGCCGTCAACTGGATGGCCGAACTCTGGAAGGAAGCCGGGCTGCCGGACGGCGTCTTCAACGTCCTGCACGGCGACAAGGTGGCCGTGGACGCCCTCCTCACCCACCCTGACGTGAAGGCCGTTTCCTTCGTCGGTTCCACGCCGATCGCCAAGTACGTCTACCAGACAGCCACTGCCCACGGTAAGCGGGTCCAGGCCCTCGGCGGCGCCAAGAACCACATGATCGTGCTGCCCGACGCCGACCTGGACCTCGCGGCGGACGCTGCGGTCAACGCCGGCTTCGGTTCCGCCGGCGAGCGCTGCATGGCGATCTCGGCGCTTCTTGCCGTGGGCGACATCGCGGACGACCTCGTGGCCAAGATTGCCCAGCGCGCCAATTCGCTGCGAACCGGCGACGGCCTGCGCGGCTGCGACATGGGTCCGCTCGTCACTGCCCAGCACCGGGACAAGGTTGCCGGCTACGTGGATGCCGGCGAAGCGGCCGGCGCCACGATCGTCGTGGACGGCCGCACCATCTCCCCGGACGCCGAAGGCGAAGGCTTCTTCGTAGGTCCCACCCTCTTCGACAACGTCACCACTGACATGTCCATCTACCAGGACGAGATCTTCGGCCCGGTCCTTTCCGTGGTCCGGGTGGACACCTATGACCAGGCCCTCGAGCTGATCAACAGCAACCCGTACGGCAACGGCACCGCGATCTTCACGAACGACGGCGGCGCGGCCCGCCGCTTCGAGAACGAAGTGGAGGTGGGCATGGTGGGCATCAACGTCCCTGTCCCGGTCCCGATGGCCTACTACTCGTTCGGCGGCTGGAAGAACTCACTGTTCGGCGACACCCACGCCCACGGCACCGAGGGCGTCGGCTTCTTCACCCGCGGCAAGGCCGTTACGTCCCGCTGGCTCGATCCCAGCCACGGCGGCATCAACCTCGGCTTCCCGCAGAACGCCTGACCGGCGCTCCTTCGAAAGGAACAGTCATGACTTCCACGATTGAAAGCGGCGTCCTGCCCCTGTCCGATGATGCCGGGTCGGCCCGCCGCGCCTACGAACTGGACCGCAAGCACGTCTTCCACTCCTGGTCCGCCCAGGACCTCTTGGATCCGATGGTCATCACCGCGGCCGAGGGCTCGCACGTGTGGGACGGCGACGGCAACAAGTACCTCGACTTCTCCTCCCAACTCGTCAACACCAACATCGGCCACCAGCACCCCGCCGTCGTCGCCGCCATAGCGGCGCAGGCAGCAAAGCTGTGCACCATTGCCCCGAGCTACGCCAATGACGCCCGGTCCGAAGCGGCCCGGCTCATCGCCGAACGCACGCCCGGGGAACTGGACCGGATATTCTTCACCAACGGCGGCGCGGACGCCAACGAACACGCCGTCCGCATGGCCCGGCTCCACACCGGCCGCCACAAGGTCCTCTCCGCCTACCGCTCTTACCACGGCGGCACCCAGCTCGCTATCAACCTCACCGGCGACCCCCGCCGCTGGCCCAGCGACACCGCCAGCACGGGCACCGTCCACTTCTTCCCGCCCTACCTCTACCGCACGGCGTTCCACGCGACCACGCAAGAGGAGGAAAGCCAGCGCGCGCTGGAGCACCTCGAGCAACTGATCAGCTTGGAGGGGCCCGCCACTATCGCGGCGCTGATCCTGGAATCCGTTCCGGGGACCGCCGGCATCTACATGCCGCCGCCCGGCTACCTGCAAGGCGTCCGGGATCTGTGCACAAAGTACGGCATTGTGTTCATCGCGGACGAGGTCATGGCCGGCTTCGGACGCACCGGCAGGTGGTTCGCGGTTGAGCATTTCGACGTCGTTCCGGATCTGCTGACCTTCGCGAAAGGCGTCAACTCCGGCTACGTCCCGCTCGGGGGTGTGGCTATCAGCCCCGAAATCGCCGCGACCTTCGGGAAGCGCGCGTACCCCGGCGGCCTCACGTACTCCGGACACCCGCTGGCCACAGCAGCCGCCGTCGCCACGATCAACACCATGGAACGCGAGGGCATCGTGGAACATGCCGCGTTCCTGGGCGAAACCGTCATCGGCCCTGCACTGGCCGGCTTCGCCGAACGGCACCCCTCAGTGGGGGAAGTCCGGGGAACCGGCGTGTTCTGGGCCATCGAGCTCGTCAGGGACCGGAGCACGCGGGAGCCGCTGGCACCCTATGGCGGCTCCAGCCCGGTGATGAACGAGCTCGTCGCGGCGTGCAAATCCAGGGGCCTGCTGCCGTTCGCCAACTTCAACCGGATCCACGTGGTCCCGCCGTGCAACACCAGCGTGCAGGACATCGAGGCCGGCCTGGCAATCCTCGACGACGTCCTGGACATCGCCGATCAGGCCATCGCCTGACCGCTCCCGCGGTGGGCCGTCCGCTGGCCGGGCCCGGGTTCCGTTGCCGACGGAACCCGGGCGCGGCTGTGACTGGAGCGCCGTAAACCGCCGGGTTACGGTGCGTCCGCGTTCGGAGCGTCCGGCCGCTGGTCTCCCTTATGGCCGCGCAGGTTGTCCTGGACCTTCCCGAACAGGTCCTTAATGGTGGACTCCGTGTTGGTGAGCATGTCCGGCTGGACGTAGACGTTCTGCGCCGGCGGCAGGCTGTAGTGGGACTGCAGGCCGGCCGTTCCGTCAACGCCGTCGAGGGCGATGGTCACTCCGCCTTCCTTGCGCGAAATCGCTCCGATCCGGCCGAACACCAGCGTGAATTCATCCGGCTGGAAACTCACGGTGTGCCCGATGTGCGTCCTGTTGAGCTCGCCGGCCGCAACGGCCTTCTCATTACCCGTGCCTGAATAGTCCATGGTCTTCTCCTGGGGATAGTGGCAGCGTACGCCAGCAGTCTAGGGGGACCTCCGGGTACGGCATAGGGGGATGCTGGGCGGCTGCACAATTCCCTCCGTCCCGCCTCGGCACTTCATCCATTGAGCGCTTTCGCGCCCGGCGGCTTAGATGAACAATGTCGGCGTTGACTACCAACCGCCGGCACCGGAATCAACCAGGCTTCAGGAACGGCAACGGGGACGATACGTGACTTCGCAGAATGAATTGGCGGCCAGCACTGCGGGCTGGGACCAGGATGGCTCCACCCATTGCGAGGATGACTGCCACTACTGCTCCGGGCCCGAAACGGACTAGCCGGACCGGGGCTGTTCCCCGGTTAGAATTGCAGGGATCCGTCACGCCGCCATAAGTCGCCGACGCTTTATGTCACCGATGCTTTGGCCGGGGTGCGCGGATTGAAGCCGGCAACGAACCGATCCCGAGGGAGGACTCCGTGCGCACTCATCACGCCCGGGCTCCTTTTCATTCCCTCCGCGCGGCCATGGTCGCCGCGATGATCGTGACCCTTGCGGCGGCAGCCCACGTCGTTGGCGGCGGAGAACTGCCGGCGCCCGGCATCATGGCTGCCGTCCTGGCCCTGACCGGCATGGCAGCCACTGCCGCCACCCGGCTCAAACTGAACTTCGCCGCGATGGCCGCCCTCCTGGGCACCGGCCAGCTGGTCCTCCACGAGGCTTTCAGCGCCTTCAGCTCCCCCGCCGGACCGGGACAGTCCGCCGGTGCCGGACAGTACCCGGGGCACCACCCCGCCTTCGCGCCGCTGCCGTTGACCGGCGTTCCGCTGGACGCGGGGGGCGCAGCTGTCCACCTGCACCTCTTCGACTCCGCCTGGGCCGCCGGCCTGATGCTGGCCGGCCACGCACTGGCCACCCTCGCGTGCGCCCTGCTGCTGGCCAAGGGCGAGGCGGCGCTCTGGTCCCTCGCCGCCTGGCTCCGGCCCCTCGTGCAACTCCCCGAACCGGCAATGCCCGACGCCGTTGCGGCGCCCGCCGCCGCCGGCTGGCCGGCGGATTCCGCTCCGCTCCCCTGGCGCAACCTCAGGGCCGACTGCCTGCGCGGCCCGCCCGCCGCCGTCGTACTTTCCTGACACCTTCCCGGCCCCGCCCGAGCTGACCCGCCCCTGCCGGCAGGCCTCTGCCCGGAGCCGGACACCACCCCCTTGTTTTGTGCACCGCCCCTGCGCGACGTGCACCCTTGAAAGGCCCTCCTTTGAAAAAGTCCTCACCCATGTCCTTCCGCCGCGCCATCTCCGCAACCGCGGTGGCCGGCGGCACCGCAGCCCTCATGCTTGCCGGTGTCACCGCCGCTTCCGCGCACGTCGGCGTCACCCCGGACAAAACCGACGCCAACGCCTACGCGCTGCTCACCTTCGGCATCCCGCATGGCTGCGACGATTACGGCACCACCAAAGTGACCATCACGCTGCCCGGGGAACTCAACGACGCCCAGCCCACGGTGAACCCGAACTGGACCGTGGAGAAGGTCGTGGAGCAGCTGCCGGAACCGAAGAAGCTGGCGGACGGCGCAACCATCACCAAGCGGACCAGCCAGATCGTCTACACTGCCAAGGCACCGCTGAAGCCCGAACTCCGCGACGCCCTGGTGCTCTCCGTCAAGCTGCCCGACACTGCCGGCAAGACCCTCCATTTCCCCACCCTGCAGAACTGCGAGCAGGGGCAGACGGACTGGTCGGAGATCGCCAAGGACGGCCAGGACCCGCATTCCCTCAAGGCCCCGGCACCGTCGCTCACCGTCACGGCCGCCGCCGCTGACGGGCACGGCAGCCACGCGTCAACGGCCTCGGATACGGCAGCGGAAACCGCCGGCACGGCGCAGGCCTCCTCCGTTAACGGTTCCGTGTCCGACGACGGCGCACAGGCGCGAAGCTGGGCAGGCCTCGTGGCCGGCGTCGGCGGACTTGCCCTGGGCGGGGCCGCGCTGATGCGCAGCCGGAACCGGACGCCCGCCGAAGCCCCGGCTCCCGGCAACGCTTCGGATCCCCGGAAGTAGTGCTCCGGATTGATGCCCGGAAATTACAATCCGGGCATCAATCCGCGGCAGCGGTCGTGGCATCGTTGACTCAGGCAACCGCGGGCGTGAAGGTTGAGCCATGAGGTCTCAGCCAACTAAAAACGGATTTGCCATCACGACGGCGGTCGCGGCCGCCGCCCTCCTGCTCACCGCCTGCGGTCCCAGCCAGCCGCAGTCCCAGGGAACTCCCGGACCGGCCACGCTTACCACCACCACAGCCGCCTCCTCCGCACCGGCAAGCCAGTCGCCCAGCAGCGCGCCGCCGTCGTCGCAGTCCGCTGCGCCCGCCGGTCCGTCACGCTGCAAGGCTGCCAACCTGACGGTGTCGCAGGATGCCACCGGCGGGGGCGCCGCCGGCAGCGTCTATTCCCAGCTCATCCTCACCAACTCCGGCGCCGAAACCTGCCTGCTGCGCGGCTTCCCGGGCGTCTCGCTCACCGCGGACGCCAACGGTGAGCCCCTCGGCGCTCCGGCCCGGCAGGACGGCGCCTCGCCCGTCGCGGACGTGCTGCTTGCCCCCGGCCAGGCGGGAGCCGCGGACATGCGCTACACGCAGGCGGGCAACTACCCGGACTGCACCACCGCGCAGGCCGCCGGCTACCGGGTGTACCCGCCGGAGGAGACCGCATCGCTGTTCCTCGCTGTGCCCCGGACGGCCTGCACCGACGACTCGATCGAACTCCTGACCATTGGCGCGTTCCACACCCGGTAGGAATTAGACCCGGGATTCCCGCAACTTGGCGGGCGCATCGCGGGAGAACGCCACACCGAACCCGATCATTGCCATGCCCAGAATGAGGTGAAGCCAGTTGTCTGCGCTGTTCACGGGGAGGATGTTCACGGGCGAGTCCTGCGCCAGGAACTGCCCGAGGGTCCACAGAACCATGTAGGAAACCCCGGCACCGATAAGGAAGTTCCGGGCGGGCAACGGACGCCGTGACATCAGTACGCCGGCAACCCCGGACAGCAGGTGGATGAGGTTGTGCAGCACGGACACCTGGAAGACTCCGAGGAGCATCGCCTCTGATCCGTGGCCGGCGAACGCCAGCGAGCCATAGTTCGCGGTGGCGCCCGGAATAAACCCCAGCATTCCGAGAACGAACAGCGCCATCCCCACCAGGAGTGACGATTTCTGGACGTTCTTCCGAAAGCCGTATGCGGCGCTGGCGGCCTCGGTTGTTTTCATGGTGCCGCTCCTGTTCCCCGGTCACGCTGCTCATGACATGATAAGTCTACTTATCAACTCCCTTGGTGTCCCGCCGCTGACTCCCGGAAAACGGAGAGCGCGGGGCTGGGACCCGCGGGATCGGGGAAAGGCAGGCAGGACCATGACCTCGCTCTGGTTGGACCGCAACCACGCCTTCCGCAGCGACCAGTTCACTCCCCACAGCACCTTCGACACCGTGGTGGCAGGGGCCGGACTGACCGGGCTGGTGGCTGCACTGCTCCTGGCCCGCTCCGGCCAGGCCGTGCTGGTTGTCGAAGCCAGGAGCCCGGGCGCCGTGACCACCGGCAACACCACGGCGAAGGTCTCCCTCCTGCAAGGCACAGTGCTGCAGGCGCTGAGGCGGCAGTACCCGGAAAAAGTGGTGGCTGCCTACGTCGAGATGAACCGCGAGGGACAGGCCTGGCTGCTCCGGTACCTGGCAAACCGGGGCGTGCCGTTCCAGCACCGGGATGCCTATTCCTACGCCACCTCTCCGCAGGGAACAGAAGTGCTCCGACGGGAGTTGGCCGCGGCACGGGCCACGGGGCTTGCTGCGGAATACGTGCACGATCCCGGGCTGCCGTTTCCCGTCAAAGGGGCAATCCGCCTCGGCGGGCAGGCCCAGATCCATCCCCTGGAAGTCATCGATGCCCTGGTGGACGACGTCCGCTCGCACGGCGGCCTCATCGTTTCGGGGGTGCGGCTGATCGGGCACCGGGGACCACGGGGTTCCGGACCCGTGGAGATCCAGACAGATCATGGGCCGGTGCGGGCACGGAACGTCGTACTGGCCACGGGCACACCGGTCCTGGACCGCGGCCTCTACTTCGCCAAGCTCCAGCCGCTGCGCTCCTATGCGGCGGCGTTCGAGCTGCCCGGAACAACCGCCGTCCCGGACGGCATGTTCCTTTCCGTTGAGCAGCCGGTCCGGTCCCTGCGCGACTATCCCGCCGACGGACGGCGGCTGCTCCTGGTGGGCGGAAACGGGCACCCGGTGGGCAAGGCAAGATCAACACAGGCCTACCTCGACACCCTGATCGCCTGGACAACGGCACAATTCCCGGGGGCCAGCCTCACCCACTCGTGGTCCGCCCAGGACTACCAGGCCACCAACCTGATGCCGTTCTTCGGCAGGCTGCCTCGAGGGCGGGGGCGGGTCTATTTCGCCACCGGTTACAACAAGTGGGGCATGACCAACTCCGTGGCCGCCGCGCTGGATATCACCGCTAACATCCTCGGCACGCGGCTTCCCTGGGCCGAGACCATCCACCACCGCGTCACCTCCCCTGCCGGAGCCGCGTCCGCCACCTCACTCAATGCCGCTGTTGCGGCCACGGCGGCCAGGGACTGGGGACAGGTGGGGCTCAAACGCATGGATGAGGCCCGGGAGCAACCCCAGGAAGGTGCGGGCATTGTGTCCCGCCGCGGCCGGAAGCCTGTGGCAGTGTCCACGGTGGACGGCGTCCGCTGCACACTGTCCGCCGTCTGCACCCACCTCGGCGGCATCGTGCGCTGGAACGACAGCGAAAAATCCTGGGACTGCCCGCTCCACGGCTCCCGCTTCAGCAGCGACGGGACGGTGCTGGAAGGGCCTGCCACGCGCGATCTGCGGCAGATTGACTGACCCGGCAGCGGCCCGGCATGAACCCGCCGGCAGCGCCGCCAATCGTGTCAGTGGCGTAGGGCATGATGGAGGAATGCAGGGAAAGGAGCCCGCCGGCGGCGCATCTGATAGGACACCGTCCGGCGGCACGCCATCAGGCAAGGCACCATCAGGGCCGCCCGCGGGCGGGCCTTCTGCCGCGCCGACCATGGACCGGTTCAGCCAGTCCACCCGAGAGTGGTTCCTCGGTGCGTTTTCCGCGCCCACCCCCGCCCAGAACGGTGCCTGGAACGCCATTTCGTCCGGCTCCCACGCGCTGGTGGTCGCCCCCACCGGCTCCGGCAAGACCCTCGCGGCCTTCCTGTGGGCGCTCGACCGGCTCCAGTCCGCCGCTCCTGCCGAGCCTGAGGCACTTCCCGGCCTGGACCCTGATACGGCCAAAGGCAGGAAACCGAAGGCGCCCAAGCGGAAAACCCGCGTCCTGTACATTTCGCCGCTGAAGGCGCTTGGCGTCGACGTCGAACGCAACCTCCGCGCGCCGCTCATCGGCATCACCCAGACAGCAAAACGGCTGGGACTGCCCGCCCCGCTGATCACCGTGGGCGTCCGGTCCGGGGATACGACGACGGCGGACCGCCGCGCGCTGCTCAGCCACCCGCCGGACATCCTCATCACCACCCCGGAATCCCTGTTCCTCATGCTCACGTCACGAGCGCGGGAAACCCTGGCCGAGGTGGACACCATCATCGTGGACGAGGTCCATGCCGTCGCCGGAACGAAGCGCGGCGCGCACCTGGCGGTCTCACTGGAACGGCTGGATGCGCTCCTGCCCAAACCCGCGCAGCGGATCGGCCTGTCAGCCACGGTGGAACCGCGCGAACTTGTGGCCCAGTTCCTGGCCGGTTCCGCCCCGGTGGAAATCGTGGCCCCGCCGTCAAAGAAGAACTGGGACCTGACGGTTTCCGTGCCGGTGGAGGACATGTCCGATCTGCAGGGGGCATCCGGCGCCTTCGACTCCGGCCCTGCTTCGGGGCTGCAGCCGCAGGCGTCCATCTGGCCGCATGTGGAGGAGAAGATTGTGGACCTGGTGCTGGCCAACCAGTCCACCATCGTGTTCGCAAATTCGCGCCGCCTCGCCGAACGCCTGACTGCGCGCCTTAATGAGATCTATGCCGAACGCCAGCTGGTGGCCGCGGGAGGCGGCTGGGGCGAGTTTGGCGCCGGGGCGCCGGACTTCGAAGCGGTGCCTGCCGGCGGACCTGCGGGCGGCACTCCGACGTCCACGGCAACACCGGCGCACATGATGGCCCAGGCAGGCAGCACCGCCGGCGCCGACGCTGTGCTGGCGCGGGCGCACCACGGCTCCGTGTCGAAGGACCAGCGGGCGCTGATCGAGGACGACCTCAAGTCGGGCCGGCTGCGGTGCGTTGTGGCCACGTCCTCGCTGGAGCTTGGCATCGACATGGGCGCGGTGGACCTGGTGGTCCAGGTGGAGTCGCCGCCCTCCGTGGCCAGCGGCCTGCAGCGGGTGGGCCGCGCCGGGCACCAGGTGGGCGAGGTGTCCCAGGGCGTCCTCTTCCCCAAGCACCGTGCAGACCTCGTGCACACCGCCATCACCGTGGAACGCATGCTGGGCGGCAAGATCGAACGGCTCAGCGTGCCCGCCAACCCGTTGGACATCCTGGCGCAGCAGACCGTGGCCGCCACCGCGCTGGGCTCCATTGACGTCGAGGAATGGTTCTCCACAGTCCGCCGGTCCGCGCCGTTTGCCTCCCTCCCCCGCTCCGCGTTCGAGGCCACGCTGGACCTCCTGGCCGGCCGCTACCCGTCCGACGAATTCGCCGAACTCCGTCCGAGGATCATCTGGGACCGCAACGCAGGCACCATCGAGGGCCGCCCCGGTGCGCAGCGGCTGGCCGTGACGTCCGGCGGCACCATTCCGGACCGCGGTCTCTTTGGCGTCTACATCATCGGAACCGAAGTGGAAGGCTCGGCGTCGCCTTCCACCGAGGGCAAGGCTGCCAGCCCGGGCGCCTCCGCTGCCAAGGGCGGGCGGCGGGTGGGCGAACTCGACGAGGAAATGGTCTACGAATCCCGCGTAGGGGACGTCTTCGCCCTGGGTGCGACCAGCTGGAAGATCGAGGACATCACGCACGACCGCGTGCTGGTGTCCCCGGCCTTCGGCCAGCCGGGCAAGCTCCCCTTCTGGAAGGGTGACTCGCTGGGCCGGCCGGTGGACTTGGGCCGCGCCCTGGGCGCGTTCGTGCGCGAACTTTCAGCGTCCGACGTCGGCCCTGCCACGGAGCGGTGCAAGGCCAGCGGTCTCGACGATTTCGCCGCCAACAACCTGATCCAGTACCTCGCCGAACAGCGGCTCGCCACCGAAGTGGTCCCCAGCGATACCACCTTGGTGGTGGAACGGTTCCATGACGAGCTGGGTGACTGGCGGGTGGTCCTGCACAGCCCGTTCGGCATGCCGGTGCACGCGCCCTGGGCCCTGGCCGTGGGGCAGCGCCTGCACCAGCGATACGGGATGGACGGTTCCGCGATGGCCGCGGACGACGGCATTGTGCTGCGCGTACCCATGATGGAGGACGAGCCGCCGGGTGCCGAGCTGTTCCTCTTCGAACCGGAAGAACTCGAGCAGATCGTGACGGCGGAAGTGGGCGGCAGCGCCCTCTTCGCCTCGCGCTTCCGGGAGTGCGCCGCCCGGGCCCTCCTGCTGCCACGGCAGAACCCGGGCAAGCGGCAGCCCCTGTGGCAGCAGCGCCAGCGGTCCGCGCAGCTTCTGGACGTGGCCCGGAAGTACCCCACTTTTCCCATCGTGCTGGAAACCGTCCGCGAATGCCTTCAGGACGTCTACGACCTTCCGGCGCTGAAGGACATTGCAGCGTCTATTGAGCGGCGTGAGCTGCGGATCCTGCAGACCACCACGCAGCAGCCCTCCCCGTTCGCGAAGTCCCTGCTGTTCGGCTACGTGGCGCAGTTCCTCTACGAGGGCGACTCGCCGCTTGCGGAGCGCCGCGCTGCCGCGCTGGCCCTGGATTCAACCCTGCTCAATGAGCTGTTGGGCCGCGTGGAGCTCCGGGAACTGCTGGACGCCAAGGTCATCGAAGCCACCGAGCGGGAACTGCAGCGGCTCGCTCCGGACCGCCGGGTCCGCGGCATGGAGGGCGTCGCGGACCTGCTGCGCCTCCTCGGCCCGCTGACGCCCGGCGAAGTTGCCGCGCGCCTGGAACCCACCGCCCCGGCGGCGGAGCCCGCGGCTGTTGAGTCCACGGCGGCGGTGGAGCCCGCCGGAACCGCCGCGGCCGAGTCGGCTGCGACCGAGTCCGCGGAAGCGACCGTAGCGGACGCGGCTGCCCACCTCGCCGCGTTGCAGCGGGCCAACCGCGCACTCCGGGTCAACATCGGCGGCGTCGAGCGCGTTGCGGCGGTGGAGGACGCTGCCCGACTGCGGGACGCCATCGGGGTGCCGCTGCCCATGGGGGTGCCGCTGGCGTTCATCGAGCCTGTGGCCGATCCCCTCGGCGACCTCGTCTCCCGCTACGCCCGCACCCACGGGCCCTTCACTGCAACGGAAGCCGCGGCCCGGCTGGGACTAGGCGTCGCCGTCGTCAGTACCGCGCTGAAGCGGCTCGCCGCGGACGGCCGCGTGGTGGAAGGCGAGTTCCGCCCGCATTCAGCGCCCCCGCAACAGGCGCCCTCCCCCGACACCGCGGAACAGGATGCCGCGGAGCCCCACGCACTGCCTGCGGTTTCGGTCACGGCCCTCGCCGGCACCAGTGAATGGTGCGACGCCGAGGTCCTGCGGAAGCTCCGCCGCCGGTCGCTGGCCGCCCTCCGGGCTGAAGTCGAGCCCGTGGACGCGGCGGCCTACGGGCGGTTCCTGCCCGCCTGGCAGAACATCCGGACGCCCGGGAAGGGCCGCGGCCAGTCCGCCCTGCGCGGGCTGGACGGCATCATCACCGCCGTCGACCAGCTCTCGGGTGTGCCTGTTCCGGCGTCAGCGTGGGAACCCCTCGTCCTCGCCAGCCGCGTCAGCGACTACCAGCCCGCCATGCTGGATGAGCTGATGGCCGCCGGCGAGGTCCTCTGGTCCGGTGCCGGTGCCCTGCCGGGCAATGACGGCTGGGTGAGCCTGCACCTCGCGGACTCGGCCGACCTCACGCTGAACCCCGCGCCGGACTACGAGCCGGGAGACGCCCAGCGGCGGCTTTTGGAGCACCTGCAGAACAATGGCGGCGGCTACTTCTTCCGCCAGCTGACCGACATCGCGGGCGGCATGGACTCGGTGCTGAGCGACCAGGATGTGGTGGCGGCCCTTTGGGACCTGGCGTGGGCCGGCCGGATCACCGGCGATACGTTCGCTCCCGTCCGGGCCTTGATCGCCGGCGGCCACACAGCACACCGGCAGGTGGCCCGGGCTCCGCGGGCACGCGCACCCCGGATGAGCCGGCTGGGCCGCGCCCACGGCACGGGCCTGCTGGGATCTGCCGGACTGACCGGCGGCCGCTACGGGTCGGCCGCCGGGGCATCCCCCACTCCGCCGCTGGCGGCCGGCCGCTGGTCCGCCCTGCCGTCGCCCGAACTGGATCCGACCATCCACGCCCGTGCCACAGCGGAACTCCTGCTGGACCGGTACGGCGTGGTCACCCGCGGCTCCGTCATGGCGGAGAACATCCTGGGCGGCTTCGGCCTGATGTACAAGGTCCTGGCCAGGCTGGAAGAGGCCGGGCGGTGCCGCCGCGGCTACTTCATCGAACACCTGGGCGCTGCCCAGTTTGCCGTTCCGGCCACGGTGGACCGGCTGCGGTCCTATTCGGAGGACTCCCAGCTGGCCAAGCCGGAGCCGGTTGCCCTGGCGCTTGCCGCCACCGACCCAGCAAACCCTTACGGCGCGGCGCTGCCGTGGCCGGCGCTCAGCGTCGAAGCCGGCAGTGGCCACCGGCCCGGCAGGAAGGCCGGGGCACTGGTGGTGATGGTCGACGGCGCCCTGGCCCTCTACGTGGAACGCGGCGGGAAGACGCTGCTCGCCTTCGACGACGCCCCCGAGGTGCTGGCCGCCGCAGCTGCAGCCCTGGTGGGAGTGGTCAAACGCGGCGCTGTGGACAAGCTGATCATGGAGAAAGTCAACGGCCACGGCATCCTGGACACTCCGGCAGCCGCCGCCCTGACCCAGGCCGGCGCCTATTCGACTCCGAAAGGACTGAGGATCCGTGCCTGAAGGTGATTCCGTCTGGCGGGCGGCGGCGCAGCTGCACGCCGCCCTGGCCGGACACCAGCTCACGGCCTCCGACTTCCGCGTGCCCAGGTTCGCCACCCTCAAGCTGGCGGGTTGGACCGTCGACGAAGTGGTTCCGCGCGGCAAGCACCTGCTCATGCGGCTCCAGGGCCCGGCGGACGAACGGCTGACCATTCATTCGCACCTGAAAATGGAAGGGGCCTGGCAGGTCTACCCGCCCGGCGGCCGCTGGCGGAAACCGGGTTTCACGGCCCGGTGCGTGCTGCGCACGGCCACGGCAGACGCCGTCGGGTTCTCCCTCGGCATCCTGGAAGTGGTCCGCACCGCGGACGAGGATTCCGTCGTCGGCCATCTCGGGCCGGATCTCCTGGGGCCGGACTGGGACATGGCGGAGGCTGAACGGCGGCTGCGTGCGGCGCCGGACGTTCCCATCGGCGTGGCCCTGCTGGACCAGCGCAACCTCGCCGGCATCGGCAACATCTACCGCTGCGAGGCCTGTTTCCTGTCCGGCATCCATCCCGCGGCGCCCGTTGCTGCCGTAACGGACCTGCCCGCCATGATGGCCACCGCCAAGCAGTTGCTGGAAGCCAACCTGGGGCCTGGCCGGCGCACCACCGTGCTCAATCCGCGCGGAATGCCCGTCGGCCGGATGGCCGGAAGACCTGGATACTGGGTATATAGGCGCGAGCACCAGCCGTGCCTCAAATGCGGCACGCCCATCCGCCGGGGAGTGCTCGCCAAGGCTGCCGGCACCGAGGAACGGGACATTTACTTCTGTCCCACGTGCCAGCCGCTGCCGGCCGGAACCGCCTGATCCGCCCCTGATCCGGGTGCCGGTGGGCGCGCGGCCTCCGGCACGGCGAACCAGGGCAGCAGCACCTGCACCAGCGGTCCGATGGCCAGGGCGTAGACCACGGTTCCCACGCCCACTGATCCACCGAGCAGCCAGCCGGCGGCCAGGACCACGATCTCGATTCCCGTCCGGGACGTCCGCACCGACCACCCGGTCCGGCGAGCCAGCCCGGTCATCAGTCCGTCGCGGGCGCCGGGGCCGAAGCGTGCGCCGATGTAGCAGGCAGACGCAATCCCATTCAGCAGCACGGCCCCGCCCAGCATCCCGATCTGGCCGCCGAGATGCGCGAACTCCGGGATCAGCGCCAGGCCGATGTCCGCGAAGACGCCCACCAGCACGGCGTTGCACAAGGTGCCGAACCCGGGCCATTGCCGCAGCGGAATCCACAGGAGCAGGACGAGGAAGCTGACGATGACAACCACCGCTCCGATGGAGAGCCCGGTCTTCCCGGCCACGCCCTGGTGGAACACATCCCAGGGGTCAAGGCCAAGGCCGGCCCGGATGAACATGGCCAGCGAGATGCCGTACATGGCCAGGCCGGTGAACAGTTGAAGGAGTCTGCGGGTCATCATGGGAACCATCCTCCGCTGAAACTGGCCTTGTAATCCATATCCAGTTTGAGATACTGGCTACATGTCCGGCTCCCTGAATCCCACTGCACTGGCACGCCTCCTCGGCCGGTGGAACCTCGGCGCGGCGCCGGCGTACCGCGAACTGGCCGACGTCGTGCGCCTCCTCATTCTGGACGGCCGCGTCCCGCTGGACACGGCGCTGCCCAGCGAGCGGGCCTTGGCGGCCAGCCTTGGCGTCAGCCGGACCACCGTGACGGCCGCGTATGCCGAGCTGCGGGAGCAGGGTTTCCTCAGCAGCCGGCAGGGCAGCCGCGGCCGGACCTGCATTCCCCGCCGCCTGCCGGGGGGCGCTGCCGGGCCGGGCGCCGCCGAGCTGATCAGCCCGAACGCCCTGGCCGGCGCCCCGGGACTGGCGCCGCCGCCGGGCCTGCTCGACCTTGCCTACGCGTCCCTGCCGGCCAGCGGCGAGGTGGTGCACCGAGCGTTCGCCGCCGCACTGACCGAGCTCCCGGCGCTGCTTCCGGGTTTTGGTTACGACGCCATCGGCATTCCTCCCCTCCGCGAGGCGATCGCTGCGCGGTACACGGCAGCCGGCGTCCCCACCACGGCGGACCAGATCCTGGTGACATCCGGCGCGCAGCACGCCCTGAACATCGTGCTCCGCACCCTGGCCGGCCGGCAGGACAAGGTACTCGTGGACCACCCCACCTACCCGCATGCCCTTGACGCCATCCGGGCAAGCGGAGCCCGCCCGGTTCCGGTAGCGCTCCCCCACGGATCAGGCTGGGACCTGCCCGGGCTGGAAGCTGCCATGGCCCAGCAGCGCCCCAGGATGGCGTACTTGGTGCCCGACTTCCACAACCCGACCGGCCGGCTGATGACCGACCCCCAGCGGCGCCGGCTGGTCCAGGCCGCGTCCGCTGCAGGAACCGTGCTGGTGGTGGACGAAACGCTGCGCGAACTGAACCTCGACGACGCGGGCACGGCCCCGCTGGCCGCCTTCAGTCCTGCGGTGGTCACCATCGGCTCACTGAGCAAGTCGCACTGGGCAGGCTTGCGCACGGGGTGGATCCGGGCAGGCAGCGCACTGATTCAGCGCTTCTCCGCCGCCCGCACCACGATGGACCTCGGCGGGGCCGTGGTGGAACAGCTGGCGGCGGCACACCTGGTCCGGTCGCTCGACGAGCCGCTTCCCGCCCGGCTGGCGGCCCTTCGCGGGAACCGGGCTGCACTGCTTGAACTGATCGGCGGCATCCTCCCCGGCTGGCAGGCGGAACGGCCCGACGGCGGCCTGAGCGTGTGGTGCCGGCTCCCCGCACCGATCAGCACCGCGTTGACCGTCATCGGCCCGGACTTCGGGGTTAGGCTGGCGGCCGGCCCCCGGTTCGGCGTAGGCGGAGCCTTCGAACACTACCTGCGCATCCCTTTCACACTGCCACCCGAGCAACTGGAGACGGCGGTGCTCGCCCTTCGCTCGGCGCAGGAAAAGCTCGACGCCGCGCCCCAGCTCCGGCGCAGCCTCCGGCACACGCCCGCCGTCGCCATCGCCTAGCGGCGCCCCTGACACGCGGGGACCTCCCATGACGCGCAAATTACCTGGCGCCCCTGGTATTCCAGGTGCGCCAGGTAATTTGCGCGTCGCCAGCCGCTTTGCGCGTCGCCGGGTCCTACGCGTAGACCTTCCCGAGGTACTCGCCCCAGGCCCTGGCTGTGGCTTCGGAATCCCCGCCGCCGCTGAAGTCGTGGACGGTCATGCCCACCGGGGCGCCAAAGACGTTGCGCCCGAAGAAGCGGTACATGGCATCGGCGGTCCGCAGGCCCAGGAAGTTCTCGTTGGAGAAGTCCACCTGCCCGCTCAGCCGCCCCACGCCGTCGAGCTCCACATCAAAGGTGTCCCCCTGCGACGCGGCGTCCACGCCGAGTGCCTTCTTCAGCCGCACGAAGCCATCGGGCACCTGCGAAGCCGCGGGACCCTGGATGTCCGTAAACACCACGGGCCGGCCGTCGAAGTACTGCAGGTACTGGCCCAGGGTGTGGAGGTAGAACTCCGTGTGCTTGCTGGCGCCGTCATACTGCTCGTCCCAGTTGTCGGCGAAGATGCCGCTGTGCACGTAGTGCAGCCTGGCACGCCCGCCCTCGAGCGGCTCCAGGACATGCTCCAACTGGTTGAACCAGCCGTCCGGCCCCTCCATCCGCGACACGAGGTGCTGCGGGTACTCCTCGACGGTTTTCACATCCGGCCACTGGTCCGTGGGGAACATCCAGCCGGGCGTGCCCTTGGTGACGGCCTCCCAGACCCGCTCCGGAGTACCGGGCAGCTCGGTGTCGTAAACAATCTCGAATTTCCGGTTGTCAGTCATTGTCCTGCTCCTGTTCCTTGTCCCCGCGCGGGGTGGTTTTGTGTGGTTCCTTGAGTGCCGGGTGAAGCGCGACGACGAGCCGGTGCTTCCGCCCGGCCGTCCCGCCGCCGTCGTGGTACTTGTCCACGAGCCGGGTGACCGCAACGCCGAGCTCTTCGGCGAAGGCAGCGCGGTCCGCGGCCGTGCGGAAGGTGATTTCGCCGTCGATCGCGAAGGTGGCGAGTTTCTGCCGCGCGGCGGCCGCCCCGGCGATGAGCTTCCCCACTTCCTGGACCATGCGTCCGGCGAGCGCGAGCAGCCAGAAAGCCGAGAACCGGTCGGCAAACCGGTGCGGATCGGGTGCCACGGACGCCAGGGCAACGGGCGAAATGAGGTAGGACGCCGCGGTGGCCTGCAGCACGCGCTCCGTGACGTTTCCTTTGCGGCGCTCCTCGACTAGCTCCACCAGGCCGTGCCGCTCCAGCGCCTTGAGGTGGTAGTTCACCTTCTGCCGCGGCAGCCCCACTTTCGCGGCGAGCTGCGTGGCCGAGCCCGGCTCCGCCAGCTCCCGGAGGATGCGGGTCCGGATGGGATCCAGGGAGGCTTCCGCCGCCGCCGGGTCCTCGATCACTTCGATGTCCAACATGGTTTAAGTATCGCCACCGACAATTTTATTTGTCAAGAACTATTTGACCGTCGGCTCGTTGTCCCGGCAAAGTAGAATGGACCGGTGATGCAATCCCCCCTCCCCGTGCGCGACGGCGTGAACGCGACCCGCCTGCGCCTCCCGGACGAGGGGCCGTGGGACACCGCCATGGACTACATGATGCACCGCTGGGGCCACATCGACCCGCAGGGCATCGAGGACCGGTTCGACGCCGGCGAGATCGTGGGCGAGGGCGGCGTCCCCCTGGACCGGCGCACCAGGCTCGAGGACCACACGTTCATCTGGTACTACCGCACGCTCCCGCCGGAGACGCGGCTGCCCGTTGAGCTCAGCATCCTGCACCAGGACCACCACATCCTGGTGGTGGACAAGCCCCACTTCCTGCCCACCACCCCGGGCGGCACCTACATCCAGGAGTCGGCCCTGGTCCGGCTCCGGAACCAGCTGAACCTCCCGGACCTGATCCCCATGCACCGGCTGGACCGGATGACGGCCGGCATCCTCCTGCTCTCCACCAACCCGGAGACCCGGGGCAAGTACCAGGTGCTGTTTGAGAAGCGCCAGGTCCAGAAGGAGTACGAGTGCGTGTCCGCCGCGGAACCGGCAGCGGGACATCCCGCCGTCGACTTCCCCGTGGTGGTCCGGAACCGGATGACCAAGTCCCGCAGCTACCTGCTGGCGGAGGTCGTCGACGGCGAACCCAATGCGGAAACCCGCATCGAACGGCTGAAAACGTTCGACGCCGGCGCTTCAGCGGGTGCCCCGGAACGGCGCGCGCTGTACCGGCTTGAGCCGCACTCGGGAAAGACCCACCAGCTCAGGGTGCACATGGCGTCGCTGGGGCTGGGGATTGTGAACGATGCCTTCTACCCCGACCTGCTGGACAAGGCGCCGGACGATTACACCAGGCCGCTCCAGCTCCTGGCCCGCGGGATCCGATTTGTGGACCCCATCACCAAACAGCCGGTGGAGTACCGCAGCCGGCTCCAGCTCAGCGAGGCCCCGGCCTAGCCCTGCCTCACGGCCGGCAATCCGCGGGCACGAAAATGCGGTACCTTGTGCCCATGGACCTCGCCAATGCCGACACCTGGGGCGCCGCGATCTATTTCTGGATCATCCCCATCGTCCTTGGCGACGCCATTTTCCCGCCCGTCCCGTCCGAAATGGTGGTGATCACGGGCGGAGCACTCTCCGCGGAAGGCCGCGCGAACTACCTGCTGGTGGGGCTCCTGGCCGCGTTGGCTTCGTGGATCGGCGACGTGGTGGTGTTCCAGCTCTTCAAGCGCCGGCTTAGCCACGTCCTGGACCGCTGGAGGTGGGGCCGCAAATTCCACAGCGGCATCCATGCGGCTATCGCCAAGGCGGGCCGCTCCACCACCTACGGAGCCATCATCGGCGTGCGGTTTATCCCAGGCGGACGGCTGGCGACGTCGGCAGCCGCCGGCATCGCCGACGTCACCACCCGGGCGTTCAGCTTCTGCGCCGCACTCGGCGCCGTTCTCTGGGCCACCTATCTCACGGGGCTCGGCTATTTCACCGGTTCCGCGACCAAGCTGCCGTTCTGGGCCAGCTCGCTGATCGGTGTCGCCGTCGGGCTGGTGATCGGCGGGGTGATAGGCATGGTTGTCACCCGCCGCCGCGGCAGCCGGTCGCCCGTGGACGAGCCCGGCGACCCAGCTTAGACGGGAGCCCAGCGGCCGCGGCTGCGGCGGAGCACCAACAGTGAGCCCGTCACCGCAACGCGTTCGACGGCGTCGCGCATCATCGCGGCCGACTCCCGTGCCTGGCTGTTCTCCCCTGTGTACTCCGTTGGCTCCACCAGGAAGCGGAGATTCAGCTCGGGCACGCCGCCGGCAATCTGCAGCTGGTTCGATTCCACGTGGTGCCTTGTTCCGAGGGCTTCGACTGCAGCGGCCATCACGGCCTCGGGAGCGTTGCCAGGCTTCAGCCCGGTGATTTTCAGTCTGGTCTGGAACGAAGGCATGCCATCAACCCTAGCCCCAGGACGCTCTCTCACCTTTCGCCGCTTAGATCCAAACGCTCTCTCACCTTTCGCCGCTTAACCCCAAACGCTCTCTCACCGGGTGAGAGAACGTTTGGTGAAAACCCTCAGGAAGTGAGAGAACGTTTGGTGGAAACCCGCAGGAAGTGAGAGAGCATCGGGGGGTTATCCGGTGTTGCGGAGGCCCGCTGCCACGCCGTTGACCGTGATGAGCATGGCCCGCTGGAGGCGCTCGTCGATCTCGGCACCGGACATGCTCCCGTCCTCGGAACCTTCGGCCCGGATGCGGCGCATCAGTTCCACCTGAAGGTAGCTGATGGGGTCCAGGTACTGGTCGCGGATTTCGAGGGAGCGCTTGAGGGTGGGCTGCGCGTCGAGGAGCACGTGCTCGCCGGTGAGGTTCTGGATCTCCGTGACGGTGAGCTCGTATTCCTCCCGGATAGCCCGGAACAGATGGTGCAGCTCTTTCGGGACCAGCGTGGAAACGTAGTAGCCGGCAATGTCCATGTCCGTCTTGGCCAGCGTCATTTCCACGTTGGACAGCACCGACCGGAAGAAGTGCCAGCGGTCCATCATTTCCGCGAGCTGTTCCGTGTTGCCGGCCTCGCGGGCCGCCTTGAGCCCGGAACCGACGCCGAACCAGCCCGGCACGATCTGCCGCGACTGGGTCCAGCCGAACACCCACGGGATGGCGCGCAGCCCGCCCAGCCCGGCGCCTGAGTCCGGGCGCTTGGAGGGACGCGAGCCGATGTTGAGGGAACCGAGCTGTTCCACCGGGGTGGAGGCCATGAAGTAGGCCGGCAGGTCAGGGTCGTCAATCAGCGAGCGGTACCGCGCGAAGGCGGCATCGGAGATGGTCTCCATGACGTGGCCGTAGCGCTCGCGCTCGTCCTCGGACGTGCGGGGCGTGCGGTGCAGGGCGGAACCCTGCATCACGGCAGCGAGGGACAGCTCGAGGTTTTCGCGTGCCAGCTCCGGCAGCGAGTACTTGTCCGAGATGACTTCACCCTGTTCGGTGAACTTGATTTCACCTTCGAGGACGCCGTTCGGCTGGGCCAGGATCGCGTCGTAGGTGGGTCCGCCGCCGCGGCCCACGGACCCGCCGCGGCCGTGGAAGAGGCGCACCCGGACGCCGTGCTTGGCCGCGACGTCCCGCAGCTTCCGCTGGGTCTTGTGGATTTCCCACTGGCTGGTCATGACGCCGGATTCCTTGTTGGAGTCCGAGTAGCCAAGCATGATTTCCTGGACGTCCCCGCGCAGCCGCACCAGTTCACGGTACGAGGGATCGGACAGCAGCTGGTCCACGATCTCCGCCGAAGCCCGCAGCTCCTCCACGGTTTCCAGCAGCGGCGCAAAGCCGATCCTGGCGTACGGCGCATCGCCGAAGAGGCTGACGAGTCCGGCCTCGCGGGCCAGCACGGCGGCCGCGAGGACGTCGTCCGCGCCGCGGGTCATGGAAATGATGTACGTCTCGATGACGTCCGGGCCGTAGGTCTTCAGGGCGCGGCGGATCTCACGGAAGACGTCGTACGTGCCGTCAGCGACGCCGTCGAGCTTAATCGGATGGCCGGACAGCGGACGGCGGGACCCGAGTTCCGCCCCCAGCACTTCCAGGCGCTCGGCGCGGCTGAGTTCGGAGTACCGCAGGCCGGGGCCTCCGAGCCGGTCCATGAGCTGACCGACGGCGTCATGGTGGTGATCGGCGTGCTCGCGGATGTCCAGGGTGGCGAGGTGCAGCCCGAAGGAGGCGATAGCGCGGCGTACCCGCGCGAGCGCACCGTCGGCGGCGAGTCCGGCGTGGTGGTTGCGCAGCGACTTCTCCAGCAGCCCGAGCTCGGCGAGGACATCGGCTGTGGACGTGTAGTCCCGGCCCGGCTGGTGCGACGAATTGGCCCCGACACGCTTGGCCGTGTTGAGCAGCTTTGCCTTGATGCAGGTGAGCTTTAGCCGGTACGGCTCCTGCGCATTGAGCTCCAGCACCCGGCGGTCCAGGCCCGGGAGATTGGTCAGGTCCGTGTCGATTGAGTCCAGCAGTTCCTGGTCCGCACCGGCCAGCGCCGTGGAGTTGGACAGGATGGCGATGAGCTCATCGATCATGGCGATGCTGATGCGGACGGCGTGCTGGTTCTGGATCTGCAGGATCTCGCGGGTGACGGCAGCGGTGACGTTCGGGTTGCCGTCGCGGTCGCCGCCGATCCAGGAGCCGAAGCGGATGGGGGCCTTCTGCGACGGCAGCGTGACGTTGTGCTCCTCCAGCAGCTCGGACAGGTCCGAGAGCATTTCGGGCATGGCGTCGGTAAGGATGCTGTTCAGGTAGTAGATGGCGTTGCGGGCCTCATCCACCGGGGTGGGCCGGACCTGGCGGAGCTCGTCCGTCTGCCACATCTGGTCGATCACTTCGGCGAGCTGGCGGTCCTGGCGCCGGCGGGCGGAGGTGCCTTCCTCGGTGGTCACCGCCAGGACATCCGAAAGCCGGCGGATCTTATCCAGGACGGAGCGGCGGGAGGCCTCCGTGGGGTGGGCCGTGAAGATGGGGCGGACATCCAGCTCGTTAACCACTTCCTGCAGCACGGACGGACCCGCCTGGCTGGAAATCTCCGCCACGGCCTTGGCCAGCCAGCCGTCCTTTTCCTGGCGGGTCCGCAGTCCGCGGACCCGGTGGACCTGCTCGGCGGCGTTGGCCAGGTGGAAGTAGAACGCAAAGGCGCGGACCAGGTCTGTAGCCTGGTCGATGGGCAGGGAGCCGAGCAGTTCGCGGACCTGGGCAACGACGTCGTGCGAGCTCCAGGGTCCGGTGGCATCAGCGCCGCCGCGGGCGGCTTCCTTGGATTCCTTGGTCAAAAGGCGGACCTGCTCCACAAGGTCGAGGAGTTCGGGGCCGTGCTGGCGGACCAGCGATTCGCCCAGCAACGTGGAGACGCGCCGGACGTCCGCCCGGAGTTCGGACGCCAGATCGGCGCTGGCGAGGTCAGTGCCCGCGAGATGGGAGCCTGGATTTACTGCAGTGTCAGCCATGGAAACTATCTTTCGAGGGTTCGGACTTGGCTCGTACACTGCGCTGGATACTGTGAGCCGGGTTACGTGTTCCTATGGGATGTTACCCGGCACCGTTGCGGCGTGGGAATTTGTCTCAGATAGTGTTCGTGCCCTTGACGTCTGCCGCGGCGCCTGTTTTATTAGGCGCCGCGGGCCAGCACCGTCAGCACCAACTCCACGCCCTCGCCCCTGCTCAGCGTGCAATCTTGAAGTTGAAGTTTGCCGTCCCCAGCGCACCCCAGAGCCGCAGCCAGACAGGCAGGAGCATCTCGGCGCCGCGGGCCGTGGTGATGTCCCCCAGATCAATCACGTCCTGGTGCCCAAGGCTCTTAAGGAGCGTGGTCACCTCGCGCTTGGCCTCGGAATCGTTGCCCGAGACGAATACGGAATGGTCCCCACCGGCCGCGCGTCCGGGGTCAACCATCAGGTTCGCGTTCATCGTGTTAAGGGTCTTGACCACTTTGGCTTCGGGGAACGTCCGCTGGATCAACTCGCCGAGGCTGTCCGTGTTGACCGGGCTAAGCGTCGGCGGCATGCCGTGTGAGAAGTCCAGCGGATTCGCGATATCCACCAGGATCTTGCCGGCAAGGTTTTCCGATCCCGCGGCGGAAAGCGCAGCGACGGAACCCGCGCCCTCGGTTGCGTTGATGACCAGCTCGGCGTCGGCCGCGACATCGGCAAAGGCAACCAGGCTTACATGCGGGTGGTCCTTGAGCCACTGACCGAAGGGAGGAGCCCCCATGGCGTCCGGTTCCGTGCGGGCCAGCGTGGCCTGTGGGTCGCGGGTTCCGACGGCGATTTCATGGCCGAGTCCCGCCAGCGCTCCGGCCATCGTCCGGCCCACAGTGCCGGTTCCCAGTACAGCAATTCTCATGGCGATCAATTCCCGCAATCCGTCGACGTCGACAACTCTGTCTGGCCGTGCGTTCCGCACGCGTTGCTTGACCGTATCAGGCAGGCGAAAAGGCGGCAATGGACCTGCGGCGCGTGAGCGTCGCCCGAACTGAGCGGAATGCTGCGGGGCGGCGTGCGGTTGTACGGTGGGCCAAAAGACTTCCCTTTGGAGGACCCATGAACATTGCCCCTGACGCCCAGCTGGAACGCTGGAACCGTTTCCGCGCGAACCGCAACAAGGCGCTGGCCGGCGAATACGGCTGGTTGACGCTCACGTCGTTCCAGTGGCTGGAAAGCCGGCCCGCCGCCGTCGACCTTGCCCCGGGGCTCTGGTCCACGGACGGCACGACGGCGTTCCTCACCGCCGCGGCGGCGGACGGGCTGACGCTGGTGGAAACGGGCGAGGCCGTGGACGGCACGGTTTCGGCGGTGCTGGCCGATGAGGAATCGCTGATGTGGGTCCAGTACGGCGGCGACGACGGAAAGCAGGTGGTGGTGGAACTCGCCATGCGGGCGGACAAGTACGCCATCCGCACCCGCGATTCCCGCTCGCCGGTGTTTACGGAGTTCAACGGTGTGCCCACCTTTGGCTACCGCCCGGACCTGGTGATCGAGGCCGAGTTCCGCCCGTATCCGGAGCCGGTGGACGTTCCGATCAGCACCGCCAACCCGCTGGTGGACGGCGTGCACCGGACGGTGGGCGAGCTGGTGTTCCGGCTGCCGGGCAAGGAGCACGAGTTCCACCTGCACGCCGAAGAGGAGAAGCTAGGCGCCCTGACGGTCACGTTCCACGACGAAACCAATGGGGACTCGACCGATGACTGGCGCAAGGTGTCAACGCCAAAGCCACGCCCTGACGGCACGGTGGTCCTGGATTTCAACCGCGCCATCAACTACCCGAGCGCCTTCACCCCGTACGGAACGTGCCCCATGCCGGTGAAGAACAACAGCCTGGACTACCGGATCGAAGCCGGCGAGAAGGACCCGATGATCGCCGACTGAGCGCGAACTGAGCGCGAGCGGACAGTTGCGGCCCCGGTTCCGAGGGCCCCCAAGTGTCCGTTCGCGCTGAGCACTCAGACGATCGCCGATACCCCGGTGACGGCGCGGCCCACGATCAGCGTGTTGATCTCGAACGACCCCTCGTAGGTGTAAATAGCCTCGGCGTCGGCGAAGATCTTCGCCATCCGGAAGTCCGACACGATCCCGTTCCCGCCCAGGATGGACCGCCCCATGGCCACGGTTTCGCGCATCCGGGCGCTCGTGTACGACTTTGCCAGCGCCACCTGTGCCATGTCCGCACTGCCTTCCTGCTGCAGCTGGGCGATCCGGACCATCATGCCCATGCTGGCCACGGCATTGCCCAGCATGGTGACCAGCTGCTGCTGGATGAGCTGGAACTTCGCCAGCGGACGGCCGAACTGCTGGCGTTCGACGGCGTGCAGCCGGGCGACGTCGAACGCCGCCAGCTGCTGGCCCACCGCCTGCCACGCCACCATGATCCGTGACCCGCGCAGCAGTTCGTTGGTGTCCTCGAAGCTTTCGATGCCGGCGAAGCGGTCCGCCTCCGCCACCCGCACGTCCCGGAAAACGATGTCCGCATTCTGCACGGTCCGCAGGGCGATCTTGTGTTCGATCCGGCTCCGGCTGACGCCCTGGAGGTTCGCGTCCACGATGAATCCCCGGATGGCGCCCTTCCCCTCCGGCCCCTCAGCCTCGTCCCGGGCCCACACGAGCATGTAGTCGCAGAACGTTCCGTTGCCGATCCAGCGTTTGGCTCCGTTAAGGATCCAGTAGTCGCCGCCGTCGTCCGCTCCCGCGGAAACGCGGCGCGCCCGCGTTTCCATTCCGCCGGCCACATCGGAACCGTGCTCCGGTTCAGTCAGCGCGAAGGCGCCGGTGGTGCGGAGGCTGGCGGCGTCGTCGAGCAGGCGGCCTTTCTGCTCCTCGGAACCGAATCCGTAGAGGGACTCCACAAAGAGGTCGTGGTGCACCAGGAAGAACGTCGCGATGGACGTGTCCACCCGGGTAATCTCGGCGATCACGAGGCCCGCGAACAGGTGGCTGTAGCCCCGCTGGGCAGGGGCGCTCAGTTCCAGGGCAGCCAGCTTGGGCAGTATGTGGGCCGGGAACTCGGCGTTGTTCCACCACTCGGTGGCGAACGGCGCCACCTCGGCCGCCAGGAACTGCCTCAGCTCAGCCAGTTTCAGACGCTCCCGTTCGCTGAGCAGCGCCTCAAACCCGAAGAAGTCGGCCGTGGGCAGGGAATCCACCGAGTTCGAGGCCGGGGGCTCCTGCCCCGGGGTCACCGGCGGCGTCACTTCGGCCCCATCCGGATGGCGCCGTCAAGGCGGATGGTTTCGCCGTTGAGCATGGCGTTGTCCACGATATGCGCGGCCAGGTTCGCATACTCGGCAGGCCGGCCAAGCCGGGACGGATGCGGGACCTGCTTCCCCAGCGAATCCTGTGCCTCCTGCGGCAGTCCGGCCATCATGGGGGTTTCGAAGATGCCCGGCGCGATGGTGACCACGCGGATCAGGGACCGGGCCAGTTCACGCGCGATCGGCAAGGTCATGGCTGCCACCGCCCCTTTGGACGCGGCGTAGGCGGGCTGGCCGATCTGGCCGTCGAACGCGGCGACGGATGCGGTGTTGATGATGACGCCGCGCTCGGCCCCGCCCAGTTCAGTCACAACGGGTTCGGTGGCAGCCATGGCGGCGGCCGCGAGGCGGATCACGTTGAAGGTGCCCACAAGGTTGATCTGGATGACCCGGTTGAACGTGTCCAGCGGCAGCACGCCCTCGCGGCCGAGGACCTTCCCCGGGGTGGCAATGCCGGCGCAGTTCACCACGATACGCAGCGGTCCCAGGGCGACGGCGGCGTCGACGGCGGCCTGCACCTGGTCTTCGCGGGTCACGTCGGCAGGGACAAAGACGGCCGTTCGGCCGGTCCCGGCTCCGGCACCACCCGACGCGCCGGCCCCGGCAGTTCCGCCCGGACCGGAGCCACCGTTCAGCTCCGCGGCAAATGCCTCGCCCCGGGACGACGGCAGGTCCAGCAGCACCACCGAGCCGCCGGCGTCGACCAGGCGCCGCGCTGTGGCGGCGCCCAGCCCGGAGGCTCCGCCCGTAATGAGCGCGACAGTACCTTTGATGTCCATGCATCCTCCTTGATGTGGAACCGAACCCGGCGTAACGCTAGTTAATGCATGTTAACTGGAATGGGCGCAAACCGCACACTTGGCGGACTCCCGCGGGGCCAACCGCGGGGGCCTACCGCGGGAGTGCCCGCTAGGCTGGCAGCATGACCTCCCCCGACGCCGGATCCGCGGACCGGTCCGCACCAACCGACCGGTCCGCACCAACCGACTGGTCCGCACCAACGGACCGCTCCGCACCAACCGGCTGGTCCGCCCGCGCCGACGAGGCCGCCCGGTCCGTGACCAGGATGTTCGGACAGCGGCTGTTCTTCCTCCCCGGAACGCACATCGCGGCGATCGAGCGGCCGTCCAGCCGGCTGAAAAACCTGATGCGGCCCTGGCACTACTGGTGGCAGGCCCACTACGTGGACTGTCTGGTGGACGCCGGCCGACGGGAACTGGCGCGGGCTGCAAGGTTCGACGGCGGGAGCCGCCCCAGCGCCGGACGGCTGGCCTCGCAGCTGGTCACCGGCATCCGGCTGCGCAACTTCCTGACGGTGGTCAACAACTATTACGACGACATGGCCTGGCTCGCCCTGTCCACGCTCCGGCTGGAGAAACTGGCCGAACAGACGCGAAAACCGGGCGCCCGCCGCAACGCCAGGATCCGGCAAAGCCTGACACTGCAGTTCGATTCCGCCTCCACGGATGACCTGGGCGGCGGCACGTTCTGGAGCAAGAAGCGGGACTTCAAGAACACGCCCGCCACCGCGCCCGTAGCGCTCTACTATGCCCGCACCGGAAACACCGCCAGGGCACAGGCGCTGGTGGACTGGCTCCATGCGAAGCTGTTCGACCCCGTCCAGGGCATGTACCAGGACGGCCTGCGGATCGGCGCCGACGGCGAGGTGGTGCTGGAAGCCGCCATCTACACCTACAACCAGGGCCCGGTCCTCGGCGCGCTGCTGGAGCTGGGCGGCCACGCGAACCTTGACCGGGCCGCCGCGCTGGTGGATGCCGTGGCCCGCAACCTGACGCGGCCAGCGACCCTGGCGTCCGGCAGGACCGCGGCCGTGCTCCGCTGCGATGGAACGGGCGACGGCGGCCTGTTCACCGGGATATTGGCGCGCTACCTGGCGCTGGCGGCCGCGGACCAACGACTCACGGACCGGACCAGGGCCACTGCGGCTGCCTTGGTGACGGAGACCGCGCAGGCACTCTGGGACGGCCGCCGCGCCGTGGCTCAGGAGGAGCCGCTGGCACGGCACGGCGCGCACCTGGTGTTCCCGGTGTTCGCCGAGACACCGGCGAGCCGGTCGTATCCGGCGGGCGCCGCCGTCGAACTTTCCACCCAGCTCCAGGCCTGGATGGTGCTCGAGGCGGCAGCCACCGTCCGGCCGGCCAGCAATTAAGTCACGTAAAAGTTCCGTAATTGATGTGATCCTGATCACTTAAGCCCGCTTCGGCTTGGTTCCTTAGGTTTGGCTAACCTACAGTTTTTGGCAGTGAGCATGCCCTAACTTCCCCCTCACGCGGACTCCGGTCCACCAAGACTTTTTTCCAGAAAGAAGCCCCCATGAAGATCCGCACCAACGCGCTGGCAGGAATCGCACTCGCCGCCACCGCAGCCCTCGGCCTGGCCGCCTGCGGCTCCGGAAGCTCCACCCCGGCCGCCAGCAGCGCCGCAGCGGGCGGCAGCAATGCCGGCGAAATCACGGTTTACAACGCGCAGCACGAAAGCCTCACCAAGGAATGGATCGACGCTTTCACTGCGGAGACCGGCGTGAAGGTCACCCTGCGCCAGGGCTCGGACACCGAAATGTCCAACCAGATCATCCAGGAAGGCGCAGCCTCCCCGGCCGACGTCTTCCTGACCGAGAACTCCCCCGCAATGGCGCAGGTTGAGAACGCCGGCCTCTTCGCGGACGTGGACAAAGCGACCATCGACCAGGTGCCCGCAGAGTACCGTCCGTCCACGGCCAAGTGGACCGGCATCGCTGCCCGCTCCACCGTGCTGGTGTACGACAAGGCCAAGCTGAGCGAAGACCAGCTGCCCAAGTCCATGCTGGACCTGGCCAAGCCGGAGTGGAAGGGCAAGTGGGCCGCTTCACCGTCCGGTGCCGACTTCCAGGCGATCGTTTCCGCGCTCCTTGAGCTCAAGGGCGAAGCCGCAGCCGAGGAATGGCTCAAGGGCATGAAGGAAAACTTCAAGGCGTACAAGGGCAACAGCACGGCCATGAAGGCCGTCAACGCCGGCGAAGTGGACGCCGCCCTGATCTACCACTACTACTACTACGGCGACCAGGCCAAGACCGGGGAGAACTCCAAGAACGTCACCCCGTACTACTTCAAGAACCAGGACCCGGGCGCGTTCGTCTCCGTCTCCGGCGGCGGCGTGCTGAAGTCCTCCAAGAACGCGGCGGCAGCCCAGTCCTTCCTGAAGTTCATCACCGGCAAGAAGGGCCAGGAAGTCCTCCAGAAGGGCAACTCCTTCGAGTACGCGATTGCCTCCGACGTCCCGGCCAACGACAAGCTGGTTCCGCTGACGGAACTCCAGGCGCCTACCGTTGACCCGGCCAAGCTCAACTCCGAAAAGGTCACCGAGCTGATGACCAAGGCAGGACTGCTGTAACCCGTGCCAACAAAGCAATTCAGTGTCAAATGGAAATACAGTGCCAATTGACCTAGCGGCGCCGGAAACTTCCGGAAGCACGACGACGGCGGGTAGGGGCAAGCGCCCCCGCCCGCCTTTCGGCGTTTCCGCAGTATCCGTCATCGCCGTCCTGATTGCCCTGTTTTCGTTGATTCCGCTGGGGTACGTCATCGTGATGACGGCCGCCACGGGGTGGGACACCGCCGTCGGGCTGATCTTCCGCGAGCGCGTCGGCGAGCTGCTCCTCAACACGCTGCTGCTGATGGCCATCACGGTGCCGCTCTGCGTGGCGCTGGGCGTGGGCGGAGCCTGGCTGGTGGAACGGACCACCCTCCGGGGGCACAAATGGTGGGCCGTGCTGCTGGCTGCGCCGCTGGCCATCCCGGCGTTCGTCAACAGCTACGCCTGGGTTTCGGCCATTCCGTCCCTGGGCGGGCTGTGGTCCGGCGTCCTGATCGCCACCCTGTCCTACTTCCCGCTGGTGTACATCCCGGCCGCCGCCACGCTCAGCCGGCTTGACCCGGCCATCGAGCAGTCCGCCGCATCGCTGGGCCTGGGCGCGTGGCGCACCTTCTTCCGCGTGGTGCTCCCCCAGCTCCGCATTGCCATGACCGGCGGGGCGCTCCTGGTCTCCCTGCACCTGCTGGCCGAATACGGCGCGTTCGCGATGATCCGCTTCGACACGTTCACCACCGCGATCATGGTGCAGTACCAGTCCACGTTCAACGGCACGGCCGGGAACATGCTGGCCAGCGTGCTGGTATTTTTCTGCCTCATCCTGCTCCTGGTGGAAGTGCGAAGCCGCGGAACCGCTCGCTATGCCCGGGTGGGTTCGGGCGCGCAGGCCAGGGCGCTGCGACTGCCGCTGCACGCCTACCAGGTTCCTTCCCAGCTCTTCCTGATGTGCCTCACGGCCCTGGCCTTCGGCCTGCCGCTGGTGTTCGTGCTGCGCTGGATTTTCGCCGGCGGAGCGCAGATCTGGGTGGCCGACGAGTTCCTTCCCGCGCTGCTGCAGACCATGGGCTACGGCCTGGCCGGCGCATTGGCCACCACCGTAGTGGCCTTTCCCATGGCCTACCTGGCCGTGCGGCACCCCGGCTGGTTCAGCAAGGCGCTGGAACTGTCCAACTACGTCACCAGCTCCATGCCGGGCATTGTGGTGGGCCTGGCTTTCGTGACCGTGAGCATCCGGGTTGCGCCGGGCTTCTACCAGACAACCGCACTGCTCATCGCGGCCTATGTGCTGCTGTTCCTGCCGCGCGCGCTGGTGAACATCCGGGCCGGGCTGGCCCAGGCCCCCAAGGAACTCGACGAAGCCGCCCAGGCGCTGGGCAAGCCGCCGCTGGTGTCCTTTATCCGCGTCACCCTGCGGCTCACGGCGCCGGCCGCGGCGGGCGGGGCCGCCCTCGTGTTCCTGGCCATCGTCAACGAACTCACGGCCACCCTGCTGCTCTCCCCCAACGGCACCCGGACCCTTGCCACTGAATTCTGGAGCAAGAGCAGCGAGATCGACTACGCCGGCGCGGCACCGTATGCCCTCCTGATGATCCTCATCTCCGCCCCCATGACCTACCTTCTCTTCCAGCAGTCCAAGAAAGTGGCCGGACAGTGACCGACTTTTACACTTCGCGTGATGCCCCCTCCAGGCTTCCGGAGCCACGGATAGCCCCGTCCGTCGCACCGAGCACCAACAACCACCTGGAGATCGAGGCCGTCACCAAGAACTTCGGTTCACAGGCGGTCCTCAAGGGCGTCAACCTGTCCGTGGCCAAGGGCGGCACCACCGCGATCGTGGGCCCCTCGGGTTCCGGCAAGACAACCCTGCTGCGCCTCATCGCGGGCTTCGAGCATCCCGATACCGGCAGCATTTCCCTCAACGGCGCGAAGGTGGCCGGTGAGGGAAACTGGGTGCCGGCGCACAAACGCCATGTGGGCTACGTGGCCCAGGACGGCGCCCTGTTCCCGCACCTCACCGTGGGACAGAACATCTCCTTCGGCCTCAGTGCCGGTCGTCTTTCCGGCGGGCGGCGGGAGGTCGCGGCCCGGGTGGGCGAGCTACTGGAAATGGTGTCCCTTGATCCCGCCATGGCCAAGCGCCGGCCGCACCAGCTCTCCGGCGGCCAGCAGCAGCGCGTGGCACTGGCCCGCGCCCTGGCCCGCGAACCGGAACTGATGCTGCTGGACGAGCCTTTCTCCGCGCTGGACGCCGGCCTTCGCGTGGCCACGCGCCGTGCCGTGGCCAAGGTGCTCAACGAAGCCGGGGTGACCACCATCCTGGTCACCCATGACCAGGCCGAGGCACTGTCCTTCGCGGACCAGGTGGCGGTGATGCGCGGCGGCAAGCTGGCGCAGATCGGCAACCCCTTTGTGGTCTACACCCGCCCCGCGGACCGCGCCACCGCGGAGTTCCTGGGTGACGCCGTCATCCTGGACGCCTGGATGGAGGGCTCGCTGGCCACCTGTTCGCTCGGCGGCATTCCGGTGCGCAGGCCCCCGGCGCAGGGCCGCGTGCAGCTCATGCTGCGGCCCGAGCAGATCCGCATTGCCGAGGACGGACCCATCCGCGGCGTGGTGGTTGACACGGACTACTTCGGGCCGGAAACCACGGTGCGCCTGAAGCTGGCCGTCCCGCCGGAACTGGCAGCCGGGGCTACCCCGGACTACCGCTTCCCGGGCGGCGGCGAAGTGATCACCATCCGGCACTGGAACGCCTCCATCGCGCGGCCGGGCATGGAGCTTTGCCTGCGCGTGGTGGGCGAAGCCGTGGCTTTCCCGGTGGACGAGGACGCCAGCGCCTGAGGCGTGATGGTCCGCCTGGCGCCCCGCTACCCGGCTGGGCGCTTCTTCTGCGGGTACGGCGTTTCGCCGCGCGCCAGCATCTCCACGAACCCGGCGATCTTGCGTTCCCGGGTGGCGGCCTGCTTGACCGAATTGGTGCGGTAAATCAGGGCGTAACGGTTCACCGACGTCAGCACATCGAACATGGCCTGCGCCCGCGGCTCAGCCGCGATGGCAGCAGCAAGATCCGCCGGCACCTCGGCGGAGGCTGCTCCGGAATACGCCACTTCCCAGCGCCCGTCAGCCTTGGCAGCCTCGACGGCGGCCCGGCCCGCGGACGTCATCCTGCCTGCAGCCTCGAGCTTGCCGATGCGGTCCACGTTCCGGGCCGACCATACGCTTTTCGGTCCGCGGCGCGTCATCCGCTGGAAGGAGCTGTCGTCGTCGCGCCTTTTGCCCTGGCCGTCGATCCACCCGAAGCACAGCGCTTCCTGCAGGGCAGCCTCATAGTCCAGCTCCGTGGTGTTGCCGCCTTTCTTGTGCAGCACCAGCCAGACGCCCGGGCTGGTGGCGTGGTGCTGCTCCAGCCAAGCGCGCCATTCGGCGGCGTCCTTCACCAGCAGTTCCTCAAGTTCGATGGCCATGGCACCATTCTGCTACCGGGGATTCCTTAATCAAGGCGTGGCATCATGGCTTTATCGCCGTCGTTGTCACCGCCCGACCTGCCCAGGAGATCCAATGTTGCGTGTCCGCCCCGTCCATTTCACGTCCCGCCTGGACCAGTGGGAGCAGCTCCTGACGGAGCTGGGAATGGTGAAGACGGTCGATGACGGCCCGTGGAAAGAGTACGACGCCGGGTCCGGCCGCCTGGCGCTGCACACCGCCGGGGCCGGTTCCGCCGAAGACGGCACGACGTCGTTCGGCGTCGAAGTGGGCGACCTCGCCGAATTCGCCCGGCGCACCAACGAGGCCTCCGTGGAGGACGGGAACACGCCGGCCGAACTGGTCGACGCCGACCACGGCGCCGCCTGCCGGATCACCGGCGAAGACGGTTTCAGCTTCTTCGCCGACAAAGCCGCCCACGGCGCCCAGTGCGCGGACGCCGATCCGGGACTCGCCGTCGTCGAAGTCTGGTTCACGCCGGACGCCGAGGCGGCCGCGCAGACCCTGCGGAACATGGGCGCCCGGCTCCGGCCGGTGCCGGATGACGACGAAACCGCGGATTTCACCGCCAAGAACGGCGGGGTGCTGATGGCGCGGCCCGCAAGCGGCGCTCCGCGGACCGGGCTGGGATTTGAGTACACGGGCGAACTGTCGGCCCTGCGGGACCGGCTCGCGGCTGCGGGCATCACGGTGACCATGACGGAAGAGGCCTTCGGCCGGACCCTGCACGTGGCCAGCCCCGATGCAGCGGGCGGGGACGCCCCGGCGCTCTGGGTCGCTTCGCGCCACTGACGGGGGCCTGTCTTCGGGCGAGTGACGCCGAACGGTCCCTCAGTCCTCCAGGGCGCCCGCGCAGAGCCGGCCGACCACCTCGGTGAGCATGGTGAGGCCGGCCACGATGTCCTCGTCGGTCGTGTATTCATGTTCGTTGTGTGAAATGCCGTCCACGCTGGGCACGAACAGCATCACGGTGGGGACGATGTCCTTCATGTTGGTGGAATCATGCCCGGCCAAGGTCATCACCGGCTTGTTCGCCAGGCCCAGGTCGGCAGCCACCTTGGCTGCCAGTTCCACGCCTTCGGGCTGGTAGGGGGTGACGGGCCAGGAGTGGGAGTGGTTGCGTTCCACGGTGACGTTGGCCAGCTGCTCGATCTCAGTGATCCGCTGGTGCAGCAGGGCGTCGGCTTCAGCAAGGACGGCTTCGTCAGCGCTGCGCAGGTCCAGCAGCAGGTTCACGCGGGACGGCACCACCACCGGCGAGTTCGGGTACACGGTCAGCTGCCCCACCGAGGTGTGCAGCACGCCCGGAAAGCGGTCGGCCAGTTCACGCGCGGCCACCACCATCATGGATGCCCCCAGCAGGGCATCCTTGCGGTCGGCGATCACGGTGGAGCCGGTGTGCGCCTGCTCGCCGTTGACCACGAATTCGTATTTGTTGGCCGCCCAGTTGGAGTGGACCAGGCCGATGGTCACGCCTTCGCGTTCCATGCTGCGGCCCTGCTCAATATGGATTTCGGCACAGAAAGCTGCCTGCGGACCCTTGTAACCTCCCCGGCAGCCGATGGCGTCCAGGGCATCACGGACGGAGACTCCGGCGGCATCGGTGGTGGCCAGCGCTGTCTCCAGCTCCAGTTTCCCGGTGTACACCGAGGAACCCATCATGGAGGGCTTAAACCGCGAGCCTTCCTCGTTGAACCAGTTGACCACGGCGATGTTGAACCGGGGCTGGCCGTCCGGGCCGGCGGCGTTCCACTGCTCCACCAGGCGGAAGGCCGCGTGGGCCGCCGCCAGCACCCCGTAGGCTCCGTCATAGCGTCCGGCGGTGGGCTGCGAGTCCATGTGTGAGCCCACCACCACGTAGGGCGCACCCGGCACCGCTTCGTAGAGGCCCCACTGGTTACCGGCGTGGTCGAACTTCACCGTGAAACCCCTGGCCTCCAGCAGGCCCGTGAGCCACTGCCGCTGCTGGCCGTCCGGGATGGAGCCGGCCTGCCGGTCCACGCCGCCGTTCGGGGTGGCTCCGAATTCGCTCATGGTGTGGAAATCCCGGACGAAGGCCGCATCGCGGGCGCTGAGGGTTGTTGTTGTGGTCACGTAGTTCCCCTATGAACGGTTGGTGGCTGGACGGATGAACGTGGTGCCGGCGGAGGTGTTCCCGGCGGCCTCGGCGACGCGGTCAGGGCCGGGGAAGCGGCCCTCCCCGTAGGTGAAGGCACCGCCGACTGCGGTGGCCAGGACACGGAGGGCCGCGATGTCCGGGGCGGTGAGCGGCGAGCCGGACAGGACCGTGAAGTCAGCCAGCTTCACGGGCGCAAGGGCGCCTTTGAGGTGCGACAGGCCGGTGGCTGCTGCGGCTTCGGTGGTGTATGCCGCCAGTGCCTGGCGGGGGCTCAGGCGCTCGTCCGGGTTGCCGAAAACGGCCCCGGAGGATGTGCGCCGGTCCACGAAAGCCTGCATTCCCCGAAGCACATTGCCGTCAGCAACGGGCCGGTCCGAGCTTCCGGCGAGGGTCACGCCGGCGTCCACGAACGATGCCGCACGGTAGGCCCAGCCCAGCCGTTCCGGTCCCAGCGAGGCGGTCATGCCGTCGCCGCCCTCCGCGAAGAAGCTGGCCTGCGGGGTCACCGCGATTCCGGCGTCCGCGAGCCGTTGCACCTGGTCCGGCCTGGTGACGGACGCGTGCTCGATCCGGTTGGGCAGGACGCGCGGCCCGTACTTGGCAGCGCAGTGGCTGATGATGCTGATCGCCAGGTCCACGGCCCGGTCACCGATGGCGTGTGCGGCGATGGACCAGCCCGCCGCGTAGGCCGACTCAATCCTGTTCCGCAGCGACTCCGGGTCGGCTTGGAAATACCCGGTATTGCCGCTGTTGTCCGTGTGTCCGTGGCTGCAGTAGTCCTCGCTGACGGCCGCAGTTTCGCCCAGCAGCGAGCCGTCCAGGAACACCTTGGCCGGACCGAGGGAAACGAAGTCATTCCCGAAGCCGCTCGCCATTCCCAGATCAAGGCCAACAGCTCCAGGAGTGCCATATCCCTCCAGCGGGCGGAGCGCATCGAGGACCGGCATGAGCTGGGCCCGCGCATGCAGCCTGCCGTTGGCCGCCGCCCGCTGGTAGGCCGCCAGTTCAACGGGGCTGTGCCCGATCCAGCCTCCGCCGATGCCGGCTTCCGTGAAGCTGGTAATACCTTCAGAGGCATAGTGCCGGGTGGCGCGGTCCAGAGCGGCTTCGATGGCTTCAAGCGAGTATGGCAGGATCAATTCCTGGACCAGCTGCTGAGCCGTCTCCTGGACCAGCCCGGTGGGTCGGCCGTCCGCGTCGCGGACGATCATGCCGCCGTCGGGATCGGGGAACGACGGCGATTCGGCGCCTGCCAGCCGCAGCGCGGCCGTGTTCACCACGGCCATATGGCCTGAGTTGTGCCGGATGAACAGCGGCCGGTCCCCCGTGATCCGGTCCAGCACGCCAATGTCCGGGAACGCGCCGCCATGCAGTGTCTGGCTGAAGCCGGTGGCCATGAGCCAGCGGGAGGCACTAACGGCCATGTCCGCCTCAAGCAGGGCGTACAGCTGGTCCAGGCCGCGGGCGCCGGAGACGTCCACTTCGCCCAGGCCCAGCCCGAACCACGTGGTGTGGCAGTGGGCGTCGATGAATCCGGGCGTCACAGTGGCGCCGTCCAGATCCAGGACCTTCGCCGCATCCAGTCCGTCCAGGTCGCCATCGAGGCCGACGATCCGGCCCTGCCAGATTCCCAGCGACGTGGCGTGCGGGCGGCGGTCATCCATGGTGATGATGTCCGCGTTGCGCAGCAACAGATCGAGTTTCATGGGTTTCCTAGCGTTTGGAACCGGCGGGTTAGCGATGGGAAGTGGTGACGGATTTGATGCGGGTGTAGTCCTCGAGCCCGAAGACGGACAGGTCCTTGCCTGTGCCGGAATGCTTGAACCCGCCGTGCGGGGCTTCGGCCGGGATCACCTGGTGGCAGTTGATCCATACAGCGCCGAAGTCCAGTTCATTGGACACCCTGGTGACCACTCCGTGGTTGTTGGACCAGACGCTGGAGGCGAGCGCGTACTTGGTGCCGTTGGCCAGTTCCAGCGCTTCCTCCTCGGTGCGGAACGGCTGCACCGTGACCACGGGGCCGAAGATTTCCTCGCACACCACCTCGTCGCCCTGGAAGACGCCGTCGATCACGGTGGGTTCGAAATGGAAGCCGGCGCCGGTCCGCTTGCCGCCGGCGAGGACCTTGGCGTTCGCCGGAAGCCTGGACATGAAGCCCTCCACCCGGTCCAGCTGGGCGGCGCTGTTCAGCGGGCCGAGATCGGCTGCGTCGCCGCCCACGGTGAGCGCGGACGCGGCGGCGGCGAGCGCAGCGCCGAATTCGGCGTGGATGGACTCCTCCACCAGGACGCGGGTCACTGCGGTGCAGTCCTGTCCGGCGTTGAAGAAGGCGCCCAGCGCGATCTCCCGGGCGGTCAGATCAATGTCGACGTCGGCAAAAACGATGGCCGGCGCCTTGCCGCCGAGTTCCAGGTGGACATCCTTGAGTGTTGCCGACGCAGCGGACATGACCTGGGCGCCGGCCCGGGTGGAGCCGGTGATGGAGACCATTTCGGGAATCTCGTGCTCCACCATCGCGGCGCCCGTGCCCCGCCCGCCGCAGACGATGTTGACGACGCCGGCGGGATAGGCCTCCTGGGCCAGTTCACCCAGGATGACGGTGGACCAGGGCGTCGTGTCGGCGGGCTTGAGCACCAGCGTGTTTCCCGCGGCGAGGGCCGGACCGATCTTCCAGATGGCCATCATGAACGGGTAGTTCCACGGCGTGATCTGGGCGACCACGCCGAGCGGCTCGCGGCGGACGGTCGAGGAGAACCCGGTGACGTACTCGGTCTGGGCGGTGCCGGAAACCACCCGGCAGGCTCCGGCGAAGAAGCGCAGCTGGTCCGCGCCCCGCAGGATCTCGATCTCGCGGGTGACGGCCTTCGGCTTGCCGGTGCAGGCCACTTCCGCCTCAAGGATCCGGTCCACGTTCGCCTCGATGAGGTCCGCGAGCTTGAGCATCATGGCCTGGCGTTCGGCCGGGGTGGTCCGCTTGTAGCTTGTGAAGGCGGCGCGGGCGGCCTGGAAGGCGCGGTCAACGGTGTCCGTATCGCTGTCCGGGGCGGTGCCGAGCTGCACGCCGGTAGCGGGGTCGAAGAACGGCAGCGTGGCTTCCGCCTTGCCGCCGCCGGCGGTCTCTCCGTTGATGATGTTGTTCAGCGTGATCATGGAATGCTCCGGTCAGTTGCTGGCGGTCTTGGGTGAACGTGTGGCGGGGTCCTGGGGCAGGTGCAGAACCGCTGGAAGTCCGGAATCCGTGGCGCGACGGAACGCTGCGGCGAAGTCCTCAGCCTTGTCCACGCGTTCCCCGTAGCCCCCGTACGAGCGGGCCAGGGCGGCGAAGTCCGGGTTGGTCATGTGCGTTCCGGACGGGCGGCCCGGGTAGTGGCCTTCCTGGTGTTCGCGGATGGTGGCGAAGATACCGTTGTCCACCACCAGGACAATGAACCTGCCGCCGTGCCCCATGGCAGTGGCCAGCTCCTGCCCGTTCATCAGGAAGCAGCCGTCGCCGGCCACGGAGATGACCTGCCGGTCCGGATAGGCCAGGGAGGCGGCAACAGCAGCCGGGATCCCCATGCCCATGGCGCCGTTGCGCGGCGCCGCCAGCGAGTTCGCCGAGTTGTGCTTCAAGTAGCGGGCCGGCCACAGCGTGTGGTTACCGGCCCCGTAAGTGATGACGGCGTCGTCGTCCATTTCCTGCTTGAGGATTTCCATCACGACGGCGAGGTCCACGCCCGTGCCACCGTCAGGCTGAGCCGAGGAGAACTTTTCGTAATCGGCGCGGGCCTCAGCCAGCCAGCCGGCCGCGGGCTGCACGGCGGAAGCCGTGGCTGCGAGCGCTGTTGCGAAGGACGTGACGTGGCCTGGAATGTGCTGGTCCAGCCGGCCGAAGTGGCCCTGCAGGTCGGCGCCGGGGTGGACGACGACGGTGACGGCGTCCAGTCCGCGCTGGTAGCCGTCCGAGAGAACGTCGGCGCGGACGCAGCCCACGAAGACCAGCAGGTCGGCCTCGTCCAGGCGGCGGGCGTTGTCGTCGCTGCGGGCGTAGCCGAGGTAGCCGGCGTAGGCATCGCTGTTGTGTGGAACCGCGTCGTAAGCGCGGAAGTCGGCCAGGACTGGCACGCCGTGGCGGGAAGCCCAGCCGGCCAGCGCCTCGGAACTTTCCTGGTCCCAGCCTTCGCCGCCCACCACGACCAGCGGTTTGTGTGCCGTTGCCAGGCGCTGCTCCAGCGCGGCGAGGTCCGAGGCTGTCGGTCCGGTCGGGGCAACGGCCCGCGGTTCCACTGTGCCTGCTTCGATGGCGTGGACCAGGACGTCCTCGGGCAGCCCGATGACCACCGGGCCGGGCCGGCCGCTGAGGGCCGTGAAGATGGCGTCGTCCACCACGCGGGCGGCGGAAGCGGCGTCGTCGAGCGTCACCACTTTCTTGGCGGTGCTGCCGAACCAGGCATTAATGTCGAATTCCTGGAAGGATTCCCGGCCCCGGTCCGCCACCGGGATGAGTCCCACGAAGAGGATCATGGGCGTGGCGTCCTGGTGCGCGGTGTGGATGGCGATGAAGGCGTTGGCGGCACCGGGACCGCGGGTCACCATGGCCACTCCGGGGAGTTCGGTCAGGCGGCCTTCGGTGAGCGCCATGAAGCCGGCGCCTCCTTCGTGGCGGGTCACCACGGTTTCGATGCTTGAGCCGTGGAGGCCGTCCAGGACGTCAAGGAAGCTCTCGCCCGGAACGCCGTAGACGCGCTTGATGCCTGCACGTTCGAGCTGGGCGACGATCAGGTGCCCGGCCGTGGTTGAAGTGCTCAATGCTTCATTCCCTCTTCTTCGATGCTGAGTGCCGGCAGGAAAATACCGGACAGGGCCGTCATGACGGACACCACCAGCAGGATGATGGCACCGGGCCAGAACGAGTTGCCGTTCGCCGCTACCAGTGCCGTGGCGATCAGGGGTACGAAGCCCGAGATGACGCCGGCGCTGTTGGAGGTGATGGCCACGCCCGTGTACCGGACCTTGGTGGCGAAGAGTGCGGTGAGGGCCGTTCCGGATACTGCGTACGGGACAGACAGGGTGCACACGCCGATGATCATGGCGGTGATGACGAGTGCCGGGATGGCAGTGTCGATGGCGAGGAAGACCGGGACGGCCACGAGCGCGGAGGCCACGCCGCCCCAGAGGATCACCTTGCTGGCGCCGTACTTCTCACCCATGCGGCCGGCCCAGATGAGGACGAAGATCTCGAAGACGGCGGCGAGCAGCGAGCCGAGCAGGAGGGTTTCATAGGGCATCTTGAGGATCTTGGTGCCGTAAAAGACCACAAAGCTCGTGATGAGATAGAAGCCGCCGATGCCGAGCAACGCCGAGCACATGCCCACCAGGATCTGGCGCCAGCTCTTGGTCAGGACGCCGCGGATGGGAGCGTGTTCGGTCTCACCGGACTCCATCAGGGCCTCGAACTCAGGTGATTCACTGAGCTTGCTGCGAATCCACATGGAGATAGCCAGCAGCGGGATGGCGGCCACGAAGGGAATGCGCCAGCCCCAGGCGTCGAAGTTGGTCTGGCCCACCAGGTACAGCATGCCGAAGAAGCCGCCGGAGGACAGGATGGTGCCGATCGGGGAACCGATCTGCGGCAGTGCCGCGTAGCGTGCGCGCTTGGCAACCGGGGCGTTTTCGACGGCGATGATCACCGCGCCGCTCCACTCGCCGCCGACCGCCAGGCCCTGCAGGATCCGCAGCGCCACGAGAATGACGGGTGCCGCGACGCCGATCGTCATGTAGTTCGGCAGCAATCCGATCAGGCCGGTCACAATTCCGATACCCACGATGGTGATCATCAGGATCTTCTTGCGGCCCACCTTGTCGCCGAGGGCACCGAAGATGAAACCGCCGATCGGGCGGGCCACGAAGCCCACGGCCAAGGTGGCGAAGGAGCTCATGGCCGCCACGAAGGGATCCTGCGAGACGAAGTACTGGGCATTGAACACCAGGGCTGCGGCCGTGGTGAACAGGAAGAAGTCGTACCACTCCAGGGCCGTGCCGACGAGGGCAGCTAATGCGACTTTCCTGGTGACTCGTTCGTCGATAACGCGTGGCGTCTGCGGACCCACTGTGGTGGTGGCGTTGCTTGCGCTGCTTGCCATGATTACTCCAAGTAAATGTGACTGGACGGAAATGTGACTGGCGCTGCCTGGGGACGTGATGCCAGCCGTCCGAGCGGCCTGTGACTGGGCTCACTCGATGTTGCATTCCATTCTGCCAGTAGGTTTTGCCAAAAAAACTAGCATTGCACCACGGAAACTAGCCCCTAGAATGTGGAAATGCACAATTTTGAAACCTCCGGGGATTCCGTCCGCTGGACTGAGCTGGTGGACCACCTCGAAGGACGGCTCGACAAACTCGCCCGGACGTTCACTGCCCGGGTCCGGGAAATCCCGGAATACGGGGAAAGCCAGGTGACCGTGTTGGAAATCCGCGAGACGGCGCGGGAGACCTTCCGCCGGCTCATTCACGGACTCCGCGGCGGCCAATCGGACAACGGACGGGACGGGCTACTCACCTTTGCGTCCGACCTGGGCTCCAAGCGAGCCCGTGCTGGAATTCCACCCGAGTCCCTGACCGCTGCCGTGCGGCTGGACTTCAGCATCCTGTGGGCGGAGCTTCTGGAGATCGCTGTCCCCGACGACGCCGGGCTGCTGGCTTCCCGGGTGGACCAGGTATGGCGGGTGGTGGACGAATTCGCCACCCGGACGCACATGAGCTACCTCACCGAGCGGGTTCGGATGGCCCAGGAAGAATCCAGCATCCAGCGCGAATTCATCGCCAGGCTGTTCAACCAAAGCACCCTGTCAGCGGAAACGTCAGGCCAGGTGGGTTCGGCCCTTGGCATCAGCCCGGATTCATGGTGCGGGCTGGTGGCAGCGAACGGCGAGGCCGGGGCAAAGCTGAGGGCGGCCTCGGCCCAGTTCGGCTCCGGACTCCAGCTCCGCCACCGGATGTTCCTGCACGAATCGGGAGGAACCACTTACCTGTTCTGGCCGCTGCAGGCTCCCCGGGCAGCGCCGCGGCGGGGCGCCGCCCCGGACCAGCAGTTGCCGCCTGCACTGGCGGATATTCCCTGCGGCTTCGTACCCGAGGTGCACGGCCTGCGCTCCCTTCCCGCCGCCGCCCGCACTGCCGAAAGTCTCGCGGCGCTCCTCCGGCCCAACGACCCGGGCCCGCTTTCCGCGGATGCCGCATGGGCGCGGCTGGCGAACCAAAGCCTTCAGGACGCCGGGCTGGACCTGGCCGCCCAGGTGGAGGAATCGCTGGAGGATTGCCGTGGCGGGGAGCGCGAACGGCTCATGGAGACCGTCCAACATTTCCTGTCGAGCGGGAACATCACTGCCACTGCAGAACAACTCTTCTGCCACCGGAACACCATCCTGAACCGGCTCAACCGCTTCCAGGAACTGACGGGCATCGATCTCACCGTTCCGTCCAAGGCGGCCCGGCTTGTGGTGGCCTGGGCCTAAACCGCGCCACGCCGGTCTCCGCTTCGGCTGGCGGCAGTTGTGTGTATTCACATTCCTGCCGCCATTTTGATGGTATTTCTGCCATTGAGGTGTGATCCGTTGCACACGAGAGTTGAACCTACCTTGCATCGGACGCTCGTCCCCGCACCCCATCTGGAGATACTGATGGCTCAAATGGTAGAAACCACCACCGCCGCAACAGCCCGGCTCGACCTCGCCAAAATGCGCAAGATTGCCCTCGCCAGCGTTATCGGCACCACCGTGGAGTGGTACGACCTCTTCGTTTTCGGAACAGCGTCCGCCCTCGTTTTCAACAAGATCTTCTTCCCGAGCTTCGATCCGATCGTGGGCACCATGCTCGCATTCGGCACATTCGCTTCTGCCTACATTGCCCGCATGGTGGGCGCCATCATCTTCGGCCACTTCGGCGACCGGCTGGGCCGCAAATCCATGCTCCTCATCTCGCTGCTGACCATGGGCGCGGCCACCTTCGCCATCGGCCTGCTGCCGGACTACAACAGCATCGGCATCATGGCGCCCCTCCTGCTGCTGTTCCTCCGTGTCATCCAGGGCCTGGCCCTCGGCGGAGAATGGGGCGGTGCGGTGCTGATGACGGTGGAACACGCCCCGTCCGACCGGCGCGGCTTCTACGGTTCCCTGGTCCAGGTGGGCGTACCGGCCGGAACCCTCATCGCCAACGTGGCCTTCCTGATTGTGGCCTCGAGCGTCAGCACCGAAGCCCTTCTCAGCTGGGGCTGGCGGATCCCGTTCCTGGCCTCCGCGTTGCTGGTGGCTGTGGGTATCTACATCCGGCTCCACATCGAGGAGACCCCGTCCTTCCAGGCCGTGAAGGATGCGGGGGCCAAAGCCAAGCTGCCCTTCGCAGCCCTGATGGCCAAGTACTGGAAGCAGGTGATCCTCGGCGGCGTTGCCACCCTGTCCACCGGCAGCACGTTCACCCTGCTTGTTGCCTCCGGTGTGTCTTACGGCAAGAAGGAACTGGGCCACTCGGAAGCCCTCATGCTGTGGGTTGTACTGGCCGCCTGCGCCCTCTGCTTTGTCCTGATCCCCTTCTTTGGCCGGCTCTCCGACAAGTATGGCCGCAAGCCGATCATCTACGCCGGCGTCGCCGCTGAAGCAGCTTTGGCCTTCCCCATGTTCTGGCTGATGGACACCAAATCGGTGCCCCTGCTGTTTGTCGCCTACCTCGCCATGATGACCGCCTTCGCCGCCAACTACGGGCCCATCGCCACATTCCTCGCGGAGCTGTTCGGGTCCAAGGTCCGCTACTCAGGTCTTTCGGTCGCGTACATGCTCTCCGGCCTGCTCGGCAGCGCTGCGACCCCGTTCATCACCACGTGGCTGCTTGGCGCGACCCACCAGAGCTCGTCAATCGCCTGGTACATCATGGCGGCCGCCCTGGTGTCGCTCGGAGCCCTTTTCATCCTGACGGAAACCCGGCACGGCAACATTGACGCCGTGGACACCGCTCCGGCGGAAACACCGGCCGACGGTTCCGGCCAGGCGGTGACCGCAAGGTGACTGCTGTGCCCCGGACCTCACCAACCACCGGCGACACAGTGCGTCGGATAGCCCAAATCCCCGGCGGGGCGTCCGCCGTCGGGCCCTTCTCCCAGGCGGTCGTTGCCAACGGCTTCGTCTTCACTGCCGGCCAGATCCCGGCGATCAGCGGCCGGGACGACCAGCCGGGATCATTCGCGGACCAGGTTCGCCAGACCATGCGGAACCTGGAGTCCGTGCTGGAGGCCGCCGGGTCCGGTTTGGAACACGTGGTCAAAGTGAACACCTACCTCACCGACCCCGGCCAGCTCGAAGAGTACAACCGCGTGTACGTGGAGTTCTTCGGTGCCGCCAAGCCTGCCCGGACGTCCGTCTGCGTCAGCCTCTGGGGAGTTGCACTGGAAATCGAGTGCGTAGCGGTCCTTGCTGCCGGCGAGGCCGCGGCGGTGGCGGAACGATGAGTGCCACGAGCGTTGGCGACCTCACGGACGTCAGCTACCCCACGATCGGCCACTTCCTGGAGGACGGCTTTGTGGACCCGGCCATCCAGTCCCTGCTCGACGGCGTCAAGGTGGCCGGGCCGGCAGTGACCGTCCGGATCGCCGGAAACGACGCCTTCGCCATGAACCGTGCCCTGCTGGAGCTGTACGCCGGCTCGGTGCTGGTGGTGGACATGTCCGGTGACCACCGGCACGCCCCCGTCGGGGCAGTCACGGCGGCAGCCGCCCTGTCGAGGGGTGCGGCCGGCGTGGTGGTAGATGGAGTGGCCACGGATCTCCCTGAACTTCGTGCCGCCGGCCTGCCCGTGTTCGCCCGCGGTACCTCTTGCCTCACCACCAAGCGGGTCCATAACGACCGTTCCGCCGTCAACGTCCCGGTGATGTGCGGCGGGGTGGAGGTCCGTCCCGGCGACTGGGTCCTGGCGGACGATAACGGCGTCATAGTGCTTTCTCCGGAGGCACTGGGCAGTGTCCTCGGTAAGGCACGCACCTCCGACGCCGCCGAACCGGCCCTCCTCGCGAGGATAGCGGCCGGGGAACCACTCGAATCAGTCCTCGGCGTGTGACGGTCCGGCGCGGGGTTCGGGCAGGGATGGGGTAGAACTTAAGCATGAACGTGCGCACCCCTGACCCGAATCCCGGCTGGCTGTCCGACGAGGACCTCTTCGAAGCCCGGGGCCGGCTTCCCATGGTTTATGTGGAAGCCGTACCCGTCCGCCTTGATCCCTTGGGATTTGTGAACGAAGTGGGCACGCTGCTGCAGGCCGACGAGGACGGCACGATGGTCCGCTCCCTGGTGTCCGGCCGCGTCCTCTACCGCGAGACCATCCGCGCGGCACTGCTCCGCCACATGGAGAAAGACCTCGGCCCGCTGGCCTTCCCCCAGCTTCCCATCAGCCCGGTGCCCTTCACCGTGGCCGAATACTTCCCGGCGCCGTCCCACACCGGATTCACCGACGACCGCCAGCATGCCGTTTCGCTGGCCTACATCATTCCGGTCACGGGTGAATGCGAACCCCGCCAGGACGCCCTCGAGCTCACCTGGATGACCCCGGAGGAGGTCCTGAGCCCGGACGTGCAGCTGGAGTTCAGCGGCGGCCGCGGGGCGCTTGTCCGGCAGGCGCTCGCGTTCGCGGGGGTAGGCAGCTAGGACGCGAAGGCCGTCGCGCGGGACGCTCGAAGGAACCCGGGCGTCCCCGATATCGGGCTGGGTCCTTTGTAGACTGTAGGGCGGACCGCAAGAGAACTTAAGGACTCCCGATGACCCACCGCCCAGCCGCCCAGCACTACAGCGAGCTCCAGGCTGGCTCTCTGCAGACCGGCCACCTGCTCCTTCTTCCCGACGGCGAACGGTCCGCCGAAGTCCAGAGCGTCCTTGTTGAGGATGACGATTTCGGCACCCCGGCGGTGGTCCTTGCAACCCTCACGGGCGGCGGGATCCTGCGCATCGCGGCCGGCTCCACGGTCTTCGTGGCCGGCCCCGGCACGGGTCCGGAGGACGCCGTTTCTGTAGCGTCCGACGCCGCCCCGCTTCAGCTGCTGGATCGCCCCGACGCCGGCGAGGACACCGCCCCGGCGGCTCCCGCCGTCGTCGTTCCTCCCCTGCCGGCCACCACGCCGGCCGCAGCGGCCGCAGCAGCCGGTCCGGACGAGGACGAGCTGGCGCTGATCCCGGAACCGGCGGGGACGCCCGAGTCCGTGGTGGAAGCCGCAGCGGCAGCCCACCCGGACGCAATGGGCGTGATGCTCCTGAGCGACCGGCTGGCCAAGGGCATCAACACCAAGTCCGGTAGCTGCCTCAAGGACCTCAGCGACCTCGCCCAAGAATTGTTCGTCATCCTCAAGGATGCCGAGGGCGCCCTCGCGGTGGCGGACCTGCTCAACGTGCTCCCCTTTGACGGGAACCCGGGCCGGTGGACGTCCGTGGAGGCGGCGCTGGCCCTGTCAAGCTACATCTGCCGGCAGAACGGGCAGGAGGACCGTGCCGAGGTGTATGAAAAGCTGCTCCGCGCCCCCGACGCCATGGAAACGGACCCGTTCAAGGCGCGGATCAACGCGAAGGTCCGCCAGCGGTCGCTGAACGAACCCAACCTGTATGACAAGGAAATCTTCCGGGCCATCGACAACTCGAACCCGGACGCCGAACGCGAATGGCGGCTGCTGCGGCTCGAAGCCCTGATGTTCCTGCGCGCGCATGGCGGATCGGAAACCATCGGCCTGAAGGAACTGGAACGCCGGATCGGCAACGAGCTGGAATCCGTGCGGGGCTAACGAGCTGGAATCCGTGCGGGGCTGAGGGGCAGGCCGTATCCGTTTGGCCCTACCCGGCAGGCGCCGGGAGTTGTAGATTCACCCCATGACGAACAATCTGAGCGTTGTGATCAACTCCGATGCGCAGCAGGTTTGGACAATGCTGCGCGAACCGGCAAGAGTTGCCCAGTGGCACGGCTGGGAGGCCGACGACCTTGCCGCCGAAATCAACGAGATCTATTTCAAGGACACCGTGGTCGAAGGCCCGGACCACACCAGCCTGACCGTGGACGGAGGGGACGAGTTCTCCCTGAAGCCCGTTCCCACCGGCACTGAGGTAAGCGTGACTCGGGCGGCCCTGGACCACAATTCCGAATGGGCCGCCTGGGACGAGGACATCACCCAGAGCTGGTTGACGTTCCTGCAGCAGCTCCGCTTCGCCCTGGAACACCACCCGCACGGCAAGCGCCGCACAGCCTTCTTCTCCGTTCCGGGCGGGGACGGCTCGGCGATCGACAAGCTCGGCCTCCGGGACATCCCCAAGCCGGGTGAGCCGTACTCGCTGACACTGCCCACCGGCGAAGAGATCTCCGGCAAGGTCTGGTACCGGACCAACCACCAGGTGGGGCTCACGGTGCACAGCTACGCCGAACACGGCGACGGCCTCCTGATCGTGGCCGACCAGCCGCCCATTGCCGAAGTGAGGCCCGACGGCGGATCCATGGTGATCATCTCCACCTACGACCTGGGGGCGCACCGGCTCGAGGAAATCCGCAGCAGCTGGGACAGCTGGCGCGCTGAGAACTATCCCACATCGGACCCCGTGCACTGACGCCGGGCTAAGTTTCCCCGGAACAAGCTGGCACACTTGAACCGTGCCAGCCAATACTGAACCCCCACTCCCGTCTCTCGAGCCGGGTGCCGCTGCCCTGCAGTCCGAGTTTTCCTTTACCGTGGGCAAGCGGCTGAGCGAGACGTGCTCGCCGGCGCCGGATCAGGTGGCCGCCAACGGCGGGGAATTCCTGGGCCGGACCGGCACCATCAGCACTCCGCACGGCGAGATCCAGACGCCGGCGTTCATCGCCGTCGGCACCAAGGCCACTGTGAAGTCAGTGCTGCCCGAGTCCGTTGCCGAACTCGGCGCACAGGCGGTGCTGGCCAACGCCTACCACCTGTACCTCCAGCCGGGGGCGGACATCCTGGACGAAGCCGGCGGACTCGGTGCCTTCATGAACTGGCGCGGGCCCACCTTCACGGACTCCGGAGGCTTCCAGGTCATGAGCCTGGGTTCGGGGTTCAAGAAGGTCATCGACATGAAGTCTGTTGATTCCTCGGGGCCGGATGACGCCGTCGCCCCCGGCAAGGAACGCCTGGCCCATGTGGACGAGGAGGGCGTGTGGTTCAAGAGCCACCTCAACGGCGACAGGCACCGCTTCAGCCCCGAGATCTCCATGAACGTCCAGCACCGGATCGGCGCGGACATCATGTTCGCCTTCGATGAGCTCACCACGCTGCAGAACTCCCGCGGCTACCAGGAGGAGTCGCTGGAACGCACCCGCCGCTGGGCCGAACGCTGCCTTACCGAGCACTTCCGGCTGACATCCGAGCGGGCAGGCAAGCCATACCAGGCGCTCTTTGGCGTGATCCAGGGAGCCCAGTACGAGGACCTGCGGCGCAAGGCCTGCCGGGACCTCGGTGCCATGAACTTCGACGGCTTCGGCATCGGCGGGGCGCTGGAGAAGGAGAACCTGGGCACGATTGTGCGCTGGTGCAACGAGGAACTGCCGGAGGACAAGCCGCGGCACCTGCTGGGCATTTCCGAGCCGGACGACATCTTCACCGCGATCGAGAACGGTGCGGACACCTTCGACTGCGTCTCCCCCACCCGGGTGGCCCGCAACTCGGCGTTCTACCACCCTGACGGTCGGTTCAACCTCTCCGGCGCCAAGTACAAACGCGACTTCGGTCCGCTGCAGGAAGGCTGCGACTGCTACGCCTGCCTGAACTACTCCCGGGCCTACATCCACCACCTGTTCAAGGCCAAGGAAATGGTCTCGGCAACGCTCATCTCCATCCACAACGAGCGCTTCGTGGTGAAGATGGTGGACGACGCCCGGCTTGCCATCGAGGCCGGTAGCTTCTTCGACTTCAAGGCCGAGACCCTGGGGCGCTACTACTCCTAGGGGAGGGCACCGCCGTCGAAATCGCCGGAAATGTGCGACGTCGCCGGAAGCCTACGGCGATCTCGCAGGGTTCCGGCGAGTTCGCGTTTTCCACATAACGCCGGCGGGGCCTCCCGGGAGATTCAGCGGTGCCGGAAGCTAATCCCATGCCTCCTCACACCACCCCCACTCTCCCGGCGACAGGCAACCTCTGGCGCACGGACCAGCTCATCGACCTCGGCTTTGGCTCGCGGTCCATCAAAGCCCTGGTGGACACGGGTTCCCTTGTCCGGCTGCGCTACGGCTGCTATGTCCGCGCCAGCACTTGGAACTCCCAGTCCCCTCGCGTCCGGAGCCGGCAGTTGATTTACGCCCATGCGCACGGAACACGTACGACGTCGGCAGGCGGCTTTGCCTACAGCCACACTTCCGCCGCACGGCTTCACCGCCTCCACCTCTGGAACGTGGATGACGTAATCCATCTTCTACAGCGCGTGCGCCCGTCGAGTGAGCGCCACGGCAAGGATGTGCAGTGCCATACGCGCCCGTTCGCCCACAACGAGGTGACATTGGTGGGCGGCCTGCCGACCACCTCGATAGAGAGGACAGCTGCGGATTGCTGCATGATGCTGAACTATCGGCAAGCGCTCATCGTGATGGACCACGCTCTGCGCCTCGGCGCCAACCGGTCATTGCTGCAGGAAATGGCGGATTCACTGGACGGGCGGCGGGGTGTCCGGACTTTCCGTCGAGTCCTGGCCGCAGCCGACCCCCGCTCGGAGTCCCCCGGCGAGACGCTGACCCGGGAACTGATCCTCCGACTGAAGATCAGACTTCCGGAGCCGCAGGTTGAGGTCACGAGCCGAGCCGGGAGGCACCGCCTGGACTTCGCTTGGAAGGAGGAGAAGGTCGCTTTGGAGTTCGACGGCAGGCTCAAGTACTTCGACTTCCAGCCCACCGACGAAGTGCTCTTCCAGGAACGTCTCCGCGAGAAGGCATTGACGGAGGAAGGATGGCTTTTCGTCCGGGTCGAGTGGAAGGACCTGTTCCGGGAGCAGGAATTCAAGAACCGTGTCCTCCGGGCCCTGTCCGGCCGCCCACGTATGCCCTGAGCCCGCGGCTCTTTGTTCCGAGTTCGCCGAAACGGTGCGAACTCGCCGCAAACTTCCGGCGAACCGGCACGTTTCCGGCGACTTCGGCGACTGGGAGCCGGGAAGCCTACGCCCCGTAGCTCGGTTCGCGCTTCTTCACCCAGCCGATGGCAAGCGAGGTCAACGGCACAAACGCGAACTCCACCAGGGTCTTGTAAAGGAAGCCGACCACCACGTAGTTCACGAAGGTGCCGAAGTCCGTGATGCCGATGACCGACGCCGCGATGCTGCAGAAGATGAGCGTGTCCACAAATTCGCCGGCCACCGATGAGCTCATGATCCGGGCCCAGAGGGATTTCTCGCCCGTGCGGGCCTTCATCTTCACCAGGATCCAGGAGTTGATGGTCTGGCCGGCCAGGAACGCCAGCAGCGAGGCGAGGACAATCTGCGGAACCGGCCCCAGCGCGCCCTCGAGGGCGGCCTGCTTCGAGGCGCCGAACTCGTCGTCAAAGCCGGGCAGCGCGATGATCACCCAGTAGCAGGCGGAGGCGAAGACGGACAGGGCAAACGTGGTGATGATGGCCTTGCGCGCCACCTTGAACCCGTAGACCTCGCTGATGACGTCGCCCAGAATGTAGGCCAGCGGAAAGAGGAAAAAGCCGCCGTCCGTGATGATCGGGCCGATCGCCACACCCTTTGATGCCCCGATGTTGGACAGGATCAGCACCACTGCCATGCAGGCCAGCATGATGCCGAAGTAGGGGGAACCGATCGAGGCGAATTTCGGCGCCGCGGAGGCGGGGAAAGTCTTGGCGGAAGTCATGGGTGATCCATTCGGAGTGGTTCGCGCGGCTGCCCGGAAAATCGCGGTGGCGATCGCTGCAGCGGCCGGCTGTATTAGCACTGGGAGGGTTCCCGCGACGTGCGTCCGCCGGAACCGTCTTCCATTCTCGCACCATTGCGCTGAACACCCTCGAATGGTCAGATTGGTCGAACGCACAATGCGGCCCCGTTGGGCACGGTGGCAGGATGGGTGGATGACTTCCGCCACTGTTGAGACCTTCCCCGCCGTCGCCCTGACCATTGCCGGCTCCGAGGCGACCGGCGGTGCCGGCGCACAGGCCGACCTCAAGACGTTCCAGGAACTGGGTGTGTTCGGCATTGCCAACCTGACCTGCATCGTCTCCTTCAACCCGAAGGACAACTGGAACCACCGTTTTGTCCCCGTGGACCAGCAGGTCATCGCGGACCAGTTGGAGGCGACGACGGCGGCATACGGCGCCGCTTCGGGCGCGCCGTCCGTTCTGGATACCGTGAAGATCGGCATGCTGGGCAGCCCGGCCACCATTTCGACAGTCGCCTCGGCGCTGGCCGCCAACGGATTCGCCAACGTGGTGCTGGACCCGGTGCTGATCTGCAAGGGCCAGGAGCCGGGCCACGCACTGGACACGGACCAGGCACTGAAGGCGCAGATCCTGCCGCTGGCCACGTTTGTCACGCCCAACCACTTCGAGGCCGAGTCACTGTCCGGCCTGCAGATCACGGACGTCGACTCCCTGACGGCCGCAGCCATCCGCATCCACGAGCTGAGCGGCGCGGCAGTGCTGGCCAAGGGCGGCGTGCGCCTGGCGGGACCCGACGCCGTCGACGTTTACTACGACGGCGACACGCTGGAAATCCTCTCCGCCCCCAAAGTGGGCGACGTGGCAGTGTCCGGAGCCGGCTGCTCCCTGGCCGCCGCCGTGACCGCCGAGCTGGCCAAGGGTGCATCCCCGCTTGAGGCTGCCCGCACGGCGAAGGAGTTCGTGACTGCCGGGATCCGCAACCGCGTCGCCTCCGGCGCGCCGTTCGACGCCCTCTGGCAGGGCGGCCCGCGCTAGCCCTCCCCACCCCCACGACGCTCTCTCACTTTCCGCACGAAAACCCACAACGCTCTCTCACTTTCCTCAAGAAGGTGAGAGAGCGTTGTGCATTAAACGGCAGGATCTGAGAGAGCGTCCGATCAGGAACGGGGATCGGCCATCGTTCCCATGAACAGCGGGAGCCCGGTTTCGTTGTGCACGATCTGGTAATGGAACGGCCGGTCGAAGACGATAGTCCGCTCGGGCTGCGGCGGCGCACTGGTCACAGCTCCGTTGATCTGCGTGACGGCGGCGGCAACGGTGCCTTTTTCGGCGACCGTGATGTTCGCAGCCTGCGCGGCCTGGGTGATCATCATCTTGGGCTGGATGTTGTTGAAGTCCTCGGTGGTTGCCAGCGTTTTCTGCAGGCCAAGCGACTCAAACACCTTCCGCAGGTCAAAGCTGCACTTGTGGTCCCAGCGGGGCAGCTGGATCTGCACGGTCTCTAGTGGCGCAGTATCAAAGGTGTCCGCAATCTCCGTGAGCTTGGCGGCGTCGAAGGCCGCGGAGGAGGGGCGGGATCCTTCAGCGGCGCCGGAATCCGGCAGGACCAGGCGCATCACGAACCCGTCGGCGTAGGGAAGGTCCACACCCTGCCAGCCGGCCCCTTGCGCGTACTTCATCTTCAACTCGTTGTGCATTGCAGGCGCCTCGATTTCGTCGCCGGCAGCTGTGGTGAAGGGCAGATCGGAGGTGTCATTCGGGTCAAACGGCGCACTCCAGGCGGACGCGAAGTACAGGGAGTTCAAAAGGCTGAATGTGTTCCTGGGGTCGTATTCCGCGGGGGCTTCCTTGATCCGGCCGCCGGTGTTCCTGTTGACCCAGGCATCGATGGCGGGTTTCGTTGTACCTTTATCGCTGAAGTCCACTGGATACACACCGGTTCCGTAGTGCCGGGCCAGAGTGTCCAGGAAGGACTCACCGGTGGGCACCCCTTGGTCCACGAACAGCCCGTTGGCGGCATGCATGACCGGTTTCCGCGGCGGGTTGTCCTCATCAACTGTGCCGGGGTCGCCGTCGAACTTCTCGAGTGAGCTGAGAAGCGCGTTCATGGCCTCATCGCGGTTCTCCAGGGGAAGTTGCAGGACGCTGTCCATCTCCGCGGCCGTCCCGCCCGACGCGCCGGAGCGAAGCATCGCGAGCGCAATCAGCAGGCTCCCGGGCGAGGACACCACGTTCCCGTTGGAGGCGACGCCCCCGTCGGCCAGCAGTGCCTCGCCTAGCCCGAAAGCGGAGGCCCGGAAGGAGCGCAGTTCAGCAGCATAAGCCGCGCGGTCCACCGAAACCCGCTCCACGCCGTCGGCCTTCAGCAGCTCCGGCGCCGACGCCGAACATGCGGTGAGCGCCACCAGGGCGCCGGCCGTAGCGATCCTGGCCACGCGGAATGTCTTCATTTTCTCCCCCTTGGACCTGCCCCTTGGACCTGCCCCTTGGACCTGCCTTGCCGGCGCCTGGCGGGAATCCGCCCGTCTTCCTTCAGTCAACCAGCCTGCCCGCGGCAGGACGATGCCCGTAGGGTCACGGTTTGCGGTCGTTTTGGTCTCGCCCCACCAACGCTCTCCCACTTTTCGCAACGATTCCAGCAACGCTCTCCCGGTTCCTTCGCCGCGGTTACGTGCCGCCGTCGGAAACGAACGACGGCGGGACTCCGCCGTAGTGCCCCGCCTACCGCCGGGGGATGTTGCGCAGGTTGCTCCGCGCCATGCTCACGGCCTCGCCGGCACCGCGGTTGAGGACCACCTTGGACATGGCGGTCGCAAAGCCCAGGACCTGCGAGCCGGTGATCTTGGGCGGAATGGAGAGCGCCTTCGAGTCCGTGATGAGCTCCACGAGCGAGGGTCCCGGATGCGCAAAGGCCTCCCGGTAGGCGTCCTCGATGCGGGCAGGGTCGGTGACGCGGACGGCGTGGAAGCCGAGGGCGCGGGCGACGCCGGCGTAGTCGGCATCGGGGACGTCCACGCCGAAATCGGGCAGGCCGTCCACCAGCATTTCCAGTTTCACCATGCCCAGCGTGGAGTTGTTGAACACCACCACGTTGACCGGGAGCCGGTGCGCCGCAAGGGTAATGAGCTCGCCCAGCAGCATGGACAAGCCGCCGTCCCCGGACACCGAAATGACCTGGCGGCCGGGGTAGGCCAGCTGCGCGCCGATCGCGTGGGGCAGGGCGTTGGCCATGGAACCGTGCAGGTAGGAGCCGATCAGCCGGCGGGTGCCCAGCGGGTTGATGTACCGCGCAGTCCAGACGTTGCACATCCCGGTGTCCGCCGTGAAGACTGCGTCCTCCGCCGCCACCTGGTCCAGGAGGGACGCCGCGTACTCCGGGTGGATCGGCTGCTTCTTTTCCACCTTGCGGGTGTACGCGCCCACGGCCTTGTTCATCAGCCGATCGTGCTTCTTGAGCATCTGGTTGAGGAAGCGCCGGCTCTTCTTCGGGGTGAGCAGGGGCTTCAGCGCGGCAAGTGTGGGCAGCACGTCGCCATGGACGGCGATGTCGACGTCGGTCCGCCTCCCCAGCTTGTGGGCGGCCCGGTCCACCTGGGCTGTGCGGGTCCCGGGAAGGAACTGGTCGTACGGAAAGTCGGTGCCGAGCAGGATCAGCAGGTCCGCGTCCTCGATCCCCTCGGCGGCGGCACCGTAGCCCAGCAGCCCGGTCATGCCGATGTCGTACGGGTTGTCGTACTGCATGAAGTCCTTGCCCCGCAGCGAGTGGCCGATCGGGGCGCCGATGACTTCCGCGAGGGCCACCACTTCGTCATGGGCGCCCTGGGTTCCGGCGCCGGCAAAGATGGCGACCTTGTCCGCTGCGTTGATTGCCTCAGCGAGTTCGCGGACGCTCGCGGCGTCGGGAATCAGCGTGGCGCGGCGGAACGTCGCCGGCAGCGGAGTCTCGCCGGTCGCTTCCAGGCCGGCGATGTCGCCGGGAAGGGTGACGACGGCGACTCCCCCGAGCCCGATGGCGTGCTGGATGGCGCTGTGCATGACCCGCGGCGCCTGCTCCGCTGTGCTGACAAGCTCCGAGTACACCGAGCATTCGTTGAACAGACGGTCCGGATGGGTTTCCTGGAAGAAGCCGCTGCCGATCTGCTTGCTCGGAATGTGCGAGGCGATGGCCAGGACCGGCGCTCCTGAGCGGTTGGCGTCGTACAGGCCGTTGATCAGGTGCAGGTTGCCGGGACCGCAGGAACCGGCGCAGACGGCCAGGTTGCCGGTCAGCTGGGCTTCGGCCGCGGCGGCGAAGGCGGCTGCCTCTTCGTGACGAACGTGGATCCAGTCAATGCCGCCCTGCCCGGAGCCGCCGGTCTTGCGGACGGCGTCGACGATCGGGTTGAGGCTGTCCCCCACGATTCCGTAAATTCGCTGCACGCCGGCAGCCTGGAGTTGTTCAATGAGCTGGGTGGCGAGTTCCTTGGCCATGAGTGCACACTCCCGCGATCAGGTTGATGGGCTGACACGGCCAATATAGTCCGCCCACCTGAACGCTCCGTCAGCACAAGGCACCGGACGCTCTCTCACTTAACGCAACAAAACCCTGGACGCTCTCTCACTTAACGCAACAAAACCCTGAACGCTCTCTCACTTTCCATAAGAAAGTGAGAGAGCGTCCGGGGTTTTCCTGCAGGATCTGAGAGAGCGTCCTGGGGTGGTGGGGGACGACGGCGGGCGGGCACCCGCCGTCGTACTTTCACTTCCGTGCTGAACCGGGATCAGACGTTGATGAGGTCCTTGTCCTTGTCGTCGTCCTTCGCGGGCTTCGTCCAGGCGTCGCCCTGTTCGCGGTCCAGGTGGGTGGCCTTCTTGTTCTTGAGGGCGAAGACGTAGACCACCAGCGAGATGGCGATGGCCACGGTGACGTACGTGAAGAACAGGTCCACCCGCTCGGCCTTCTGGAACGCGGCGCCGATCAGTGGGACCGTGCCGCCGAAGAGCGAGTTGGCGATCGCGTAGCCCAGGCCGACGCCGAGTGCGCGGATGGACGCCGGGAACAGTTCCGCCTTCACCAGGGCGTTGATGGACGTGTAGCCGCCAACGATGAAGAGGCCGCCCATCATGAGCAGGAACGCCGTAAAGGGGTCCTTGGTGTTGGAGAGCGTTGACAGCAGGGGCCAGGTGAAGAGGACACCGGTAATACCGAACCACAGCAGCAGCGGCTTGCGGCCCACCTTGTCCGAGATCATGCCGTAGACGGGCTGCAGCAGCATAAAGATGAAGAGGGCCCAGAAGTTGATCACCGAGGTGTCGGTCTTGGCGATGCCGGATGTATCGTTCATGAACTTCAGGATGAAGTTGGTGTAGGTGTAGAACGCCACCGTGCCGCCGAGGGTGACGCCGATGCAGACCAGGAGGGGCTTCCAGTACTGCGTGAAGAGCAGTTTCATGGTGCCCGGCTGTGCCACGCCCGCGGCTGCCGGGATCTTGGCGGCCTCCACCTGCTCCTCGGAGACGGTTTCCTCCATCGAGCGCCGCAGCCACAGGACCACCAGCGCAGCCACGCCGCCAATGGCGAACGGAATACGCCAGCCCCACTCAGTGAGGTCGCCCTTGGGCATGGCATTCTGCAGGATGACCAGGACCAGCAGTGCCATCATCTGGCCGCCGATCAGAGTGACGTACTGGAAGCTGGAGAAAAAGCCGCGGCGCTTGGACGTGGCGGCCTCGGACATGTAGGTGGCGCTGGTCCCGTATTCGCCGCCCACCGAGAAGCCCTGGACCAGGCGGATGAGGATCAGCAGCACCAGGGCCCAGACGCCGACCTGCTGGGTGGTGGGCAGGATCGCGATGGCGAAGGATCCCGCGGACATCAGCGTCACGCTGAGCGTCAACGCCGCCTTGCGGCCCTTGCGGTCGGCATAGCGGCCGAAGAACCAGGCGCCGATGGGGCGCATCAGGAACGACGTCGAGAAGACGGCCATCGCCTCAAGGCCGGCCTGCAGCTCGTCCTTGGAGTTGAAGAAGTGGGACTGGAAGTAGGCGGCAAAGACTGTGTAGACGTAGAGGTCGTACCACTCCACCAGGTTGCCGGCCGAGCCTTTGAGGATGTTGCTCACGGCCCGGCGGGTCTGGGCTGCCTCGCTCTGGATTTCTGCTTGCTGGGTGCTCATCGCTGAACCTTCCTGGCCGGCGCCGCCACAGCGGCCGGGCTTGCTTTCCTGCTGTCCACGGCAACGTTGCCCATGGTTCCTCCTCGACATTGATGGTCCTGGGCAAGAGCCGGGGACCCCGTCCAAGCTATTGGTGATCCACCGCACAGCCAACGTGGAGGGGGAATTCCTAACAGTTCCTTAGGTTTCGCCGGTACAGGGGATAATCTCCACAGCGGGTGATCGAAGTTGCCCCGTCAACGGACAGGACCAGGGAATGGATGTGCTCATCGTCGAGGACGACGACGCCATGGCGTCCGCCCTTGACGCTGCGGTGGTTTCCGCCGGGCACAAGGCCTCCCGGGTTGCCCGCGGGGCTGACGCGCTCCTGGAACACCGGCGGTTTGAGGTCATCCTCCTGGACCTGGGCCTGCCGGACATGGACGGCCTCGAGGTGCTGCGAAAGCTCCGCCAGGTCACGGCGGTCCCGATCCTCATACTCACTGCCCGTGACGATGAACGCAGTGTGGTGCTTGGCCTGCGGTCGGGAGCCGATGACTACCTCGTCAAGCCGGTGAAACTGATTGAGCTGCTGGCCCGCATCGAAGCCGTGGCACGGCGTGCGGTCCGGGCAAGGGACAGCAGGCAGCGCAGCATCGTCCTCGGGGAACTCGAGGTGGACCTTGAACGGCGTGTGGCCGCCGTCGGCCCCAAAGTCCTGCCCCTGACGGCCACGGAGTTCGACCTCCTCGCCCTTCTGGCGAGGCACGCAGGTTCGGTGGTCACCCGGGAGCAGATCCTGGACGCGCTGTGGGGGGATGCCTTCGTGGCATCCTCACGGTCCCTTGACGTCCACCTGACTGGCCTCCGGGCGAAGCTCCAGCTCCCCGGCTTCATCATCAATGTGCGTGGTGTGGGTTATCGGGTCGAGGCGGATCCTGCGTGAAGCTGCGCGTTCTCGGAATCCTGAGTGTGCTGTCCGTCCTCATCGTCATCTTCGCCTCCACGGCCATCCTGACCTCGGCCAGCCGGGAGCTCACCCAGGAGCTCCAGATCAAGCGGGCGGCTGCCCTCAACAGGCTTGCGCAGGTGGCCTTCGATGCCGCGACCGACGGTGAATCCACCCAGCTGCAGACCGAGATGGACAGATACTCGGAGCTGTACGGCGAGGGGGTGCTGATCCGCCTCCAGCAAGGAACCCTGCGCTCGGGCGGCCTGAGCGAGGACCGGGCGGACGTCCGGGACGCTGTTGCCCGGGCAAAGCTTAACCTCGGCGACACCACACTCAGTCCGCTCCAGCCGTTCGGAACCGGTTCAGAAGTGATTTCACGGTCATTTGGCAGTGCCAGCCAGGTTCTTGGCGAGGCGGTGCTTGAGGTCAATCTGGACGCGGCCCGGCAGAAGCTGCGTGAACGGTGGCTCCTCGTCGGCGTAGCCGCGGCCGCCCTCGCCGCCGTGCTCCTCCTGGGCGCCGCCCGCGTGACACGCTGGGTGCTGCGTCCGGTGCACCGCCTGAATTCGGCCGTGACGGAGCTTGAGGCAACAGGCCGGGCCGGCCGGCTTCCGGAGGACGGGCCACCGGAGCTGCGCGAGCTGAGCCGTTCCTTCACCAGGATGGCCCGGACGGTCAGCGACAGTATCGACTCCCAGCGCCAGCTGATTGCCGACACGTCGCATCAGCTGCGGAACCCCGTGGGCGCCCTGCGTTTGAGGATCGACCTACTGCAGCTTGAACTGCAAACTGCCCGCGAACACCAGGCGGCGGCCGGAGTGGTGGCAGAACTGGAACGCGTGGAGGAGATCCTGGACGGGGTGCTGAGGCTGGCCGCGGCCGAGCACCGGGCCTTCGAAGACTCTGCCGGCGGCCCACCGGGGACAGCTTCACCGGGGCTGCCCGCCGTCATTGATCCCTACCCTGTCCTGCAGGAAGAAACCGAACGGGCGGGACCTGCGGCCCGGCGAAGCGGCTCTTCCGTCCTGCTGGAAGATCCGCCGGACCCTTCGGCTCACATCTCCTGCAACGCCGCCGAGCTGGCCCAGATGGCGGGGGAACTGATCAACAACGCCATCAAGTACGCCGCCGGCTCCCGGATATCGGTGGCAGTCCGCGTACGCCCGGACGCCGTTGCCGTTGAAGTTTCCGACGGCGGCCCCGGGCTTTCCGCCGAAGAGCGGGCTGCTGCCACCAACCGGTTTTGGCGGTCCCCGCAGCACCGGGACATCCGCGGCAACGGCCTTGGCATGACCATCGTGGACAAACTGGCCGGGGCCAACGGGGGCCGCTTGCTGCTGGCGGAAGCCTCCCCGCACGGCCTGATCGCGAGCATCGAGTTCCCGCACGCCGCGGCTTCCCCGGGGCCGGAGGCCGCTTCATGACCGTGACTGGCCTGACCGGAGACCTCCCGCCGCGGAGAACCGCCCTCAAAGCCGGCCTGGCCGCAGGTCTGGCGGGGCTGGCCGGGCTGACGATCCCGGTCCTGAACGCCTGTACTGCTGAGGACAATCCAGGCACCGTGACTGTTGCCGGGGGTGAGCCGGGAGGCTTCTACCTTGAATTCGCCACGCTGCTGGCCCAGTCCCTCCGGCGGCACGGGGTGGCCGGCAATGCGACAGCGCTGACTACCGGGGGCAGCCTGGACAACTTGGAGCAGCTGCTGACCGGGCAGGCCACGTTCGCCGTGGCGCTGGCCGATGCCGCGGCCGGGAGCGTGGCAGCTCACGGCACGTCGGCAGCCGGAATTACGGCCATCGGAAGAGTGTACGAAAACTACGTCCATTGCGTCGTCCGGAAGGCCAGCGGCATCCGCAACCTCACGGAACTGGCAGGCAGAACCGTGGCTGTCGGTGAGCCCGGTTCAGGGACGTCACTCACCACTCCGCGCCTGATCAAGGCTGCCGGGCTGGTTTCGGTTGCCGAAGGTGCAACCCCGGCCGCCGGCGTCGCCGCCCCCGGGAAGACCGTCGCCGTCCTGAACCTCGGACTCAATGCAGGGCTGGCCGCCCTGCGGAACGGGTCCGTGGATGCGCTGTTCTGGTCCGGCGGAGTGCCGACAGCCGCCATTGCCGCCACCCACGGGGACGTCGGGCTCGGGTTCCTGGACCTCTCCCCGCTGTTGCCGGCGCTGCGGACCACGTACGGCACCTTCTACGACCGCGTGCTGATCCCGGAAGGCGCCTACGAGGGAATTCCGGCCATCTGGACTGTTGGGGTGGCGAACCTGCTCCTGTGCCGGAGCGACCTGGATGACCGCACCGTGAAGAAGACCGTCGAACTGCTGGTGGACCACGCCGAGGAACTGATCCCCCGTTCCAGCCTGGGAGTCCAGTTCCTGAGCCCGGAATCGCTCATCAACACGGCCGGCCTGCCGCTCCACCCGGCGGCAGCCGACGCCTACCGGGAGCTGCACGGCTAACAAACGCTCTCTCACCTAATGCAACAAATACGGCAACGCTCTCTCACTTTCCTCAAGAGAGTGAGAGGGCGTTGGCCAAAAAGCTGCAGGAAGTGAGAGAGCGTCCGGGGACGGACGACGGCGGTGCCGCACCTCAGTCCCGTAAGGAACCGACGACGGTGCCCGGCCGCCGTCATCAGCCCCCTCAGCTCCCCGAGTGGGCCTGCAGGAAGCTGTACACCTCGGTCTCGTCCACGCCGGGGAACGCGCCGGGCGGCATGGCGGCCAGCAGGTGCGAATGGGCCCGGGCGGAGGGCCAGGCGTTGCCCGCCCACTCCGAGGTCAGCGAGGCCGGCGGACGGCGGCAGCAGTTCTCGTCCGGGCATGTGGACTTGGACCGCTCCGTGGTTTCCCGACCGCGGAACCACTTCACCTGGGCATAGGGAACGCCAACGGAGAGGGAAAATTCGCCCGTGGCGGAGCGTTCCGTCCGCGCGGTGCACCAGTAGGTGCCGGACGGGGTATCCGTGTACTGGCTGTAGGCACTGAACTTGTCTGGCACGTCGAACACCACACGTGACGTCCAGTTCTTGCATGACGGCTGGCCCTCAATGGCGCCGGTGTGATCCTGCGGGAACGTCACGCCGTCGTTCTCGTAGGCCTTGTAGATGATGCCGCTCTTGTGGGTCTTCTGGAAGTGGGTGCGGATGTCCAGGTGCTGCGTGGCCAGGTTCGTGAACCGGTGCGCGGCGGTCTCGTAGGACACGGCGAAGGCGTCCCGGATGTCCTCCACGGCGATTTCCTTGGCCTGCTTGGCCTTCTGCAGGAACTCCACAGTGGCCTGCTCCGGCAGCATCAGCGCGGCCGCGAAGTAGTTCGTGGCCACGCGCTGCATCAGGAAGTCCCCGTAGTTGGACGGCGTCTGGTGGCCCAACACGTAGTGTCCCAGGGCCTGCAGCAGCACGGAACGGGGGTCGTGATCGGTGCGCTGGTTCTGCGTGAGGTAAATTCTGCGGTTCTTAAGATCCGTCACGGATCGCGTCGAATGGGGCAGATCGCCCACGTGGTGGAGGCTGAAACCGAGGTGCCCTGCGATGTCCGCAATGACGTGGTGGGACAGCGGGCCGCTGGTGTGCCCCACCGACGCCAGGACCTTCTGTGCTTCCGCCTCGTATTCCGGGAAATAGTTGTTCCGCTCGCGCATCATGGCACGCAGCGCACCGTTGGCGCGGCGGGCCTCTTCCGGGGTGGCCGCCTGCTCGTTGAGCCTGCGCTCCAGCTCGTGCTGCAGGCCCACCATGGACTCCAGCACATCCATCGGAAGCCGCGAGCTGATGCGGATTTTCGGCAGGTTCAGGGACTCGTAGAGGGGACTCCGCTGGTAGCGTTCCAGCTCGATCTCCAGCGCCGCGCGGCGGTTCGGCGGCTCCGCCCCGAGCAGCTGGTCAATGCTTACGTTCAGGGCGGCCGCCAGCTGCTGCAGCAGTCCCAGCTTGGGCTCCCGCTTGCCGTTCTCGATCAGGCTCAGCTGGCTCGGCGCGGTGCCGACGGCGGCGCTCAGGTCATCAAGGGTCATCGCCGCCGCTTTGCGCAGGTGTCGGACGCGCCGGCCGAGGCTGATGACGTCCAGTTCAGGGGTGGCAGGGGACGACGGCGGGGTTGCGGCTTTGCGGTTCCAGCTCGTAGGCGACATTTATTGAGCATACGCGAAGAAGTGCATTTCTTTCCATGGTTTTCATCTAGCAACCCTCTTGAAAGTGCAGAAAAGTAGATCTCACGGAAAGAAACACCGCACCGGTCCAGCCGGTCCCCCACTGCAACGGCGCAGGAAAGGGACCGGCCAGGACAACCCGGAGCACAAACAAGGAGACAAAGATGACTGCAGCATTTGAGCCCACCCAGCAGACGCCCGCAGAGCAGGCCGCCGCCCTGGAGCTCGAGTGGGCCGCCAACCCGCGCTGGGAAGGTGTGACCCGTGACTACAAGGCTTCGGACGTCGTCCGCCTCCGCGGCCGAGTCTCCGAAGAGCACACGCTGGCCCGCCGCGGTTCCGAGAAGCTCTGGAAGCAGCTCACCGAAGAGCACAAGACCGGCGGCTACACCAACGCCCTTGGCGCCCTCACCGGCAACCAGGCCGTGCAGCAGGTCAAGGCCGGCCTCCGCGCCATCTACCTCTCCGGCTGGCAGGTCGCCGCCGACGCCAACAACTCCGGCCACACCTACCCGGACCAGTCGCTCTACCCGGCCAACTCCGTTCCCACCGTGGTCCGCCGCATCAACAACGCCCTCCTCCGCGCCGACCAGATCGAGTTCTCCGAAGGCATCCAGACCGTCGAGGACTGGATGGTTCCGATCGTCGCCGACGCTGAGGCCGGCTTCGGCGGCCCGCTCAACGCCTACGAGCTGATGAAGTCCATGATCCAGGCCGGCGCCTCAGGCGTTCACTGGGAGGACCAGCTCGCTTCGGAGAAGAAGTGCGGCCACCTCGGCGGCAAGGTCCTCATCCCCACCCAGCAGCATGTCCGCACCCTGAACGCGGCCCGCCTGGCCGCCGACGTCGCCGGCACCCCGTCGGTGGTCATCGCCCGCACCGACGCCGAGGCAGCAACGCTGATCACCTCTGACGTCGATGAGCGCGACCAGGAATTCATCCTCCGCGAAGGGGGACAGCCGGTTCGCACCCCGGAAGGCTTCTACAAGGTCCGTAACGGCATCGAACCCTGCATCGCCCGCGCCAAGGCCTACGCCCCGTACTCCGACCTCATCTGGATGGAGACGGGCACCCCGGACCTCGAGCTTGCCAGGAAGTTCGCCGAGGCCGTCAAGTCCGAGTTCCCGGACCAGATGCTCTCCTACAACTGCTCGCCGTCGTTCAACTGGCGCAAGCACCTGGACGACGCCACCATCGCCAAGTTCCAGCGTGAACTCGGCGCCATGGGCTTCACGTTCCAGTTCATCACCCTGGCCGGTTTCCACGCCCTGAACTACTCGATGTTCGACCTCGCCCACGGCTACGCCCGTGAAGGCATGAGCGCCTACGTCGAGCTCCAGGAGAAGGAATTCGCCTCCGAGTCCCGCGGCTACACCGCGACCAAGCACCAGCGCGAAGTCGGCACCGGCTACTTCGACGACATCGCTACTGCGCTCAACCCGAACGCATCCACCCTCGCACTGGTCGGATCGACCGAAGAGGGCCAGTTCCACTAATTCTTCCCGTTCGACGGCGGACCCTGGGTCCGCCGTCGAACTCCCTTTTCGTCTTTAAGGAGACAGAAATGAACAGCTTCACTGACAACTTCACTATCAATGGCATAACTTTGACCGCGCAGCCGATTTGCCGGCAGGGCGAGGTTCTTACTCCGGATGCTTTGGCATTTGTGGCCAAGCTGCACCGGGCCACGTCGGCTCGCCGGCAGGAGCTGCTTCAGGGCCGCCGGGACCGCCGCGCGCTGATCGCCAAGGGCCAGGACCCGCGGTTCCTTCGCGAGACCGAGTCCGTCCGGAACGATCCGAACTGGCGCGTGGCTCCCCCGGCTCCGGGCCTTGAGGACCGCCGCGTCGAAATCACCGGGCCGGTGGACAAGAAGATGACCATCAACGCGCTGAACTCCGGCGCCAAGGTGTGGCTGGCCGACATGGAAGACTCCTCCACGCCGTCGTGGCGCAACGTCATCCAGGGCCAGCTGAACCTGACGGACGCGCTGGAACGCCGGATCGACTTCACCTCCCCCGAGGGCAAGGACTACAAGCTGCGCCCCGCCGGCGAACTGCCCACCATCGTGGTCCGTCCCCGCGGCTGGCACCTCCCGGAAAAGCACATGCTCATCGACGGCGAACCGATCGCCGGCGGCATCGTGGACTTCGGCCTGTACTTCTTCCACAACGCGCGCCGCCTGCTGGCCCAGGGCAAGGGTCCGTACTTCTACCTGCCGAAGATCGAGAACCACCTCGAGGCACGCCTGTGGAACGACATCTTCATCCTGGCGCAGGACCTGCTGGGCATCCCGCAGGGCACCATCCGCGCCACCGTGCTGATCGAGACCATCACGGCCTCCTTCGAAATGGAAGAGATCCTCTACGAGCTCCGCGACCACGCGGCAGGCCTGAACGCCGGCCGCTGGGACTACATCTTCTCCATGATCAAGAACTTCCGCACCCGCGGCCCCCGCTTCGTCCTGCCGGACCGCGTGCAGGTGACCATGACGGCCCCCTTCATGCGCGCCTACACCGAGCAGCTGGTCCGCGCCTGCCACAAGCGCGGCGCCATGGCCATCGGCGGCATGGCCGCAGCCGTCCCCAACCGCAAGGACGAGGAAGCCAACGCCATCGCCTTCGAGAAGGTCCGTGCGGACAAGACCCGCGAGGCCGGCGACGGCTTTGACGGTTCCTGGGTGGCGCACCCGGACCTGGTTCCGGTGTGCCGCGAAGTGTTCGACGGCGTCCTCGGCGACCGCCCGAACCAGCTGGAGCGCCTCCGCGAGGACGTCACCCCGGACGACCGCGCGCTGCTGGACATCGCCTCCACCACGGGCACCATCACCGAGCAGGGCATCCGGAACAACATCGAGGTGGGCATCCGCTACATCGAATCCTGGCTGCGCGGCAACGGGGCCGTGGCCATCCACAACCTGATGGAGGACGCCGCCACCGCGGAGATCTCCCGCTCGCAGCTGTGGCAGTGGATCTACTCCCACGCCATCACGGACCACGGCGAAATCATCACGCGAGAGTGGGTGGAGGACCTGCTGGATCAGGAGTTCACCCGGCTGGAACGCTTTGAAGGCGACCGTTTCGCCGACGCACGGGACATCTTCGAAGAAGTGACCCTGGCCGATGCGTTCCCCACGTTCCTGACCCTGCCGGCCTACGCCCGCTTCCTGCATGAAGCCCGGGACCGCTCCGAAGAGCCGGTCGAGGACGCGGAGCTCGTGGCCGCCTAGGACTCCGAAGAGTTTCCGTTCGCCGGGCGGCCACGCCCTTCGCAACAGGCACCCCGAAATCCGGGGCGGCGGCCCGGCAACGGAAGAACCATCAAGCGCGAACGGACAGTTGAGGCCCTCGTTTGAGGGACTCAACTGTCCGTTCGCGCTTTTGGTGTGGGGCTTAAGTGTCCGTTCGCGCTCGGGGGTGGGGGTGACGGACGACGACGGCGGGACGCGTCAGCGGGTCTTCGGCACCTTCCGCACGGAGAGCGTCGTGCCCAGGAGGAACGCTGAAACGGAGACAAGGATCAGCAGCAGCGGGTTGGTCCAGGACCCGGAGAGCCCGTGCACGTAGCCCAGGAGCGTCGGAGCCGCAGCACCCACCGCGTAGCCCACGCCCTGGACAACGGCGGACATCCGGCCGGCTGAGGCCTGGTCGCGGGCCAGTTTGATGATGGCGATGAAGATGACCGTGATGCCGCCGCCCTGCGCCGCGCCGCCCACCGAGGACCAGAGCCACCACAGTTCCGGGGCCAGCAGCAGTCCAAGGGGAACGGTCAGCCACATCAGGCCCAAGGTGACCGCCACCGTCGTCGTACTGGCAAACCTGGCCACCATCGGAACACCGAGGCCGCCCACAATGGCGAGGATCTGGAACAGCGAAGATCCGGCGCCGGCGGCGGAGGGCGCCATGCCCAGTTCGTCGGTCAGGAAGGTGGGCAGCCAGGCTGTGACGCCGTAGTAGGAGAAAGCCTGCCCCGCAAAGCCCGCCGTCAGCCCAACCGTGATCCAGCGGGACGCCGGCTTGCCGCCTGCCGGACGCGGGTCGGAGTCCCCGGCTGCGGCCGGAACGAAGGCCTGCCGGCCTGCCGCCATCACCCAGAATACGATGGCGGCCAGGGCGAAGAGCCCGCTGGCGGCCAGCGAAAGACGCCACCCGGCCAACTCGGCCAGCGGCGCAGTGACCACCGAGGTCACGGTGGATCCGATGTTCAGGGCCGCAGTGTAGATGCCCATGGCCGTCCCCTGGCGCTGCGGAGAGAAGTCCCGGCGGATGATCAGCGGCACGGCGATGTTACCAATGGTGATGGCCACGCCAATGATCGCGGTTCCGAACAGCACCAGGCCGCCGTTGCCGGCGGAGCGGACGATGACCCCGGCCAGCACGCCCAGCAGCGTGAGCATGATGGCGAATTCCGCCCCGACTTTCCGGCCCGCAAAGGAGGCAAGCGGTGCTGCCAGCGAGAAGCACAGCACGGGAATGCCGGTCAGCAGGCCCAGTTCCACCGGGGAAAATCCGAGGTCCTGCTGCATTGGGCCGACCACTGGCGCCACGGCCACGAACGGGCCTCGCATGTTCAGCGCAATGAGTCCGATGCTCGCCAACAGGATCCAGCCGCGCGGAATCCTGGCGAGGATATTCGCCGTCATACGGCGGGCTGCGGCTTGGTACGGGAGCTGGAAATCGGTTTCATCATTTCATTGCTATCATGGCCGCCGCCATATGACGGGCGTTATCCCGTGGCCTGCAGGGTGGCTTCTATCACGGCAGGGGACAGCACGTGCTGGGTGACCATCTGGCTGGCGCCAAGGATCGCGGCCTGGTCCCCGGCCATCGAGAGCGCTATCCGCAGGTGTGACGTGGCCAGCGGCAGGGACCGCCGGTAAACCACTTCCCGCACGCCGGCCATCAGGTGGTCGCCCGCCTGGCCGAGGCTGCCGCCGATCACGATCACGGACGGATTCAGCAGGTTGACCACCATGGCCAGCACATCCCCCACGTCCCGGCCCGCCTGCCTGAGCGCCTGGATCGCCTGGAGGTTGCCCTCACCCACGAGCCTCAGGACATCGCCGCCCTTCTCCGCCGGAAGGCCTTGCCGTGCGAGTTCCCGCGCCACAGCGGGGCCCGATGCCAGCGCTTCGAGGCAGCCGTAGTTGCCGCAGCGGCACAGGACCTCGTCGCCGCGCGGAACCCGCACATGGCCCAGGTCTCCCGCTGTTCCGTTGGCGCCGCGCTGGAGTTCCCCGCTGCTGATGATGCCTGCACCGATGCCGGTGGCCACTTTGATGAAGAGGAAGTTCTCGTGTTCGGGCCAGTAGGCGGTGCGCTCGCCGAGAGCCATGATGTTGACGTCGTTGTCCACCAGCACGGGGACCGGGAGCGAGCGCTGGACGTAGCGGACCACGTCGAATCCGTCCCAGCCGGGCATTATGGGCGGCTTCACCGGCATGCCGGTGGCGTGCTCCACCGGGCCCGGCAGACCGATCCCGATGCCGGCGAGGTCCGCAACGGTCCGGCCTGCTTCGGTGAGGAGTGTCTTGCCTTCCTCCACCACGCGGCCGAGGACCGCTTCGGGTCCGTCGGCGACATCCTGGGCAAGGCGCCGCTCGGACAGGACATTGCCGCCGAGGTCGGTGACGGCAATGATCACGTGGGTGGCGCCGACGTCGACTGCCAGGACGGAGCGGGCGGCGGGGTTGAAGGCAAAGCGCGACGGCGGCCTGCCGCCGCTGGAGCTTGCCTCACCGGCAGGCCCTACGAGCCCTGAGGAAATCAGGGCATCGATGCGGGCCGCCACAGTGGACCGCGCCAGGCCGGTGGTCAGGGCCAGTTCGGCCCGGGTGCGGGCCTTGCCGTCGCGGAGCAGCTGGAAGAGATCGCCGGCCCGGGAAAGGCTCCCGGCACCCTCGGGGGCGGTATCGGTTCCGGCGTCTGTGCCGGTTTCTTTTCCAGACGTTGGACTCATGAGTCAGTGATAGCACGAAGCGCTTATGCATGTCACTCCACCGAAAGATTGGCGATAACTTTTCAACTTTTGCTTGACGATCGACAAAAGTAGTTCTAGCTTGATCTGTGAGCGGTGTCACCAATCCGAAGCATGATCCGGACCGGCAGCGCCGAGAAGCTCCAGGCATTCCGAAACGCTCCAGCTATTACAAAGAGGTAAGCAACTTGTCGAGCCAAGCACAGGCATCACCGGCCCTCCTGGGTGTCGGCATTCTCGGCGCAGGGCCCGTTACCCAGGCAATCCACCTGCCGTCCCTGGCCCGGCTGGGCAACATCCTCGAAGTCCGCCACATCATGGACGTGGACCCCGCGGTAGCGGAGGCCGTGGCCGGCCGGGTCGGAGCGAACTTCAGCACCAGCATGGAAGAGCTCCTCGCGGACCCGGCAGTGGACATCGTGGCCATCTGCAGCCCGCACCAGTTCCACGCAGCACAGGTCATCGCCAGCTGCCGGGCCGGCAAGAAGGCCGTGCTGTGCGAAAAGCCGTTCGCCATGAGCGGTGAAGAGGCAGCCGGAATCTCCGCCGTGTCAGCCGAAACCGGCGTCCCGATCATCGTGGGCGCAATGCACACCTTCGATCCGGGCTGGCTTGCAGCGGAGGACGCCTGGGGCGACCTCCCGGAGCAGGTGCACACCGTCCGGTCCTCGATCGTCCTTCCGCCCAACCCCCGCTTCGAGGACTTCGCCACCGAGATCGTGGGCCGCGTTGCGCTGACCGGGTCCGACACCACCGACCCCGAAGTCATCAAGGCCATGCTCACCGGCGGCGTGATGGGCCTGGCCATCCACGACCTTCCCCTGGTCCGCCGCTTCACCCCTGACTTTGAATCGGTGGAGGTCCTCCACGCCGAAATCGTGCGCCCCTTCGGCTACGTCATCTCCCTGCAGGCAGGAAGCGTCACCATCGAGCTCCGCGCCGCGATGAATGCCACCTGGGAACCGTCCTGGGAGTTTGAGGCAATCGGCGACGACGCCGCCCTGAGAATCGACTTCACCCCGTCCTACGTCCACGCCGGCTCGGCAACCGCCCGGATCCTCTCGGAAGGGCGTACCACTGTCCTTGGACCCTTCGGCCACAACGGCTACGAGGGCGAGTGGCGCAAATTGGCTGAACTTGCCAGCGGCACCGGCCAGCCGCCGTCGGCCGAAACGCTGATCCATGACCTTGAGTTCGCGCTGGCGATCGCCGACGCGGCCGCAGGCCGTATAGACGCAAACCCGGTTGATGCTGGCAGCGCCGCCAGCTCCCCCGCAGACCAGGAGGTCAACGCATGACCACGCAGCTGTCCGTGTACGCGGATCCGCAGGCTGAAGCAGCAGGTGCGGTGTCCGCCGTCGTCGCTTCCCTTCCCCTGTCCTTTGGTCCGGCTCCTGATGGGCCGGCTGTGTCCGCGCCGGATGTCACCGCCGTCGCCGGCCATGCGGGCTGGACCGGCCGCTCGGCCGACGCCATCCGCAACGGAGCAAAAGGGGTGGTGGTGTCCGGGCCGGTGGCCGAAGATCCCGCCGAACTCATCGCCGTGGCCGATGGGGCTGGCTCGGTGGTGGTGCTGGACCAGCAATGGGCCGGCAACACGGCACTGGCCCCCGCCGCCGGCAACGTGCACAGTGTCATCGCCGTGGCCGATGGGGCTGGCTCGGTGGTGGTGCTGGACCAGCAATGGGCCGGCAACACGGCACTGGCCCCCGCCGCCGGCAACGTGCACAGTGTCATCGCCACGGCCCTCCAGGACGCCGTCCTGCTCGACTCGGTTGCCGTCGCCGCGCCCGGCACGGATCCGGTGCACCTGCTTACGGATCAGCTCGCCGTCCTGGTGCAATGCGGGATCACTGTGCGGAACGTGCGGATGGTCCAGCAGAACGGGAACGGTTACACGGTTGCGGGCGTCCTTGCCGGCGGGGTGCCCGTTGCGCTGCAGGGCATCCTCACCTCCGCGCTGCCTGCCACCGCAAGCCTCACGATCCTGACCTCGGCCGGCCGCGCCGACGTCGTCCTGCCGGATCCCGCAGCGGCGTGGCCGGCCAAAGTCCGCGCAGTAACCGCAGAAGGAGCGACGACGCTTCCCACACTGTACGAATCGTCCCACCGGACCAGCTGGTCGAGGGCCCACTCGCATATTTCTTCCGGGATCCCGGCCAACGACCTGACGCAGTTCACCAGCGTTATGTCACTCCTTAGCCAACTCACCAGCTAGACAGCCCTACCGATCCACCAGCAGTTCAGTTCCTCAAGTCACTATCCACTCATTGTCGAGAAGGGCCCGGGCATTCAGTCACTCCGGGCCTTGAAAGGAAACCATCGTGTCTACCAAACCTTCCATCGCTTCCTCCGCCTTCTCCCGGCGGGGGTTCCTGGGCTTCGCTGCCGCCGCGGCCTCCGCGCCCCTCCTGGCCGCGTGCGGCGGCGGCTCCGCTTCGCAGGGCGGTGGCAGCGCGGGTGGAACGATCAAGTTCTGGGACATGCCGTGGGCCACCCCGGCCTACAACGACGCTGCCAAGAAGCTCGCGGAAGGCTTCTCCGGAGCCAACAGCAAAGCCAGCTACCAGATCATCCAGTGGAACAACTTCTACCAGACCTTCTCCTCGGCCATCGCGTCCAAGACCGGGCCGGCAGTGTCCACCGGCGGCGGCTTCCAGGCCTTCCAGTTCGAGCAGCAGGGCCAGATCGCGTACGCCGACAAGGTCATTGACAAGCTAAAGGAGAACGGACAGTTCGACGACTTCCTGCCGGGCGTCCTGGACCCGTTCAAGTCAGACAAGGGCTACGTGGCGGTTCCGTGGCAGCTGGACATGCGGGTGTTCTGGTACCGGAAATCGCTGTTCGAGAAGGCCAACGTGGCACTTCCCACCGACTGGCCGTCCCTCCTCGAAGCCGGCAAAGCACTCAAGAAGGTCGGCGCATTTGGCTTCACCACCGGCGCAGGCTCAGGCAACAACTACGGCAACCACTCCATGATCATGATGATGGTCAACAACGGCGGCGGCGTCTTCAACAAGGACGGCGAGCTGGACCTGATGAACGACCGCAACGTGGAAGCGATGGAATTTGTCCTTGAACTCGTATCCAACGGAATTGTCGATCCTGCGGCGGTCAGCTACACCACCGACAACATGTCCGCACAATGGAAGGACGGCAAGGCCGGATACGGCCTGTTCCAGGTCAACGTTCCCCAGCGCGTCGGTGACACGTCCGGAGACCTGCTGGTGGCTGACCCCATCACCGGCCCGCACGGGGACAAGGCCACCATCGTGTTCCCGAACAACATCATGATGTACACGAACACACCCTCGCAGGAAGCATCCGAGGCCTTCCTGGTGTACTACCTGGGCCAGCTCAAGGAACTGTGGAAGCAGAAGCTGATGTCCGCCCTGCCGGTTTTCAAGTCGATCACGGAACTCCCCGAATTCGCCGATGATCCCAACAACGTCAAGATCGTCAAGGACTGGCAGCCCATCGCCAAGACCTTCGCGTCCCAGGGCAACACCCTCAACGCCAACCTCGCGGCCCTTGACGGCGGCCAGGCATTGAACCAGTTCAGCCAGACGATCCTGACCGGCAAGGCCGATGCCAAGACGGCGCTGCAGACTTTCCAGTCCGGCCTCGAATCGGTCCTGAAGAAGTAGAACGGTACCTGCCATGTCATCCACCACAGCACCGTCAGGCCTTGCCCGGGCCCGCCGCGGGCTTGCCCCCGGCGGGCCCGGGGCCGGGTCCCCGGACCCCGGGCACGTGAACCGCAAGAGCAAACTCTCGGCCCAGGCCACCAGGACGTTCTTCTGGCTCCTGCTCCCCTCCGTTGTCCTTCTGGTCCTGATCCACGGTTACCCGCTGATCCACGCCGGCGTGCAGGCCACCCACGACGGCGACCTGCTCCAGACCGGAAACTTCGTCGGCGGCGAGAACTTCGCCACCGTCCTGTCCTCGCCGGCGTTCTGGAAAGCCGCCCAGTTCACCCTGTGGTTCACCATCGTCGGCGTCTTCGGCTCCTGGCTGGTGGGCCTGGGCCTGGCCCTGCTGCTCCGCACCAAAATCCCCGCCGGCGCAACGTTCAAGGTCCTGCTGCTCCTGCCGTGGGTGGTGCCGATCGTGGTGTCCTCCACCGCGTGGAACTGGCTCGTTGCCACCCCGGACAGCCTGATCCCGTCCCTTTTCCGGAACCTCGGCCTGGGCACGCCGCTGTTCCTGGCCGATCCCAACCTCGCCGCCATCACCGTGATGGTCTTCAAGGTCTGGGTCAGCTTCCCGTTCATGATGATGATGATTTCAGCCGCCCTGGCTTCCGTGGACACCACCGTCTACGAAGCCGCCAGCATGGACGGTGCCACCCGGTTCCAGCAGTTCACCCAGATCACGTTGCCGCTGATTGCCCGCTCCACTTACATCTCGTGGATCCTCATGACCATCTTCTGCGTCAATGACTTTCCCACCATCTACCTGCTCACCGGCGGCGGCCCGGTCAGTGCCACAACCTCCCTGGTGGTCCTGGCCTACCGCACCGTCTTCCAGGACTTCGCCACGGGTCCCGGCGTGGCCATTGCCTTCCTCATGACCATGACCCTGGTGGTCATTTCCGTTCTCCTGTACCGCCAGATCCGAAAGTCGAGCGTCGAATAATGAGCGCAGCAGTCCACGCCCATCCCGAGTCCGGCCCCGTCCTCGGCGTCGCCGGCCCCGCCAAAGCCCGCCGCACACTCTCCGAAGCCGGCGACCGCGGCCAGTGGTGGCGGTTCGTTGCCATCCTGGTCATCACCGCCATCGTCCTCGTCCCGATCATGGTCACCGTCATCCTGGCCTTCACCCCGGGTCCGACCAGCACCACCACCGGCCTGACCTTCGAGAACCTCGCCAGCGTCTTCTCCGGAACGTTTGCCGCCACCTGGCTGCAGAACAGCCTGATCACCACGCTCTCCACGGTGGTGGTCTCCGTAGCCGTCGCCGCGCCTGCCGGCTACGTCCTTTCCCGCGGACGCAGCAAGGCCGTCTCCGGATACTCCCTGCTGCTGTTCGTTATGCAGTCCCTGCCCATCATCACCTCCGTGGTCCCGCTGTTCATCCTCTTCGCCGGCATGGGACTGGTGGACAACCTGCTGGGCATCACCATCATCTATGTGGGCTCCACGATGACCGTTGCCACGTGGATGATGGCCGCCTACTTCGACTCCATCCCCATCAGCCTTGAAGAAGCGTCCTGGATCGACGGCTGCTCCGTGTTCGGATCCTTCACCAAAGTGGTCCTCCGCAACAGCCTGCCCGGCATCCTCTCCACCGCGATCTTCGCGTTCCTGCTCGCCTGGAACGACTACCTCGTGGCCATCGTGTTCCTCCGCTCCAACGAGATCTTCACCCTGCCCATGGGCGTGCAGTCCTTCTTCCAGCAAAACGCCACCGACTGGACCTCCGTCATGGCCCTGGCCGTGGTCATGATGCTTCCGCCGGTCATCGTCTTCGCCACCCTGAATAAATACTTCAGCGTCGGCGGCATCGGCGGATCCCTCGCCGGCCGCTAGCCGTCCGCTTATCAATTTCCGAAACGAAACTCCCGCAAAGGAACGAAATGTCTTACTCACTCCAGCTGTACACCCTGCGCAATGCCATCCAGGAGGATCTGCCGGGCACCATCAGGAAGGTGGCTGAGATCGGTTTCACCCAGGTTGAGCCGTACAACTTCGTGGCAACGGCAACGGAACTCGGTGCCGCCCTGAAGGAGAACGGCCTCACCGCTCCGTCCGGCCACGCCCCCCTGCTCAGCCAGGACCAGGACGAGATCTTCGCCGCCGCCAAGGACCTGGGCATCAGCACCGTCATCGACCCGTACCTCCCCGCCGAGCACTGGCAGACGGCCGAGGACATCCAGGCCACGGCCGCGAAGCTCAATGCTGCAGCCAAGAAGGGCGCCGAATACGGCATCCGCGTCGGGTACCACAACCACGCCTGGGAGCTGGAGTCCACCATTGAGGGCCGCACGGCACTGGAATACTTCGCAGACCTCCTGGACCCTGAACTGGTCCTCGAAGTGGACACCTACTGGGTTGCCGTCGGAGGCCAGGACCCCGTGGACATCCTGGCCAAGCTCGGCGACCGGGTGAAGTTCATCCACATCAAGGACGGCCCGCTCAACACCGACACCAAGGCGCAGCAGCCGGCCGGCCAGGGAAAGATTGCCGTATGGGACGTCATCGGCGCTGCCAAGTCCCTGGAAGTCGGAGTTGTGGAATTTGACGACTACTCCGGCGACATCTTCGACGGCATCGCCCAGAGCCTGGCGTACCTGAACACTGGAGCCAACGCCGAAGCCAACGAAGGCGCACGCGCATGAGCGCCGAAGCTACCCGCCGGGGCCCGGTGGGCGTCGCCGTCATCGGCGCCGGCAACATCAGCAAGCAGTACCTGGACAACCTGACCGTCTTCCCGGACCTCAAGGTCCACGTCATCGCCGACCTGTTCGAGGATGCTGCGGCCGCACGGGCGAAGGAATACGGGATCGCGGAGTCGGGCGGGGTGGACGCGGCGCTGAACCATCCCGACGTCGAAATCATCGTGAACCTGACCATCCCGGCGGCGCACGTGGAGGTGGCCACGGCCGCCGTCAACGCAGGCAAGCACGTCTGGACGGAAAAGCCGTTCTCGCTGGACCGGGAATCCGGGCTGGGGCTGCTGAAGGCTGCCGACGCCGCGGGACTCCGGCTCGGCTGCGCCCCGGACACGTTCCTGGGCGCCGGGCTTCAGACTGCACGGCGGCTCATTGAGCGCGGCGACATCGGCACCCCGCTGACCGCCATGACCACGTTCCAGACTCCCGGGCCGGAATCCTGGCACCCGAACCCTGCGTTCCTCTTCCAGTACGGTGCCGGTCCACTGTTCGACATGGGCCCGTACTACCTCACCGCGCTGGTCCAGACGTTCGGTTCCGTGCGCAAAGTGGCAGCCATCGGTTCCAAGGCGAAGGAAGTCCGCGTCATCGGGTCCGGTCCCAAGCTGGGCGAGGAGTTCACGGTGGAAGTCCCCACCCACGTGTCCGCGATGGCCCAGTTCGAAGGCGGCCAGTCCTCGCACAGCGTGTTCTCGTTCGAGTCTCCCCGCCAGCGGATGGGGTTCGTGGAGATCACCGGCACCGAAGCCACCCTCTCGCTCCCGGATCCCAACTACTTCGACGGCGATATCAGGCTCTGGCGCGCGGGCGACGAAGACTGGACCGTCATCCCCGCCACCGGCGCCTCAAACGGCCGCGGCATGGGTGTGCTGGACATGGCCCGCTCCATCCGGGCCGGGGTTCCGCACCGCGCCACGGGCAACCTCGCCTACCACGTGCTGGACACCATGGTCTCGATTTCCGAATCCGTTGAGTCCGGCACCTTCGTCAACGTCGAAAGCTCCGCCCCCGCGTCCCCGGCCCTCCCCGAGGACTGGGACCCCACCGCTTCCACCCTCTAGGAACCAGGCAATGAACTCCCCCGAAAGCACGGACGGCAGCAACCCGGACAACTCACCGCTGGGTGTGGCAATGATCGGCTATGCGTTCATGGGCAAGGCCCACTCGAACGCCTGGCGCAACGTTGCCTCCCACTTCGACGTCCCGGCCTTCGAACAGAAAGTGCTCGTGGGCCGGGACGCCGGGCAGGTCGCCGAAGCCGCCCGGAAATACGGCTGGGCGGAAACCGCGACGGACTGGCGCTCGGTCCTTGACCGGGACGACATTCACATCGTGGATATCTGCGCCCCGGGGTGGATGCACGCGGAGATCGCCATCGCGGCGCTTGAGGCCGGCAAACACGTGCTGGTCGAGAAGCCGCTCGCCAACACCCTGGCCGAGGCCGAAGCCATGGCGGACGCTGCCCGGTCCGCCCGGGAACGCGGCGTACAGTCCATGATCGGTTTCAACTACCGCCGCGTCCCGGCACTGGCACTGGCCCGGGAACTCATCGCCGAGGGCCGGCTGGGAACGATCCGTCACGTCCGGGCCGCGTACCTGCAGGACTGGCTGGTGGATGCCGGCTCCCCCATGACCTGGCGCCTGAACAAGGAAACCGCCGGGTCGGGCGCGCTGGGAGACATCGCCTCCCATGCGATCGACCAGGTCATGTTCCTGCTCGGCGGCACGGTCACCGAAGTCTCCGGGCGGCTGCACACCTTCGTGTCCAGCCGCCCCGGGCCAAGTGGTGCCGCAGGCGGCCTGGAAGAGGTAACGGTCGACGACGCCGCCTGGGCCACGCTGACCCTGGACACCGGGACCATCGCCTCCGTCGAAGTCTCGCGCATGGCTACCGGACAGAAGAACTCGCTCAAACTCGAGATCTACGGCGACAAGGGCTCCCTGCTGTTCGACCTTGAAGCCATCAACGAACTCGGTTTCCTGGACGCCACCGTCCCGGTCCGGGAACAGGGCTTCCGGCGAATCCTGGTCAACGAGCCCGAGCACCCGTACATGGCTGCCTGGTGGCCGCAGGGCCACGTGATCGGGTGGGAACACACCTTCACCCACGAAATCCGGGACTTCCTGGCCGCGATCGGCGGCGGCACCCCGCCGTCGCCGTCGTTCGAGGAGGGCCTGGCCGTGCAGCGGGTGCTGGCCGCCATCGAAGAGTCCGCCAACGCCAAATCCTCCATTATCCAGATCAGCACGTCCCCCGTCCCCGTTACCGAAGGAGCCTGACATGCCCCGCCCGTACACCCTGTTCACCGGCCAGTGGGCCGACCTCCCCTTCGAGGAAGTCGCCAAGCTCGCCTCCGGCTGGGGCTACGACGGCCTAGAAATCGCCGTCTCCGGCGACCACCTGGACGCCTGGCGCTGGGACGAACCCGGCTACGTCGAGTCCAAGCTCGCGGTCCTGGAGAAGTACAACCTCAAGGTCTGGGCCATCTCCAACCACCTCAAGGGCCAGGCCGTCTGCGATGACCCCATCGACTTCCGCCACGAGGCGATCGTCGGGTCCAAGGTCTGGGGCGACGGCGACCCCGAGGGCGTCCGCCAGCGCGCCGCCGAGGAAATGAAGCACACAGCCCGGCTCGCCAAAGCACTCGGCGTGGACACCGTGGTCGGGTTCACGGGTTCCTCCATCTGGCAGTACGTGGCCATGTTCCCGCCGGTCCCGGAGAAGGTCATCGAGGCCGGCTACCAGGACTTCGCGGACCGCTGGAACCCCATCCTGGACGTCTTCGACGAATGCGGGGTCCGCTTCGCCCACGAAGTCCACCCCTCCGAGATCGCCTACGACTACTGGACCACCGTACGCACCCTCGAAGCGATCGGGCACCGTCCGGCGTTCGGCCTGAACTGGGACCCGTCCCACTTCATGTGGCAGGGCATCGACCCCGTCTCCTTCATCTGGGACTTCAAGGACCGGATCTACCACGTGGACTGCAAGGACACCAAGCTCCGCCCCACCGGCCGGAACACCGTCATGGGCTCCCACCTGCCCTGGGGCGACCCCCGCCGCGGCTGGGACTTCGTCTCCGCAGGCCGCGGCGACGTCCCCTGGGAATCGTCCTTCCGCGCCCTGACCGCGATCGGCTACAACGGACCCATCTCCGTCGAATGGGAAGACGCCGGCATGGACCGCCTCCACGGCGCCCCCGAAGCCCTCGCCGCGCTCAAGAAGTTCGACTTCCCCGCCTCCCAGACCAGCTTCGACGCCGCCTTCAGCAGCAAGGACTAGCCGTTGAACCACACGGTTGATCGCGACGGCGGGTTCGTCCCTATGTTCGACGGCGCGAGCCTGGCTGGCTGGCACGCCGCACCCCGGGTGTACGGCACGGAATATCCTGGCGGCCCCGAGCTCCTGGGGCTCTTCGACCGCCGCGGCATCCCCCGCCCGGTGGAACCCGAAAAGCACCCGGCCAGGTGGTTCGTGGAAGACGGCGTCCTCGTCGGCGAGCAGGACACTCCGGGCAGCGGGTACGGCGGGTATCTCGTCAGCGACCAGCCCTACGGCGACTTCGAACTGGTTCTCGAAATGCGCTCTGACTGGCCGGCCGACACCGGCGTCATGATCCGCAGGCAACGGGACAGCTGGGAGGGTTTCCAGTTGCTCGTGGACCACCGCCCGTCCGGCGGCATTGGCGGATTTTTCGGCAACGGACTCGCAAGCTTCTCCGCGGTCCCGTTCGCCATCGACGCGGCCCTCGACGACGGCGGCCGGCCCACGGGGCTGGTTGCCGATGATCCGGCCACCTCGGTGGAACCCGTCACGGAAGAAAAGCGTGCGCGCCTAAGCCACGCCACCGACGTCGGGGATTTCCTTAAAGTGTGGCGCTGGGATGACTGGAACGAACTCCGCATCCGCTGTGTGGGCGCCATGCCGGTGATCACTACGTGGGTCAACGACCTCAAGATCGCCGAGCTGGACACCGCTACGCTGGACTCGCCGAACTACGACGCCGATGCTGTCCTGGGAGTGCTCGGCGAGCGCGGGCACATCGCGTTGGAAGTCCACGACAACGACTCCATGTTCGGCGAGGCCCGCTGGGGCAAGGGCGCGCAGTGCCGGTGGCGGAACATCCGGATCAAGGAGCTCTAAGCATGCTGCGTACCCTTCAGCCCGGCCAGCGCTGCGAAGTCTGGATTGCGGGCGTCACCGGCGAGCGCGAGCTGGTGTTCACGTCAGACGAGCTCCTCCTCGAAGCGCCCAACTGGACCCTCGACGGCTCGGCCCTGATCCTCAACGGGGACGGAAAGCTCTGGAACTTTGATGTTGCCGGCCGCACCATCAGCCAGGTCCCCCTCACCGGCATCCCCGATCTCAACAACGACCACGTCCTCGCCCCCGACGGAAAGCAGATCTTCCTCTCGGCGAACGACGGCCACATCTACCGCGCGCCGCTTGGCGGCGGCGCGGCAGAGAGAGTCACGGCCGACGACGGCTCCTTCCATTTCCTGCACGGCGTTAGTCCCGACGGCGGCGAGCTCGCCTACGTGGGGATCGAGGCCGGCGACTTCAGCCAGCCGGGGCGGCTCCTGACGGTTCCGGCCGGCGGCGGCCAGGCCACCCTCGTGGACGTCGGTACCGGCCATTGCGACGGGCCCGAGTACTCACCCGACGGAAAGTGGCTCTACCTGAACACGGAGTCCTTCACTTCACTTCCCGGCCATGCCCAGCTGGCCCGTGTGCAGGTTGACGGGACCGGGTTCGAACGGCTCCTCGACTCCGAAACAGTCGACTGGTTCCCCCACCTCTCCCCCGACGGAGAGCTGGCCAGCTACATCCGCTTCCCCAGCGGAACAGAAGGCCACCCCGCCGACCTGCCGGTCGACGTCGTGCTTGTCTCCACCGGCGACTGGGCCGCACCGCTGCACACGTGGTCCCTCTTCGGCGGCCAGGGAACACTGAACGTCAACAGCTGGGCACCGGACTCCAGGCGCTTTGCGTTTGTGGCGTACCCGCTGGCCAACACCGACTCACCAAAGGACCACGTTCGTGACTAATCAACCCGCCGGCACTTCCGACGGAGCAATCCGCTGGGGCATCCTCGGCACCGGATTCATCGCCGGGCTGCAAGCGCAGGACCTGAACGAGAACGGCTTCACGGTGCAGGCCGTCGGGTCACGCTCGCTGGACTCGAGCAAGGCGTTTACTGAGCAGTACGGCGTGGCAACCGCGCACGGCAGCTACGAGGACCTGGTGGCAGACCCGTTGGTTGACGTGGTGTACATCGCCACGCCGCACCCGTTCCACCACGCCAATGCCTTGTTGGCGTTGAACGCGGGCAAGCACGTGCTGGTGGAGAAGTCGTTCACCATGAACGCCCGCGAAGCCCAGGACATTGTTAACCTCGCGGAATCCAAGGGGCTCGTGGCGCTGGAAGCCATGTGGACTCGATTCCTCCCGCACATGATCCGCCTCCGCGCAATCATCCAGGAAGGCATTATCGGCGAGGTAAGGAAGGTGGTCGCCAGCCACAACCAGAGCCTGCCCAAGGACCCTGCCCACAGGCTGAACGATCCTGCACTGGGCGGCGGAGCGCTGCTGGACCTCGGCATCTATCCGATCTCCTTCGCGTTCGACATCCTGGGCACCCCGGAGACCATCCGCGCCAGCGCCTCCATGACGGCCACGGGGGTCGACCGCCAGACAGCGGCGATTTTTGAGTATGCCGACGGCCAGCAGGCCATTGTGGACTGCGAACTGGACGCCGCCAGCGCCAACCGGGCCATGGTCATCGGGACCGAAGGGTGGATCGACATCGAACCAACCTGGTACAACCCGACTCCGTTTACCGTCCATGCAGTTGACGGGACCATTGTGGAGCGGTTCGACCAGCCGGTCACCAGCCGCGGTATGCAGTACCAGGCTGCAGAACTGGAACGCCTCGTCCGCGCAGGCGACACCGCCGGCACCATCCTTCCTCCCAGCGAATCAGTTGCAGTCATGGCAGCAATGGACGAGATCCGCCGCCAGATCGGACTCACGTACGCTGCCGACAGCCTGCCTGAAGGGACCGTCCCGAATTACTGAGACCGACTCACCGCGGATCACCGAACTGCGGCAGCACGAGGAAGAGCTCGTTTTCGCCAGCTTTGACCATCACGACGCCTGGCGCCTGGGCTCGCTGATCGCCAACAGGGCGATCGCCGCGGGCCACGGAGTTGCCATCGATATCCGGCGCCACAACCTGGTTCTCTTCCGCTGTGTCCTGCCCGGTCCCACGGCCGACCAGGAGGAATGGATCCGCCGCAAGTCGGCCACGACCCTGCGGTTTGAGCGCAGCACGGCACTGTTGTCCGAAGAGTTCGCGGCCAAGGGCTTCGACCCACTGCAAGGCGGGTGGCTGGCGCCGGAGGACTACACCCTGGCCGGGGGCTCCTTCCCTGTCCGCGTCCGGGGCACGGGCGTCGTCGCCGCTGTCACGGCCTCCGGGCTGTCCTCCGACGACGACCACCAGCTGGTGGTCGACAGCATCAGGACGTTCCTCAAGGATCCCGCCGAATAGACTTTTGCCCATGACGCACACCATCCGGAAGGCAACCGAGGACGACGCCGGCAGGCTGGCCGGGCTGGCCGCCGTCACCTTTCCGCTCGCCTGCCCGCGCAGTCCTCCCCCGCCGACATCGCGGCGCATCTTGCGAACACCCTCAGCGAGGCGAACTTCCGCAGTTACCTGTCGGACCCGGACATCACGGTGCTGGTGATCGATTCCGACGGCGACCTCCGCGGTTACAGCATGCTGGTGGACCGGCCGGCCAGCGACCCGGACGTTGCCGCCGCCCTCACGATCCTTCCTGCCACGGAGCTCAGCAAGTGCTACGTGCACCCGGACCGCCATGGCCTGGGCGCAGCCGCCGAACTGATCCACGCCAGCCTGGCCGAGGCCGCGGCCTCCGGAGCCGCCGGAATGTGGCTGGGCGTCAACAGCCAGAACGCCAGGGCCGTCCGCTTTTACGAGAAATCCGGCTTCCGGAAAGTGGGCACCAAGTCGTTCACCCTGGGGACCACAGTGGAGCATGACTTCGTGATGGAGCGTGCACTCCCCCCAGCGCGAACGGACAGTTGAGGCCCCTGTCCCGGCGCAGGGGTGAGCCACGTGACATGCCGCCAGGGGAATGGATCCGGCGGGCAAGCGGTTGTTGCCAGCATGAAGATTGAGATTTGGTCCGACGTCGCGTGCCCCTGGTGCTATATCGGCAAGCGCCGTTTTGAAGCAGCCCTGGCCGAATTCCCGCACCGCGATTCCGTGGAGGTGCAGTGGCGCAGCTACCAGCTCGATCCCGGCCTGCCGGAGCACTACGACGGCACGGAACTTGAGTACCTCAGCACCCGCAAGGGCATGGCGCCGGCGCAGGTCTCGCAGATGTTCGACCATGTGGCGGAGCAGGCCAAAGGTGAGGGCCTCGCCTACCGGTTTGACGACGTCGTGGTTGCCAACAGCTTCACCGCACACCGGCTCATCCATCTGGCCGCCGCCCACGGCAAGCAGGACGCCGCCAAAGAGCGCCTGTTGAGCGACCATTTTGAGCACGGGAAGGACATCGGCAGCCGGGAGTACCTCACGTCCCTCGGCCGGGACCTAGGAATCGATGCCGGGGAGCTGGAGGAACTGTTCACCACGGACAAATATGCTGACGACGTCCGACTCGACTTCGAAGAAGGCCGGGCCCTGGGCATCACCGGCGTGCCGTTTTTCGTGATTGACCGCAAGTACGGCCTCTCCGGCGCCCAGCCGTCGGCGATGTTCAGCCAGGCACTCACCCAGGCCTGGCATGAGAAACAGCCCCTCGTCATGGCGGGCGCCGGCACCGGAGCGGACGGCAGTAAAAGCAGCGGCGACGGCGCCGGCGCGTGCGGTCCCGACGGCTGCGCTGTCTGACGCGCCCCTGAGTAATCGAGTTTTTGTCCAGATAACGCGACCAAACCCACGTTTAGCTCGCGTTATCTGGACAAAAACTCAAATAGGTTTGCTGACAGATCGCTGTAAAGTGTCTGTATGCCTAGGATTTCGGCCGCCACGAATGCTGCCCAACGAGCCGAGACCCAACGCCGTATTCTGACCGGCTTCGGCGAACTCCTCTTCACCCACGGCCTGCCCGGCCTCACCATGACTGATGTTGCGCGCCATGCCGGCATCGGACGCACTGCCGTGTACAACTACTACGCGGACATCGAGGAACTGCTGATCGCCTACGCCCTGGACGAAACCGAGCGCTTCCTCGACGGCCTCAGGGAATCCCTGCAGTCCCTGGAGAACCCGGTGGAACGCCTGGCCCTGTACGTCCGCACCCAGGTGGAGGACCTGAGCCGCCGCCACCTGCCGCCGGGCCCGGCCATGGCGGCAGTGCTCTCGCCGGCGTCCTTCTCCAAGCTCGCGGACCACGTGGGCGAGCTCAGCCTCCTCCTCCAGGACATCCTGCGCGACGCAATGGCGCAGGGCTACCTGCCCGGGGCGGACATCACGCAGCTGGCCCAGCTTATCCACGGCACCCTGTCCTCCAGCGCCGCACGCGGCGACGGCACGCCCGAAGCGGTGCTGCGGACCGTCCGGTTCATCCAGCTCGGAGCGGGGGCACGGTTCGACGACGACGGCCGTCCCGTCACGCTCGCCGCACCCTAGCCAGTTCCAGCCCCGGCCCCAGCCCCGGCGAGGCTCAGCCGGATTTGGGGATCACCGGCCACTTGGCGCTGTCGACGATCCGGCGGCTGTCGCGCGGGCAGCTGAGCCGGCCGGGCGTCTGGTCCACGAGTTCAGGCGCATTCAATTCCTTGAATTCACCCGTGAGGATCACATCCACGCTGCCGTCTGACCGACCGTCCTGGAAGTAATCCGACGCGGGAAGGTTCCGCTGGACGCTGAAGGCTGCCGATTGGCCGGCGGCACCGGAAACCACCGCGGCCACGCCCCGGTACCCGGACTGGGTGTTGCCCACCTCCGCCACCGCGAATTTCCTGGCAAGGAACTCGTCCGCCACCGAACGCGCCAGGCCCGGCCTGTTGGTGGCGTTGAAGACCCTGAGGGTGACTTTGTCGTTCGGGGTGTAATCAAAAGTGGTTGCTGGGCACGCCGAGGCGGCAGACGCGGTCCGCTCCGCCGTCGGGATCTTGATCTGGCCGTTCATGATGGCAAGCGCAACCACGATCGCGGAGATGATCAGCCCCACCAGCAGGACCAGCACCACACCGTGCAGGATCCGACGTCGCAGCCGGACAGGGTTGTCTGCCGTGTCGTCCTGTTCAACGAACGTGGCCCTGAGTTCCTGTCCGGAAACAACGCGGTGTCCGTGCAGGATCGTGAGGTCTTTCGGCTTCCTAGCCATCTATCACCAGCACACGGGCATGGATGGCGGTGCGCTGATGCAGTGCGGTCCGGACGGCACGGTGCAGCCCGTCCTCGAGGTACAGGGTTCCCCGGTACTGCACCACGTGGGGAAAGAGGTCGCCGAAGAACGTGGAGTCCTCGGCGAGGAGAGCCTCGAGGTCGAGGGTGCGCTTGGTGGTCACCAGCTCATCGAGCCGGACAGGCCGCGGCGGAAGGGCGGCCCATTCCTTGGGGGTGTTGTAACCATGGTCGGGGTAAGGGCGGCCCTCGCCCACAGCTTTGAATATCACCCTGCAAGCCTATGGAAGTTGCCCGGCCAAGGGAACGAATGACCCCGCGCAGTTCCAAGGTTGTAGCCAAACAGTGACCATTGGGGGCCGGTGACGCAGCAAGGCAACATTCTGCGCCGGGCCGGTCCGGACTGCGAGAATGGAGGCATGACTGCACCCGGTAACCGCGCCGCCGCATCGGCGTCGGCTCCTCCCCTTGCCCTACTGCTCGACGTCGACGGCCCCGTGGCCAGTCCGGTCACCCGCGATGTCAAGCCGGAGATCATTGCGGACATGGTGGCCCTGGCCACCGCCGGGATTCCGGTCATCTTCAACACGGGCCGCTCGGACGCGTTCATCCGCGAGCAGGTCATGGAGCCCATGATCGCGGCGGGCATGCCGAGCGGAACCATCATCCACGCCATCTGCGAAAAGGGTGCCGTCTGGTTCAGCTACACGGCTGCGGGGCCCGGCCCCATGCATGTGGACCACGACCTCGCCGTCCCCCGGGCCTACGGCGATGACGTCCGCCGGCTGGTTTCCGAGGACTACGCGAACCACATGTTCTACGACGAAACCAAGCGCGCCATGGTCTCCGTGGAGCAGCACATCGACGTGCCCAGCCAGGACTACCTCGACGAACAGAAACTGTTCGACGCCGACGCCATGGAACTGATGGCCCGTCACGGCCTGGGCGTGGTCCGGCTGGACCACCATGCTCCCGATTCGGACGACCAGGTTGACTACCGGGTGGATCCCACCATCATTTCCACCGACATCGAGTCGGTACGCCTCGGCAAGGACCTGGGTGCCAGCCGCGCCGTGGAACTCCTCGCCGCGCAGGGAATCCGGCCTCTCGCCTGGCGGACGGTGGGCGACTCCCGCACCGACTACGCCATGGCCGACTGGCTGCACCACAACGACCACGAGGTGAAGCACGTGGACGTCCGCCCGGCGGACGGGGTTCCCGTCAAGCCGTACGCGGTCCTGACCGCCGCCGACCTGGGGCTCGCCGAAGACGTGATCCACGACGACGCCGGTGCGGCATTCCTGCGCAGCTGGCGGGACGCCCTGGCCGGCTAAGTCCGGGATTAGTCCGGTTTTTTTGCGCGGGTTATTATGCAGGTAGGACCTCTATAGACAAAAGCTCGGAGAAACACCATTACAGACGCACTCGTTCAGGATGAGATCTACTACGGCGGTCAGCCCTCCGACGACGGCCGGAGCCACGCCGAAGTTACGTCGCCCGCCGCTGTTGCGCGGCTGAAGAACCGCCCCGACGTGGTCCGCCACCGGGGGCGCTACGCGCTAATCAATGACACCCGGACGCCTTATCAGGCCATGGTGGAGGACCTGCTGTTCATCCGCAATGTCCTCGCGAATGCGGGCCTGGACTACCTTCTGGTCCGCGGCAACAACCACCGGCCGGTCATTGCGCTGGACTGGGAGAACCGGAAGAAGCTCCGGGCCGCGCTGGTGGAAGCGTGCCGTGACGAGCCTGTTTACTCCATGACCGTGGACGCCAAGAAGAAGTCCTCTGTCCTGGTTGCCGACGGCGAGCTCTCCCCCAACCGCCAGGCCCGGATCTTCCGGCTCTACCGTCCGCGGGTGGAACCCAACGGCGGTTTCGACTTCGGCTCCTCCGCCGGCGTGCAGATCGAGCTGTGGAGCTTCGAAGGCAAACAGCTGATCCTGCCGATCGAAAATTCCCTCACCCGCCGGACCATGCTCACCACCGACGCAGTGCGCGGCACCGTGGAGCGCTACGGCCACACCTGGCCCACCATCGAGAACATGTTCGCGGACCACGCGAGCGATATCAGCTTCGACATCGACATGGTGTTTTCCTGGGTGGACGGCAGCTCGCCAGAGTACATCGCCGCGCGGCGCGCCAGGATGGCAGGCGTGGTGGTGGGCGAAGGCGACGACCACGAGGCCCGCTACCGCCAGATCGACGAACTGAAGTATGCCCTGCGCTCGGTCTACATGTTCGCTCCGTGGGTGCGGCGCATCTTTATCGCCACGGACTCCCCGGCACCCGCCTGGCTGGCCGACCACCCGTCCGTGACCATTGTGCGCAGCGAGGAATTCTTCGCGGACCCGTCCGTGCTGCCCACGCACAATTCACAGGCCGTCGAGTGCCAGCTGCACCACATCGAAGGGCTCTCGGAGCACTTCCTGTACTCCAACGACGACATGTTCTTCGGCCGCGCGGTGGGACCGGACATGTTCTTCACCCCGGGCGGCGTCACCAAGTTCATTGAGGCGGAAACCCGCATCGGGCTGGGCGATAACGATGCAGAGCGCAGCGGTTTCGAGAACGCCGCCAGGGTGAACCGGAAACTCCTGTGGGACCGGTTCGGCCGGATCACCACCCGCCATCTGGAGCACACGGCTGCCCCGTTGCGGCGGAGCGTGGTAGCCACCATGGAGCAGGAGTTCCCGCAGGAATTCGCCAAGACCGCGGCAAGCCGGTTCCGTGCCGCGGACAACATCTCCGTCACGAACTCCTTTTACCACTACTACGCCCTGCTGACCGGGAGGGCGGTGACCCAGACGGCAGCGAAGGTGAGGTACATCGACACGACGATGCGGTCAGGCCTCAATTACCTGCCCAAGCTGCTGTCCAAGCGCAACATGGACTTCTTCTGCCTGAACGACGGCAGCTTCCCCGAAGTGGAAGCGGACGAACGTGCCGAGCTGGTGACGGACTTCCTGGAGAAGTACTACCCCATCAAGGCGCCCTGGGAAAAGTAGAAACTCAGCGTCCGGAACCCAGGCTGACCATGGGGATGCTCTGGGTGGGCGGGTGTCCCTGGGTCTTCGCCTGGCGCGGAATGCGGACGCCGGCGGCCGCCAGCCGCCGCTGGGTTTCCGCCGCGCTCACAACCTCGCCCACGGCTGCCGCGCTGCCGACAGGCACCACGGAATGCACAATCGTGTGTTCATACACGTGCACGAGGTTGAAGGCCTGGCCGCCGTCGTGCGGGCGCGTGCCGCCCACGGGTACGTTCAGGTCCTGGGTGTAGCAGGTGGCGGAGGCCACCGACACCGGGATCCCTGCGAAGGTGGCGGTGGTGGAGTAGTGCAGGTGGCCGGCCAGGATGGTGCGGACGTCCGAGTTGCGCAGCACAGCTGCCAGGGCCGGCTGGCCGCGGAGCTCCACGAGGACGGCAAGGTCCAGGATGGAGGGAACCGGCGGGTGGTGCAGCGCCAGGATGGTGCCGTCCGGCGCAGGGGTGGCGAGTTCAGCAGCGAGCCATTCCAGCTGGTCCTCGCTGAGTTCACCATGGTGGAACCCCGGCACCGAGGTGTCCAGGGTGATCACCCGCAGTCCGTTGACGAAGTAACTGAGGTCCAGCGGTGAATCGTTCCCGGGCTGGTCGAGCAGGCCGGCGCGGAAGTTTCCACGGTCGTCGTGGTTTCCCATGGCCCAGATGACCTGCGCGTTCATCGCCTTGCATGCGGGTTCAACGATTGCGCGGAGCTTTACATACGCCTCGGGTTCGCCCTGGTCCGCCAGGTCGCCGGTGAAAATCACGGCTTCCGGGCGGGCGCCTGATGCTTTGACTTCCTCAAACAATTGCTTCAGGCGGGCTTCGCTGTCCACTGCGCCATACAAGTGATCCGGACCTCCCAACAGGTGGGGGTCGCTCAGGTGGAGTAGAAAATGACGCGGCCGCGGGTGTTCGGCCTCGATGAGCTCCATTACTGCCTTCGTGGTTGGTTGGAAGCGGCGCCTCCAGTGTCCCTCTCAGTAAGGTCTATCCAACCAGACATTCGGCCAACAATGTGCAAACTCCAGTATGCATGTTTGAAAATAAGGCAATAACGAGTAGTTCGGCGGGCACACACCCCACTCGGTGTGTGCCCGCCGGCACGTGGTTACTCAGTACTTGGCGGCTTAGCTCAGGTAGCCGTTCGGGTTGAGGACGTACTTCGTGGCGGCGCCGGCGTCGAACTCGGCGTAGCCCTGGGGCGCCTCCTCAAGCGTGATCGCCTTGGCGTTCACGTTCTTGGCGATGTTCACCTTGTCGTTCAGGATTGCCATCATCAGCTGCCGGTTGTACTTCATCACGGGACACTGGCCCGTGGTGAAGCTCAGCGACTTGGCCCAGCCGGTACCCAGGCTCAGGCTCAGGGCACCCTTCTTGGCTGCCTCGTCAATGCCGCCCGGATCGCCCGTCACGTACAGCCCCGGAATGCCCAGCGCACCGCCGGCGGCGGTGATGTCCATCAGCGAGTTCAGCACCGTGGCCGGCGCCTCTTCGGCGTCCTTGCCATGTCCGTGACCGCGCGCCTCGAAGCCGACTGCGTCCACGCCGCAGTCCACTTCCGGGAGGCCAAGGATCTGCTCGATCTGCTCCGCCGGGCCGCCCTTGGTGAGGTCCACCGTTTCGCAGCCGAAGCTGCGCGCCCGCGCCAGCCTGTCCTCGTTCAGGTCGCCCACAATCACAACGGCGGCGCCCAGCAGGTGCGCGCTGGTAGCCGCTGCCAGGCCCACGGGACCGGCCCCTGCGATGTAGACGGTGGAGCCGACGCCGACCCCGGCGCTGACAGCGCCATGGAATCCCGTGGGGAAGATGTCCGAAAGCATGGCCAGGTCGAGGATCTTCTCCATGGCCCGGTCCTTGTCCGGGAACTTCAGCAGGTTCCAGTCCGCGTAGGGCACCAGGACGTAGTTGGCCTGGCCGCCCACCCAGCCGCCCATGTCGACGTACCCGTAGGCGCTTCCCGGCCGGTCCGGATTGACGTTGAGGCAGATGCCGGTCTTGCGTTCCTTGCAGTTGCGGCAGCGGCCGCAGGCGATGTTGAACGGGACGGAGCAGATATCCCCCACCTTGATGAATTCAACGTCCGGGCCGACTTCCACTACTTCACCGGTGATTTCGTGCCCCAGGACGAGGTCCGGCGGAGCAGTGGTGCGGCCGCGTACCATGTGCTGGTCGGAGCCGCAGATGTTGGTGGCAACGGTCTTGAGGATCACGCCATGGCGCACGGAGCGGCCCACATTGGCGGGGTTGACGCCCGGTCCGTCCTTGAGTTCGAAGCTGGGATAGTCAATGTCGATCAGTTCGACCTTGCCCGGTCCCTTGTAGGCAACGGCTTTGTTCCCTGTCATCTCTTTCCCCCTGGTTTCACGGGCATCCGCAAGGATGCCCCGTGTGATTCATGAAGTACTGATGCGCCCTCCGAGGCAGGCATGGACCGGCCGCGCCGTCCCGCAGTGGTACAGCGGGCGAAGCCGCGGCCATGCAGAACAGATTGGAGGGTCCGGCCAGTCTAGGCGGTAAGCATGCTTAGGAACATGGGCCGTTGGGCCCTAGTGACCGCCGTCGTTGTGGTGTCGTCCCACGCGCTGTCGTCAGGCGAGGGCATCCTCGACGGCGCCGATGACCTCTGGCGAATCCGGCTCCACCGTGGGAGCAAAGCGGGCCACCACAAACCCGTCGCGGTTGACCAGGAACTTTTCAAAGTTCCACTTCACCATCCCGGGGAGCAGCCCGTTCTTGAATTTGGTGAGTTCTGCGTATAGCGGGTGCTGGTTCTTGCCGCGCACATCAGCCTTTGCGGCCAGCGGAAATGTCACGCCGAAGTTGCGTTCGCAGAATTCGGCGATTTCGTCGTCGCCACCCGGCTCCTGTCCGGCGAACTGGTTGCACGGCACGCCCAGGATCTCGAATCCCTGGTCCTTGAACTTGCCGTACAGCAATTCGAGGCCGGCGTACTGCGGCGTGAAGCCACACTGGGAGGCCACGTTGACCACCATCACCACGTTTCCCTTGAAGCGGCCAAAATCGGTTTCTGTTCCGTCATTGAGGGTCAGCGGAATGGAGTGGATCGAATTCACGGAGGGCTTCCTTAAGAAACTGGTCATGGCTGCTATTCGTTGACAACGGCCAAGTGTATGGGTTGGTGCCCGTGTGAATTCCGGCGCGGTCCGTCAACAGGGACGAGCGCGATGGTAAACCGAATGCCCTTATGGCGCGGGGGTGGGTGTTTCTGTTGGCGTCGGCTCGGCTGACTCCGTTGGTACAGGCACCGCGGCGGGCTCAGTCGCGGGCACCTCGGTCGGTTCGGCGGTGGGCGTTGGTACGGGCACCTCTGTCGGTTCGGCGGTGGGCGCCACGGTGGGTTCGGTGGTGGCCGAGAACGTCGGCTCGGCGGTGGGCGCCACGGTGGGTTCGGTGGTGGCCGAGAACGTCGGCTCGGCGGTGGGCGCCACGGTGGGTTCGGTGGTGGCCGAGAACGTCGGCTCGGCGGTGGGCTCAGCCGTGGGTTCCGTAGTGGGTTCCGGGGAAGGTTCCCACGTGGGCTCAGCCGTGGGTTCCGCGGTGACGCTCTCCGTCGGCGCGGCTGGCTCAGTGGACTGCCCGGTCTGGGTTGGAGTCGGCGTCGGCGTGGGAGTCGGCGTCTGGGTCGGCGGAGGTGTCGGGGTGGCCGTAGCGGTGCCGGTAGGCGATGGGGTGGGGGTCGCCGTCGAGCTTCCCGGCGCAGAAGGCGAAGCGGAAGGCGACGGCGTCGCGGTGGCCGTCGCGGCGGGCGTTTCCGGCGCTGGAACTTCAGCCTCGCCGCCTGACACGGTGTGCGAGTTGTCTGTGGAAACGGGGATGGCCCACGTGGGATCGCCTTCGGGGGCGCCGCCGCCGGGAACGTAGCTGATCATGTCGATGTTCCCGAGCTCATCCAGCTGCTTGGTGGGCAGGAGCGTCCAGTCCAAGGGGTTGGCGTGGACGCCGTTGAGGATAGTTTCAAAGTGCAAGTGGCACCCCGTGGACGAACCTGTGGTGCCGACTTTTGCAATGACCTCGCCCACCTGGACGGAGTCGCCCTTCTTGACGGCGATCCCTTCCAAATGGTTGTAGGTGGTGATCAGCCCGTTGCCGTGGTCGATCTCCAAACGGTTGCCGCCGCCCCAGGGGTGCCAGCCCACGGCCCTGACCACACCGGCGTCGGCCGCGTACACGCGACTGCCGCACGCAGCCGCAAAGTCCTGGCCCCAGTGGAACTCGCCCAGGGTCCCGGTCAACGGGCTGACCCGGAGCCCGAAGCCTGACGTTTCGGTCAGTACTTCCAGGGGAGACATCAGGGAACCGGCAGGTGGGCGCCTCAGTTCATCGGAGGCAACGTTCAGTTCGCGCTGGCCGCTTTTGGAGGTTGTCCTGATGTCGCTACGGCTGAAGGAGATCACTGCGTTGGCATTGGCCGAAACGGCGTCCGGGGAAATGCCCAGCGGTTTCACGAAGGCATCCGGCCACCAGGGCGCAACTCCCGCGTTGCCTATCGGGGCCTGCTTCGAGGCGGCAACCACCGCAGATGGCGCAGCCGGGGGCACTTGGAGACTAAGCCCAATCACGCCAAACGTTGAAACGGCGCATACGCCAAGAATCCGTGCAGCGACGAGGCAGGGCCTGGCTGGTTGCTCGTCGTGTCCATATCCCCAGTGATTTCCCACGTGCGACTCCTGCGATAGGCCCGCCAGACCCCAATCTCGACGGACTTACGATTCCTATGGGACCACAGCCCCATCGACTCTGTGAACCCCCCAACATCGGCCCGCCCACGCACGCCCGCGGAATTCCGCCACTTCCGGCCGGAATTCCCAGCTGACTCACAGCAACGGGGCGCAAGAATGGACCATGCGCAATGTCCTCAGGGAGTGGCAGGCCGAGCTCAGGCAGACCTTCACCGGCTCGCGGGGTGCGGTGCCGCCCTGGGTCCCCCGGCTTGAGGACGGTGACGACGCCGGTTACCACCTTCCGGGGTCCGCGGTCTGGGCGGTCCACGGTTCAATGACCACTATCGTGGCGGGAATCCGTGCACTCCTGATGCAGGCCCTCCATCCGGGCGCCCTCGCCGGCGTGCACGACCATTCACGGTTCCGCGAAGATCCCCTGGGACGGCTGGCCGGAACCATCCGCTGGATCTTCACCGTCTCCTATGGCTCCACCTCCGCGGCGCATGAAGCCTCCGGCTGGGTGCTGCGGCTGCACGAATCGGTGCGGGGGGACTACGTGGACGCCCACGGAATCACCAGGAGCTATGCAGCCAACGACCCCGAACTCCTCCGCTGGGTCCACATCGCCTTCACTGACGCATTCCTCTCTGCCCACAAGATCTGGGGACGGCCCATCCCCGGCGGTCCGGATGCCTACGTCCGGGAGTGGGCGCACGCAGGAACGCTGATGGGGGTTGATTCGCCCCCGCTGAGCGAGGCGGAAATGAGGCGGCAGCTGGACAGCTGGTACGACGACGGCGACCTCCGCTCCGATGACCGGGTGGCGGAGATTGTGGCCTTCATCCGCAACCCGCCGCTGCATCCTTCGCTGCGCCCCGGATACCGGATGCTGTTTGCCGCCGCTGTCGCCAGCCTGGACCCAAAATACCGGGATCTACTGGGGCTCCGGACAGCCCGGCTGGGTCCCCTGCCGCTGCCGGTGAGGCTCGGCACCAAAGTGACTCTCGCCGTCGTCCAGCTGGCCCTTGGCGGGGCAAAACGCGGACGCAGGATTGGGCCGAGCGAACAGGCAGCACGACGCCGGCTGCGCCGCCTGGGTTTTGCGGCTTAGTGCCGGAACGCAAAAAGGCCCCGGTCCGAGGACCGGGGCCAAACCGCGGAGAATGGGGGATTTGAACCCCCGAGGGCGTTAACCCAACACGCGTTCCAGGCGTGCGCCATAGGCCGCTAGGCGAATTCTCCAGTAGCTTCTGAATCAAAAGCAGATACTAGACTACCTGAACTTTCCGGCATCACCCAATTGGGCACTGCGGGACGTTACGACGGCGTGCTGAGTGGTGCCCGGACCCGCGTTTCAAAAGGCCCGTTAACGTCAAAATGGACGCCCCCAATGCGCCCACTCCGCCGGAACACCGTTGAGCTGCCGGGTCCGGCCCTCGCGCCAGGCCCTGCAGCTCACAACCTTGAGCTCAACTTGAGATTGCCCCAATCGGTGTACATATCCATCGTCCGCCCTGCGGCAATGATAAGCAAGGGTTCCTGGCCGAATATCGGCGGACCGTTACCGACTTGTGCCGGTATCCGCTTCCGGCAACGTGCTGGAAAGATGGGCGGCATGACCCAACTGCATGCCCTGGTGACATACGTTCCCGCAGACCATACGGAGGCGGTCCTCGCCGCCGTCGGCGGTGCGGGAGCCGGACGGATCGGCAACTATTCGCACTGCGCCTTCACCACCCCCGGCACCGGACGGTTCACACCCCTCGCCGGATCCCAGCCGTTTATCGGTTCCCAGGGCCGCAGCGAACACGTGCCGGAGGTAAGGATCGAGTGCGTCGTCACGGAAGACGTGCTCGACGCCGTTGTGGCAGCCCTTCGCGCCGCCCACCCCTATGAGGAGCCCGCACTGATGAGCTGGGCGGTCAACGGACACCGCCCGGCAACGGCGCAGGGCGGCCGCGAAACCTAGCCGGGGCCGCCCTGAATGAGCCGTCGTCGGTCGATTCGGGGCACACGAAATCATCGGGTAAACTCATTGACGGCCCCTCATGTGGCGTCATCCTGTTGAACTCCCCCAGGACCGGAAGGTAGCAAGGGTAGACGGGCTCTGGCGGGTGCATGGGGGGTCTTTACTATTCCCGAACAGGGCGGCCGCCCGCGAGGGTCTGATTGTCAGCCCGGATTGGTAGGGTTTTCTCTGTGAGTGTTACAACCGCCCTTTACCGCAGATACCGTCCAGACTCCTTTGCTGACGTTATCGGGCAGGAACACGTCACCGATCCGCTGATGACGGCGCTGCGAAAGAACCGCGTCAATCACGCGTACCTGTTTTCCGGTCCGCGCGGCTGCGGAAAGACCACCTCGGCCCGCATCCTGGCCCGTTGCCTCAACTGCGCCGAGGGTCCCACTGATACCCCCTGCGGCAAGTGCCCCAGCTGCATCGAGTTGGCACGCGGAGGCTCCGGATCACTCGACGTGATCGAGATCGACGCCGCGAGCCACGGCGGCGTGGACGATGCCCGCGACCTCCGCGAACGCGCCACCTACGCTCCGGTCCGGGACCGGTACAAAATCTTCATCATCGACGAAGCCCACATGGTCACCTCGGCCGGCTTCAATGCCCTGCTCAAGATCGTGGAAGAGCCGCCGGAGCACATCAAGTTCATCTTCGCCACCACGGAGCCGGACAAGGTGATCGGGACCATCCGTTCGCGGACCCACCACTACCCGTTCCGGCTGGTCCCGCCCGAACCCCTCATGGCGTACCTTGAGCTGCTCTGCAACCAGGAAAACGTTCCCGTGGCGCCCGGCGTGCTGTCCCTGGTCATCCGGGCCGGCGGCGGGTCGGTGCGCGACTCGCTCTCCGTCCTGGACCAGCTGATGGCAGGGGCCGGCCCCACCGGGCTGGACTACGAGCTTGCCGTCGCGCTGCTGGGCTACACCCACGCGTCCCTCCTGGACGACGTCGTTGAAGCGGTGGCAGCCGCGGACGCCGCCACGGTGTTCCGGGCCGTGGACCGCGTGATCCAGACCGGCCATGATCCGCGGCGCTTCGTGGAGGATCTCCTGGAGCGCTTCCGCGACCTCATCATTGTCCAGGCCATGCCGGAGAGCGCCCAGTCGATCCTCCGCGGGATGCCGGCGGACCAGATAGCCCGGCTTCAGAACCAGGCCCACAACCTTGGCGCGGCCGAACTGTCCCGGGCTGCCGACGTGACCAACACCGCCCTCACTGAGATGACCGGTGCCACGTCGCCGCGGCTCCACCTTGAGCTGCTCTGCGCCCGCATCCTCCTCCCTACTTCAGAACAGACCGAGCGCGGCATCGCGGCCCGGATCGACCGCGTGGAGCGCCGCCTGAACTACGGAGGGAACGACGTCGGAGCACCCGTCGCTGCTTCGGCGGCACCCGCCGCAACGCCGGTGTCCGCTCCCGCGCCCGCCGCTGCGCCCGTGCCCGCTCCCGCGCCCGCTGCTGCGCCGGTGTCCGCGCCAGTTCAGGCACCGTCACCGGAGCAGGTTCCCGCGGCCGGGCCGGAGGCTGAACCAGCCGCCGCACGCAGTGAAGCGCCCGCACGGGAATCCCTCACTCCCCCGCGCGTCTCCACAGCCGACTGGCCGGTCGACGAACAGCTGGCCGCGAAGCGGGTCCCGTCCGGACAAGCGCCGTCCCGTCCTGCCGCTCCGCCAGCACCTGCGGCTGCGGCGCCGGTTCCAGCTGCGGCACCGGCACCTGTCGCACCCGCCGCAGTGGCCGAACCGGTGGCAGCCGAGCGGGCACCCATGAAGTCCGAGGCAAGGCAGCCCGCGGCTGAGAGCCACGTTCCGGCCCACGGTCCCGGGGGTGACGTGGAGGTCCTGCGCCGCGCCTGGGCTGACATCCTGCAGACCCTGAGCAAGATCAAGCGCAGCACCTGGGCGCTTGTCGAACCGAACGCCCAGGTGGGCCAGTTCGACGGCCAGGTGCTCACTCTGGTCTTCACAACGTCCGGGCTGGCCGGCGCCTTCGGCCGGGCCGACCACTCCGAAAATCTTCGCCAGGCAATCCACAAGACCGTTGGCATCGACTGCCAGATCAATGCGGTGTCCGGCGGCGTCCATGCAGTGCCCAGCAGTGCCGGCAGCACAGCGAGCTCTGAGCCAAACCCAAAAGCACCCGCTAAGCCGGAAGCTCCGGCGACGTCCGCTGACGTTGCCTGGGGTCTTGCCCCCGCCCCGGCCACCCCGGCCGCAGAACCCGAAGCCAGCCCGGCAGTGGCCAGCCCGGCCAGCGCACCGGCCAGCCTTCCGGCCACCGGCCCGATGCCTGACCGCGCTGCCGGTTCTGCCAGTTCTGCCGGTTCTGCCAGTTCTGCCGGCTCTGTCAGTTCTGGCGGCTCCGCCAGTTCTGGCGGCTCTGCCAGCGCGGACACGCAGCGTGAGCACGTGGTTCCAGTTGCCCCGGTGTCGCAGCCGGAAGAGGCTGCTTCCGGTTCGTACAGCTACCCTGACGACGACTGGGGCCCGCCCCTTGACGAAGATGCTCCCCCCTTGGACGAAGAGCCGCCCATGGACTGGACGCCGTCCGCTCCGAGGCAATCCGTTCCGACACTGTCCGCTCCGACGCACGAACGTTCGGCACCGGCACGACCGGCGCCGGAAAACCGTGGATCAGGCGAGCAGCCGGCCCCGACGCCGCCATCCGCCAACTCTTCAAGCGTCGCAGGCGGTACTTCCAGCGACGATCCGTGGTCCCGCGCCAAGGAAGAAGCGCCGGGCGTCTGGACCGTGGGCGCCGAGTCGAACGTTGGCAAGTCCGTGGAAGACCCGGACCGCGCGGGCCTGCCCGTTGTTCCGGAGCCTCCCACGCCGCACTACGAGCCGGCGGCGGCCCAGCTGCCCCGGCCGGTCGAGACCCCGGAAGAAGCGTCCACCCTGGGAGCCGGCGAAACCTTGCGCCCGGCGGAAGTCCGGCAGCCCGTGGGTGCATTGGTCGGTGCTGGCAGTTCCTCCGGCGCAGGCTGGGCTGCCTCCGCGCAGTATGCTCCCGCCACGGCAACCGATCCGTCACCGGCAATGGCCGGCCCGGACGTCCGGAGCATCGAGTCGGCACCGGCGGCTTACGCGTCCCCGCCAGCCCAGTCTGCGCCCGCCCAGTCCGCTCCGGCTCCGGCAGCGACTCCGGGCGCGGCCGTCAGGCAAAGCCTGTACCAGCGGCTATCCAACAGCCCCGAGGCCGAAGCCGGCCGGGCCAAGGCTCCTGCGCGGCAGGCGGAGGCCGTCAAGACCTACGTCCAGGACACGCCGAGCCCGGACGACGAAACGATCGAAGAATCGGGCGTCTTTGGACGCGCCGCCGTCGAGCGTATTCTGGGCGGAAAGCTGGTGGAGGAGCGGTCCCTGGACGGCAGCCCGATCCCGCCGCGCTTCTAGTCCGCGCCGCCGGAGGTCTGGGCACCCTCCAACGGGACTCCCACCCGGCGGCCTGGCCCCGGCCGCATTGCCTGCAGGGAATCGGCATGCCCGGGCCGCCACGCCAGCCCATTATCGATTCAACAAACGAGTCAAACGAACGAGGACATTGTGTACGAAGGTGCAGTTCAAGAGCTGATCGACGAACTTGGCCGCCTTCCCGGCGTGGGGCCCAAGTCCGCCCAGCGGCTGGCATTCCATATCCTCGAGGCGGACCCTCAGGACATGAAGCGGCTCGTGGACGCCATCACCACCGTCAAGGAACGCGTGAAATTCTGTACGGTCTGCGGCAACGTCACGGAGCAGGAGCTGTGCAACATCTGTCGCGACCCCCGCCGGGACCCCTCGGTCATCTGCGTGGTGGAAGAGTCCAAGGACGTCCTGGCTGTTGAGCGCACCCGTTCCTTCCGTGGCCGCTACCACGTCCTAGGAGGCGCGATTAACCCGATCGCCGGGGTCGGCCCGGAGCAGCTGCGGATCAGGGAACTCCTCACCCGGCTGAACGACGGCGCCATCCAGGAAATCATCATTGCCACTGACCCCAACCTTGAGGGCGAGGCCACGGCAACTTACCTTGCCAGGATGCTGAAATCCATCGGTATCACCGTGACCAGGCTCGCCTCCGGCCTGCCGGTCGGCGGTGACCTGGAATACGCGGACGAGGTCACTCTGGGGCGCGCCTTCGAAGGCCGACGCAACGCGCTCAGCTGATCCAGAACACACGGAATCCCGCCGGAGACGGCTGACGGGAATGGCTGACGGGAGGCCACCATGCGGTCACAATTCAGCGCCGCGCGGTTCCCGGCGATAAACTTGGCACATCAGTTACGCCGTCGCGCCGTTTTGGTCGCCTGGCCCCGGAACCCCGATTTGATGCAGTGAGGGTGCGCGCATGAGTATGCCCACTACCGAAGTGAAAACCGAGAACCAGCCGCATGTGCTGCCCGTGGCTGCCGCCCGCACCAAGCAGCTCATTGTGCAGAAGTTCGGCGGCTCCTCGGTTTCCGACGCGGACGGCATCAAACGCGTTGCCAAGCGCGTCGTGGACGCTCAGCGGGCCGGCAACGAGGTAGTTGTCGTGGTCTCCGCCATGGGTGACACCACCGATGAACTGCTGGACCTTGCCGCGCAGGTCACCGATTCGGCCCCCGCGCGTGAAATGGACATGCTTCTCTCCGCCGGGGAGCGCATCTCCATGGCCCTGGTAGCCATGGCCATCAACAAGCTGGGCGCCTCGGCCCAGTCCTTTACGGGCTCGCAGGCCGGCATGATCACCGACGGCATCCACGGCAAAGCGCGCATCATCGACGTCGATCCCCACCGGATCCGTACCGCCCTGGACAAGGGACACATCGCGATTGTGGCCGGCTTCCAGGGCATGAGCCGCACCACCAACGAGATCACCACCCTCGGCCGCGGCGGATCGGACACCACCGCGGTGGCCCTGGCTGCAGCGCTGGACGCCGACGTCTGCGAAATCTACACGGATGTGGACGGCATTTACACGGCAGATCCCCGCGTGGTGCCCTCCGCCCAGAAGATCGACCGCATCTCCAGCGAAGAAATGCTGGAACTGGCCGCTTCCGGTGCCAAGATCCTGCACCTGCGCTGCGTGGAATACGCGCGGCGCTTCGGCGTGCCACTGCACGTGCGTTCTTCATTCAGCCAGCACGAAGGCACCTGGGTCATGCCCGGAGCCGACGACAAGATCAAGATTCAAGAGGGAGTTGCCTTGGAGCAGCCAATCATCTCCGGCGTTGCACACGACCGTTCCGAAGCGAAGGTCACGGTGGTGGGAGTCCCCGACATCCCCGGCAAGGCCGCCGCGATCTTCCAGGTCATCGCCGATGCACACTCCAACATCGACATGATCGTGCAGAACGTCTCCACGCACGGGACGGGCCGGACGGACATTTCCTTCACCCTCCCCATCGTGGAAGGTGCCGACGCCCTGGCTGCCCTCCGTGCCGCGCAGCCGGAAATCGGCTTCGAGAGCATTGAATACAACGAGCAGATCGGCAAGCTTTCGCTGATCGGCGCAGGCATGCGTTCCCACCCGGGCGTCTCGGCCACCTTCTTCAAGGCGCTGTCCGATGCCGGCATCAACATCAACATGATCTCGACGTCGGAAATCCGCATCTCCGTGGTGACGCACGCCGACCTGCTCGACGACGCCGTCCGGGCCATCCACAAGGCGTTCGATCTGGACAGCGAAGACGAAGCAACGGTCTACGGCGGCACGGGCCGCTAAGGCTGGCCCCGCCCGGCCACTGCATACGGCAAAAGGAACGGCACTGCGGTAGAACCGCTGTGCCGTTCCTTTTGTGCGTTGTGTGCGGTTTGTCGGAGAAAGCTACTTGATGTCTTCCTTGCGGACTGCGTAGTGATGCCCCTCGGAGTCTGTCTCTACTTCGAAGTGGGCCAAGTCCTCTTCAGAAGCAGACTCATAGTCGTCATGCCTGTGAACAACGGGCAAGGTCGGATCACCCCGTGTGGCAGGTCCGAAGAAGAACCGCAGCTTGTCAGTCTGGCTCATGAAACGCTGTATCGCCTTTGCCACAATTCCCACCCCCTTTCCCTGAGTCGGGTCAAGCAGTGCTGCATTGGCCGGTTGGTACCTGTGCCCATATTTTACGCCCGGGGAACGAAAAAGGCCCCGGGCCGGTGGCCCGTAAGCGGCCTAGCGAAGGGACTTATCGTCCGGGTTCCTGGGCACCACGTAGGTGCTGCCGTCCGGCCTGCGGATCGTTTCCCACTGCTGCGTCTCCGCTTCGCGGCGGACCAGGAGGGCTTTGTTCTCGTCTGTCATCTCGTGGCTCAGGGCACTGCGGTTGGCCGGCCCGAAGATGGCCCGGAGCTTGCCGGTGGCACGCATGAACTTTTGGGCGGCATTTTCCTTGCTGGCCATTGCGGATTCCCTTTCAGAACGGTCACGTCCAATCCAGTGTACGCTAATCATTAGCCCACTAACGATCAAGGAGCGAGCAGTGACGAATCAGCGCCAGGCCGATGCCATCGAAGCGTCTGACGAAGACCTCCTGCTGGAACACCAGCTTTGCTTCGCCCTGACGGTAGCGTCGCGGAGCGTCGTGGGAGCCTACAAGCCGGTGCTGGACATGTTGGGCCTGACCCATCCGCAGTACCTCGTGATGCTGTGCCTGTGGGAGTCCAGTCCGCGCTCGGTCCGGGACATCAGTGATGCGCTGGCCCAGGAACCGGCCACCATCTCGCCGCTGCTGCGCCGCCTCGAATCCGCCGGCTACATCACCCGCGGCCGCGCTGCCGGCAACGAGCGGGCCCTGGCCGTCGGGCTCACCCCGAGCGGCGCAGCCCTCCGGCAGCAGGCGCTGGCAGTCCCGGGAACCATGATGGAGCGCTTGGGCCTGACCCGGGACCAGGTGGCCACCCTCCACCAGGCCATGACTGAACTCATCGCCGCCACCAAAGCCGCCGCCGTACGTGACGCCGCTGCAGGCGATCACTGAGCTGTCACGGCCACATTCAGCTGCGTTGACGGCCCGGTACCGAAAGTTATCAGGCCCGTCCAGTTTCCTGCCTCAAGTCCCGCCCAGCCGGCAGTAAGCTCACCGCTGGCGCCGTTTTCAATGGTGAGGGGATTGGGGCTGAGGGTCAGGTTTCCTGCGTCACCGGCAAGGATCATCACATCAAGCGACGCCGCGGTCGCCGCGTTGCCGGGGCTGGCAAACAGGTTGGCGGTCACCTTCCAGTCGCCGGCCACCGGGTCCTTGATGGAGACGGCCTCGTTGGCCGCAGGCGTAGCCCCCGGATACAGCACGCCGGCCGGCGAAACGACATACAGGTCGAAGTCCGCTGCCGGGTTGGAGGAATTGACCGCGAACCTCGCCAGGGACGAACCCGCCGGGACATTCACGATCTGAACTTCGTTCGCGGCGTCCTTGACCCCGGTGTACGGCCCCGGAACCAGGCTGATCGCCGTCGAGTTCGCTTTGGCAAGACCCTTCACGGTCATGTCGATCGGGTCGGAACTGCCGGATGTCACCGGAATAACGATGCTGCCGGTGCCGCCCGCGGAGGAGGCGTTGACCACGGCCGGCGCAACAGCGGTCACCGAACGAATGGCGACCGGCGAGCGGACAGCGGCCTCATCGGAACTCCAGGTCAGGGACCCGCCAACAAAGGCGTCCAGGGTGGCGCCGGAGTTCGTGAACTCCACCGTGAAGGTGGCCTTCCCACCTTCTTCCAGGGTCAGCACATCCGGCGTCACCACCGCCGTAATCCCGGGAACATCGACGTCGGCGCTGTAGGTTCCGGCCGTCAAGGCAGTTACTGTCCGGGTCACGGTCTGCGTGCCGGTCAGTCCGCCGATGGCGATGGACGGCAGGTTGACGTCCTTCGCCGCCACCGGGGCAACGCCCAACTGATGGCCCTGGCCCTGAAGGAAACCGAGCCAGTCGCTGGGGCCGGCGTCATACACCAGCCCGGGCGTCGCGATCCTGGCCGGGTCGACCTGGCCGGCGCCCTGGGCAAAGACGTCGTGGACAGGGTTACCCTCAGCATCCACCAGGTCGTAGGCCGTGGTCATCATCGCTGATTTCACCGTGGCCGGGGACCACAGGGGGTTCTTGCCCAGCAACAACGCCCCAAAGCCTGCAATGTGGGGTGCTGCCATGGACGTTCCCGAAAGGAAACCGAAGTTCTGGCCGGCGTTGTGGCCGGCAGGCGAGACAGCTGCCAGGACACCGACGCCCGGAGCTGCAATGTCCGGTTTCAGCAGGTCGCTGTTGGCCGCAAGGGTGGGCCCGCGGGAGGAGAACCCGGCGATCTGCGGGACCGGTGGCGGATCCAGGCCGGTAGTGTCGGTGGCCACCAGGCTCGCCGTCAGCGCCGCGTCGGCCGCAACCGCCTCTTTGACGGCGGGGTCTTCAACGTGGACCGTAGGAACACTGTGCAGGTCCACGTCCAGCGAGTTGGGCGTCAGGTTGACCAGGACCATGCCGACGCCGCCTGCCTGGTCCACGGTCAGGCTCTTGGCCGTCCGGTCCACCACTCCCCTGTCACAGACCACGATCCGGCCCGCGGTCTTGGCCGGGTCCAGGGTGCCGGGTGCACACAGCGCGGCGTTGGCTTCGAGGGCGTCGGCTGTTTTCAGCGTCGCAGCGAGCGCGATGGGCGCCGCCGCAACTTCAGTGGCCATGATGCTGGCGCCTGCGAACTTCTGGCCGGTGGACAGCTCCACTGTGCCGCGAAGGCTGCTGCTGTGGGTGGAGGCTGCCACGCTGGTCATCCACGGAGCGGCATGGTTGACGGTGCTGGCCGCCGGACCGGAGTTGCCGGCTGACGCGGCCACGAAGATCCCGGCCGCCGCGGCATTCAGGAAGGCGATGGACACCGGGTCCACGGTGGAGTTGTTGGTGCCCGAGATGGAGTAGCTCAGGACGTCCACGCCGTCCTTGATGGCGTCCTCAATGGCCTCCACCGCGCTGGAGGCGAAGCAGCCGGTGGTTGCCGGGCTGGCGCCCTCCCAGCAGACCTTGTAGATGGCGAGCTTCGCGGCGGGCGCCACCCCGGAACCCTTGCCGAAGTCACGGCCGCCCACGGCCTGGCTAATGTCGCTGTTGCCTGCGGCGGTGCTGGCGGTATGCGAGCCGTGGTTGTTGATGTCCAGTGGAGAGAACGTTTCCTTCGGGGAGCGCATGGCCGGCGGCACGACTGCCTTGAAAGCTTCGTCGTAGTACCGGGCGCCGATGACCTTGCCATTGCACTCAGTGCCGGCGAATTGGTCACCCGCCTCGCAGACTCCCGCGAAGGTGCTTCCGTCCGCTTTCAGCATGGTGATCTGGTTTCCGGGCGAGAGGTAGGGCTCGCCCACGACGGGAGCTCCGGACAGCGGCTTCACCTGTTCCCCCGCGAAGAAGGGGTTGCCCGGTGTGTAGCCCGTATCCAGAACGCCCACCACCGTTCCCTTGCCGGCATTGGCTTCACCGCCGAAGTGTTCTGCCCACACTCCCCCGGGTCCGGGCAGTCCCAGGAATTCGGTGCTGGAGTAGTCGATTTTGTGCAGGCTGTCTTTAACGACAGCAAGGACGCTTCCGTCCTTGGCCAACGAGTTTGCCTGTGCCGCGGACAGTTCCGCGCTGAAGCCGTTCACCGCCAGGGTGTAGCTGTCCCTGATGGCCACGCCTTCCTCCGCCGCGAGCCGGGCCTGCTGTGATTCCAGGTGTGCCGAGTAGCGCTGGGACTCAGCGCTGCCGGCGTCGAGCTTTCCATTGGTGACAGCAGTCCCCGGGATGCCCTCAACACCGCCCGTGTAGGCGGCGAGGGGCCTGTCCTTGAGCATCACGATGTAGCGGCCCGCATCCAGGGAGGCAGTGTCCTCCGCCGGCGGGTCGGCGGCTGCCCAAGCCGGGGCTGCCAGCCCCTGGCCGATCAGCAGGGAAATTCCCAGGGCCACTGCGGCGGCGAGCCGTGATGCCGGGCTTCTGCCCTGACCGCTCCTGCCCTGGATGCTGTCCTGAACGCTTCTGTCCTGAACGCTGTAGCCCACGTGCGGATAGGTCATGACGAGCTGCCTCCTAGGTTGCCGGACCGGTGGCGTAGCCGGTCCCACCCCTTGGATGCATCCGTCCACGTCGGCGCAACGTGGGCGTGAGGCCATACATCCAGTGATGGGAGAAACATACCGGAGTGGGACCGCGGAATCGAGATGTTCCGGACAGATTTAATCAGCGGCCCGCTGGTTGCCGCATGCCCGGGCTGCACGCCGGGTCCGGCGGCCGGGCCGAACGGCAGGTCCGGCGGCCGGGCCGAACGGCAGGGTCCATCGCGGGGCGCCGGCGATAGAATGGATCAAAATGAGGAGGACCGGTAATGCGTAAGGCATGGATTCACGCACTCGTTCTGGTATCCGTTGCCGGCCTTACCGCCTGCTCTCCGGGCGGCGGCGGCCCAACGCCTTCTCCCTCGGCCACCTCTGCCAGCACCAGTGCCACGGCCACACCGTCGCCGGACACCGAAACAACCGTCCCGGCTCCGTCTCCGCCGCCGTCCTCCGCGCCCGCCACATCCCTCCCGGGCAAGGGAAACGCCGAGCTCGCCATCATGGTCAAGCCGTCGGAATCGGAACCGGCCCTGAACTACACCCTGGTGTGCAAGGACGGCGCTCCGGCGGACGAAAGCAGCCACCCCTCGGCCGCTGCGGCCTGCACCGCGTTGAAGGACAACCCTGCCGTGCTGAGCCCGGCGCCCCGTAGCACGGACCAGGCCTGCACCCAGCAGTACGGCGGACCGCAGCAGGCCACTGTCACCGGGATCGTGGATGATTCGCCGGTGGATGTGTCCTTCGCGCGCAGGGACGGCTGCGAAATCGGCCTGTGGAATGCGGCCAAGGACGTTATCGGTTCCGCGGGCGGAGTGTCCTAGGCAGATGCAGACCCTGAAGCGCGGCCCGCAGACGGTGCTGCCGGCGGACACCTGGCAGCACCTCGAAGCAGCCCACCAGGCCCGGGTCAGGCGTTACGCCGACCCCTACCTCGCCCGCCGCTCGGCCGGGAAGAAACACCCGGTGGAGGATTTCCTGTTCACGTACTACACCCAGAAACCGGGCCAGCTCCTGCGCTGGCATCCAGGCGCCGACGTCATCCTTACCGGTCCTGAGGCGGCCGCCCGCGCTGGCTGGAAGTACTACCGCATGCTCGACGACGGCGACCTCGCCGCCGCGGGGCTGCCGCCCGGGACCACCGCCGCAACCGTTGACCGCGCCGCGTTCCTGGCCGAACGCAAGGACGCGGTGCAGTTCGCCGGGATCATCCTGCACGGCACGGCGCTGCGGCCCGCGCAGTTCGGCTGCTTCGGGCTGCACGAGTGGGCCATGGTGTACCGCCAGGACAAGTTTGAGCTGCGCCACGAATACCTGCAGCTGCGCCTCGGGGCAGCAGGGACCGACCGTGTGGTGGAGGACAACAGGATCCGGTGCTCGCACTTCGACGCGTTCCGCTTCTACACGCCGGATGCCATACCCCTGAACGAACTCACTCCGAGCAGGGACAACCAGCGGTCCATGGAACAGCCCGGGTGCCTGCACGCCAACATGGACCTCTACAAGTGGGCCTACAAGCTGGCACCTGCCCTGCCCAGCGACCTCGTCATGGACTGCTTCGAACTGTCCTGGCGGGTCCGCGCCATGGATATGCAGGCGTCGCCGTACGACCTCGAGGAATGGGGCTACCCGCCCATCCCGATCGAGACCGCCGCCGGCAAAGCGGAGTACGTCGAATACCAGCGAGCCTTCTCCGCCGAGGCGCAGGAGCTGCGGGGGCGGCTGCTTGATCCCCTGGCACCCCTGATGGACGAGGTTCGGAACAGCGGATGAGCGCCGGGGCGGAGCTGGACATGGATCTGACCGTCAGGCTGACCGAGGCGCCGGGCGCGCCGCTGTACGAGTTCCGCCTCGTGGTGCGCCACGGAATAGCACCACAGCCTGCCGACCTGAAGGGATCGACACTGCCGGACCCGGCTGCGGCGCTTGCCGCCGTCGAACGCTTCGGCGATGAGGTCTTCTTCGCGCCGCGACGGGCCGACATGATGTGCACCCAGCAGTACGGCGGACCGCAGGTGGCCGTGGTCACCGGGACGTTCCACGGCCGTCCCGTCCACAGCAGCTTCAGCCTGACCGACGGCTGCGAAATTGCACGGTGGCGTTCCCTGGCCCCGCTGCTGGGCGGCACGGCCGGCTCCACTGGAGAGACGTGAAGGCCCGCACCTGAACTACACACCACCCTGAACGGCGCGGGCGCCGGACGCAGGAACGTCCCGGGAGCCTCGCGGCCGCCGGGACGTTCCTTGTAGTGGCATCTACTGGGTAGGGGCGCCCCGTGAGTGGGGCCGCCCTTTTAGGTTCCCGGGACTGCCTCCACGGATGTGACGGCCGGAGCACCGGCCGGGGCGGGTGCCGGTTCGGTGCCCACCTTGACGTTGATCCACGTCTTGATCCCGTTGCCGCCCAGGCTCAGGCGGCCCAGGTAGGAGCCCGCAGCGAGGCCGGTCCAGTCGGCCGTGGCCGTGGTGGCCGTGCCGTTGGGCGCAACGATCGGATTCGGGTTGACGGTCAGGTTCCCGGAATTGCCCTTGAATGACACCGCCTGGATCCGAGCGGACGCGGGTCCGTTGTCCGGCGTGGAGTAAAGGTTTGCCACGATGTAGTAGGTTCCGGCCCGGGGCGATTCCACGTTGAGGAACTCACTTGCCGCTGCCGTCGCCACCTGGGTGGCCACCAGGCCTCCGCTTCCGTTCGGTGCGTAGACCACGATGTCCCAGTCGACGTCCTCCGATTCGGCCTGGATGCCTAGCCGGGCAAACGTTGCGCCAGCCGGCACCTCTACTTTGACGACCGCGTTGTGCTCGTCATTCTTTGCGGCGTAGGCGCCGGGCGTCTTGGTGACGGCCGTCTCAGACAGGGGCGCGAGACCTTCCACGCCCACTGCGATAGGCGAATCTGAGCCGGAGACCAGGTCCATTGTTCCGCTACCGGTGCCGGTGGCGGAGCTGAAGGAGAACGACGGTGCAATCTGGGCGTCCACCGGACGGACCGCAATCGGTGAACTGACGGTGCGCGGCCCCTTCCACGTCAGCGTACCTGTGGTGAACTTGCCCACCGGAGCGCTGACGTTCTTGATGGTGATGGTGACCTCGCGGGTCTGTCCCGCCTTGCTGAAGTTCAGCACCTGCGGTTCCACATGGACTCCGACGCCGGGCATATCCACCACGGGCCGGTAAGTTCCCGGGACAAGCGCCGTGAGCTGGCGCTTGACCTGGATTTCGCCGACGAGGCTGCCGAGCGCGATGGACGGCAGGTTGAGGTCGCGCGCGGCAATGCTGCCGGCGTCGGGTGAGCCTGTTGCCACGCCCTGGCCGTTCAAGAAAGCCAGCCACTGCTTGACGTCCGAGTTGTACACCAGTCCCGGGTCCAGCACGCGCGTCGAGTCAATGTGTCCGGCTCCGCCTTCGAACGGGTTCACGTTCGGCGTGCCGTCGGCTTTGACCAGCGGGTAAGCGGTGGTCATCATGGCGGATTTGACCATGGCAGGCGACCACTTGGGCTGCTTGCTGAGGACCAAGGCTCCGAATCCTGCGATGTGGGGCGCAGCCATGGAAGTGCCGGACATGAAGCCGAACTGCGCGCCGCTGTTGCCGATGGTGGAAACACCCGCAAGGACGTTCACGCCCGGAGCGGAAATATCCGGCTTCAGGAGGTCGCCGCCGGAGGCCAGGCTCGGTCCCCGGGAGGAAAAGCCTGCCACCTGGGGTGCCGGCGGGAGGGGTTCGCCGGTGAGGTCGCCCTTGAGAAGGCTCACCGTGAGCGCCGGGTTGGCAGAGAGCTTCGACTTCAGCTCCAGGCTCTTGGGTGCGTTGACGTGAATGGTGGGCAGCACGTGGTTGTCTGCGTCTTCGGAACTGGAAGACAGGTTGACCAGGATCATGCCCACGCCGCCCTTCGCCTGGATTTCGAGGCTCTTCGCCGTGCGGTCCACGACGCCGCGGTCACAGACCACCACCTTGCCGCTGACCTTGGTGGCGTCCAGCGTTCCGGGACCACAAAGGTTGGCCGGCGTTGGCGCGTCCTGGGCTGCGGCGTCGGCGGCAACCACCACGGCGGCATCCTTGACTTCGGATTTCATGATGGAGGCACCGCGGAACATACTGCCGTCGGATACCTTGACGGTGCCCAGCAGGTCGCTGGGGAACGTGGAGGCTGCAACGGTGGTCAGCCACGGCGAGGCGTGGTTCACGGTGGACACGGTGGGTCCGGAGTTGCCTGCCGATGCGGAGACGAACACACCTGCGGCCGCTGCATTCAGGAAGGCCAGGGCCACGGGGTCGGACGTGCTGTTGGTGTTGCCGGAGATGGAGTAGTTGAGGACGTCCACGCCCTCCTTGATGGCGGCGTCAATGGCCTCCACGGAGGCGGACGAGTAGCAGCCGCCGGTGTTGGGGTTGTCGTCTTCCCAGCAGACCTTGTACACGGCGACCTTGGCGGCAGGGGCAACACCGGAGCTCTGGCCGAAGCTTGCGCCGTCAATCACCTGTTCCACGTTGGCGTTGCCGGCCGCGGTGGTGGCCGTGTGCGTGCCATGGCTGCCCACGTCCACCGGGGAGATGAGTTCCTCCGGTGCGCGGTGTTCAGGGGTCACGTACTGACGGAAAGAGTCCGCGAAGTAGCGGGCGCTGACCACCTTGGAATTGCAGAGGGTGCCATCGAACGAAGCCCCGGATTCGATGCCCTTCTGGCATTCACCCTCAAAGGTGGTGCCGTCCGCCTTGAGCATGGCGATCTTGCCATCCGCCGTGAGATACGGGACGCCGACCTCAGCCTTGCCCTTGAGCGGCTGGATCGCGTCCCCCTGCAGGAAAGGATTGTCCGGGGCGTAGCCGGAGTCGATCACGCCGACCACCACGCCCTTGCCGGCACCGGCTTCGCCGCCGAACTGCTTTGCCCAGGCGCCCTCGCTGCCCGTGAGTTTCAGGAAGTCGGTGGTGGTGTAGTCCGGGGCGTTCTCCACGTCCGGTGCCACCAGAAGCACGTTGCTGTCCTTGGCCAGCTCGGTTGCCTGCAGCGCGGTGAGCTCGGCAACGAAGCCGTTGAGCGCGCCGGTGAACTGCTTCGACGGGGTGACGCCCTGTTTGGTCGCGACGTCTCGCTGGGCTTTGCGGAGGTGCGCGTCATACGCCTTGTAGTTCGGGCTCCCGGCATCGAGCTTGCGGCCCTGCTGCGGCTTGGTTGCCCCGATGCCGGCGGTCCCGCCTTCGTACGCGGCGGCGGCCTTCTCAGCGAGGACCACGATGTAGCGGCCGTCTTTGTAGTCTGTCGGGTTGACGTTTGTGGCCTGCTCCACGCCGGGCTCAGCAGGCGCCGCGGTAGCGGGACCCACTGCGACGGAGGAGAGAAGCAGCGGCAGGCCAACAGCCAGCGCTGCTGCCTTCCGGAGTCCCCCGACCCGGGGAAGGCTTGTTCCTTTTGATTTCACGAGCGACTGAAACCTTTCATGAGGTACGGGTCCGGCGGTGCGGCCGGTCTCGGTCAGCTGGAAATGGGCAGCCGGACTGACAGTTCTTGTCACTCGGCGAGACCAGCCGAGTCAAACAGTACAGAGTGAGAGCCGAATATGACATAGGACACAACAGTCGTTTTACTTTTGTCACTCGAGGCTCCCGCCAGAGACGGCAAAAGGCGGCTTCCGCAGGGGAAGCCGCCTTCTGTTCAGGCCGTCCGGTCAGGTCACGTGTTCAGGTCACGCGGGGTGATGTCATTGGCGCGGAGTGCGCACCACCTCGCTGATCCAGGCGCGCGTCTTGTCGTCTATGGGGCCGGCAACGTTGGTTTCCCTGGCTGCACGGTCGGCCTTGATCTTCTGCATCACCATTCGACCCAGGCCCGCGAAAACCGCGACGGCCATAACCGGAAGAAGTACGGATTTGGGTTTCTGAGCCATGCCGCAATCCTACTGAGCCCGCCAGCGCACCACCAGTGCCGGCGTCGGGCTTTCCTTCACGCCACACCCCGCGGGGAGTGCCCCATTTCACAGTCCACCCGCGAATGCGGGTTGACGCACTGCGCCCGGTAGAATGGGCAAGCAAGCTCGCGGAGCGCTCGTTCCCGCTGTCTTATGTTTGGAGTCCGCCGTGGCTGTGAATACAGCAGCAGACCAGCGTGAGACGGCATCACTCCGCTGCGCCCTTACCCAACGCTCACGCACAGGAGTTACCGGATGCCCCGGATCGTTGTCGACGTCATGCCCAAGCCCGAGATTCTGGACCCGCAGGGGAAGGCCATCGTGGGTGCACTCCCCCGGCTGGGCTTCACCGCCTTTAGCTCTGTCCGCCAGGGCAAGCGCTTTGAACTCACTGTCGACGGCGAGGTGACCGAGGAAATCCTGGCCCAGGCCCGGAATGCCGCAGAAACCCTGCTGTCCAACCCCGTCATCGAGGACGTCGTCAACGTCGAGGTCGTCGAGGCCTGAGATGACTGAACTTCCCCTGATCGGCGAGGCAGTCGCCGTCGCCGCCCAGCCGCGGCTCGCTGGTGCGCGGATCGGCGTCGTCACGTTCCCCGGCACCCTTGATGACCGCGACGCCGCCCGCGCCGTCCGTCTCGCCGGCGGAACCGCAGTGCCGCTCTGGCACGCCGACACCGCACTTGGCGACGTCGACGCCGTCGTCATTCCCGGCGGGTTCTCCTACGGTGACTACCTCCGGGCCGGCGCCATCGCACGTTTCGCGCCGCTGATGTCCAAGATCATCGACGCCGCCAACTCCGACGCCAAGCTTCCCGTGCTGGGCATCTGCAACGGCTTCCAGATCCTGACCGAGTCGCACCTGCTCCCCGGCTCCATGATCAAGAACGACCACCTGAAGTTCATGTGCCGGGACCAGGTCCTGCGGGTCGAAAACAGCAACACCGCCTGGACCCTGGACTACGAAGCCGGCCAGGAAATCACCGTTCCGCTGAAGAACCAGGACGGCCAGTACATCGCTGACGAGAAGGTCCTGGATGCCCTTGAGGCCGAAGGCCGCGTGGTGTTCCGCTACGTGGGCTTCAACCCGAACGGATCTCGCCGCGACATCGCCGGCATCTCGAACGCCGCCGGCAACGTGGTGGGCCTCATGCCGCACCCCGAGCACGCCGTGGAGGTGGGCTTCGGGCCTCAGTCACTGGATGGTATCGGCGGGTCCGACACCGACGGCCTGGGCTTCTTCACCTCCGTACTGAACAAGATTGTGGGAGGCAGCAAGTGACCACGGAAACCACCAAGAAGTTCAACATCGACACCGTCGAGAACGCGGCCAAGACGCCGGATACCGAACTCCCCTGGGCCGAGCTGGGCCTGAAGCAGAACGAGTTCGACGAGGTAGTCAAGGTCCTGGGCCGCCGCCCCACCGGCGCCGAGCTCGCCATGTACTCCGTGATGTGGAGCGAGCACTGCTCCTACAAGTCCTCCAAGAACCACCTTCGCCAGTTCGGCGAAAAGGTGACGGACGAGATGAAGAAGGACATGCTGGTGGGCATTGGTGAAAACGCCGGTGTCACCAACCTGGGCGACGGCTGGGCCGTGACGTTCAAGATCGAGTCCCACAACTCGCCGTCGTTCGTGGAGCCTTACCAGGGTGCCGCCACCGGCATCGGCGGCATCGTCCGCGACATCATCTCCATGGGCGCGCGCCCGGTGGCCGTGATGGACCCGCTGCGCTTCGGCGCCATCGACCACCCGGACACTGCCCGCGTCATGCATGGTGCCGTTGCCGGCATCGGCGGCTACGGCAACTCCCTTGGCCTGCCCAACATCGGCGGCGAAATGGTGTTCGACTCCGTGTACCAGGGCAACCCGCTGGTGAACGCGCTGGCTGTCGGCGTCATGCGCCACGAGGACATCCGCCTCGCCAACGCCTCCGGCAAGGGCAACAAAGTGGTGCTGTTCGGTGCCCGCACCGGCGGCGACGGCATCGGCGGCGCCTCGGTGCTGGCCTCGGAGTCCTTCGACGACACCAAGCCGTCCAAGCGCCCCGCCGTCCAGGTGGGCGACCCCTTCGCCGAGAAGGTCCTGATCGAGTGCTGCCTGGAGCTGTTCAAGGGTTCCCTGGTTGAAGGCATCCAGGACCTGGGCGCCGCTGGCATCTCCTGCGCCACCTCCGAGCTGGCGTCCAACGGCGACGGCGGCATGCAGGTTGAGCTGACGTCCGTCCTGCTGCGCGACCCCACCCTGACCCCGGGCGAGATCCTGATGTCCGAGTCGCAGGAACGCATGATGGCCGTGGTCACCCCGGAGAACATCGCAGCTTTCGAAGCCGTGATGGACAAGTGGGCCGTGGAGTACTCCTGGCTGGGCGAGGTGACTGACACCGGCCGTCTGATCATCACCTGGGACGGCGAGGTCATCGTGGACGTCGACCCGCGCACCGTGGCACACGACGGCCCGGTCTACGACCGTCCGTTTGCCCGCCCCTCCTGGCAGGACTCGGTCCAGGCCGATTCCTTCACCGGATCGGTGCAGGACGCCGGCCGGCCCTCCGCCCCCGCGGAACTGGCCGCCGCAGTCACCGAGCTCGTAGCCTCGCCGAACATGTGCAGCAAGGACTGGATCACCAACCAGTACGACCGCTACGTCGGAGGCAACACCGCCATGGCGTTCCCGGACGACGCCGGTGTGGTCCGCGTGGACGAGGAAACCGGCCTCGGCGTAGCCCTGGCTACCGACGCCAACGGCCGCTACACCTACCTCGATCCGTACTACGGCGCGCAGCTGGCGCTGGCAGAGGCCTACCGCAACGTGGCCACCTCCGGCGCCGTGCCGATGGCCGTGAGCGACTGCCTGAACTTCGGCTCTCCCGAGGACCCGGACGTCATGTGGCAGCTCGCCGAAGCCATCCGCGGCCTGTCCGACGCCTGCATGGAGCTGGGCATCCCGGTCACGGGCGGCAACGTCTCGCTGTACAACCAGACCGGCACCACGCCGATCCACCCCTCCCCCGTGGTGGCAGTGCTGGGCAAGCTCGACGACGTCGCCCGCCGCACGCCGTCGGGCTGGCGCGAGGACGGGCAGGCCATCTACCTGCTCGGCACCACCGCGGCAGAACTGGACGGCTCGGAATGGGCCAATATGCGCGGCCACCTCGGCGGACTGCCGCCCAAGGTTGACCTCGCCGCCGAACGTGCGCTGGGTGAAATCCTGATCAACGCCTCCCGCGACGGCATGGTTGACTCCGCGCATGACCTCTCCGAAGGCGGCCTCGCGGCAGCACTGGTGGAGTCCTCGCTGCGCTATGGCGTGGGTGCCCGGATCGCCCTGCAGGACGTCATGGACCGCGACGGCGTGGACCTGTTCACGGCGCTGTTCTCCGAGACCCAGGGCCGTGCGGTTGTTGGCGTCCCGCGCTCCGAGGAAGTCCGCTTCACGGACATGTGCACCGCCCGCGGCTTCGCCCACACCCGCATCGGCGTGGTGGACGCAGCGAGCGGCCAGCTGGAGATCAACGGCGTGGACACCCTGTCCCTCGACGCCCTCCGCGAAGCCCACGAGGCCACCCTGCCGAAGTACTTCGGCTAGGCACTAGCAAGCGCGAACGGACACTTGAGGCCCCTTGTCCCGGGGCCTCAAGTGTCCGTTCGCGCTTAGGGTGTGGTTAGTCGTCGCTGCGGAGCTCCCGCTGGCGGGCGCTGAGGAGTTCCAGTTCGGGGCGGAAGGCCACGAAGCGTTCGACGGCGGTGAGCACCTCCACGACGTGCGCGCGGTCGGCTGCCACCAGGCCTGCGCCCAGCTGCGTCCGCCGGTACTGTTCGTGGTCCCCCACCTCGGCCACGGAAACCTCAAAGCGACGCTTCAACTCCGCGAGCAGCGGCCGCACCACGGATCGCTTCTCCTTGAGGCTGTGCACGTCGCCCAGAAGGATGTCGAATTCAATCCATCCGATCCACATGCCATAAGCCTATCCACTGCTCCGTAACCGCCGTTTTGAGGGGTCAAAAGGGCCGTTACGGAGCAATCGACGGGGGGTATGGGCAGGGTCAGATGGTGAGCTCGCCCATCCGGTCCCAGCCGTCGCCGTCGAGCTGGCGGCTGATGATGCGCGGGGTCTCAGCGAGTGCCTGCGGCATGTCCGCCATGGCCTTCTGGAAGTGCGCGCTGTTCACGTGGTCGCCCGCGGCGTCGTCCTTGAAGGCCTCCACCAGCACGAACTCGTTGGGGTCGTCCACGCTGCGGGACCAGTCGAACCACAGGTTGCCGGGCTCCTGCCGCGTTGCCAGGGTGAAGTCCTCCACCAGGCCCAGCCACTTATCCGACCAGTCCGGCTTGACCTTGAATTTGACGACAATGAAGATCACGGGGGTTATGCCTTTCGTTGTGTTTCTGCGGACAGCCCGGCGGCCAGGGAATGCTCGCACTCCTCAATCGCCTCGCGGGCCCACTGCTGCTGCTGGGGCGTGCCGACGCGTTCCGCCCACTGCTCCGCCAGCTGGAACTCCACCAATGCTTCGGTGAAGCGCCCTGCCCGGTGCAGTGTCCAGCCCAGGTTGTTATGCAGCGAGACCATCCACCGCCTGGTCCGCGGGTCATGCACCGTGGACGCGTACTCGAGGGCGCTGCGGGTCCATGACTCGGCATGCGCGGGGTCGGCGATCGCCAGCATGTGCAGCGCATCGACAGCAAGGAACTCCTCGCTGAGGTGGTCTGCCAGTTCGGCGGCCTGTTCAAACAGCGGGACAGCCATCGCGGAATGGCCGCTGGAATTCAGCAGGCGACCGCGTTCCAGCAGCACCCGTACAGCCACGGTGGGCTCGTCAGCGTCGATCCCGTCCAGGAGCGCATCGGCTTCTTCATAGCGGCCCTGCAGCCCGATGGCCCGCCCCACCTGGGTGGCGAGCTCCGCCTGTTCATCGGCGTCGTACTTTTCGTCTGCGGCCGCCGCGCGGAAGCGGGCTTCCGAGCCGGGGGCGTCGTCGAAGTTCCACAGTTGGTCAAGGGTTTTCTGTTCCAGCATTCACCTGCTCCTGATCAGCTTTCACCTGCGGCCAGTTCGTGTGCACTCCCAATGTATCGGTTCGTGACATGTCTCTGCGCACGGCCCGTGACGGCACTGCCTGCGGCGTAAAACCAGCTGGACGGCCGGCTGAACGCCGTGATCTTCAGGAACACCCTGTCCTCGCCGTCCAGCTCCACTTCGAAGGCTTCCTCGCCCCGCACGGGGTGGCCGGGCAGGGTTCCGTAACCGAAACCGGCGCTTTGCGGACCGTCGCCGGGCACCGGCCGGCGGACCCACACCACCTCGCAGGGTGCGTTGATCCGGAAAGGCCCGACGCCGAATCCGCTCACCACGCGCGCGCCGGGCACCACGACGTCGGAGTCCGTGCGTACCCGCAGCCCGGACCGCTTCTGCAGCTGCCAGGCCAGGATTCCGTGGGCGACCCTCCGGTAGAGCGCCGGGCCGTCGCCGAGATATGCCTGGGTCACCACCCAAGGGATGCCATCCGGCGCCCGTCCGTGTTCGGTGGAACCGATGCCCGGGTAGTCCAGGCGGCCCCGGGCCAGGCGGCGGTTACGCGTCATGCTCCTTCACCCCTGGCGAGCCCGGCCCAGCCCAGCTGCTCACGCTGCTTGCGGCTCAGCGTGGCCACCACCAGGTCGTAGGAGTCCTCCACCATGTCCCGGATCATGTCGTCCGGTAGCGATCCGTCCAGCCGGACCCCGTTCCAGTGCGTCTTGTTCATGTGCCAGGCGCCGGAGATTTCCGGGTGGACCGACCGCAAGTGCTCGGCCAGGGCGGGCTCGCACTTGAGGCTCACGGACCAGTCCGCCGGGTCCATGGCGGACGCCGCGAACATCTTCGCTTCGTGCCGCGAACCGCCCGCCACGGCCGCGCGCACCTTGAAGACGGAGGTTTCCGGACCGAACGGAAAGTCCTCGTAGGTGCCGGGGAAGCTCAGGCAGATCTCGCGGAGGGTGTCAGCGTCCATGAAGCGAGCCTATCCGGCGTCCGGTATTTCCGGCAGGGCGCTAGATGCCCACGCGCCACCCTTCGCGGGCAGGGCACTCGTTAACCACCACGTCCAGTCCCGCCGCCTTGGCACGCTCCACTGCGGCGTCGTCGAACACCCCGAGCTGAAGCCACACTGCCTTGGCGCCCACGGCAATGGCCTGGTCGATCACCGCTCCCACCTTGTGGGAATTAACAAAGCAGTCCACGACGTCGATCGGGTGCTTTTCCGCGGGAATGTCCGCCAGCGAGCGGTATCCTTTCTCGCCGTGCACGTCATCGCCCGGGAGGTTGACCGGGATGATTTCCATGCCCATCCGGTCGCGGATATACAGGGAAACGTCGTAGGCAGAGCGCCATTCGTTGGTGGTCAGGCCCACCACCGCCCAGGTGCCTTTGGTTCGCATGAGTCGCTCAATGACTGCCGGATCGTTAACGTGGGCCATGCATCAACCTTACTCCTGCGGCCAATCCGCACTATCCCCGAATAAATGAATGAATACGCGGCCGAGGTGCCGGTAATGAACGAATATTACAGCGCCCAAGACGCGCATTTTGTGAAAATCGTGCATCTCCGATCTAGTAGGTAGTGACCATCCCGAGCGGCCGAGAGACCTGGATCGATGAAGCCGCAGCAACCCCCGGTGACGTGAGACGACCATTCCCACGGAACTGTTCCTCCTCCTTTCGAGGAAACCAAAGGAACTAAGGGTGCTACTGCCAGGACCGATGGAGTGCTGCAATGACCCCTGAGATTTCCCCTGCCCTGCCCACCCTTGCCCGGATTCCGTCCGAGGCAACCCCACAAACCACTTCGGACGCGACGGCGAACGAAGCAGGGCTGCGTGACGCGCCCGGCTCCTCTCGCGGCTCTTCGGGATGGTCCCTGACTGAGCCCACGGACGACGCAGTGCACGGCGTCCCCACTGACGGACCGGCGCGTCACCGCAGTACCACCCCCAACGACCACACAGACACGGTTGCCTTCTGGGAACAGCAGGCCCTCCGCCTCGACTGGGCTGAACCCGCCGACGGCGCCCGCGGCGGCGACAACACCAGCGGCAAGCCCTGGCACACCGCCCACCGGCGCGTTCCGGCAGACCTGGACGCCGGCACCGGCCCGGACATCACGTGGTTCGAGGGCGGCAAGCTCAACGTCGCCTACAACTGCGTGGACCGCCACGTTGCCGCCGGCCGCGGCGACAAGGTGGCCCTGCACTTCGAGGGTGAGCCCGGTGACCGGCGGGCTATCACGTACGCCGAACTCCAGCGCGAAGTGTCCAAAGCCGCCAACGCGCTCCTCGATCTGGGCATCACCAAGGGCGACCGCGTGGTCATCTACCTCCCGGTCATCCCCGAAACAGTCATCATCACCCTCGCCGTGGCGCGCATCGGCGCCATTCACTCCCTGGTGTTCGGTGGATTCTCCGCCGAAGCGCTGAAGTTCCGGGTGGAAGACACCGGGGCCAAGCTCCTGGTCACCACCGACGGCCAGTTCCGCCGCGGCGTGGCCGTGCCGGTCAAGGACAACGCGGACGCCGCGGTTGCCGGGGACAACGCGATCGAGCACGTCCTGGTGGTCAACCGCACCACCCCCGCGGACCAGCTGGCAACGGTCCCCATGGCCGCAGGCCGCGACGTCTGGTGGCATGACGCCGTCGGAAATGCCGCTGACACCCACGAAGCGGAAGCGTTCGACGCCGAAACCCCGCTCTTCATCATGTACACCTCCGGGACTACCGGTAAGCCCAAGGGGCTGGTGCACACCTCCGGCGGGTACCTGACGCAGGCGTCCTGGAGCTTCGAGCACCTGTTCAGCAATCCGGACCCGGCGCTCCGGGACCAGGACGTGCACTGGTGCACCGCCGACCTGGCCTGGGTCACGGCCCACACCTACGAGATCTACGGCCCGCTATCCAACGGTGTCACGCAGGTGATTTTCGAAGGCACGCCGAACACCCCGCACCCGGGCCGGCACTTTGAGATCATCGAGCGTTACGGCGTGACTCAGTACTACACGGCGCCCACCCTGGTCCGCTCGCTCATGGGCTGGTTCCCGGACGGCGTCCCGGACACCTACGATCTCTCCTCCATCCGGATGCTCGGCACCGTGGGCGAAGCCGTCAACCCCGAAGCCTGGCGCTGGCTCCGCCGGAACGTCGGCGCCGGCACCGCCCCCGTGGTGGACACCTGGTGGCAGTCCGAGACCGGCGCCACCATCCTCTCCCCCGCCCCGACGGACACCGAGTTCAAGCCCGGCTGCGCGGCCCGCCCACTGCCGGGCGTCAGCACCCGGATCGTGGACGACGCCGGCAGCACGGTGCCGCCGGGCGTCCAGGGATTCATTGTGGTGGACTCCCCCGGACCCGCCATCGCCCGCACCGTCTGGGGCAACCCCCAGCGGTACTTCGATTCGTACTGGCGCAAATATGCCGCACAGGGCTGGTTCCTGGCCGGCGACGGCGCCAAATACGACGACGACGGCGACATCTGGATCCTGGGCCGGGTGGACGACACCCTCAACGTGTCCGGCCACCTGCTGTCCACGATCGAAATCGAATCGGCCCTCGTCTCCCACCCGGCCGTGGTGGAGGCGGGCGTCTGTCCGGTGGCGGATGCGAAGACCGGCCACGCCGTCGTCGCCTTTGTGGTGCTGAAGGGCGGGGCGTCCACGGAAGTGGCCGCGGACCTGCGGAACCACGTCGCGAAGGAGATCGGACCGATCGCCAAGCCGCGCGACGTCGTCGTGGTTCCCGATGTGCCGAAGACCCGCAGCGGCAAGATCATGCGCCGGCTGCTCACCCAGCTTTTCGAGGGGACCACCCTCGGCGACACGACGTCGCTCCAGAACGAACCGGCGATCGCCGGCATCCAGGATGCCCTGGCCGGCTATGCCGCCTCCCTCACGGGACAGAAGCAGACTTCCCTCAACGGACAGAAGTAAAGGAACAAACATGAACGACATCAGCAGCGTTGCCCGTCTTTCCGAGCCGCTCAAGTTCGCCTACTGGGTGCCGAACGTTTCCGGCGGCCTGGTGGTCTCCACGATCGAACAGCGCACCGGCTGGGACTTCGACTACAACAAGAAGCTTGCACGGATCGCCGAGAACTCCGGCTTCGAGTACGCCCTGACGCAGACCCGCTACGCCGCCTCCTACGGTGCCGACAAGCAGCACGAGGCCACGTCCTTCAGCCTGGCGCTGCTGGCGGCCACCGAGCGGCTGAAGCTCATTTCGGCGGTCCACCCGGGCATGTGGCACCCGGGCGTGCTGGCCAAGTACATCATCACCGCGGACCACATCTCCAACGGCCGCGCCGCCGTCAATATCGTCTCCGGCTGGCTCAAGAACGAGTTCACCAACTTCGGCCTCGAATGGCTCGAGCACGACGAACGCTACGTCCGCACCGAGGAATTCATCAAGGTGCTCCGTGGCCTCTGGACCGAGCAGGAATACAGCCAGTCCGGCAAGTACTACAACATCACCGACTTCACGCTGAACCCGGCGCCGGTGGATGTTCCGGGCCGCGCGCACCCGGAGATCTTCTTCGGCGGCAACTCCACCGCGGCCCAGGCCACGGCCGGCCGGGTGGCGGACTGGTACTTCTCCAACGGCAAGGACCTTGAGGGCTTCAAGGAAAACATTGCAGGGGTGGTGGCAGCTTCTGAGGCCACCGGCCGCGGCACCGACGGCGCCCTCGCGGCGCCGCACTTCGGCCTGAACGGCTTCGTGATCGCCCGCGATTCCGAAAAGGAAGCCCGCGACACCCTCCGCGAAATCGTGGAGAAGGCACACAAGCCGGCAGTCCAGGGCTTCCGCGACGCCGCGCAGGAAGCCGGAGCGTCCACGAAGGACGGCAAGGGCATGTGGGCGGACTCGACCTTCGAAGACCTGGTCCAGTACAACGACGGCTTCAAGACCCAGCTGATCGGCACCCCGGAGCAGATCGCCGAGCGGATCGTCGAATACAAGAAGATCGGCGTGAACCTGTTCCTCACCGGCTACCTGCATTTCCAGGAGGAAGTGGCGGCGTTCGGCCAGGACATCCTGCCGATTGTCCGCGAGCTTGAGGCGGACCTCGCCCGCAGGAACGGCACTGAGCTGGACCTTTCCGGCACGCCCGTCGCCTCGGCACCCGCAGCCGGCCTGGTGAACGCCTGATGGCCGACCGCAAGTTCGGTTTCCGCACCCGCGCCCTCCACGCCGGCGGAACGCCCGACGCGGAGCACGGCGCCCGGGCCGTCCCGATCTACCAGACCACGTCCTTCGTCTTCAAGGACACCCAGGACGCCGCCAACCTTTTCGCCCTGCAGAAGTACGGCAACATCTACTCGCGCATTGGCAACCCCACGGTGGCGGCATTCGAGGAGCGCATCGCCTCCCTCGACGGCGGGATCGGCGCTGTAGCGACGTCGTCGGGCATGGCGGCGGAGTTCATCACGTTCGCCGCGCTGACCCAGGCCGGGGACCACATCGTGGCGGCCTCCCAGCTGTACGGTGGCACGGTCACCCAGCTGGACGTCACGCTGCGCCGGTTCGGCGTTGACACCACGTTCGTGCCCGGCACCGATCCCGCGGACTACGCCGCTGCGGTCCGGGAGAACACCAAGGCCATCTTCGTTGAGGTGGTGGCCAACCCGTCGTCGGAAGTCCAGGACCTTGCGGCCCTGGCAAAGGTGGCGCACGACGCCGGCATCCCCCTCGTGGTGGACGCCACCTTGAGCACGCCCTACCTCGTGCGGCCGATCGAACACGGGGCGGACATTGTGATCCACTCCGCCACTAAGTTCCTGGGCGGACACGGCACCACCCTCGGCGGCGTGATTGTCGAAAGCGGCCGCTTCAACTGGGGCAACGGCAAGTTCCCCACCATGACCGAGCCCGTGGCCTCCTACGGCAACGTCTCCTGGTGGGGCAACTTCGGCGAGTACGGCTTCCTGACCAAGCTCCGCTGCGAGCAGTTGCGGGACATCGGCCCGGCTCTCTCTCCGCAGTCCGCGTTCCAGCTTTTGCAGGGCGTGGAAACCCTTCCCCAGCGCCTGGACGAGCACCTCAGGAACGCCCAGGCCGTGGCCGAATGGCTTGAGGCGGACGAGCGCGTGGCGTACGTGAACTTCTCCGGGCTGCCCTCGCACCCGCACTTTGAGCGGGCGCAGAAGTACCTGCCCCTGGGCCCCGGTTCCGTGTTCTCCTTCGGGGTGAAGGGCGGCCGCGCCGCCGGCCAGAAGTTCATCGAGTCGCTCCAGCTGGCCTCGCACCTGGCCAACGTGGGCGATTCACGGACCCTCGTGATCCACCCCGGCTCCACCACCCACCAGCAGCTGAGCCCGGCCCAGCTCGAGTCCGCCGGAGTTCCGGAAGACCTGGTCCGCATCTCCGTGGGCCTGGAGGACATCGACGACATCCTGTGGGACCTGGACCAGGCGCTCACCGAAGCGCAGAACGCGGCGGCGGATGACGCCGTCGTCCTCGAAGAACCTGCAGACGCCTGCACGATTGGAGCACGCGCATGAGCACGGTAGGCCGCACCTGGGAAGGCCCCTCTGCTCCGGAACGGCTGAACCTGCTCCGGCAGGCGAAGTCGATTGCCATTGTGGGCGCCTCGGATAAACCCTCGCGGGCCAGCTACTTCGTGGCCACGTACCTGCAGTCCTCCACCCGGTACAAGGTGTACTTCGTGAACCCCGTTGTTAAGGAGATCCTTGGCCAGCCTACCTACGCCTCCCTGGCCGACCTTCCCGAAAGCCCGGACATCGTGGATGTGTTCCGCAAACACGACGACCTCCCGGGCGTCCTGGACGAAGCCGTCGCGGCCGGTGCCAAGACCATCTGGCTGCAGCTGGGCTCATGGCACGAGGACGTGGCCAAAGAGGCCGAAGCCGCCGGGCTCGACGTCGTGATGGACCGCTGCGTCAAGATCGAGCACGCACGCTTCCACGGCGGCCTCCACCTTGCCGGCTTCGACACAGGAGTTATTTCCTCAAAGCGGCAGGTCCTGGCCTGACCAAAGCGTGATCTAAGCGCGAACGGACACTTGGGGCCCCGGCCGGGGCGTCAAGTGTCCGTTCGCGCAAGATCGCAGAATGAGGGCGGCCCGGGCTACGGCCGGAACTTCCTTAGCCAGCTGCTGACGGGTTCGACCACGGAATCCACAGCGGAGTCGAGCAGCCCCTCGCCGGATTCGTCCGTCTTCCGGTTCTTCTGTCCCCGGTCCTCGGTGCTGTTTTCCTCCGGCGACTGGCTGGCCTGGTCAGAGTGCTCGCCGGGCTGGTCCCGGGAGTCCGGTCCTGATAGCTCCTCCGGTGCGGATTCGGCCCTGCCTGCACCGGAAATTTCAGCATCCGGCCTGCCCGCTTTGCCGTTGCCTGAAGCGGCCCCGGGTGCCCAGTCAGGTCCCTTGGCCGGCGGAAGTAGCTGACCGTCCGCTCCCGTCGCCGCTGCCTGGCCGTTGGCGTTACCCGGACCGGCCGGGAGGGTATCCGGACCGGCAGCCAGGTCCTCGGCTGAAGGAAGAGCCTCATCGAGCTGCAGGAAGAGTGGTGAGACCCATGCCAACCGTCCGTCCGGGTCCGAACCTGCGGGCGCAAGCGGAAGCGTCCAGCCCGGCGTCCAGTCCGTGGTCAGCTCCTGGATGGACCACAGCCCCGGGCCGCCCTCCGATACCTGGCCGGTGGCGGCGACGCCGCTGACCCCGAGGCCCATGCCGGCAAGGACGGCCAGTCCCACGATTGCCGGACGGTACTGGCGCAGCCAACGCTTCCTGGTCAGTTCGTCCTGCGGCCCGGCCAGCATGGCCGCCAGTTCAGGGCCGGGAGCAGGAACCTGCATTTGCGCCAGCGATGCTATGGACAGGAGCGCGGCCCTGAGCTCGGGCACGTCCGTGTGGCCGGCGTCGATCAGAAGCCGGTCAACGGTTCCACCAGAACAGTCATCCCTGGTTGTCATGGCGCTACGTAGTCCTTTACGGCCGAATGTTCACGGAGTCTGTCCAAAGCACGTCGCTGAAGCTGTTTGACGGCCCCGGCGCTCTTCCCCATAATTTCGGCCACCTGCTCCACGGTGAGATCTGCAATGATCCGAAGGGTCAGGACCTCCTTTTGATCCTCGCCCAGGACGTCCAGCAGTGCCAGCACTTCCCCCGGCGCCACCAACAACATGGCCGCGGCTTCCGCCGAGGCGGATTCCCTCCGGTCAAACTCCGGTTCGAAAGGTTGTTTCGGCGGCGTCCGGCTTTGCCTTCGGTGATCGTCCACCATCCGTGCGTGGGCCACCGAGAACAGAAAGGTGCGCAGTCCGCTGGCGCCGCCGCTGATGGTGTCTATCCGGGGCAGCACCGCCAGGAAGACATCCTGCATGGTGGCCTCCGGGTCCTCGACGCCGCGGGCGGTCAGGTATCCCAGCACCTGCGACGCATAGCTCCGATAGACCAGATTGAACAACTCACCATCGCGGCCTTTGAGGGCCCGCAATGCATCGTCGGTCAGTGCTTCGGTCACGGACGTGTGGCTTTCGTTCAAGGGGGATGGCTACATCATTGTATGGCCATCATGTGGCGGCTGGGTGGAACCCGCTCCATAACTTTACCCTTGGTAACCACAGGGAAACATCATCGGAGACCGCGCACTCCTGAGCCGGCTGTCTGCTGAACCGGCTTCGGACAAAAAAGGGCCGGGCTGGAACATGATGGGGGACAGTTCCAGCCCGGCTCTCTTTTTGCAGTCAAGCGCCAGGTTCGAACCTGATGGGGGACAACTTCGTACCCGGCGCTTTCATAGTGGTAATCGCCACGGCACTGCTGAGGGTTACGCGGAATCCAAAAAACTTTCAAAAAAGTTTTTGGCGCCGTTCCGGGGCCCTATTCAGGGGTGCGGAAACCGCTGGAGGGCCAGCCAATGCCGGTCGCCAGGAGGCCCGTGAGCAGCCCCTCAGCAACCCGTCAGCAGGCGGGACAGGGCTGATGCCAGCTCGTCGGCGTCCGGGCCAAGGCGCCGGGCCGTCTCGCGCGCCCGGTCCATCCGGTCCATCCGGAGATCGTTGTCCACGAGCCAGGCAACCAGCTCGAGCCGGGAGGCCCCCGCCATTGCAGCCGACGATGCCAGGCTTTGGGCTGCGGCACTTGCAGCCTCGACGTCCCCGCTGTCCAGCGCGGAAACCACGTTCTTGACCCTGGACGGGAGCAGGACCAGGAACACGTCCAGGAATTCAAGGAGCCGGCTCTGGGAGTGGACGCCCCCGGCAAGCTCCTGCACGCGCATCCGGTCAAGGACCGGTTCCCGATTGATCCGCGCCCGGTATCGGCGCGGTCCCTGATCCGGCGCTTCGGTCCGGTCCGCCGGCCCTGACCCGGGACCGGACTTGTTCTTTTGTGACTTCAAGCTGAGAACCATGATGTCCATCCCTCCCGTTAGCGCGTCGAGGACTCCCCTGTGGGAGCCCCACTCCAGGCGAGGTGCCGGTAACTCCAACATAGGTAGCGGGGAACGGCCGGTCACGAGTGGGCGGTACCTGAATAACACCCGCTACCACCTGTATCAGGAGTGCCACTACGTACCAGTCCCGTGGCGGCCCTGCAGGTCCCGATCCTGTAACGCTCCGGTGCCGGGGGTTACGCGCAGCGTCAAGGGGTGTCAGGATACCCGCATGAGCGAGGAAGTGATGGCCGTCCCTGCCGCCGGTCCGGCAGCGACCCCCAAACATGTGACCGGACTGATCAATCCCCAGGGTTCCGCCGCGACCCGGGCCATGCGCGAGCAGGCCCGCAGGCGGCGGGATGCCGAGGCGAAACTGCAGCAGCACCTGCTGCAAACCCGAAACAAGCAGTCCGCCGGCTAGCCGGCAATATCCCTTAACGACGACGGCGGCGGGCCACCTTTCCAGGTGACCCGCCGCCGTCGGACGTCAATGAGCGTCAGTCAGTTTCAGTCCAGGATCAGGTCGTTGACCACGATCGTCTGGTCGCGGTCCGGACCGACGCCGATCGCCGAGAAACGCGTGCCGGACAGCTTCTCCAGGGCAAGCACGTAGTTGCGTGCGTTCTCCGGGAGGTCTTCCAGGGTGCGAGCACCGGTGATGTCCTCGGTCCAGCCCTCGAAGTACTCGAAGATGGGCTTGGCGTGGTGGAACTCGGTCTGGGTCATGGGCATTTCGTCGTGCCGGACGCCGTCCACGTCGTAGGCCACGCAGACCGGGATCTGTTCGATGCCGGTCAGCACATCCAGCTTGGTGACGAAGTAGTCCGTGAAGCCGTTGACGCGGGAGGCGTGGCGTGCCAGCACGGCGTCGTACCAGCCGCAGCGGCGCGGACGGCCGGTGTTGACGCCGAACTCGCCGCCGGTCTTCTGCAGGTACATGCCCATCTCATCGAACAGTTCCGTGGGGAACGGCCCGGCGCCAACACGCGTGGTGTACGCCTTGATGATGCCGATGGAGCGCGAGATGCGGGTGGGGCCGATGCCGGAGCCCACCGAGGCGCCCCCGGCGGTCGGGTTCGAGGACGTCACAAACGGGTAGGTGCCGTGGTCGACGTCGAGGAACGTTGCCTGGCCGCCCTCCATGAGGACCACCTTGCCCTCGTCCAGCGCCTTGTTCAGCACGAAGGTGCTGTCGATGACCAGCGGGCGCAGGCGTTCGGCGAACGACAGGAAGTAGCTGACGATCTCCTCCACCTCGATGTCGCGGCGGTTGTACACCTTGACGAGGAGTTCGTTCTTCTGGCGCAGCGAGCCCTCAACCTTCTGGCGGAGGATGGACTCGTCAAAGACGTCCTGGACGCGGATGCCGAGGCGGGCCACCTTGTCCATGTAGGCCGGGCCGATGCCGCGGCCCGTGGTGCCGATGGCGCGGCTGCCCAGGAACCGCTCGGTGACCTTGTCCAGCACCTGGTGGTAGGGCGCCACGAGGTGGGCGTTGGCGGAAACACGGAGCTTGGAGGTGTCCGCGCCGCGGGCTTCGAGGCCGTCGATCTCCTGGAACAGGGCTTCGAGGTTCACCACGCAGCCGTTACCGATGATTGGAACAGCGTTCGGGCTCAGGATGCCGGCCGGAAGGAGCTTGAGCTCATACTTCTCACCGCCTACGACGACGGTGTGCCCGGCGTTGTTGCCGCCGTTCGGCTTGACCACGTAGTCCACGCGGCCGCCAAGCAGGTCAGTGGCTTTACCTTTGCCTTCGTCGCCCCACTGGGCTCCGACGATCACGATTGCTGGCATGGGATCCTCCCCCATTCGTTCGGGCCGGACCGCAGCCGGTTCACCAAGGTGACCCGCCAGGGGACAGCGCCGTTCATGAGAATGCCCCGAACGTACCGGCCTTCGCTGGTCCGCGGGGCAGCGCAGCGACGCAAGAGTTCCGGGGCTCTTACCACCCAAGTTTAGCCGATGACAGACTTTGCCCAGTTGATGGCCCGCCGCGGCCCTTCGCACGAAGTAAAGGACCGCGGCGGCCTGACGCAGGCGCCCCTACTCGTCGTCGGCTTCCTCGCCCGGGCGGGAGGTCTGGGTGTCGAGGGTGTCCCAGAAGGAGGTGTCGGCGTCGGCGATTGAACCGTCAGCGATGGCAGCCGCAGTGGACGTCAGCGTGGTCACCGTCTGCTTGATCAGGTAGCCGTTGCTGCGAAGGCCGAGGGCGTAGCCGTCCAGGTAATGGTCCGACATGCCCCGCATTTCAAAGAGCAGGGTGGCTATCCCGTACTCCACGGCGATGCCGTTGCGGCTGATGGTCTCGGCGCTGCCGCCCACGTACTTGCCGAGGTGGCCCCAGCCCGTGGAGTCCACATTGTCGAACACCACGGCCCCCAGCTGCTTGGACTTCTCGACGACGGCCGGATCGGCGTTGGGGGTGGTGGGGTACAGGATGGAGCCGGACACCAGCTCCCCGTCGCGTTCGCTGCGGGTCCCCTGGTGGTGCAGGTCGATCATGTAGTCGATCCCGTACTTGCGCATCACATTCTCATGAAGCGCCCGGGTCTCGGGCTGGACCTTGGCTACGTGGTCGCGGTTCAGGTCCACCCCCTCGGCGTTGTAGCGGGTGAGGTTGCGGTCGCCCTTGGCCTGGTAGTCGTCCAGCGGGAAGTTCACGTCTCCCATGGCACCGTCCGCGTTAAGCATGGGGACGATCAGGATGTTCACGCCGTCAAGAATCTCCCCTGACTTGGCCGTGCCCAGATGCCGCACGAATTCCAAGGCACCTTCGGTGGTGAGCTGCTCGTTGCCGTGCTGCTGAGTGAGGTAAAGGATGGTGGGCTTGGCCGGGTCCGAAATGTACTTCACCAGGTGGATGTCCCGGCCCTTGACCGTCTGGCCGATGACTTCCAGCTCCATGGCGGACTGGCGGGCGTCCTGGTCTTTGAGGAAGGAGACCATTTCGTCGTACGTGGCCAGCTTCGAAGTGGTGACCTGGCCGTTGCCGTCATAGTTGGGGCCTTCGCCAACGGCATTGGCCAGCGGGACAGGCGCCGCCACCACGGCCAGAGCCAGGGCGCCGGTAACGGCCAGGGTCCTGAAAGTTGACAGGTTTTTTCTCACGGGCGAAACCTCTTTCGAGTGCGTTGATGCGGCCGGCCGCCATGTCCCCCATCGCGGTCCGTGACAACAGCCAACCAAGCTCAACGGATACTGTCAATCAACTCGACAAAAGCTGAATGCCTCTGGGTCGGTCAACTCCCTGCCGCCGACGGCGGCCCCGGCCCGGCGTTTCGTTTCGCGGAGCTTGATAGACTGGTAAAGATCGATCAGGAATCGGTCCACTCACCACATTTTCAAACCACTCCGTATCTGGCGTGCCCGGTAATTGGCATGCCTGCTTTCGGTGTGGCAGCGTCACCGATCCCCGCAGGAGACACAGCAATACATGACAGCCCTGGCTACTGAATCTTTCCGCGAGCAGCTTCTGAGCCGCCGTTACGAACCCAACGTCGCAGCTGTCAACGAGCTGTGCGACACCTTCCAGAGCCTTAAGCCGGACACTGTGGTCCCCTACGTGGACCCCATGCACGACGTCGACGAGTGCCGCATCATCAGCCTGTATTCCAACATCGGCACCGCCGATGAATCCGGTTTCATCACCGCCGGCGACAGTGAGGCCGCCACCCGCATGCTCGGCGTGCAGTGGAAGCTGGGCCTCCGGCCCGAATTCGTGATGCCCTGGAACGTCCACCCGTGGCACATCCCCGGCGAGCCCAACGGCAAGTTCACCCCGGACCAGATCTCGGCAGGCCTCAAACCGCTGCTGAAGTTCCTCGCGCTGGTGCCCCGCGCCTCCGTGATCGTGGCCCACGGCACCGAGGCCAACCGCCTGGCCCAGCTGCTCCTGAAGACCGAGGTGCCGCTGCTGTGGCGCCGCGGCCTGAAGACCTACAAGGTCCGCTCGCTCAGCGGCCGCGCGTTCGCCGGTACTCCCGCCCGCCAGCAGCAGTACCTCGACGAAATGCACGTTGCCTACGCTGACGCCATGGCCCGCACCGGCCTCACTAAGGCGAACTAGCAACCACCGGAACATACGACGGCGGCTCCCCCCCTTCGCAGGTGGGGAGCCGCCGTCGTTAACTCAGTTGAGGTTTTCACCCTCGATGGCCGCCTTGGCCGTGGGATCGGAGTCATTGAGGAACTTCTCAACGCGCTCCGGTTCCTCCGCCTCGCCGATGGCCGAGGACGCACGGCCCAGGGCGTACAGGGCGCGGAGGAAGCCGCGGTTGGGCTCGTGTTCCCACGGGATGGGTCCCACGCCGCGCCAGCCGTTGCGCCGCAGCGAATCCAGGCCGCGGTGGTAGCCCACACGGGCGTAGGCGTAGGACTCGATGGTCCTGCCCTCGTTCCATGCTTCCTCGGCCAGGATGGCCCACAGGAGCGAGGACGTGGGGTGCTTCGCCACGAGATCCACAGCCTCCTGGCCGAGCGCCAGGTGCTGGTAGATCTCGGGCTCCGCGGGCAGGAGCGTGGGCTCCGGACCCATCAGGTTCCTGCGGAACTCGTCAGACATGATTAGAACGTCTTTCCGGCCGAGCCGAGCTGCTTGGTTGCCTCAACCACGCGGGCTGCCAGCCCGGCTTCAGCGGAAGCACCCCACACGCGCGGGTCGTAGGTCTTCTTGTTGCCGACCTCGCCGTCGACCTTCAGCACGCCGTCGTAGTTCTTGAACATGTGGTCTGCCACGGGACGCGTGTAGGCGTACTGGGTGTCCGTGTCGATGTTCATCTTGATGGTGCCGTAGGAAACGGCGTCAGCGATTTCCTGGTCCGAGGAGCCGGAGCCGCCGTGGAACACGAGGTCGAACGGGCTGTCCTTGCCGATCTTCGCACCGACCTGGGCCTGGATGTCCTTGAGGATCTCCGGGCGCAGCTTCACGCCGCCGGGCTTGTACACGCCGTGCACGTTGCCGAAGGTCAGGGCCGTGATGTAGCGGCCGTTCTCGCCGGAGCCGAGGGCATCGATGGTGGCCAGGGCGTCTTCGACGGTGGTGTAGAGCTTCTCGTTGATCTCGTTCTCGACGCCGTCTTCCTCGCCGCCGACCGTGCCGATTTCGACCTCGAGGATCATTTTGGCGGCAGCGGTGCGCTCCAGCAGTTCGCGGGCGATGCGCAGGTTTTCCTGCAGGGTCTCGGCGGAGCCGTCCCACATGTGCGAGTTGAAGATCGGGTTGCGTCCGGCCTTGACCTCGGCCTCGGAAGCTGCCAGCAGGGGCAGGACAAAGCCGTCCAGCTTGTCCTTGGGGCAGTGGTCGGTGTGCAGCGCGATGTTGACGCCGTAGTTCTTGGCCACTTCACGGGCGAACGCCGCGAAGCCCAGGGAACCGGCAACCATGTCCTTGGTGGAGGCGCCGGACCAGTAGGCCGCACCGCCGGTGGAAACCTGGACGATGCCGTCCGACTCGGCTTCGGCGAAACCACGCAGGGCCGCGTTCAGCGTCTGCGAGGACGTGACGTTGACGGCGGGGAAAGCGAAGCCGCCCGCCTTTGCGCGGTCGATCATCTCGGAGTAGATCTCTGGGGTTGCAATGGGCATGCTGACTCCTAAAGTGAATTTCGTCTACGGGTTGTGTTGACCCTGGAGTGAACCTCGTCGGCTAGCACCCATCCTAGCCATTTCTGCGCGGGGGCAGGGTTTCGGGTCACTGGCCGGGTAACACTTTGCCTGCACGCGCTGCGCCGAAGTGGCACTTCGCGGCAGTTTCAGACCCTGCGACTGCCGCGATCTGTCATCTCGGGCGCCAGCCGCGGCTTTCCAGCGCCGCCCGGACTTTACGCACGACGGCGGGGACCCCGCCCGTAAGGTCGTCTCTGGACACGCGCACCTCCAGCCAGCCCTGCTCGCGCGTCAGGGATTCGCGGCGAATGTCCCGCCGGTACTGCTCCGCGCCGCCGTGGCCGGCACCGTCGTACTGGATCGAGATTCGCCACTCCACGTAGGCCGCATCGGGCCACAGCACCGGGGCGCCGTGCACGCCCCACACCACGTGGTTCAGTTCCGGCTCGGGCAGCCCGGCCCTGACCAGGGCAAGCCGCATCACGGTTTCGGGCTGCGAATCGGCCCCGACCCGGATCAGCTCCAATGCCGTCCTGGCAGCACGGATTCCCCTGATCCCGGGATGGCCCGCAACCATGGTGCGCAGCTCCGCCACCGTGCAGAGGGGTTCGCGGGGCGCAGGGAACTCCAAGCCATGGGAGCAGACCAGGGAATCCCCCGCGACAACCAGTTCATCCACGCCGGCCATGGAAGCCAAGTCCAACCAGGTCCGGGCAGGCGAGGTGAGCCGCACGCCGTCGTACTCCACAAGCTCGCCGGGAAGGAAGGTCAACAGGTGCCCCACCACGTTGACCCGGCGGGGCATGCTGAACCCGGGACGACGGGACACGTGGACCCGCCAGTCCTCCTCCAGCCTCCAAGCCAGGGCAGCACGCCAGACCCGGGCGGCGGACACATGAGTCAGGGCTGACGAATCATCCAGTTCCGTGTAGGCCCGCAGTGCCGCGCCGCCTGTGGCCTCAGATCCGAGGTGGACGCGGATGCCCCGGGAAACTGTGGCCAGGTCTTTGGCCTCCGTTCGCGTCCTGCTGACGCCGGCCTTGTCAGACATGCGAAGCGAGAACGATCCGGTGGTCAGGTGTTCGGGAAGCGGGGCCCTGTGCATCTCCGAATTCTTCACGATCCGGGGCTGCCGCGGAGGGTTATCCACAGGCAGCCGCCCCGCGCGGCACCGAGATGGCATTTCGCGGCAGTGTTGGGCGCAAACACTGCCGCGAAATGCCATCTCGGCGGGGGCTAGACGTGCTGGCTGAACACGTGGCGCCGGATCCACGCATGCATGGCGATGGCCGCCGCGGACGCCGCGTTGATGGACCGGGTGGAGCCGAACTGCTCGATCGACAGGGTGTCCTTGGCCGCCTCGTGGACCTCGGGTGTCAGGCCCGGACCTTCCTGGCCGAACACCAGGACGCAGTTCTTCGGGAGGTCGTAGGTTTCCAGCGGCACGGAATCGGGGAAGATATCGATCCCGATGATCGCCAGCCCCTCCCCCTGCGCCCACGCCACGAAATCCTCCACTGTGGGGTGGTGGCGGACGTGCTGGTAGCGGTCCGTGACCATGGCCCCGCGGCGGTTCCACCGGCGTCGACCGATGATGTGGACTTCCTTGGCGAGGAACGCGTTGGCGGTGCGCACCACGGTGCCGATGTTGAGGTCGTGCTGCCAGTTTTCGATCGCGATGTGGAACTCGTGGCGCTTCGAATCGAGGTCCGCCACGATGGCCTCGTGCTTCCAGTAGCGGTACTTGTCCACCACGTTGCGGCGGTCCCCGTCAGCCAGGAGGTCCGGGTCCCAGTGCTCGCCTTCGGGAAGCTCGCCTTCCCAGGGTCCGACGCCGACCTCCGCCTTTGGTTCCGCGTCTTCCCCCGTGGGGGAACCGTGAGGGAGGACGGGCAGGGCTGGGGTCTCGGGGTCAGTCACGCTTCAACTTTAGCCGCGGCTCAGCCGTCGAGTTTCCAGCGGTTGGCGCGGTAGGAGTTGCCGATTTTCTCCAGCAACTCCGGGTTGGCGCTCCAGTAGCCCTCGTGTCCGCTGACGCCCATCATCTGCGGCGTGCCCCATGGGGTCACGGTAAACAGGTTGACGGCCCGGATGGCGTCGCCCCCGGCGTTGGTGCAGGTGAAGCGGACCACCACGGCGGCCGCGCGGCGGAACTCCCGGATTTCCGGCGTCGACGACTCAAAATCGCTGGCACATTTATGGCCCACAAGGTGCTGCGGCAGTTCGGCGGCGGGGATGGCCTTGAGCTTTGCCTCGATGTCCTTGATGGCGGCCTGGACCTTTGCGGGCTCCTTGCCGTACTTGCCTTCCTCTGCCTCGGCGAAGAAGGCAAAGGCCGTGGAGATGCCGTCACCGTCACGTTCCTCCGTGCCCTTGGCAACCTGCTGCATGGGGGCGCCGGTGACCGGGTCCGTGGTGATCCCGAAGGTGTCGTCGCTACTCCACGACCCCAGGTAGGTGAAGGAGGATTCCCCGGTGACAAAGCGCTTGAAAAGCGGGTCGTCGGCGGCCGGGATGTTGTCCGGGCCCTGCAGTTCATCCCACCCCTGCGGAAGCGGGAAGGCCCCGGCCGGCATGTCGTCCGAGCCTGCATCCTCCGACGGTGTGGCGGACGCCTCGGGGGCTGCGCTCTCCCCCGCCGTTTCCGATGCAACTTCCGAGGGCGCCACCGGTGCGGGGTTCTCCCCTGCCTGCGGTTTGCTGAACGCCGGAATGACCCAGACGAACACGGCCACCAAGGCAATGACCACGGCAGCGGCGACGGCACCCAGCACAATGACCAGGTTCTTGTTGTTGCGCGGCGGCTGCGGCTGCGGTTGCTGCGGCGGCGGCTCCGGCGGGAAACCCTGCGTGGGGTAGGGCTGCTGGAAGCGGGGCGGCGGCGGTGCGCCGTGGTTGTTGCTCATGGGGGGCCCTTTCAGGTGCTTGCAGGCATCCTGTGGTTCCCGGATGCCAGGTGATGTCCGGCGGCGGGGACCTGCCGGCCCATGCCGGCACAACAAACCGCCGCAGATATCCCCCGATCCACGGCCGCTGGCACGATGGCGCCAGCTACGAGCCTAACGGAAGGGGACAGCCCGGGAACGCCGCGGCCGAGTCCGTCATTCTTCGGTCCCCGGATGTTCCGTCGCCCGATAAATGACAGACTGGGACCCGGAACCGGCCCATCAGCGTTGGAGGATCACATGGCAAAATCAGACGAAGTACGTTCATCGGCAGCGGTTTACCGAAGCGGCCAGGAGATCGAGTGCTGGCTGACCGACATGGACGGCGTCCTGGTCCACGAAAACCAGCCGATCCCCGGCGCAGCAGAACTGATCCAGCGCTGGGTGGACACCTCCAAGCGCTTCCTGGTACTCACGAACAACTCCATCTTCACGCCCCGCGACCTCGCCGCGCGCCTGAAGAGCTCTGGCCTGGAAATCCCGGAGGAGAACATCTGGACCTCGGCCCTGGCCACTGCACAGTTCCTGAAAGACCAGGTCCGCGGTTCCGAATCCGGCAACCGGGCCTACACCATCGGCGAGGCGGGACTCACGACGGCGCTGCATGAGGCCGGCTTCATCCTCACCGACCAGAACCCGGACTTTGTGGTGCTTGGCGAAACGCGCACCTACTCCTTTGAGGCCATCACCATGGCCATCCGGCTGATCCTTGCCGGTGCCCGGTTCATTGCCACCAACCCGGATGCGACCGGCCCGTCGAAGGACGGCCCCATGCCCGCCACCGGAGCCATCGCGGCCCTGATCACCAAGGCCACTGGCCGGGAGCCCTATATTGTGGGCAAGCCGAACCCCATGATGTTCCGCTCGGCCATGAACCAGATCGATGCCCACTCCGAGACCACCGCCATGATCGGCGACCGGATGGATACTGACATCATCGCCGGCATGGAAGCGGGACTGCACACGGTGCTGGTCCTCAGCGGGATCACGCACAAGGACGACATCGCGGCCTACCCCTTCCGCCCCAACCAGATCCTGAACTCGGTGGCTGACCTCAAGAGCCAGATCTAGCGCAGGATCGGGCGCGGGCCGCGGACCGGGGCGCAGGCAGCAGGCTCAGTAGACGGTCATCCTGGGTCCGCCGGAAGGCAACGGGAAAATCTCGTCCTGCAGGTCCTGCAGGATGGGCCGGTAGACGAACGGGTTCCACTGCGGGCTGGCGTGCGCCGGCAGGGCGTCATCGGTCCGGCGGTCGTTGGACACCATGTTGGCTTCAAACGTCTGCGCCCACGACTCCCGGGCGGTCCGGTAGTTCACGGTGCCGTCGCGGGGGTTGCCGATGAAGGCCATCCGTGTGCCGCCCAGCTTGCCGGCGAACCGGGTGGCGTCAAAGTGATAGATGTAGGCGGACTCGGACTGGATCAGGACGCTGGACGGGGCGATCGGGGACAACTGCTCCATGCTCTGGTCAACCACCTGGCGCCAGGACCGTTCGTCCTTGTGCGCGATGCGCTCGCCGAGCTCGTACCCCCCGCGCAGCACGGTGGGAACCCGGAACCCTCCCTCGTAAAGCACCACCACGCCTTCGAACCAGCTCTGGTCCAGGACATCGAACTTGCTGTAGGGGCTGGAGTCCAGCAGGATGAATTCCACTTCCACGCCATGGAGTTCGCGCAGGCGGGCGGCCACCTGGGTTGCCACCATGCCGCCGAAGCTGTGGCCGTAGAAATAGAGACTGGTCAGCTGCTTCGCCCGGACGTGTTCAATCACCGAAATCACGATCTGGTCGATATCCAGCCCCTCGTTGGAATAGCCGACGGCGGCCAGCTGGCCGCGCTGGTTCAGGGCACCGCGCAGGGAGTTGAGAATCCACTGCGCCTCCTCCCAGCTGGTCTTGTAGCCGGGAAACAGGATCCAGCTGGCGTTCGGGTAGTAGCTCTCCGCGAAGTCGTCGCTGAGGGTCAGGATCTTATTGGTGCGGCGCTCCTGCTGGACGTGCCGGGTGAAGAACATGTCGGTGGCCAGCAGGGAGGCCGCGCCGGCCCCGATCAGGAAATTGCGCCGGGAAAATCTCTTGAGCTCGGCGGCATGCTTGAGGAGGCGGCCCTCGGCTGATCCGGGGCCGCCCTCAGGCTGTGGTGGCTCCTGGACCTGCGGCACACCTCTACCGTAGCCACAGCCGAAGCCGGATATGAAACCCGCGAAACCTGCTAGATCACGGGCTCGGCCGGAACTGCCGGCAGGGCGTCCGTGGAATCCGCCCGGGTGGCCTTGGCACTCTCCCGCCGGGTAAGTTCCCTCCCGATCGCGTCGTACTGCCCCAGCAGTTCTGAGCCGGCGATCGCGGCGGGATCGTCCAGCAGTCCGAAGACGCAGTCGCTGGCCGCGAGGAGTTCGTCGTCGGAGTACTGGGCCAGGGGTCCGCATCCCGAAGGGTCGATGGAGGCCGCGAATTCCCCGGTGATTTCCACGGTCTTCACGCCCGCTTCACCGTCAGCGGCCGGGGCGACCGGCCGCGGCATAAATTCGAGCGAAACGCCGGATCCAGCCGAAATGCCGGCGTCGGCGGCGCCGCCGTCGATCGCGTTGAGGTCGTTGCGCAGCCCCACCAGGGCGGGCGACTCCACGAATGCGGCCCGGGAGAGATCCACGCGGATGTGGGCGGTGATGCCCATGCGGCGGATACGGCGGATGACGTGCACCAAGGCGGGTCGGGAATCCTGGTTGAGGCTGCCCCGGATGTCGATCCGAACAACATCGGCGGCGACGTCCAGCTTAACGAGGGCATGAAGTTTGCGGTCCATAGGTACTCCAAAAAAGGGTGTCTATGGCCGACGGCTCAACCTTGGACAGCGTATCCTCCGGGGGGGCGGCGCCACAAGCCTGCGAGTTGACTCATAAAAAACCTCCGCATGGCCGGAGACGTTGCCTCATGGGAAAAGGTCCGGTGAGTCTGGCCGCGGACATCCTTGAGGGATGGGATTGACGATGGGTGAGCGCAAGGCTGTCACGAAGCACCTGGCCGAGTCCTACCGGGCCGGCGACCGGGCCAGGAAGGGGCGGATCCTGGATGAGCTGGTCGAGCTGACCGGCTGGCACCGGGATCATGCCCGGGCGGTGTTACGGCATGCGCTCGATCCGCCGCGGCCACGGCCTGTCAGGCCGGGTCGTGCACCGGTTTATGGGGCTGATCTGCAGGACGGACTCGTGCTGTGCTGGGCGGTGCTGCGGGCCCCGGCGGGCAAGCTGCTGGCTCCGATGCTGCCGGATCTCGTGCCGATGCTGCGGGCCGAGAAGGCCCTGGACATCACCGACGGGCAGGCAGCGCTGCTCGCCCGCATGAGCGCCGCGACCATCGACCGTCGGCTGACGGGCCAGCGGGCGAAGCTCCTGCCGCATGGCCGCTCCCATACCAAGCCCGGATCGCTGCTGAAGTCCCAGATCCCGGTTCGCACCTGGGCCCAGTGGGACGACGCGGCGCCGGGTTTCGTGGAGATCGATCTGGTCGGCCACGACGGGTCCAACAGTTCCGGCCAGTTCTGCTTCACACTCACGGTCACGGATATCGCGACCGGCTGGACCGTGAACCGGTCCGTGCCGAACAAGGCTCAGAAGCACGTCTTTGCGGCCCTGCAGCACGTCCTGGCGGTCTTCCCGTTTCCCGTCATCGGCATCGACTCGGATAACGGCAGTGAGTTCATCAACAACGAGCTCTTCGAGTTCTGCATCCAGCACCGCATCACCTTCACCCGGTCCCGTCCGGGCAACAAGAACGACGGCGCCTACGTGGAGCAGAAGAACTGGTCCCGGGTACGTGAGCTGGTCGGCTACCTTCGCTATGACACCGCTGCGGAGCTGGAGCTGCTCAACGAGATCTGGGAGCTGGACCGCATCTTCACCAACTACCTGCTGCCCCAGCAAAAACTCATCGCCAAGGTCCGCCACGGAGCCAAAGTGAGCAAAACCCATGACCGGGCCGCGACCCCGCACCGTCGCGCCGCAGCCGACCCGGCCCTCGCACGGATGCCCGTGATCCGAATGAACGCCTGCTACAAGAAGATCCGACCGGCCGCCCTCTCACGACAGATTCTTGCCCTCACCGGCCGGCTCGAAACCATCGCCACCGCCAAACAGCCCGCACCCGCCAAACCCGCCGTAAACACGCAGTGGAACCAGTACGGCAGCCGGAGGTTTTCATCTGAGGCAACGAATCAACGTTCCCGGAGGCATTGACGTGAGGCAACAGGGCCTGCGGTTTGCCCACTGTTTACCCGATATACCGTTATCCGGCCTGGCTTCGGCCTTCCCGGCGGTTCCGGCTTCGGCCTTCAGCGCGGTCCTGGCCGCGGTCCTGGCCCTGCCCCGGCTCCTCGAAGTGCGTCCGGGTGCCCGCCCCGCCAACCGAATCCACCAGCGACTTGGCGATGTCACGCAGCTTGACGTTGCTGTTGCTGGACGCGTCGGTCAGGATCTGCACGGCCGCCTCCTGGCTGCAGCGGTTCTGCGCCATCACGATGCCTATGGCAATGTCGATGGTGGTCCGGGATTCCAGAGTTGCGCGCAGGTTGGTGGCACTGTCCGTGTGCAACGAAAACCTGACGGCCAGGCGGAGCGCCTGGGAAATCTCCCGGGTGTACTCCCTGGCGCGGGCCGCCGCTTTGTCGTCAAACTTGCGCGGGACATCCGAGTAGAGGTTCAGCGCTGCCTTGGCTTCCCCCTGCAGGCTGAAGGGAAGCGACAGCACCGAACGCAACCCGTGGGAAGCGACAGCGTTGGCGTAGTCGGGACCCCAGCGGTCCTCTTCGAAGAGGTCCGGGACATGGACCTCCCGTTCCTCCTGCGCGGCGGTCAGGCAGGGTCCCTGCGACAGCCTGTACTGGATCTCGTCCACCTCGCGCGCCGAATCGCTGCTCCAGCCGATGGTGGCGGCCTTGCGGTCCCGGAGCAGGGTGATGCCGCAGAGTGCGTCGTCGCCGTCGCCCGCCATCTGGTGCGCGGAAAAGCGCGCCAGTTCGTTGAGGAAGTCCTCGAAATCGGCGCTCTCCAGAATGAGGTTCTGGATCTGGTCGACGGTGGTGGGGGCTGGGTTCAACGGAGGCATGGCGCGTTCTCTCCAGGAGCGTGACTTGAATTTGAGCTACACAAATTGTAGGGTCACGCCTCGCAGCCAGCCAAGCGGAATGAGCTTCAGGCTGAATCGTGCCCGCCGGCAGCGGCGGCGGGCACCTGCCAGCTAGCTCAGGCCGAGCTCGTCCTTGCCGAAGGCGAACAAATACGGAACGCCGGTTTCGGCTTCGATCTTTTCCTTGGCGCCGGTGTCACGGTCCACGATGACGGCGACGGCCACAACGTTGCCGCCGGCCTTGCGGACACCCTCGACGGCGGTGAGTGCGGAACCGCCGGTGGTGGACGTGTCCTCTAGCACCAGTACCTTGCGGCCCTCCACCGAGGGACCTTCCACCTGGCGGCCCATGCCGTAGGACTTCTGCGCCTTCCGGACAACGAAGGCGTCCACCGTCCGGCCGGCGTCCCCGGCGGCGTGCATCACGGCGGTGCCCACGGGGTCGGCACCCATGGTGAGTCCGCCGGCGCACTCAAAGTCGATGCCGGCGTCGTCAATCAGAGAGAGCATGACCTGGCCCACCAGCTTGGATGCCTCGTGGTGCAACGTAATGCGGCGGAGGTCGATGTAGTAGTCGGCCTCGGCTCCGCTGGACAGGATCACTTTGCCGCGCACCACGGCGAGTTCCTTGATGAGTTCAAGCAGGCGGGCACGGGCGGCAGCAGCGTCAAGCAGAGCAGTCATGGGGTCCAGTTTAGTGGCTCCGCAGTTTGTGACGTCGTCCCTGCCGCCGCAGGGGAACGGGCGGGAGAACGGACCGGGAAAGGCCACGGGACTTTCTACTCTATGCATGCTCCCCGGCGAGGAGTCCGATTGAATCATGACGGCCGGAACCGCTCCATCCACCCGCTGGCCCGCAATCCCCAAGGACATCCGCGGCCTGGCCATCCGTCCGAACATGGTGGACTACGATGCGAGCCGCGCCTCGTTTTCCTGGGATGAGGCGCGGCGCCAACTGTCCGGAATGCCCGGCGGCGGCGTCAACATTGCCTACGAGGCCGTGGACCGTCACGCCGCCGGCGAACGGGCAGGCCACGAAGCCCTGCGTTTCATCCGCGCCGACGGCAGCGCCCGTTCCTTGACGTACGCAGAGCTGGCGGAACAAACAGGACGGTTTGCCGGCGTCCTGCACGGGCTGGGCATCGGCCGTGGGGAACGGGTCTTTTCGCTCATGGGCCGCAGCCCGGAGCTGTATGTCGCCGTACTGGGAACGCTCAAGAATGCCAGCGTGTTCTGCCCCCTGTTTTCCGCCTTCGGCCCGGAGCCCGTCCGTCAGCGCCTTCACTTGGGGTCCGGCCGCGCCCTGGTCACCACACGGGCGCTGTACCGGCGGAAGGTTGCCCCGATGCGGGACCAGCTGCCGGAACTGGAGCACGTGCTCCTGATCGATGCCGAGGGCAAACCGGACCCTGGAACGCTGGATCTGGCCGAGCTGATGCGTGACACCCGTCCGCGGGACACCGCCTCGACCCGAGCCGAAGAAATGGCCCTGCTGCACTTCACCAGCGGCACCACCGGCACGCCCAAAGGGGCCATCCATGTGCACGACGCCGTCACCGCGCACCGCGCCACCGGCTTCTTTGCCCTGGACCTGCATCCGGAGGACGTCTACTGGTGCACGGCGGATCCCGGCTGGGTCACCGGTACCTCCTACGGCGTGATTGCTCCCCTTACGCACGGCGTGACCACCATTGTGGACGAGGAGGAGATGGACGCGGACAGGTGGTACCGGATCCTCGCCGAGCAGCGCGTCACCGTCTGGTACACGGCCCCCACCGCCCTGCGCATGCTGATGAAGGCCGGGGCCGGCCACGCCGCAGGCCACGACCTGTCCGCCCTGCGGTTTGTGGCCAGCGTGGGCGAGCCGCTCAACCCGGAAGTGGTGGTGTGGGGCCAGGAGGCCTTCGGCCAGCCCGTCCATGACAACTGGTGGCAGACCGAAACCGGCGGCATCATGATCTCGAACTACCCCGCCATGGAGATCCGTCCGGGCTCCATGGGCCGGCCCCTGCCCGGCGTCGAGGCCGCGATTGTGGCCCGGGACCAGGACGGCAAGCCGGTGGTCCGGGCCGGCGAGGCCGTGCTGCTCACCGATCCGGATGCAGTGGGCGAACTGGCGCTCCGGCCGGGCTGGCCGTCCATGTTCCGCGGCTACCTCCATGAAGACGAACGGTACCGGCGCTGTTTCGCCGGCGGCTGGTACCTCACCGGAGACCTGGCCAGGCAGGACGCCGACGGGTACTTCTGGTTCGTCGGCCGGGGCGACGACGTCATCAAGTCCTCCGGGCACCTGATCGGCCCGTTCGAGGTGGAGAGTTCGCTGATGGAGCACGAAGCCGTGGCCGAGGCCGGGGTGATCGGCGTGCCCGATCCCGTTGCCGGCGAAGTGGTCAAGGCCTTCGTGGAACTCCGTACCGGATGGCAGCCCTCGGAGGCGCTGAAGTTGGACATCATCGGCTTTGCCCGCAAACGGCTGGGCGCCGCGGTGGCCCCCCGGCTCCTGGACTTCACCGACGTGCTGCCCAAGACCCGGAGCGGCAAGATCCTCCGGCGGCTCTTGAAGGCCCGCGAACTCGGCCTCCCCGAGGGCGACACCTCAACCATCGAGTCACCTCCCGGCCGCTACCCCGGAGCGACGGCATGACCGGCACATCAGCCCGGGGAACGGCAAGCGGGGACTCCGACCATACGCGGCACCTGCTCCATCAGATGCTGCGGGTACGGCGGCTCGAGGAGCAGTGCGTGGAGCTCTACAGCGCAGCCAAGATCCGCGGATTCCTGCACGTCTACATCGGTGAGGAAGCAGTGGCCGCCGGAGTAATGGCCACCCTGCATCCGGACGACGCCGTGGTGGCAACGTACCGCGAACACGGCCACGCACTGTTGCGCGGCGTGCCGGCGGGTGCCATCCTGGCCGAAATGTACGGTTACGTGGAGGGCTGCTGCCGGGGCCGCGGGGGCTCCATGCACCTGTTCGACGCCGCCACCCGCTTCTACGGCGGCAACGCGATCGTGGCGGGCGGGCTGCCGCTGGCCGTGGGCCTGGCCCTTGCGGACAAGATGTCCGGGCGCTCCCGGGTGACCGCCTGTTTCTTCGGCGAAGGCGCCGTGGCCGAGGGCGAATTCCATGAAAGCCTGAACCTCGCCGCGCTCTGGCAACTGCCTGTCCTGTTCTGCTGCGAGAACAACCTGTACGCCATGGGCACCGCGCTGGCCCGCTCCGAATCGCAGACCGACATCGCCCTCAAGGCGGCCGGCTACGAGATCGCCTCGTGGTCCGCGGACGGGATGGATGTGCTCGCCGTCGAAGAAACTGCCCGGCGCGCGGTGGATGCCGTCCGGGCAGGCGGCGGGCCGCATTTCCTCGAGCTCCGGACCTATCGATTCAGGGCCCACTCCATGTTCGATCCAGAACGGTACCGGGACAAGGCGGAGGTCTCCCGCTGGATGGAGCGCGATCCGATCGACAAGCTCCGGAACGCCTTGGAAGCCGCCGGGCAGCTGACCGACAAGGACTGGAAATCCATCCAGCAGGACGTGGAGGCCGAAGTGAAGGCGGCCGTGGAGTTTGCTGAGGCCGGCACGCTGGAGCCGGTGGAAGACCTGACGCGCTTCGTCTACAGCGAGCGGGGCCCGCAATGAAGACCACCTACCGGGAGGCCATGCGGGCAGCCATCCGGGATGCCCTGCAGCGTGACGATCGGGTGTTCCTGATGGGGGAGGATGTTGGCGCGTACGGCGGCTGCTTCGCCGTGAGCCTTGGCCTGTTCGAGGAGTTCGGTCCGGAACGGATCAGGGACACCCCGCTGTCCGAATCCGGCTTCGTAGGCGCAGGGATCGGAGCGGCCCTGGGCGGGATGCGGCCCATTGTGGAGATCATGACGGTCAATTTCAGCCTGCTGGCACTGGACCAGCTGGTGAACAACGCGGCCACCCTGCTGCACATGTCCGGCGGCCAGTTCAACGTGCCGCTGGTCATCCGGATGACCACGGGCGCCGGCCGTCAGCTCGGCGCCCAGCACTCGCACAGCCTCGAGGGGTGGTACGCGCACATCCCTGGCCTGCGGATCCTGACCCCTGCAACCCTCGAAGATGCCCGCGGAATGCTGTGGACGGCGCTGGAAGACCCTGATCCGGTACTCATCTTCGAGCACGGCACCCTGTACAACGTGGCCGGGGAACTCGCGGACGACGCCGGCCCCGTGGACATCAGCACGGCAGCGGTCCGCCGTCCCGGCAAGGACATCTCGATCATCACCTACGGCGGAACGCTGCCGGCAGTGCTCGACGCCGCCACCCGGCTCGCGGGCGACGGAATCGACGCCGAGGTGCTGGATTTGCGCGTGCTGCGCCCGCTCGACGACGCCGCCATCCTGGGCAGCGTGGCCAAGACCCACCGTGCCGTCGTGGTGGATGAAGGCTGGCGGAGCGGCAGCATCTCCGCGGAACTGAGCGCACGGATCACCGAAAATGCCTTCTTCGACCTGGACGCCCCCGTGGGCCGCGTCTGCAGCGCCGAAGTTCCGCTACCGTACGCCAAACACCTGGAACTGGCGGCGCTGCCCACAGCGGAACGCATCGTCGCTGCAGCCCGCGAGGCGGTAGGCGCCCGTGGGTGAATTCAGGATGCCGTCCCTGGGCGCGGACATGGAACACGGCAAGATGGTGGAGTGGCTGGTCAAGCCCGGCGACTTCGTGCACCGGGGCGACGTGGTGGCCGTGGTGGACACGGACAAGACCGTAATGGACGTGGAGACCTTCGAAGAGGGCGTGGTGGCTGAGCTCCTGGTGGACGTCGGCACCACCGTTCCGATCGGCACTCCGCTGGCCCGGATCACCCAGACCCCCGACGACGCAGGTCACGCGGGCCCGGCGGCGCCGCAGCAGACGAAACCGGCTCCGGAAACGGCCGGGGCAGCAGGCAAGGTAGCGGCACCGGTTCCTCCCCCGGTCCGGCACCTCGCCCACCAGCTCGGGGTGGATACGTCGGGGATCCGCGGCACCGGCAAGCATGGCGCCGTCACCCGCGCCGACGTCGAACGCGCCGCGGCGGAACAGCCCGGGCCGGCCACGGAGACAAAAGTGCCCCAGGCAGCTCCGCCTGCAGGCCGGGTCCGGTCCTCGCCGCGGGCCCGGCGCCTCGCGGACCAGCTCGGCATCGACATCGGCACCGTGCCCGGCACGGGACCCGACGGCGCCGTCACGGAGGGTGACATCCAGCGTGCCGTGAGCGGAGCGCCCGTTCCCACGGAAGAGTCGCTGCCGGCACCGGAGGTAGAGCGCGCGGAGGGAGCGCTGCCCGCCGGGGAGGCTCCGCCGTCGGAAGCGGAGGACCGCCTGTCCAGCCTCCGGCGGGCCGTCGGGGCACTGATGACCCGGTCCAAGAAGACCATCCCGCACTACTACCTCAGCACCACGCTGGACCTGCGCGCCGCCATCGCCTGGATGCTGCTGGCCAACCAGCAGCGGCCGGTGGCCTCGCGGCTGGTTGCATCGGCCCTGTTGTTGAAAGCCACGGCACTGGCCGCCCGCGAAGTTCCGGAAGTCAACGGCTTCTTCACCGACGGAGTGTTCCGGCCGAGCAGCTCGGTGCACCTCGGCGTCGCCGTGGCATTGCGGCACGGCGGCCTCGTCGCACCCGCCATCCACGACGCCGACACCCTGGCCGTTGACGTGCTGATGCAGAAGCTGAGGGATCTTGTCAGCCGGGCCCGTGCCGGCCGGCTGCAGCGCTCCGAAATGGCTGATCCAACCATTACTGTCACGAATCTGGGCGACCTCGGGGTGGAGGCCGTTTTCGGCGTCATCTATCCGCCGCAGGTGGCCATGGTGGGGCTGGGGAAGGTGATGGAGCAGCCCTGGGCACACGAGGGCTTGCTGGGTGTCCGTTCCGCTGTTACTGCCACCCTGTCCGCCGACCACCGGGTCAGCGACGGACTCCGGGGCGCCCGCTTCCTGGCCCGCATCGACGAACTGCTGCAACAACCGGAGGAGCTATGAACGAGCAGGACGCGCGGCGGGCCGTGCACTCGGCCATCGGGCAGGTTGCACCGGACGTGGACCTTGCCGGCCTCGATGAAGAATCCCGGCTGCGGCAGGACCTGGAACTGGATTCGCTGGATTTCCTGAGGCTTGTGGAGACCATCGACGAAACCACCGGTGTGGACATCCCTGAACGCGACTACAGCGCCGTGGCCACGGTGAAGGGCCTGATCGACTACCTCGCCTCCCGCGGCTGAGCGCGACGGGCAAATCCGGGCGCATGCTCGGGCAGGGGTCCGAAGGCAACGAGCCGCGGCATGAGGCGCCTGACCACGGGGGCATGCCGGACAAAAAACAGCAGTACGGGCGGAACCCCTGTCCGCCGTCCGGCGAACAACGGAACGAACACGGCCCGGTGCATGACGCGCTGCACGGCCTGGATAACAACCGTGGGCATCTGGCGCCGCCGTTGCACCACAGCGAGGTCCTTCACGGATACCTGGCCCCGGAGCAGGGCCGGAGCCAGCCGCGCCGCCGCCGCCACGGCATCCTGGATGGCCAGGTTGATGCCCACGCCGCCGGCAGGCGACATGGCATGGGCGGCATCGCCGATGCACAGCAGTCCGTCCACATACCAGCGCTTCAACCGGTCCAGCCGGACATCCAGCCAGTGAAGATCATCAACGGATCGGATCGAGTCCACCCGGTCCGCCAGGTCCGGGCGAAGGGCGGCGACGCGTTCCCTGAACCGTTCCACTCCCTCGGAACGGATCCGCGCATCTGTGCCCTTGGGGCCGAGGTACCCCATTTGGTAGTAGTCGTCCCGGAACAGCGCGATCATGGCTTCACGGCCTCGGAAGGCCGGAACGATGCCCGCCACGGCGCCTTTTTCCGAAGCATGGCGCGGGAGCTTGAACCACCAGGTGTCAAAGGGCACGGGATATTCCTTTGACTGCAGGCCCGCGGCCCGGCGCAGCACGGAATGCCGCCCGTCCGTGGCCACCACGAGGTCAGCGTGGAGCGCCCCTTCCCTGCCTGCGCCGTCGCCGACCCCGCGCGTCCGGTAGCGGACGCCGGTGACGCGACCGCCGTCGAACATCAACGAGGTGGCTTCATGCTCCATCAGGAGCGTGAACGTGGGTTCGCGCGCGGCCTCGGTGGCGAGGAAGTTCAGGAAGTCCCATTGCGGCATCATGGCGATGTAGTTGTAGGGAGGCTTCAAGGACGCGAAGTCACCCAGGGTGACCAGCCCGACGCCGGGGACGGGAAACGCCACGTTGTTCAGCCGGCTCTGCGGAAGATCGCGGAAGCCGTCACCCAGGCCCAGTTCATCAATCAGCCGGATGGTGGAAGCATGCACTGTGTCGCCGCGGAAGTCGCGCAGGAAGTCGCCGTGCTTTTCGAGGACCGTGACTTCCACCCCGGCCCGGGCCAGCAGCAGCCCCAGCATCATGCCCGCCGGCCCTCCGCCTACAACAGCGCACCCCGTTCGCTCCATGCCTTTAAGCTACGCCTACGGGCATGCGGGAGCACAGAGCGCGAACGGACACTTAAGCCCCGCATTGCAGGGCCACAAGTGTCCGTTCGCGCTGTTGCCCGGTTAGAGCCGGGTGTCGAAGGAATCGCAGAAGACGTTGTCGTTGAACGTTCCCTGGAATTCAGACCTCCCCATGATCTTTTCGATGGTCGCCCGAATGGCCTCGGGCGACCCTGCGTGGGCGTGGGTCGGCGCGGTCAGGCTTTTGAGCGTTTGCGGACTATTTGCGGACTACAAGCCCGTTGTTTCCCGTCCCGTTTCTGCGGCGTGTGTTCAGCGCCGTCGTAGCAGCCGGCCCCGCGCACGCATTCTCCGCTCCCCGTAGACGGTTCATGTGGGGCATGAGAAAGGCCGGTGGCAGCGGCGAGTGTCGTGCGAACTAACGGTCACGAATGTTCGCATGCGGCTCAAACGTGGTTGATCCACGGATGTCGGATACGGTTTCAAATATGGTTGATCTCTGGGGCGAAGGAATTCCCAATTGGGTTGTGGCGGGGACGTCGTTTTTCACACTGCTAGCGGCGGTGGCAGCTGGCTATTTTGCGAGTCGTGCTGCGCACTACACAAAGGAACAAGCGGCGGCGTCTCACGAGCAGGTCCGGATCGGTGACGAAGCGCTAAAGATTGCTCAAGAGGACGCCTTGGCCGCGCAGGACGCCTCCCTCCGACAACGGCGGGAGGCCGAACAAGCCTACCGAAACTTCGCCGAGTCCCGGCTCGATGCTCTCGCGCCGGTCGTCCTGGCCTCGGCTACCCCATATGACACCACGACGGCTGGGGGGCACGCGACCAAACTTTGGTTGGAAGTCCACAGGTTGGAAGAACCTAACACGGCGGCGGGATACGACCGGTGGTCGGATTGGAAACCCGTCACCGCCACCTTCTATGAGTCCGCTGAATCCGGCGTCGTGTTTCAGACCCAACTAGTCATTCGCTTCAATAACGTTTCTGACAAAGTTGCGAGGATTGATGTAATCGATCCGGGAAACGGCGAGCTGGAAGATCCGAGTTCTGGCGCGCGTCTTATTTTGATGCCGCATGAAACCAAGTCATTTGTCTGGACCAAGCGCTGGGGTCTGCCCATGTTGGCTACGGAAGATGACCTCAACGACCCCAAGAACTGGCTGTTCAATTTGGAATTCTGGGTACGTGATCTGGGGATGAATGTCCGGGACACGCACAAGTTCAACGGCGACCTGAGACTCTTCGAACGTGATGGATCACGGCTCATGGTCAAGGCCAAACCACTTGTTGCTTGGCCTGAGAATGTTGATATTGCCACACCGATGCCCGGACGGGTCTACGAACGTCTGGTGGCCGAGGACCTCCAAGCCACGCAATGATCATGACCGCAAAGGCGTGGTGGGCATCGGGGAACGACCTGTAATCTTCGATCCATCAACTACCGGGGGGGAAATCAATGGAGTACAAGCCTTCGGCCGGGATATTTGTGGGAGGCATTTGCCTTCTTATCGGTGGCCCACTGGTGGGTTTTATTAGAACGACATTCGGGACGTGGGCTGCCGCTAGAGGCGGCGCCGACGGGAACCTAACAGGCATCCTTATCGGCGTGGTGGTTTTCGGTGCGCTGCTCGGGATCATCGGCATCTTCATGCTCGTAGCTGCTGCATACCGTGCCTTGGTCAAGATTGATGCCTTACCGGTGAACGTTCGGTCCCCGCGTAGGGAGAATTGGCCGGCTGACTAAGGCATTCAAGCACGGTCCCAGCGGGCCGTTCTGCGGCCGGTCACTGCCCGTTTAGCTATGACCATAGCCGCCCATCCTTGGCCGGTCGTCTGGCCCGTCGCTGTCCGCCGTCTGTGGGCATGAGAAAGCGCCTGACCTCCCGGCCGCGTTTACTACTCGGATACTCGTGCTTCGGCCCGCTGCAACAAGATGTGTGGGCTGACGGCCAGCGTTTCAGCCACCTTGAAGAACGTCGGCAACGGCATACTACGATGGCCCTTTATATAGCGGTTCAGTGTCGCCGGTTCTATGCCAATACCCCTGGCGAGGTCGGCCTGGTCCATATCGCGTTCGGTAAGCTCCACTCGAATCTGTTTCGAAAGCGACGACTCAAGGCGTTCCGCGTATGTTTCCATGGCCCAAACGTATTGCATCTGGCACTTCAGGGACGACGGGCGGCTGGCATGGAAGAACCCCTGACAGCCGCCGGAGCCATGTTGGTCGAAGCCCCCAAGATTTCTGCGGACTCCGTGCGGACCGGACTCGCGTAGCGTGGTCCAGTCCGCACTCAAAAAGCCCGCAAAGATGCGGAACTTTGGCTAGAGCCGGGTGTCGAAGGAATCGCAGAAGACGTTCTCGTTGAACGTTCCCTGGAATTCAGACCTCCCCATGATCTTTTCGATGGTCGCCCGAATGGCCTCGGGCGACCCTGCGTGGGCGTGGATGGCCGTCTTCACCATCGGCACGTCAATCAGGTGGTTGGGCTGGTTGAGCGAGACGAACACGGTGGGCACCTCGGTGACATACCACGGGATCTCCGCGGCCATCGGGGTGGACCACTTGATCCGGATGGCAGCCTCCTGGGCGAAACCCTTCACATTGGCGAACACAAAGGCGGCGTCGTACTTGTCCGCGTAGTCGCCGGTGGCCTCCTCCGAGATGACGGACATGAAGTTCACGCCCGTCTCCCCTGCCGCCTCGCGCTGGTCCGCGGTCTTGAACAGGTGCACCTCGAAGCCGGCGTTTTCCAGCTCCGCCTTGACGGTGTCCAGGTAAGCCAGCGGGTCGGCCCGGGTGAAGTCCGCGCCGCCGGAGATGCCGTACAGGCGGATCCGCTTGTGCGTCTCCGGCGTGATGGGCAGGTTGTGCGCGGTGTCCTTGACCAGGGTGACGGTCTTGTCCGCGATCCCGGCCGCGATGGCGCGGTGCGCGTCGCTGCCGATCACGGCGAGTGCTTCGGCCGGCGGGACGAGCTCGCCAACGTGCTTCCGGTGCAGGCCCAGCGACGCTTTGAGGGCCAGGATCCGGCGCAGCGCATCATGCAGCCGCTGTTCGCTGATGACGCCGGACTTGTAGCCGTCCAGCATGTACTGGAAGTCCTCGGCAGGGTTGCGGAAGAACAGGAACATGTCGCAGCCGGCCGCGATGGTGGCCGGCACCAGGTCCTTGCGTTTCATAGCCTGGGTGAGGCCGATCATCTGCGAGGCGTCGGTGAGGATCAGCCCGTTGAAGCCGAGCTCGCCGCGGAGCAGGTCCTGGAGCAGTTCCGGCGCCAGCGTTGCCGGCAGGATGTCCTTGTCCGCCAGGCCGGGCCGGAAATGCCGGGACAGTTCCGGCGCCCCGATGTGGCCGATCATGATGGACTGCACGCCGTGGCCGATCATTTCCCGGTACACGTGCCCGTAGCTCCGGTTCCACTCCTCGTAGCCGAGGGTGTTGTAGGAGGTGACCACGTGCTGGTCGCGTTCGTCCACGCCGTCGCCCGGGAAGTGCTTCATGGCGCAGGCGGTGGGCGACTCGCTGATGCCGTCGAAGTACTCCTTGGCGCGCTCCACCACGATCTCCGGTGTGTTGCCGAAGGCCCGGGTGGAGATCACCGTGTTCCGCCAGTTGTAGTGGATGTCCACGATCGGCGCGAACGCCCAGTTACAGCCCAGCGCCGCGGTTTCCACGCCGGCAACCTGCCCCATCTGCCGGGCGATGGACTTGTCCGGATGCGAGCCGGCCTGCAGGTGCGTGGACACAAACGTGCCGTCGTCGCAGCTTCCGGCTCCCCCCATTTCCGGGTTCGAGGCCACCAGCAGCGGGATGCGGGTCCTGGACTGTGCGTAACGGATGTGTTCCTGCACGGCGGCGGAAGGGCCGGGCCGGTAGCGCATGCCGCCCACGTGGTAGTTCTCCAGCACACCGTCGAGGTACTCCGGGGAGTAGTCGTTGTTGTGGTTGATGAACAGCTGTCCGATCTTTTCCTCGAGGCTCATGCCTGCGATGGTGGAATCCACCCACGCCACGGCGTCGTCGTCGAGGTTGAACGGCGCGGCCTGAAGGTCGACGTCGAACTGGCGCGGCTGGGTGCCCGCGTCACCGGCGCTGTTTCCGGGGACGTTCACGACGGCGGCAGCATTCAAGAGGGCAAGGCCCTCGAGCGCTTCGGTCACCACCTGCTGCACCGGAGCGGCGATGTCCACCACGATGCCGGCTTCATCGGCGTCGAGCGGTTCCAGTGTTGCGAGCTGCGAATCAAGGAGGGCGGGCGGCATGAAGTGGCCCGAGCGCCCTTCGGTCCGTGCCCTCAGCACCTCTTTGCTGCCGTGCAGGTGCAGGAACACGGTGTCCGGCGCCTGTTCGCGGATGGCGTCGCGGTAGCTGCGGCGGAGGGCCGAGCAGGCGAGCACCAGGCCGCCGTTTCCGGCGGCTGCGAGCTCGGCGCCGACCGTGGCCAGCCAGGGCCACCGGTCCTCATCCGTCAGCGGCGTGCCGGCAGCCATCTTGGCGACGTTCTCCACGGGGTGGAGGGAATCGCCGTCGAGGAACGGTACGCCGAGTTCGCGGGCCACGAGGTCGCCGATGGTGGTCTTGCCGCAGCCGGAAACGCCCATGACGATGATGCGGTGTTTGCTGTTCACTGCCGGTGCCTCACCAGTCATGGACGGTGCCGTCAACGAGACGGTTGTAGGGCAGGTAGGCCTGCTGGTACGGGAATGCGGCTGCGGCTTCCTCGTTGAATTCGACACCGATGCCCGGCTTGTCGCCCGGGTGCAGGTAGCCGTCCACGAAGGTCATGGACTGTTCGAAGACCTCGTTGGTCTTGTCCGAGTGCTGCATGTATTCCTGGATGCCGTAGTTGTGGATGGCCAGGCCCACGTGCAGCTGCGCTGCGAAGCCCACCGGGGAGATGTCGGTGGGGCCGTGGAAGCCGGACTTGATCTGGTACTGCGCGGCGAAGTCCATGACCTTCTTCAGCGGGGAAATGCCGCCGAAGTGGGTTGAGGCCGCCCGGACGTAGTCGATCAGCTGTTCCTTGATGATGGTCTGGTAGTCGTACACGGTGTTGAAGATTTCACCGATGGCCAGCGGGGTGGTGGTGTGCTGGCGGACCAGGCGCAGGGCTTCCTGGTTTTCGGCCGGGGTGCAGTCCTCGAGCCAGAACAGGTCATAAGGCTCCAGGGCCTTGCCCAGCTTGGCGGCCTGGATCGGGGTCATGCGGTGGTGGCCGTCATGCAGCAGCGGCAGTTCAGGGCCGAATTCGTTGCGGACGGCTTCGAACACGGTGGGCAGGTGGCGCAGGTAGGCGCGGGTGTCCCAGTCCTCTTCCACGGGGAACGCGCCGCGGCCGGCGGGCTCGTAGTCGTAACGCTCGCCGGAGGCCTGGGCCTGGGCGGCCACGCCGTAGACGGCCTTGATGCCGGGGACGGCGGTCTGGATGCGGACGGACTTGTAGCCCAGCTCAAGGTGCTCGCGGACGGAGTCGAACAGGGACGGGATGTCCGCACCGGAGGCGTGTCCGTAAGCGCGCAGGCCGTTGCGGGAAGCGCCGCCGAGGAGCTGGTAGACCGGCATGCCGGCCATCTTGCCCTTGATGTCCCACAGCGCCATGTCCACGGCGGCAATCGCGGCCATGGTCACCGGACCGCGGCGCCAGTAGGAGCTGCGGTACAGGAACTGCCAGGTGTCCTCGATCCGGTGCGGGTCCTTGCCGATCAGCAGCTGCGCAACGTGTTCCTTAAGGTACGCGGCCACTGCGAGCTCGCGGCCGTTCAGGGTGGCGTCACCGATGCCGGTTACGCCGTCCTCCGTGGTGATCCGGAGGGTTACGAAGTTGCGGGACGGGCTTGTCACGAAGACTTCCGCGGCAATGATTTTCACAGCTTTTCCTTTCAAGCGGGGCTGAGGCGGGGAGTAGTGGGGGAACTTAGTTGGTGGTGGAAGAGAGAGGTTTGGCGGCGCCGTCGCTGGTGGCGCCTGCAGTGCCGGCGCCGTCGCTGGTGGCGCCTGCAGTGCCGGCACCTGCAGTGTCGGCGCCTTCTCCGCCTGCGTGGCGGGCCCGGATCTCGGTCAGGATCTCGGCGTGCATGGCATCGGTGAGTTTGTACTTGGACATGACCAGCACTGCCAGGATGGTCAGCACGGCAGGGAGGGCCCCCGCGGCGATCTGGATTCCGAAGATGGCCTCGGCAGTCTGTGCTCCGCCGGACTTGTAGCCGCCCAGCGCCAGGGCGTAGGCGGCGAGCGCACCGCCCACGGCCTGGCCGGTCTTGCGGGTGAAGGAGAACAGCGCGTAGGTGATGCCCTCGGTGCGGACACCGGTCTTCCATTCGCCGTATTCCACGGTGTCGGCTTCCAGCGCCCACACCACGATGTTGACGGCGAGGACGCCTACGAGGCTGATCAGCAGGCCGCTGAAACCGATCCAGACCTGGCTGGCGGGCGTGAAGAAGATGATGATTCCGCCCACCACCGTGACCAGCGACGAGTAGATGTACACGCGCTTCTTGCCGATGGTCCGGACCAGCCTGGGCATGAAGCCGGCCAGCACGAGGGTGAGGACGAGCTGCGTGATGGACAGCACCGGGTACAGGTCCAGCCGTCCCAGGACGTCGCGCAGGTAGTACAGCTGCACCGAGGTCAGTGCGAGGTAGCCGGACAGGAAGAAGAAGGAGCTCAGGCAGAGCATCAGGAGCGGTTTGTTGCCCTTGAGGGTGTCCACGCTCTGCTTCAGCGTGACGTTGGGGACGGCGCGGTGGACCCGTTCCTTGGCGGTCAGGACCGTGAAGAAATAGAGGGCCGCGCCGATGACCACGAACACCAGGGTGATGGTGGTGAAGGTGCCCTGCAGGTCGGCTCCCGGCTTGATCAGCGGTGCCACGAAGATGCCCAGGCCGGAGCCCACCAGCAGTGCGCCGATCAGGCGGGCGGAGCCGAGTTTGGCCCGCTCCCCCGGGTCCTGCGTCATGGCGCCGGCCAGCGAGCCGTACGGAATGTTGACCAGGCTGTACGCCAGCCCGAGGGCCGCGTAGGTGACGTAGGCGTAGAGCAGGGTGCCGGATTCGCCCAGCTGCGGCACGGAGAACGTTGCCACGCTCAGCAGGAGCAGCGGGATGGAGCCGAACATGATGAAGGGGCGGAACTTGCCGAAGCGCTTGCTGAACGCCCGGTCCACTACCCGGCCGGCAAAGACGTCGGCGAAGGCGTCAAAAATCCTCACGGCCAGCAGCAGGGTGCCCGCCGCGGCGGCGGAAATGCCGGCCACGTCCGTGTAGTACACCAGCAGGAACATGGTGGCGGTGGTGAAGGCGAGGTTGTTGGCTGCGTCCCCGGCGCCGTAGCCGATGATGCTTAGCTTGCTGAGTTTGCTGGGCTTATTCATGCTTGGGCTCCTTTACCCGTGCCTGCTCCGTGGAGCCGGCGGAAAATGGTCACGTGCTAGGGGGTGGCAGTGCTGCCGTTCTTCGTGCCGGCCAGTGCGGTCCACCGCTGGCGCAGGGCGAAAGCGGCCGGTTTGGGCCGGCGGTCGCGGGTGAAGACGCCCTTCTTGTTGCCGTCCACGCGCATGATGCCGTTGGACGTCTGGAAGTCGGCGAAATTCCACACCTGCTCGCCGGCCATGGCGTCCACGCGGTCGAAGACCCGGTGGTACATGGCCAGGAAGGCGGCCTGGTATTCCTCGCTCCAGGGCTGCTCGTAAATGGAGTGGAAGCCGGGCATGGTGTCCGGCCCGTACTCGGTCATGATCATGGGCTTGCCGTATTTCGCTTCCCATTCGCGCAGTTCCTTTTCCAGGACCTGCTCCGCTGTTTCGAGGTCCCCGTTGTTCAGGTACCAGCCGTAGTAGCGGTTGAGCATGATGACGTCGAAGAGGTCTCCGAGGAGTTCCTTGTCCGGGGTGTCGAACATGACGTTGACGTAGCCGACAGGGCGGGTGGGGTCCAGTTCGCGGGTGAGTTCCGCCAGCGGCTGGAAGTATTCGCGGGCCCCTTCCTCGGAGCCGTTGGGTTCATTGGCGATGGACCAGAGGACCACCGAGGGGTGGTTCTTGTCCCGGGCCACGAGCTCGGTGATCGCCTGCCGGTGGTTGGCCGCGGTGTTGGCGTCCACGCCGCCGTCCTCGTAGGTCTTCTTCGCGATGCCGCCGAACACTGCACCGAAGCCGAGGTGGAGCCCCACCGCTGCCGTTTCGTCGATGACCACAATGCCGTGCCGGTCGGCGAACTCCATGACTTCCTCGGCGTACGGGTAGTGCGAGGTCCGGAAGGAATTGGCGCCCACCCAGTCCAGGAGCTGGAAGTCATTGACCATCTGGGCGTTGCTGTGGCCCTTGCCGACCGTGACGTGGTCCTCGTGCATGCCGAAGCCGGTGAAGTAGAACGGCTCGCCGTTAATGAGGAATTCCTTGCCGCGCACCTCCACTGTCCGGACCCCGACCGGCAGTGTGTAGCTGTCCAGCAGGCGTCCGCCGTCGCGGACCCGGACGGTGAGGCTGTAAAGGTAGGCTGCGCCGGGCCGCCAGAGTACGACGTCGTTGATCACCAGTGCGCCGGTGGCGCCGTCCGCGGCGGCCACTTCGACGCCGTCGGCATCGTTGAGCGTGACGGTCACCGTTTCGGTGCCGCTGCCGCCTGCGGTGGCGACGGTGTAGTCCACCGTGCCGGTGGCGCCGTCAAAGCCGGTGACCACGGTGATGTCGTCCACGGTGACGGCCGGGGTGCTGTACAGCCAGACGCTGCGGTGCAGGCCGGCGTAGTTGTAGAAATCGTGCAGGTAGGACTGCTGCCGGCGGCCGTCTTCGGTGACGGTGATGCTGCCGGGCGGGATGGTGGCCTGGGTGAGTTCGTTGTTGACCGAGATGGTGAGGCGGAACGCCTTGCCCGGGGTGACGTGGTCCGTGATGTCCACGCTGAAAGGCATGTAGCCGCCCGTGTGCTGCGCCACGAGGATTTCATCCACCCACACCATGCCTTCGTGCGTGGCCGAGTCGAGTCGCACGTGGATGCGCTCCCCCGCCCAGCCGCGCGGGACGCGGACTTCGCGTTGGTACCAGACGTAGCCCACGTGGTCACGGATGGCCTTGTCCGGGAAGACGTCGTTGTAGCTGGCGGGGACGCCCATTTCGAGTCCGGTGTCCAGGGGTGCCCTGAACCATTCCTCCCGGTGGCCGGCGCGGTCGAAGTCAACCTTGAACGCGTAGAGGCCGTCAAGGTTGACCAATTCGCGCGTTTCGCTGGATTGGGGCTTCAGCATCTGGGGGTTCCTATCGCGTCTTTGCGGGCTGTGCCGGGAGGAGGAATCTGGAGACCGGGGGTGGCGCCGGTTTTGCTCTTGTTGTAATCCTAGTCACTTGGCAATCAAATGGCAAGCGGTTGCCATAAAATCGTTGAAAGTTCATTGAAAACACTGCTGCCCGGCCCCCTCGATGCGGGAGCCGGGCGGCAGCGCGTGTGCGGAGGACGCTAGGGGGAGACAGCCCGCTCCCCGAACGTTCCGCACAGGTCTTCGACCAGGGCCACGACGGCGGCGTCCCCGGCCAGGTTCGGATCCACCAGCGCCAGCAGGGCACGGATCCGGTCCGTACCGCTGAGGTGGTTGGCTTCTGCCACCTGGCTGGCCAGCGGATCCTGGAGCTCCGCCGCGGCAGCGCTGTAGTCCATCCAGGCGGCAATCATCAGCGCGGCAGCCGCACCGGACCTGCCCGCGGCACGTTCGGCCTGCAGCACCGGAACGGCGCGCATCCGCAGCTTGGTGCTGCCGTCCATGGCGATCTGCGCGAGGTGGTGGGCAATCCGGGCATTGCTGAAGCGTGCCAGCAGCGCGCGCCGGTACTCGGGGATCTGCAGGTCTGCGGTCCCCTCCGTGCCGGAAAGGTTCGCCTCGGCCTCGTCCCAGAAGCTTTCAACGGCCCGCAGGCACAGCGGGTCCGCCAGTGCCTGGGCCACGGTGGCGTGGCCGCGGAGCTGGCCCGCGTAGGCCAGGAGCGAGTGCGCGCCGTTCAGGAGCCACAGTTTGCGGTTTTCGTACGGCTCGATGTCTGCCACGAAGACCGCGCCGGCGTCTTCCCACTGCGGGCGTCCGGCGGGGAACTCACCGCTGAGCACCCAGTTGGAGAACGGTTCGGCCACCACGGAGGAATTGTCCCCGTAGCCGCACGCGGCCTGCACGGCGGCGATGTCCGCCTCCGTGGTGCGCGGCGTGATGCGGTCCACCGAGGTGCTGACGAAGCTGACGTTGGCGTCGATCCAGTCGGCGAGGTCCGCGTCCCAGGCCCCTGCCATGCCCACCACTGCATGGTGCGCCACGGTGCCGTTGTTGGAGAGGTTGTCGCAGCAGACCACGGCCAGCGGTCCCGCCGCAGCCGCCCGGCGGGCGGCGAGGGCAAGCACCAGCCGGCCCAGCGGCGTCGCCGGCTGTCCGTCTCCTGAGGCCAGCAGCGCAAGGTCCGCGACGACGTCGTGCGCCTTTCGGTCCAGCTGCCCGTCGGCGCCGAGCCGGTAAGCGGCTTCGGTGATGGTCAGGGTGACGACGGCGGTGGCGGGAGCCGCGAGCAGCTCCGTCAGCCGCTGGACGTCGGCACCGTCCACCGCTTCCACGATGCTGCTGACAACGGTGAACGAGTCACCGGCATCGGCCCGTTCCACCACGGTGTACAGGCCGTCCTGTTCAGCCAGGGCGAGGGCGGCGTCGGGGCGGCGGCCGGTGAAGGCGGCGATCCCCCAGTCCGCGGCGTCGCCCGCCTGGTGGGTGTACCAGGCCTGGTGCGAGCGGTGGAAGGCGCCCAGCCCCAGGTGCACGATGCGCACGGGAGCCTTTGCCGACGGGCGCAGGCGGCGGTTCATCCGGGGAAGTTCCACAGCGGGCTCTGCTTTTCCGGCATCTTCAGGTTGCAGGTCGATGCTCACAGTTTGAAGACCTTCCGGGGAGAGCCGTCCACGATGTCCACGATCAGTTCGTGGGCGCGCTCTTCGCTGACACGGTGCTCGGCCACGAGGCGGGCCAGGAAGGAGGCCTCGATCCGGCGGGAGGCGTCGTGGCGGGCGGGGATGGAGCAGAAGGCGCGGGTGTCGTCGATGAACCCGGACGAGCGGGAGAAGCCGGCGGTCTCGGTGACGGCCGAGCGGAAGCGCAGCATGGCGTCCGGTGCGTCCAGGAACCACCACGGGGCGCCCAGGTAGACGGACGGGTAGAAGCCTGCCAGCGGTGCCAGTTCGCGGGAGAACACGGTCTCGTCCAGGGTGAAGAGCACCAGGTGGAAGTCCTTGGCGGTGCCGAAGTCCTGCAGCAGCGGGCGGATAGCCTCGGTGTAGTTGACGGCGAACGGGATGTCGTGGCCGGTGTCGGCGCCGTAGGCGTTGAAGGTGGGCTCGTGGTGGTTGCGGTAGGAGCCCGGGTGGATGGTCATGACGAGGCCGTCCTCCACGGACATCCGCGCCATCTGGTACATCATGTGGGCTTCGAAATCCTCGCGGTCCTGCGCCGTCGCCTGGCCCGAGCGGGCACGCTCAAACAGCTTCGCCGCATCGCCGGCGTCGAGCTTGAGCGTGGCGGGCGTGCGGACCCCGTGGTCCGCGGACACCGCGCCGTGTTCCACGAAATAACGACGCCGGTTCTCCAGCGCAGTGATGTAGCCGGCATAGCCGCTGGCGCCGTCGCCCGCTGCCGCGATGAGCCGGTCAACATTCGCGGACCACTCGGGGTGCGCGATGTTCAGGTAGGCGTCAGGGCGGAACGTGGGCAGGACCCGTCCGTGGAACGTGGGGTCCTGGGCGATGGCCTTGTGGCTGGCCAGGCTGTCCAGGGGATCGTCCGTGGTGGCCAGGACCTCGATGTTGAAGTCCTTGAACAGCTGGCGGGGGCGGAAGCCGGGCTCCAGCAGCTTGGCGGATATGGCGTCGTAGCTGGCATCGGCGGTCTCGGCGCTGATCTCCTGCGCCAGGCCGAAGACGCTGCTGAACTGGGTGCGGAGCCAGTAGCCGGAAGCGGTTCCTTCAAACAAGGGCCAGGCCTTGCAGAACTCGTGCCAGACGGCGCGGGAGTCCGGCTGGGTGGTGCTGGAGGGCCGGAGCCGGTCCAGGGGGACGCCGCTGGCGTGGATCAGGCGGGTGACGTAGTGGTCCGGGCTGACCAGCAGCGCTGCCGGGTCCGGGAAGGGGGTGTTGTGCTCGATGACTGCGGCGTCAACGTGCCCGTGCGGGGAAATGATGGGGAGGTCCTGGACGCGCTGCAGGAGGTCGCGCGCAATGCTGCGCGTTCCGGGATCCGCGGGCAGGAGCCGGTCTGGGTTGGCGGCAATCGACTGTGACATAGATCAATGGTCCGGCCTGCCTTAGGCCTTTGTCAACCGGTTGCCATTAATTGCCATTAAGTTGCGGGTGGGATGGGGGTCGCGACTCAGCCCGCGGGAAGGAGCCGTCCGCTCGAGCCCCGCAGCACCAGCTCCGTTTCGACCCGCAGGGTGCCCGCCGGCTCCCCCGTACCATGCAGGAGGTCAAGCAGCAGGGTGGTGGCGCCCGAGCCGCACTCCCCCAGCGGCGACCGCACGGTGGTGAGCGGCGGCGTCGTGAAATCCGCGCCGAAGATGTCGTCGAAGCCCACGATGCTGATCTGGTCCGGCACCACCAGGCCCGCGGCCTGGAGTTCCTGCATGAGCCCGATCGCCAGGAGGTCGTTGTACGTCAGCACTGCCGTCGCCCCGCTGGCCCGGACGTCGCGCGCCACCTGCCTGCCGCCGTCGACCGTGGGTTTGCTCGATTCCAGCCGTACGGCTTCAAGCCGGGACCATTCACAGGCGGCCTGCACGCCTTCCCAGCGCCGGGCGGACATCCAGGACTGCGGCGGCCCGGCAACAAAGGCAACCTTGTGGTGGCCGTTGGCGGCCAGGCTGCGCACTGCCTCGCTGATGCCCTTGTTGACGTCGGGCACCACGCACGGAACGCCGTCCACCTCGCGGTTGATGACCACCACGGGCTTGTCCCGGGCCAGGGCGCGGATGTCGTCGTCATCCATGCGCGGGCTGGCCAGGATGAGGCCGTCAACGGTGGCCATCATCCGGCGGGCCGCAGTGAGCTCGGTAACCCCGGACTCGGCGGATTCGGCCAGCACCAGGGTGTAGTCGCGCAGCGTGGCGGTGGTTTGCGCCCCGCGGATGATGTCGAAGAACGTGGGGTTGGTGATGTCCGCGACAATCAGGCCGAACGTGTTGGTGCGGCCGGTGGGCAGGGCGCGGGCGAACGGGTTGACCTGGTAGTTCAGCTCGGCGGCGGCGTCCTCGACGAGTTTCTGCGTCTTGGCGCTGACCCGGCCCGGCTTGCTGAGCGCCCGGGAAACCGTGGACGGATTGACGCCGGCAACCTTGGCAATGTCGTAGATCGTGGCGTTGGATTTTCCGTCGCGGGCGTGCTTTTTGGCCGGACTGGCTGGTGCGGCGGCGTCCGGCGTCTTGGGTTCAGTCACCGCCCCATCCTAACGATGAAACAGCCCAACTAGGTCGCAGCAGGTGTCGATTTGGGCGCCCAAAACGACACCTGCTGCTACCCAGTTGGGCCTGGTGGCAAGGGGCTAGCTGCGCTCGGCGAACTTGCCCTCGTCCGCGATGCGCTTGTTCAGCTCGGCCAGGAACACGTCCTCGTCGAAGTCCAGGCCCACCTCGGTGCCGGTCCAGCTGGAGAGGTGGATGGCGTTGGCCAGGCGGACGCCGTTGATGCCGTCCGAACCCGGGGCCAGGAGCGGCGTGCCGTCCAGGATGTTGGCGGCAAAGTTCTCCAGGACGCCGGAGTGCTGCGCACCCCACGCGGACTCAAACTCGATGACTTCGGTGGTGTAGTACTCCGCCGGGTTCAGCTCGCCCATGAAAAGCTTGCGGACATCGTTCATGTCCATGGCGTCGCTGAGTTCGCGCTCGGGCTTCTTCAGGCGGGTCACGGTGGCGGTCTTGGAATTTTCGACGACGATCTTGCCCTGGTCGCCCAGGATCTCGAAGCGGTCGGTTCCCACGATGTCGTGCGTGGCGGTGACAAAGACGCCCGTGGCGCCGTTGCCGTAGTCCACTACCGCGGTGACTTCATCCTCCACGGCGATGTCACGGCGGAAGCCGTAGGCAACCTTGGAGTAGACCGACTTGGGCACGCCGCAGATCCACTGCCACAGGTCCAGCTGGTGCGGAGCCTGGTTGACCAGTACGCCGCCGCCTTCGCCGCCCCACGTGGCGCGCCATTCGCTGGAGTTGTAGTACCCCTGCGGACGCCACCAGTTGGTGATGATCCAGTTGGTGCGCCGGATGGCGCCGATCTCGCCGTTCTCGACGATTTCCTTCAGCTTCCGGTAGAGCGGGTTGTTGCGCTGGTTGAACATGATGGCGAAGGACAGCTCGGGCTTGCTTGCGGCAAACTCGTTGAGCTCCTTGACCTGCTTCGTGTACACGCCGGCCGGCTTCTCCACGAGGGCGTGTACGTTCCGCTTGAGCGTTTCGATGCCCATTTCCGGGTGCAGGAAGTGCGGCACGCAGGTCACGACGGCGTCCACGTCGCCGCTTTCCAGCATGGCGATGTAGTCGTCGTAGAACGGCGCGTCCGGGTAGGTGGCCGCGGCGAGTTCCTTCTTCGCGGGATCGGTGTCGCAGATGGCGCCGATTTCCATGTTCGGGACCAGTCCGTCCGTGATGAACCTGGCGTAGGCGCCGCCCTGCTGGCCCAGGCCGATGATGCCGAGGCGTACTTTCTTGCTCATGTGCTGATTCTCCGTTGTCAGTGGTGGCGGATCTAGAAAAGGTTCGAGTGGCCCATGGCAGTCAGGTTGTCATAGGAGGTCTGCAGGGCGTCCCAGACGGTGCGCCCGTACAGTTCGTCCTGCTCCACCAGCATGTACCGGGCGCCGGCAGCCTCCGCGGCCGGGATGATGGCGGGGAAGTCCAGGTTGCCTTCGCCCACTTCGGCGAACTGCACCACGTTCCGGAACTCCGCCATGAAGCCCGCGAAGTCGCCGCTTTCCAGCATCCCGAAGGAGGCTTCCGGCAGCTGGCCGATCCTGTAGTCCTTCAGGTGGACCATGGCGGTGCGGCCGGCGTACTTTTCCAAAGTGCGGACCGGGTCCAGCCCGCCGCGCTGCACCCAGTGCACGTCGATTTCCATGCCCATGGCCGGGGAGTTCTCGGCGATGACGTCCAGCATGTACTTGCCGTCGAACTTCGCGAACTCGATGTGGTGGTTGTGGTAGTACAGGCCCAGTCCCTGTTCCTGAAGGCGCTCGGCGTATTCGTTGGCCTGCTTGGCGAAATCCACCACGGCACCGATCGACTTCATGGCCGGGAACGGCAGCATGCCGATACGCAGGAGCCTGCTGTCCAGCCGCTTCGCGTCGTCAACGATCTTGTCAAAATCGTCCTTCAGCGAATCGGCCGGCATGCCTTTGGGGGTTTCCATCGCCACGGACAGTGCCGCAATGTCCATGCCCAGTTCGCTCCGGGAGCGGTCCAGCTCGGCAACGTTCTCCGGGGTCATCGGGATCTGGGAAATCTCGACGGCGTTGTAACCGATCGCGCTGACCTTGCGGAGCGTTTCGAACGCCCCGAGTTCGCTGAAGCTGCCTTTCAGCATCATCGCTTGTACGCCTATTTTGGCCACTGTGTTCCTCCGTAGTTATGCGTGTTGTGTTGCGTCCGGTACCCGCCCTTAGGCGGGGGCGCCGGCCTGTTCCAGCTGCTGCCGCTGGATTTCCAGTAGCCGGTGGCGGTCCGCCCGGCGCTGTTCCTGGCGGTCCGGGTCGGGCACCGGGGACGCCAGCAGGAGCCGCTGGGTGTAGGGGTGTTCCGGGTCCCGGGTGACGACGTCGGCCGGACCCTGTTCCACGATCTCGCCGTGGTACATCACGGCAACGCGGTGGCTGATGTGCCGTACGACGTCCAGGTCGTGGGAGACGAAAAGGTAGGACACGCCGGTGTCCTTCTGGATCTGCAGGAACAGGTCCAGGACACGCGCCTGGGTGGACAGGTCCAAGGCACTGACGGGTTCGTCGCAGACGATCAGTTTGGGCGAGAGGGCCAGGGCCCGGGCGATCGCGACACGCTGCCGCTGGCCGCCGCTGAACTCCCGGGGCAGGCGGTGGACGGCGTCCGAGGGCAGTCCCACCTGGTCCAGCAGTTCACGGACCCGTTTCTTCGCCGCCGACTGTTCCATGCCCTGCACGCCCAGCGGTTCGGCGAGGATGTCGCCGATTTCCAGTGCCGGGTTCAGCGAGGTGTAGGGGTCCTGGAAGACGACCTGGAGGTCCCGGCTCAGGGTGCGCCGCTGCCTGCGCGTGGCGTGGCTGATGTCCTTGCCTTCAAACATGATCTTGCCGCCCGTCACGGGGGCAAGGCCCAGGACGGCCCGGCCAAGGGTGGTCTTTCCGGAACCCGATTCCCCCACCAGGCCGAGGGTCTCACCCTGGCCGATGGTGATGTTGATGCCCGTCAGGGCCCGGAACGGCTTGGCCCGGAACTTCTTGCTGGGGTATTCCACCACCAGATTGTCCACCCTCAGGAGCGGGGTGGTTTCCTTGACTTCCACAGTGCTCACGCGACCGGCTCCTTCTGGCTGGATACAAGCATGGACATGGGGGTTTTGCCTTCAAGCATGGAGGCCAGGAGGGTCTGCGTGTACCGCTCTTTCGGGTTGCGGAGGATGTCGCGGACGGAGCCCTCCTCCACGAGCCGGCCGTTCTGCATGACGGCAACCCTGTCGCAGAGGTCCGCCACCACCCCGAAATTGTGGGTCACCAGGATCACGCCGATGTTCAGGCGCTGCTGGAGTTCGCGCAGGAGGTCCAGCACGTCCGCCTGCACCGTGACGTCCAGGGCTGTGGTGGGCTCGTCCGCGATGACCAGGTCCGGTTCGCAGCTGATGGCGCCGGCGATCAGCACGCGCTGGGCCATCCCGCCGGAGACTTCATGCGGGTAGGCATTGAAGGTCCGTTCCGGATTGGCGATGCCGACGTCGGCCAGGAGCTTTAGCGCCCGCTTGCGGGCTTCGTCCTTGCTGATGCCGAGCACCCGCACCATGGGCGTGACCAGTTGGTAGCCGATGGTGAAGGCGGGGTCCAGGTTGCTCATGGGTTCCTGCGGAATGTAGGAAATCCGCTTGCCGCGCAGCATGGACAGCCGCGCCTGGTTGACGCGTTCGTCGCCCGGGGCCACGGTGTAGCTGCCGTCAAACTGGATGGAGCCGGCCACGATGCGGGCGTTGTCCGGAAGCAGGCCCAGGATGGAGAAGGCTGTCTGGGACTTGCCGGAGCCGGACTCGCCCACGATGCCAAGGATCTCGCCGCGGTCCACGTGGAAGGACACGTCGTCCACCACCTTTTTGATGGAACCGTCAGCCTGCGGATAGCCGACGCCGAGATTGGTCACCTTCACCAGGTGGTGCTCTGTGCCGGCGTCCACGGCGGCAACCGCCGCCTTGCGAGACGGGCGCACCGGGGCGGATGCCGCCGTCGTACGCTTGTCGCTGCCCGGGCCGGGCACTGCCTTTTTCTTGCGGTGCTTGATCTTTTCGCCGTCCTCCAGGGCATCGCGGATGGCGTTGCCCAGCAAAACCAGGCCGCCGATGGTGAGTGCCATGGCGAGGGCGGGCCAGAAGAGCAGGGTGGGAGTCAGGTAGACGTTCTTGAAGCCCTCGGAGAGCATCACGCCCCAGGTCGCTTTGGAAGGATCGCCCAGGCCCAGGAACTCGAGCCCGGACTGGATGGCGATGGCCACACCGGCAATGGCAGCGGTCTGGATGATGATCGGGGCGCGGACCACGGAGAAGATGTGGCGGGCGATGATGCTCCAGTCCGAAAGCCCGGACACCCGGGCGGCGTCAACGTAGAGCTCGTTACGGACGGACTGGACGGCGGTGCGCGTCAGCCGGAAATACGCCGGGCTGATGAGGATGCCGAAGGCAATCATCGAGATCCAGACCGAGGGGCCGAAGGCGGCCCGGATGGTGAGGAGCACAATGAGGCCGGGAAGGCTCATGGTGATGCTGACAACCCAGTTGGAGACGGCCTCGAACGTGCCGGAGTAGTAGCCGGCGATCAGCCCGGACGGCAGGCCGATGGCGATGGCGACGCCGGCACAGAGCAAAGCCGACAGCAGCGTCAGCTGTGCACCGAAGAGCAGGCGGCTCCAGACATCGCGGCCTGCACTGTCCGTGCCGAGGATGTTCACCGAGTCGGGCGCCGCCAGGGTCTTGGCAATGTTCGCGTAATTCTCATCGAACGGCGCCAGGACGGGGGCAAGGAGTGCGAGCAGGGAGATGGTCAGAAGGATCAGCAGCGCAGCGATGCCGAGAGGGTTCCTGACCAGGCGCTTGAAGACGTTGGAGCGGACCACCGTGCCGGCTTGGCCGGCCTGCATCGGGGAGGCAGCTGCGGTGACCGCGGCCGTTTCTACAGAATCGCTCATGACACACGCACTTTCGGATTGAGCCAGCCATTAAGGATGTCCACCAGCAGGTTCACCACGATGACGACGACCACCGTGTACATCACGACGCCCATCACCACCGGAAGATCCGTCTGGGTGGTTGCCGTGACCGCCAGCGGTCCCATGCCCGGGAGGGCAAAGATCTGCTCGATGATCACCACGCCGCCCAGCATGCCGATCAGCTGCAGGCTCAGCACTGTCAGGCCGGCCGGGGCGGAGCTGCGCAGCACGTGCTTGAACAGGATCTCGCGCTCTCCGATGCCCCGGCTGCGCAGGGTTCGGACGTAGTCGCGCTCAAGCTGTTTGATGACGGCGCTGCGGATTTGCTGCGCGCCGCCGGTGACGCCGTTGATCAGCAGGGCGATCACCGGCAGGGACATCGAATAGACCCACGCGTCCGCGCCGGAGTCCGGCGAGATGGTGCTGGTTGCCGGGAAGAGGCCCAGCTGGATGGCCAGGACGGTGACCAGGATGACGCCGATGACGAACCCCGGGACGGAGTCGCCGATGATGGCGCCAACCTGGACCGCCCTGTCCACCCAGCCGCGCTTGACTGCGGCGGCCACACCGATGAGTGCGGCACAGATGGCGATCAGGATCATTGCGGTGAAGACCATGGTCATGGTGACCGGAATCCGGCTGGCCAGGGAGTTGGCCACCGGTTCGGAGGTGAACCATGAGGCACCAAGGTTCCCCGTCAGCGCATCACCCACCCACGCGAAGTAGCGGACAACGAGGGGCTGGTCCAGCCCCAGTTCCTGTTCCTTCAAAGCCACCTGTTCAGCGGTGGCCTGATCGCCCAGGATGTTCCGGGCGATGCTGCCGCTGGACATGTACAGCAGGAAGAAAGTGAGTGCCGAGACAACAAACAGCACCACCACCCCGCTGCCCAGCCTTTTCGCAATGAACCTGATCATGGTGTCCTACTTGGCGGGTGAGTAGTTGTAGATGGACGGGACGGCCTGCTGGATCTGCGGCGTCACGTCAACCTTGGAGTTGTGGTAGTACATCTGGTTGACGCGGAACAGCGGTGCGAACCAGGCCTGCTCCACCACGTACTTGTTGACGTCCTGGGCCAGCTTTCCGGCGTCGGCTCCGCCGCCGCGCACGGCCTCGATCTTGGCGACCAGCTCCGGGTTGGCGTTCTTGAACGGGTTGTAGAGCGCCTTGGTGGAGATGATCTGGTTGATGGCAACCGTGGGCTCGCCCTGGAAGAGGGAGAAGTACATGGTGGTGTACTTCTGCGCGGCCACATCGGAGGTGAACGTGTTGGTCAGCGCAGCACCGACGTTGAGCATGATGCCGACGTCAGCCAGCTGCTGCTTCACCACGGAGATCTGGGTTTCGAAGTTAGGGACGGCCGGAATTTCCAGCGTGAGGCCGTTTTCGTAGCCGGCTTCCTTGAGGAGCTGCTTGGCCTTCGCCGGATCGTAGCTGTAGTGGTTTTCCAGCTCTTCGGTCCAGGCTCCGCTGGCCTTGCCGAACGGCTGTGACGTGGGAGTGCCCTGGCCGAGCATGACCTGGTCCAGGATGGTCTTGCGGTCGAAGGCGTAGTTGATGGCCTGGCGGACCTTGACGTCCTTCAGTGCCGGGTTCTTGGCGCCGTCGCGGTCCAGCAGCAGCAGCCCCTGCCAGTCCACCTCGTTGGCGGCGAGCTTCATCTTGGCGCCCTCGGCCTGCTTGCCCGTCTTGGGATCCAGGATGGTGGCGTCGACCTGGCCGGAGACCAGGGCGTTGGTGCGCGCCGTGATATCCGCCAGGATCTTGAACGTGAGCTTCTGGTATTTCTGCAGGTCCTTGTTCCAGTAGTCCTTGCGCGCATTGAACACGGTCTGGGAGTCCTTGACCGACGCGGCCTTGTCCATGACATACGGGCCCGAGCCTGCTGGCTCGGTCTTGATGCCTTCGGAGCCGAGGGCTTTAGGGCTGCCCATCAGGCCGGCGGCCTGGCTGAGGAAGTACTCCAGTGCCGGGTCCGGCGTGGAGAGGTTGATGTCGATGGTGTCCGCATCCACAACGGCAACATCGGAGACCGACGCGAGCTGGGCCATCTGCGGGCCGTTGGCCTTCTTGAAGTGGTCCATGTTGGCCTTGGCAGCCTCGGCGTCGAACTTGGCGCCGTCGCTGAAAGTGACGTCGGTGCGCAGGTCAACCGTGAGCTTGGTGTTGGCCTCGTTGTACTTCCATTCGGTCGCCAGCATAGGGCTGAGCTTTCCGTCCGGTTCGCGCAGGATCAGCGTGTCGTAGACGGCCTGGTAGGGCTGCAAAACGTGGCCAACATGTGCCTGGGCAGGATCCCAGGACCGTACGTCCTGGATGGTTCCGATGGTCAGGGCAGTGGCAGCAGCTGCGGCCGGGCCGGAGTTTGCGGTGCCGCCGCAAGCGGTCAGTGCGAGCGCGGCGCTGACTGTGAGGGCGGTTGCTGCCGCCTTGGGACCTAACTTCATTGTTGGCTCCTTGGATCTGTGGAACGTGGGACTTGCAGAATGAAGCCGGTGTGGCGTGGACCACACCGGCCGTGTGAGATTCAGAGTACGCATTGTTGCTTTGTTTGGCAACCGATTGTCAAAGATGTTGCAATGTTGCCGCGTGGTGTTCAGAAATGAAACGTTCTAAGAGGTTTTTCGGCATACAACCGGTTGCGATCGTGGGCCCCTTACAAACGGTTTGCGGCGCGCCTCAAGACACGTGGTCGACAGCCTCGGGGTAGCTCTGCCGGTAGACGTCCTTGATGATGCGCAGCGACTTTTCCGCCTCCGCAGGGCTGATCCAGAACGGTTCCGCGTCGTCCAGCCGGGCGTAGAAGTCGTTGATCAGCAGCTCGTGCGAGACACCCCAGTAGGACCTGCCCCCGGAGTCGCTCCTGCGCTCCGGAATGACGTCGATCCGTCCGTCCTCATGGGTGACGGTAAGGTCGCCGCGCAGGCTCAGCACCGCCTTCTCAGTGACGACGTCGAGTGTCACGGGTGCGTTGAACGCGTTGGCCAGGGTGGCATAGAACGCGCTCCGGGCACCATTGGCGTGCTCCGCCACGAATTCCGCGGTGTCCTCCACCTCGATCGTTTCGCCCAGGAACCGCGTGGAAGCGTTGCCGCTGACCGCCACCACGTCCCCCACCAGCCATTGGAGCAGGTCCACTGTGTGGATGGCCTGGTTCATCATCAGCCCGCCGCCGCCAGCGGCCCAGGTGCCGCGCCACGGCCGGCTTTGGTAGTACTCGGCCGAGCGCTGCCACAGCACGGTTGCGGACGCACCCACCACGGACCCCAGCTCGCCGGATTGCAGCAGGGCATGCATGGCCTGCGACGTTGCGTTGTACCGGTTCTGGAAGCACACGGCGATTTTCGCGCTGCCGGCCGAGGCGGCTTCAACCAGCCGCGCACCTTCGGCCAGGGTGTGCGCCAGGGGCTTCTCCACAATGACGTTGACGCCGCGTTCCAGGCAGTCCGCAGCCAGCGAGGCGTGCTGGTCATGCGGGGTACAGATATGCACCACGTCCGGCCGCACGGCGTCGATCAGGCTCAAGTGATCGGCGAAGCCGGGGACGCCGTAGGCGGCCACCGCGGCCGCCAGCCGCCCCGGGTCCGCATCACAGACCGCAACCAGCGTGGCGCCGTCGAGCTTTGCCACCGCCTCGAAGTGCACGGCGGAAACGTCGCCGCAGCCGATGACCGCCGCCGTCGTACTCAAGAGAGTTCAACGCCGTTCTTCGCGGCCAGCGCGGCAAAGGCCCGGGCCGCGATGCCGAAGGCCACCGGCCCCGAGAAGCCGCCCAGTTCATGGGCGCTGGCCAGGTGCGGTTCCAGCGAGGCGAAGCCCTTAAAGCCGTCCGCCTTCAGGGCGGCGATGGTGGCGTCCAGTTCGCCGTCGCCTTCGCCGGAGGGCACCACTTCGCCGGTGGTGGACAGCGCATCCTTGACCTGGAAGTACTCGAGGTACGGCCGCAGCATCGCGTAGCCGTCGGTGTAGGGCTTGACGCCCACCTGCACAAAGTTGGCGTTGTCCCAGGCTATGCGCAGCGCCGGGGAGTCCACCGTCGTCATGATGTCCAGGACGCGCTCGGGGGTGTCACCGTAGATGCCCTTTTCGTTTTCATGCAAAAGTACGACGCCGGACTCGTCAGCCAGCGCTGCCAGCGCACCCATGCGGGCCATGACGTCGTCACGGATGTCTTCAGCGCACCGGCCGTCCGCGCGGTAGAAGGAGAAGATCCGGATGTACTTGGTGTCGAGGCCCTTGGCCACGGAGATGATCTGGCGGAGGCGCTGCAGCTCGTGTTCCACCGGCAGGCTCACGTCCACCTTGCCGATGGGGCTGGCCACTGCGGACACCTTGAAGCCCTTTTCGTCGAGGATGTCCTTGAGCGTGGCAACCTGCTGCGGTTCCAGCTCGGAAACATTGGTGCCCCAGGCGCTGCGCACCTCGATGTGGCTGGCGCCCAGGGCCAGCAGAACGGCGGCCTGCACTACCGGGTCCGGATCAATTTCATCGCCGAAGCCTGAGAGCGGCCAGACTGCGGTTGTTGTTTCGCTCACGCGGATCTCCTGGGTTTCGCGGCCGCCGCGCGGGCAGCCCTCATTCGGCTCCAGCGCGGTGACGCAGTTCACAAACGGTGTCCCGCCCAGTTTAGCCAGCGCGGCGGCTGATGACAACCGGTTGCCATTCTTTGACAATCTGTGGCATTCTTGGCAGAGCGGATCTGTGTCGGCAGTCACAGTCCTGTTCAACCGACCCGGCCGTCACGGCCCGGCCACCACGTTCAGAGAGGAGCGCCGTGGCTACGACGCAACCAGCAGCAGTGGACCGCCCGCCCACCATCCACGACATCGCGGCGCTCTGCGGTGTGGCGGCCTCCACCGTTTCCCGGGCGCTTTCCACTCCGGACAGGGTCAATATCAGGACGCGCCAGCGGATCGAGGCGGCCGCGGCGCAGCTGCACTACATTCCCAACAGCCAGGCAAAGGCGCTGAGTTCAGGCCGCACCGGCGCGGTGGGAGTGCTTGTCCCGGACATCACCAACCCCTTTTATTTCGACCTCATCAGGGGCACCCAGCTCCAGCTCAAGGCGGCCGGCTACACCCAGCTGCTGGTGGACACGGAGGAATCCGACGAAGTGGAAGCAAGCACCATGGAGCAGCTGCGCAAGAGTGCGGACGGCATCGTGGTGGCGGCCTCCCGGCTAAGTGACGAGGCTCTGCTCGCGGCTGCGGCAAAGATGCCCATGGTCACCATCAACCGTGACGTCCCCGGTGTCCCCGCAGTCCTCATCGACACCCCGTCCGCCACCAGCCAGGCCCTGGACCACCTCATCTCGCTGGGCCATACCCGCATCGCCTACATGGCCGGGCCGCCCTCGTCCCAGTCCAGCGAACGCCGCTGGATCGCCCTGTCGGCCGCAGCCGAGGAGCGCGGCGTGGAAGTGCGCCGGCTGGGACCGTTCGCCCCCAAGACGCAGTCGGGCGCAGCCGCCGCGGACGCCGCCGTGCACAGCGGGGTGACGGCCTGCATCGCGTTCAACGACCTCATTGCCATCGGCATGCTCCAGCGGCTGCGCGAACGCGGGATCCGGGTTCCGGAAGACATGAGCATTGTGGGGTGCGACGACATCTTCGGTGCCGACTTCTGCAATCCGCCGCTGTCCACCATGGCGTCCCCGATCGAACAGGCCGGCCGCGTGGCCGTGTCCATGCTGCTGGCCCAGCTGAACCCGCTGGCCGGCGGCGGCACCCGGAGCCGGTCCGTGATGCCCACCCACCTCACCGTCCGCGGCTCCACCGGGCCCGCGCCGTCGTCGGGTCCTCAGGCGGCCGGTACGGCGGATGCGGGGCCGCAGGCGCCCGGTACGGCGTAATTCCCTGCCTGATTCAGGCGGACACAGTTGAGCATGGTTGACACTGCTGACTAGTCTGGATCACATGCGCGAACTCCAGGCCAGGATCATTGAAGAAATGGGCGTCCAGCCCCGGATCGACCCCGCCGGGGAGGTGCGCAAACGCGTCACCTTCCTGAAGGAATACCTCAAGGCAACGGGCACCAAGGGCTTTGTTCTGGGCATCTCCGGGGGCCTGGATTCTTCGCTCGCGGGCAGGCTTGCGCAGCTTGCCGTCGAAGAGCTCGAGGCAGAAGGAACGGAAGCCAATTTTGTGGCGGTCCGCCTTCCGTACGGCGTGCAGCATGATGAGGACGATGCCCAGGCCGCCCTGGACTTCATCAAGGCCAAGACAGAGTGGACGTTCAACATCTCCGCAGCGGTGGACGGCTTCGAGGACGAATTCGAGAAGACCGTGGGCAACGGCATCTCCGACTTCCACAAGGGCAACACCAAGGCCCGCACCCGCATGATCGCGCAGTACGCCCTCGCCGGCGAGCACAACTACCTGGTCATCGGCACGGACCACGGCGCCGAATCCGTCACCGGCTTTTTCACCAAGTACGGCGACGGCGGCGCTGACATCCTGCCGCTGTTCGGGCTGAACAAGCGCCAGAACCGGGCACTCCTTGCGGAGCTCGGCGCTCCTGCCCGCATCTGGGAAAAGGTCCCCACGGCCGACCTCCTGGACGGCAAACCCGGCCGCACCGACGAGGACGAACTGGGCCTGAAGTACGACCAGATCGACGACTACCTCGAAGGCCGCGACGTCCCGGACGCCGTTGCCGAGTCGATCGAGCAGAAGTACCTCCGCACACGCCACAAGCGCACGGTCCCGGTCACCATCTTCGACACGTGGTGGAAATAGCCCTGGATTGGGGGTGCCGCCCGGCCGGGCGGCGCCCGCGCTGAAGCCCCCTGCGGCACTGCGCTTCGGCCGGCGGCGGGCCAAACCGGGGCACTTTGAACGTTGGCTGGCCCTTTCCGGCCCCAAATGCCGGCGTGTCCGTGTCAATGTGCCCCACGGCGGCCGGTTGGCTCCGCCGGACAGGACCAGCTCCCGCCGTCGCCGGTTCCTCTCCAAACCCCTAGGCGCCGCCCGGTGACCGCGTCAGCAGGGTGGAGATCCGGTGCGCCTCTTCCATCAGGAGGCGGCCCAGGGTTTCCTGCCGGTCTCCGCGGAAGCGCGGTTCAATCCCGGTCAGCGACAACGCCCAGGCGGGGCGCCCGCGCTGATCGAAGACCGCTGCGCCCAACCCCCAGCTTCCCTCGAGCACCAGCCCGGGGTTCACCGAATATCCGGCTTGCCGGGTCCTGGCCAGGTTCTCCCGGACCAGGGCCTCGGTGTGGGCCGCCGCGAACCGGCCAGCATGCTCGGCCCAGCCTGCGAACAGTTCCTCCTGCTCGGCCTCCGGCAGGAATGCCATGATCGCGGTTCCTGCGGACGCCACGCCCAGCGGGAACCGGACGCCCTCATGGAGCACAAAGGACCGCACCGGAAAGCTGCCTTCTTCGCGGAGCAGGCACACCGTTTCCGCACCGCGGCGGATGGAGAAGAAGGCGCTTTCCCCGGTTTCTTCAGCCAGCCGGCGCAGGCTGGGGCGCGCAATGTCTTCCAGCGGAAAACGGGCTGAGGCAACGGAACCCATCAGCAGGATCTCCGGGCCCAGCACCCAGTTGCCGCTCTGCGGGTCCTGGTCCAGGAGCCCTTCAGAGGCCAGCGAGCTCAGCAGCCGGTGGACAGTAGGCCGGGTGAGGCCGGACTCCCGGACCAGTTCAACCAGCGGTGAGCCTTCCGGTTTCCGTCCGACGATGCGCAGCAGCGACGCGACGCGGCTGACCACCTGTGCGCCCTGGACCGGTTGTGACGTCATCATCCACCTCAAGTTCTTTTGTCAGTTTTGCCTAAAGTATCCATATTGTGGACACATAAAAGGTTACCGTCCACACTGTAAAAAGGCCATATATAAGCCCGGAACTCCCCGTTGACATGCGCAGAAGACGCACCGTAGGCTCCAAGACCAGACGATCAGTCCACAAAGTGGATGACAGACAAAAGCTCAACGAGGAGATGCAATGTCAAAGGTGAAATCCGGTGCGGCCGCCGCGCTGCAGGACGTGTTGCGGGACGGCATGACGCTCGCGGTCGGAGGCTTCGGCCTCAGCGGCATCCCGGCCGACCTGATCGAGGCCGTTCGGGATTCCGGCGTCAAAGACCTCACCGTGGTGTCCAACAACATGGGCGTGGACGGCAAGGGCCTTGGTGTGCTGATCGAGTCCGGCCAGGTCCGCAAGGTGATCGCCTCCTATGTGGGCGAGAACAAGCTCTTCGCCGAGCAGTACCTTGCCGGCAAACTCGAGGTCGAATTCACCCCCCAGGGCACGCTCGCCGAGCGCCTCCGCGCCGGCGGTGCCGGCATCCCGGCGTTCTACACCAAGACGGGCGTGGGCACCCTCGTCGCAGAGGGCAAGCCGCTGGCGGAGTTCGACGGCGAAACGTACGTTCAGGAGCGCGCCATCCTGGCCGACGTCGCACTGGTCCGCGCGCACACCGCAGATATGGACGGCAACCTGATCTACCGCTATACCGCCCGCAACTTCAACCCCGTGGTGGCAACGGCGGGCGCGGTGACTGTCGCCGAAGCCGAAGTGATCGTGGAGCCGGGCCGGCTGGACCCCAACCACATCGTGACCCCCGGCGTTTTCGTGCAGCGCCTGGTGCAGGCCAGCGGCAGGGTCAAGGACATCGAGCAGCGCACGGTACGCCCCCGCGCCGCGGCTCCCGTCCCCGCCTAAGCCAAGCTCCCCCGGCGTCGCACCCCCACCAAGCGCGAACGAACACTTAAGCCCCCAGATTTCACGAACCCAAGGAGAACCCCATGGCCTGGACCAGGGATGAAATGGCTGCCATCGCGGCCGAAGAACTGAACGACGGCGACTACGTCAACCTCGGCATCGGCATCCCCACGCTGGTGGCCAACAACCTGCCCGACGGCGTCCGTGTGGTCCTGCAGAGTGAGAACGGCCTGCTCGGCATGGGCCCCTTCCCTTACGAGGGCGAGGAGGACGCGGACCTCATCAACGCCGGCAAGCAGACCGTTACGGTGTTGCCCGGCGGCAGCATCTTCGACTCCGCCACGTCCTTCGGCATGATCCGCGGCGGCCACGTGAAGGTCGCCATCCTGGGCGCCATGCAGGTCTCCGGCAGCGGCGACCTCGCCAACTGGACCATCCCCGGCAAGATGGTCAAGGGCATGGGCGGCGCCATGGACCTCGTGGCCGGTACCCCGCGCGTGGTGGTCCTCACCGAACACAACGCCAAGGACGGCACGGCGAAGATCGTCACCGAGTGCACCCTGCCGCTCACCGGGCTGAGCTGCGTGGACCGGATCATCAGCGACCTCGCGGTCTTTGACCTGGTGAAGGATGAACAAGAAACAGGCGGCCGGCAGCTCACCCTGACCCGCCTCGCGCCCGGCGTCACCGTTGATGAGATCCGCGAAAAGACCGAAGCCGATTTCGTCGTCGCCCTCGGGAACGACTCGACCCCCGCTCTGGAAGGAGCCACAGCATGAGCCTGAAAGACCAGTTCGGCAAGGACGTCCTGCTCACCGGCTGGGGCCACAGCCGCTTCGGCAAGCTCACGGACGAGACCCTTGAGTCCCTGATCGTGCAGGTGGCCGGCGAGGCCATCATCAACGCCGGGATCGAGCCGGGACAGATCGACGAAATCTACCTCGGCCAGTTCAACTCCGGCATGATGCCGCTGGCGTTCCCGTCCTCGCTGGCCTTGCAGGTCTCGGAGCAACTGGCCAACGTCCCGTCCACACGGGTGGAGAATGCCTGCGCGTCCGGCTCGGCCGCCTTCCAGCAGGGCACCAAGTCCCTGCTGGCCGGCACCGCGAAGACCGTCCTGGTCATCGGTGCCGAGAAGATGACCCACGCCGGCGCCGACGTTGTGGGCGCGGCCCTGCTGGGAGCGGACTACGACATGGCCGGCAAGGCCTCCACCACCGGTTTCACCGGGCTCTTTGCCGAGGTGGCCAAGCACTACGAGAAGCGCTACGGCGCTGGCGCAGGGAACCTCTCGGACGTGCTGGGCACCATCGCCGCGAAGAACCACCGCAACGGCGTGGACAACCCCTATGCACAGCTCCGCAAGGATCTCGGTGAGGAGTTCTGCCGGACCGTCTCGGACAAGAACCCGATGGTGGCCGATCCGCTGCGCCGCACCGACTGCTCCCCCGTGTCCGACGGCGCCGCCGCCGTCGTGCTTTCCCTCTCGCCCACCGGCGGGGCAACCGCCCCGGTGCGGCTCGCCGGATTCGGCCACGCGAACGATTTTTTCCCCACCGAGCGCCGCGACCCCACCGCCTTCAACGCGACGCGGACCTCCTGGCAGCGTGCGCTCGGGATGGCCGGCGTCGGGCTTGAGGACCTGGACTTCGCCGAAGTGCACGACTGCTTCACCATCGCCGAACTGCTCATGTACGAGGCGATGGGGCTGACAGAACCGGGCCAGGGCACCCGGGCCGTGCAGGAAGGCTGGGTCTTTAAGGACGGCAAGCTGCCCATCAACGTCTCCGGCGGACTCAAGGCCAAGGGCCACCCCGTCGGCGCCACCGGCGTCTCACAGCACGTCATCGCGGCCATGCAGCTCACCGGCACCGCGGGCGACATGCAGCTCGCCAATCCGCGCCGCGCGGCCGTGCAGAACATGGGCGGCGTGGGCATCGCCAACTACGTCAGCGTGCTCGAAGCCGTCTAACCCACCCATGTAAATAGCAGCAGGTGTCGTTTTGAACCCTCAAAATGACACCTGCTGCTACTCAGTTGGGTTAGCGCCCCCCGGATCAGGGCCGCGATCCCGGTGAACCCCAGCCGGTCCGCGTTCTCCAGCGCGGTGCGGCCCTGCGGATCGCGGATGCCGGGGTCAGCGCCGGCTTCGAGCAGCAACCGGACCACGTCCTGCTGCCTTGGCCCGCCGTCGTTGAGCAGGATGGCTTCCTGCAGGGCGGTCCAGCCCAGGTTGTTGACATGGTTCACCGGCACGCCGGCGGCGATGAGGATCCGTACAGTTTCCACGTGGCCGTGTTCGCTGGCGGGGATGAGCGCCGTGCCGCCGAAGCGGTTGGTGCTGCGCACGTCCGCGCCGGCAGACAGCGTCAACTGAAGCACCTCGTTGAACCCCTCTGCCCCGGCATAGAGGAATGCCGAGTCGTGGATGGCGTCCTTGGCATTGACGTCGCCGCCGGCGCTGATCAGTTCCGACACGGCGCCGGCATCATTGGCTTTGGCGGCCCGGATCAGCCGCTGGTCGAGCTCCGCCCGGGCCTCGGGGGTTAACGCCGGACGGGTCGCGGTGGCCGTTTCCGTCACCGGTGCGGTACTGACGTGAACGGTCGACGGCGGGGAGTCCAGCGGCTCCGGCTGCCCCGGGCCCGCCTGGCAGGCAGCCAGGCAACCAGCCATGCAGGCGGCCGCCGGAAGCAGCCCCCACCTGTGCCACGTCCTGAACCGCACCATGAACCTGAGCCTACTTCGCGGTTCCGGCCGCAGCGGCGACGGCCTCGGCTCCGGCGGTGGCGCAGGCTTCGTCCAGGGCGCCGTCCGGTGCGCCGCCCACACCGATGCCGGCCACGGACACCCCGTTGACCTTGAGCGGGACGCCGCCGGCCAGGAAGAGTGTGCCGGGAAGATCGGCGATGCTGGGGCCGTTCCCGTTGATGCGCTTGGCCAGTTCGCTGGTGGGCGTGCCGAAGGCGGCTGCGGTGTAGGCCTTCTGCTGCGCCGCCTCAATGGTGTGTTCAGCGGCGTTGTCGCCGCGGAGGAGCGCCTGCACGGTGCCGAACCGGTCCACCAGGGCCACGGTCACGAACGGCACTTTGTCGGCCTGGCACTTGGCGAGGGCAGCCTTGACGGCTTCGGCGGAGGCACCAACGCTGATCCGGTTCTGCGCCACCACCGTTTCGGGCGCCGGCTGGACATCGACGGCGGGCACCGCTGCGGGCTCGACGGCGGCGACTCCCGCCGGGGCGGCGGCTGTGGTTCCCGCATTGGCCGCGGCCGTCAGGCCTCCGGTCAGGAGCAGCGCTCCGGCGGCCGCGGCGGCGGCGATCTTAGTGGACTTCTTCACGGTTCTCCTCGGAATTGGGGACTGCCCGGACTCACGTCCCGGGCTCGAATCCATCCTTTCGGCCCGGGGCCCCGCCGGCATCGGGCATTGGTCTGCCGAAGCCTCACCCATCGGGCTGGAGGTATCAGCCAAAAGTCTGAGAGACCAGCAACGGCGCGGGCCCTAGCATGGTGGATAGAACTCCTCCACCGGAACCGGACCCCCATGCCCTCCTTACCGCCAGCCCCTCGGACGCCGCTGGGCCGCATTGACGCCGTCGTCCATTGTGGTTTTGCCGTGCTGCTGGTGGCGTCGGCAGTCCGTTACGTTATGCGCCACAGCCCCGCGGACAACCTGTGGGTGCTGGCCCTCGCCGCGGCCGTGTGTTCGCTCTATGCCGTCATCGCCGTGCTTTCGCAGCGCCGCCGGCCGTGGGCGGTGTGGATGTTCGCGCTGGTGGCATTGTGGGCGGTGCTGGTGATCGCGGCGCCCAGCTTTGCGTGGTGCTCGTTTGCCGTGTTCTTCCTGTGCAGGACGGCCTTCAGCGGCTGGGTGGCGTACCTGGCGGGAGGCGCGACGGCGGCAGCCACCGCCGTCGGGCTGTTCCGGCTCAGCGGCGGCAGCGATGTGGCCATGCTCCTGGGACCCCTTGCCGTGGGCGTCATGCTGACGCTGATCTACGACAGGATCGAGCAGGACGCCGCGGAGCAGCGCCGCCTCCATTCCGAGGTGTCGCTAGCACAGGGACGGCTGGCGGCCAGCGAGCGCCGGGCCGGCACGGTCGAGGAACGTGAGCGGGTGTCGCGGGAAATCCACGACACCGTGACGCAAGGCCTGGCCAGCAGCCTGCTCCTGCTGGAGGCCGCCAACAGGTCGTGGCCCAGTCCGGCCGCGCGGGAGGACGTCCTCAGTGCCAGCGGGATGCTGCGCCGCAACCTTGCCGATACCCGGAGCCTGGTCCACGAGCTGGCCTCCCCGGGGCTGGACGCCGCGCCGCTGCCGGATGCCCTCCTCCAGGCGGCATCACAATACATACCGGGTATCCGCCTGCTGGTGACCGGTGAGCCGCGCCCCGTCCCCGCGGATGTCCGGCATGCCCTGCTCCGCGTGGTCCAGAGTGCCGCCGCGAACACGAAGCTGCACGCAGCGGCGGCTAACGCCACGGTGACGCTGGGATTCCTGCCCGGAGCCGTCACCTTGGACGTGTTCGACGACGGCGCCGGTTTCGACCCGCTGTCGCTGGCGCCGCCGTCGGACGCCGGAGGCTACGGACTCCGGGCCATGCGCCAGAGGGTGGAGCAATTGGGCGGGGTGTTTTCGGTGGAAAGCGCCCCCGGGGAAGGGACGATCGTGGCCGCGCAACTGCCTACCGGGGAGGACCAATGAACGGCATCACCGTACTGCTGGTGGATGACCATTTGGTGGTCCGCAGCGGGCTCAAGGCGCTGCTGGGAACGCAGCCGGACATCGAGGTGGTGGCGGAGGCGGCCTCCGGCGAGGAGGGTCTGGCCCTGGCGGAGCAGCTCAGCCCGGCTGTGGTGGTGATGGACCTGGCCATGGGTGCCGGCATGGACGGAATCGAGGCCATCAAACAGCTGCGCCGCCGCAACGCCAGGCAGGCCGTGCTGGTGTTCACCACCTATGACTCGGATGCGGACATCGTCAGGGCCGTGGACGCCGGCGCCATGGGTTACCTGCTCTAGGACGCGGCACCGGAGGAGATCTTCGCCGCGATCCGGGGCGCGGTCCAGGGCAAAAGCGTCATGAGCGCTCCGGTGGCATCGCGGCTCTTCCAGCAGCTGCGGAGCCCGGATGAGGTCCTGACTCCGCGCGAGGCTGAACTGCTGAGCCTGCTGATTGAAGGGCTCAGCAACAGGGAGCTCGGCCAGCGGCTGTTTATCTCCGAAGCCACGGTGAAGACGCACCTGGCCCACATCTACGCCAAGCTCGGAGTGGAAACCCGTGCCGCCGCGATCGCCACGGCAATCCGGCGCGAAGGGATGCGCTAGCGGATGCGATACTAAGTCTGCGTAGTGTCCCGGGCCGCGTGCCGTCCGGGACCTCGCTTCGTTGCGAGCCGGGGGAACTGAATGCAACTCGACACGTTAACCCTCAGGGTTGCCTTCGCCATTGTCGCCTTCACATTGGCGCTGCTGTTCTACTTTGCCGCGTACCGCAGCACGCGATCGCCTTACAGCGCCTGGTGGTGTGTGGCCCTGACGCTGTTCCTCGCCGGTTCCGCGTCCTATCTCCTCAACGGAACGCCGCACCAGGTGTGGGCCAATCCGCTGGGGAATTGTTTGCTGGTGGCCGGCGGAGCCTGCGTCTGGGCCGGTGCCCGGTCGTTGCGGGCATCACGGCCGCGCGCCTGGCAGCTGGCGGCGGGACCGGCCGTGGTCACAGTCTCCTCGGCCCTGGAGAACCCCGGTACGAACATCTGGGCCGGAGGCGCCGTCTTCCTTGCCCTGATGGCCCTGATGCTGGGCCTGGCGTCGCGCGAACTCTGGCAGCTGGAGCCGGGCTACTCAAGGGTCCGCATCCCGCTGGCCATCGCCGCTGCTTTCTTCTCGTTCTACTACGTCTGCCGCCTGGTCGTTTACCTCGCTGAAGGACCGGACGGGCCCGTCTTCGTCACGTATTTCGGCTCTGCCGTCACTACCCTGGTCACCATGGTGCTGCTGGTGGTGGTGTCTTTCAGCATGGCCGCCCTCAGCAGTGAACAGCAGACACGCGCGCTCCGGGCCGTGGCCACCCAGGACGGCCTCACGGGACTGCTCAACAGGGCTGCTTTCCTGGACCTCGCCTCAGGGGAGCTGCAGCGGCTGCGGCACACCCGGGCATTGGGGTCCCTGATCCTGGCCGACCTGGACCATTTCAAGGCGGTCAACGACACCTACGGCCACGCTGCCGGGGACGCGGCACTGCAGTCGTTCGCCGCCGCGTGCAACGGCGCGGTCCGGTCAACAGACCTCGTGGGCCGTTACGGCGGCGAGGAGTTCATTTTCCTGCTGCCGGGGGTGAGCCCGGAACGGGCGGAAGCCATCACGAAGGAGATCAACCGGCATCTGAAGGCTGTCCGCGGTCCGGACGGTTCCCGGATGCCCACCGTCAGCTACGGCATCGCCCCCATTGGCCGCGGAACGTCCGGCCTTGATGAACTGATCGCGACGGCGGACGCCGCCCTGTACCGGGCCAAATCCCTGGGCCGTAACCGCACTGTCCGCGGAGTCCACACGCCGTAGGGCCCAAGTAGGGCACTTCTCCCCTTTGCGCCGCCCGCCGGCAGGTCTAGGGTGATCCGCATCAGTGTCCACCGCCGTCGAGGAGCCGTTATGGCCGGGTTTGTTCAGATCATGGAATTCAAGACCTCCCGCATCGAGGAAATCGAAGCGCTGGGCCGTCCGTCAAGAACCGAGGGAAGCACTGCGCCCACGTTCCGCCGCATTGTGGCCACGGCGGACAGGGACCGCCCGGGGACCTATTTCACCATCGTCGACTTCGATTCCTTTGACTCGGCGATGGAAAATTCCGGGCGCCCGGAAACGTCGGAATTCGCGGCCAAGATGGCCGCACTGTGCGACGGACCCGTGATCTTCCACAATCTGGATGTCCTGTGGGAGGACACCGGAGAAAGTCCGGATAACAGCTAGGAGCAGGATATGGCTTCTGAACGTGCCGCTCCGGAGCCCGGTGCCGGAAGCCTCGTTGTTGACCTGGGCCAGCTGGGGTCGGCGTCGCTGGCCCTGGTGGGCGGCAAGGCCCTGAACCTTGGCAGGCTCGTCGCCGCGGATTTTCCGGTGCCCCAGGGTTTCTGCCTGACGACAACGGGCTACAGGATGGCCGCACCCGCTGAACTCGAGGCCATCGCCGCACGCCTGGACGGACTGACGGACGACGACCGGGACGGGCTCGCGCGGCGTGGCCGCGAGGTGATGGCGGCAGCGCCGGTACCGGCCGACGTCGAAGCCGCCGTCCGCAACGCCTACGCCGCCATGGGCAGCGGACCGGTCGCGGTGCGTTCATCAGCCACCGCCGAAGACCTGCCCTTTGCCAGCTTCGCAGGGCAGCAGGACTCTTTCATGGATGTGGTGGGGGCGGACGCCGTCGTCGAGGCTGTCCGCCGCTGCTGGGCGTCCTTGTGGACGGACCGCGCGGTGGCGTACCGCACGGCGAACGGGATCAGTCACCGTGAGGTGGGGCTCGCCGTCGTGGTTCAACGAATGGTCGACGCCGTTACGGCCGGTGTTCTGTTCACGGCCGATCCGGTGGCCGGCACACGGAACCGGACCGTTATCGATGCCAGCTCAGGTCCCGGGCAGGCGGTGGTGTCCGGCGCGGTGAATCCTGACCAATTTGTGGTGGATACGGCGTCTGGACGGATCCTGCTGCGGCCGCAGGGCCGGGCTCCGAGCCTGACCGAGGCACAGCTTCGCGAACTGACGTCCCTCGGTGATGCCGCCCAGCGGCTGTTCGGCGCACCGCAGGACGTGGAATGGGTGATCGACGGCGGGGGCAAGGCCTGGCTGACCCAGTCGAGGCCCATCACCACGCTGTACCCGCTGCCGGAGGACGACCCGCTGGGCGGGCAGGCCGGCACGGACGGCGGTGCGGGCGAAGACACCCGCGTTTACCTGTGCGGCACCCTGCTGCAGGGCCTCACACGCCCCATTACTCCGATGGGACTCTCGGTACTGAGCCTCATGAGGGGCAACAACAAAGGGCCGTGGAAAACCGCGAACCCGGGTTTGCGGATGTACGTGGAGCTGACACCAATCATCCGCAACAAGTCCGGCCGCCAGGGACTGCTGAGGCTGTTGCCGCTCGCGGACGGAAGGTCGGCTGCCGTTTTACCTTCGCTCCTGGACGATCCGCGGTTCAGCGTCGTCAAGCCGGCCCGACGCAGGCCAGGCCGGGGGAAGTCCAGCCGCGAAGGGTCCGGACGCGAGGAGGCACCTGCCCGGACGCAGTCCCGGGGCACCGAAGGCAGCCAGGGACTGGGCCTGTATTTGGGGCTCATTCCGGCCATGGTCCGCGCCCTGCTGTGGCCGGACCTGGAACTGCGGACGGCGCGGCGACACCAGGACAGACTCGCAGCGCAGCTGGCCCTCCCCCTGCCGGCGACGGCGGCCAGGCGGCTCCAGCACGCCGAGGACATCCTGGTCACCACGGTCAACGGGTTGATCCGGGCAACGCTGCCGGCACCGTCCGTGGGGTATCTGATGCTGGCGGCGGCCCGAAGGTTGCTGCGCGGGATTGCCAAGCCGCGCGAACTTGAGGCTGTCCTTCGGGGGCTCCCCCACAACGTGACCACCATTATGGACCTTGAACTGTGGCACCTGGCTGTATCCCTGGGCAGGGATCCGGAGGCACGCCGGGCGTTCACGGAACTAAAGCCCGGGGAGCTGGCCGCCCTCTACAAGGCGGGCAAGCTGCCAGCCGGCGCCCAGGCCGGGCTGCGGAAGTTCCTGTCCAAGTACGGCCACCGGGCCGTGGCGGAGATCGACCTGGGGATGCCGCGGTGGTCCGAGGAACCGGACCACCTGCTGGGAATGATCTCGAACTATCTACGGGTGGAAGATCCCGAGCAGGCGCCGGACCGGCAGTTCGCCCGGGCCGCCGACCATGCGGAGGCCCGGATCAGCGAGCTGGTGGCGCGTGCCGGGACCAAAAGCCGGCTGCGGGCGCGCCTGGTGGCGCTGTGCCTGCGCCGGGCACGCCAGCTGTCCGGCCTGCGGGAACTGCCCAAGTTTTACATCGTGATGGTGCTCGCGGAGATGCACCGGCAGCTCACTGCGGTCGGCACCGAACTGGCGGCGGCCGGAACCGTGGAGGCCGCAGGTGACGTGTTCTTCCTGGACTTCGATGAACTGCGTGTGGGCCTTCGCGGTGCGGATCTGAAAGGCATCGTCGCCCGCCGCCGCCGGCTGTACGACGTCGAACTCCGGCGGCGGCGCATACCGCGCCTTCTGCTCTCGGACGGCACCGACGTCGAGGCCGCCATGATGGCTGCGGCCGCCGCGCAGCCCCGCCCGGCTGCAGCGGACCGGCTGACGGGGACGCCGGCTTCTGCCGGAACCGCCACCGGGAGGGTCCGGGTGGTCATGGACCCGGTGGGCGCCCACCTGGAACCTGGGGAGATTCTGGTGGCCCCCTCCACGGATCCCGGCTGGACGCCACTCTTTATGACGGCTGGCGCCTTGGTGATGGAGATGGGCGGCGTCATTTCGCACGGGGCAGTGGTGGCCCGCGAATACGGCATCCCGGCCGTGGTGGGTGTTGCGGATGCCACCCTTCGGCTTCACGACGGGCAGACCGTCACCGTGGACGGGGCCGCCGGAACTGTCACGTGGTGATGGACGACGCAACGCTGAAGGACGCGGAGATCCGCGACTGGAACTGGGCTGTCCTTCCCCCGGGTGCCGTAAGCACGCGTTTTGCGGCGCCGAGCGGGAGCCTGGCGATGGTATCCATGGGCAAGCCGCAGAACCCGCGGGTGGTGCTGGTTCCCGGAGCCACGGGCTCCAAAGAGGACTTCGCCGTGATGATGCCGGAGCTGGCCGAGGCGGGGTTTTACGTGCTGAGTTACGATTTGGCGGGCCAGTACGAGTCTGCAGGCGCCGGGCCCGAGAACCTCGTCCCGGCCCGCCGCCATTACGACTACGAGCTCTTCGTGGACGACTTCATCGCGGTGATGGAGTCCGGTGACGTTCCTGCGCATGTGGTGGGTTACTCTTTTGCCGCGATCGTGGCTCAGATTGCGTTTTCGCGGCGCCCGGAGCTGTTCCGCAGCTTCACGCTCCTGAGCTGTCCGCCGCTGACCGGCCAGTGTTTCCGGGGAATCAGCAGAATCGGGCCATTCACCGGCTGGGCCAACGGCCGGGTGGGGGCCGCAATGATGATCTGGGGCATCCGCCGGAACGTCAACAAGGTGTCCCCCAACCGGCTGCGGTTTGTCCGGAACCGGTTCAGGTTCACGCGGCGCCAGTCCGTCCGCGACATCTACCAGCTGATGAAAAATGTCCCGGATCTCAGGCAGACCCTCGCGGCTGCCCAGGTCCCGAAATTCGTGGCCGTCGGCGAGCACGACCTCTGGCCTCTGGCCCTGCACCGCCAGTTCGCGCAGTCCATCGGCGCCCGCATTTCGGTCTATCGCGGCGGGCACAGCCCCTCCGAAACATCGCCGCACCAGTTCGGCCGGGACCTGCTCGCCATGTACGCCGCGGGCACCTGAACGGGACACATAGTGTCGCAAGGGCACTTATACCCTTGCAAGCAGGGCCTCCGCCCCGTACGTTGGGGACAGCGGGGGACGTTCTCCGCTCTGCGGGCCGCCGTGTTTGCAGAGAAAATCAGAGTCACATAAAGGAATGCAGCCATGGCAACAGGCACAGTTAAATGGTTCAACGCCGAAAAGGGTTTTGGCTTCATTGCCCCCGATGACGGATCAGCTGACGTTTTCGCCCACTATTCGGCGATCGCAAGCAGCGGTTACCGTTCACTGGATGAGAACCAGAAGGTCGAATTCGATGTGACGCAGGGTCCGAAGGGCCCTCAGGCAGAGAACATCCGCCCTCTCTAAAGGCTTAGGGTTACGGTTCCCGGCGCCTAGCCGGGCCACCCTGCACCAACAACAGCCCCTCCGAACCATCCGGTTCGAAGGGGCTGTTGCGTTGGCCATCCCGCAACTCACGGAGGGTCCACGGTTAGCGGACCGGTGCCGTCTTGTGCCTGGCCCGCTGCACTGCCCTGTACACCGTGGACCTGGCCACGGAAAAGAGCTCTGCGAGTTCGCCCGTGGTGTGCTCCCCGGCGTCGTGCAGTTTCACCAAATGGGCCTCCTGGGCCGGAGACAGCTTGGGCTTCTTCCCGCGCAGGCGGCCTTTGGCTTTCGCGATCTTCATGCCCTCGCGGGTGCGGGCACGAATCAGATCGCTCTCGAATTCAGCCACCATGGCCAAGACGTTGAACAGCAGTTTTCCCACCGGGTCGGTTGGATCGTGCACCGATCCGCCGATGCTGAGCTTCACATTCCGCTGGGCAAGCTCGTCGACGATTTCGTGGGCGTCACGAACCGATCTGGCCAGGCGGTCCAGCTTTGTGACCACGAACGTGTCCCCGTCCCGGCAGGCCGCCATCGCTTCACGGAGGCCCGGGCGGTTCCGGTCAGTGCCGGTCAGCCCGTGATCCACGTAGATCCGGTCCGGGGTGATCCCCAAGGCTGCCAATGAGTCGCGCTGCGCCGTGAGGTCCTGCTGTTCCGTTGACACCCGCGCGTAGCCGACCAGCAAAGCGGTCATGCGCAACAGTGTGCCATGGGACTTTTAGGTGGGCCAGATATGTCACCCTCACCGGGCATGCCATCGGACGGGTCTTACGGTGACGTCTCTCGGTGTAACTCTCTGCGCTATTCGGCGTGTATTTCGCGGCGATATTTGTCGCGGTCAGGTGCCGATGAGCAGGGTTTCACGCGCTGCTTCGACGACTTCCTTGGTGATGCTGTTGAGCTGGTTAATGTCGCGGATGCGCGTGATTTGGGTGAAGAGGCGCTGGATGAGCCGGAAGTTGCCGTTGGTGATGCGGGCAACGGCGGCGATGGCCTCGGCGTCCGTGAAGTCGTGGGGATCGATAGTCAGGCCGAGCTCCTGCCAGCGGTTTGCCAGGACGAAGGTGAGTTCCTCGGTGCTGAGGGTCCGGTAGTGGTGGGCGAAGCCGATGCGGCTGTAAAGCTGGGGGTAACGCGCGAGGCGTTTTTCGATGCCAGGCATCCCGATAAGGATGACGCCCATGGTGTGGCGGTCGTAGTAGTCCCGAACCTGCTCGAGTGCTGGAGGTTTAAGCCGGTCGGCCTCGTCGATGATGAGGAGTTCGGTCAGGCCAGACGCCCGGGAAATCGCGGTGTTCGAAGACGTCGATGTTGCCGTCGCGGGCGTATTCGATTGCCCAGGAGATCTTCTGGCAGGTCCGGGGTAGCTGCCGGTCGATCTCCCGTGGGCTGATGGTTACGGTAGGCGTCCAGAAGGCGGTTCTGGCGTCAAGCACGCGAGCAGGAATGGGCTCGGTATTGGTTTCGCCGGTCCGTTGCCATTGTTCCCATTCGGTCGCGCCGGCGTAGGCGCGTGCGGAGAGGGTTTTGCCGACGCCGGGCGGGCCGTAACAGACGCCGATATGGCGATTGGTGCGTACCGCAGTGGCGAATTCGGTGAAGCGCCGGTGCTCCTTAGTGATGAGAAGTGACGGTGTGTCGGGAGGGACCGGTGGCGGGGCGGCGGAAATTTCGCCGAGGTTGTTGGAGAGGAAGCGGCGTCCGTCGTCATTCTCGTTCTTGGCGGGCATGGCGCTCCGATCTTTGTGGTCAGTCTTCGGCGTAGGTGCGGAGCCGGTGCTGCTTGGGATCCGCGGGTTGTCCACCGGTTTGGGCAGGTTCGGCGGTTTCCGGCGGCGCGTAGCGGTCGTCGGCGGGGAGTGCGTCGGCGAGGCTGAGTTTGGTGCGCAGCTGCTTCTTCAGTTCGTTCCGGCGTGCTGATCTGGCCGCTTTGAGTTGCTTGAAGGTGACTGAACTGGCGGCGAGTTCCCGGGCGATGGCACGGCAGAGAAAGGTGTCCTGGTGCCAGATGCGGATCTCGGCCATGTCCCGGGGGTCATAGCGGATGGTGACGCTCTCGCCGACGTAGGCCGAAAGTGTGAGGTTCAGGTAGCGCAGGCCGTTGAAGTGTATGCCGTCTCGGTGGACGATGCGCTGGTGTGCGACGGTCAGGAGCAGGAGGTCAAGGTCTTCGGGCCGGGCGGGCATTCGGGGGACCCAGCCGCCGGCCGTCCAGCGTGTGGCGGGGACCTCTCCGGTTTCGGAGTGCGGGCTTTGGTTGTATTCGTCAATGATGAACCGTTCAAGGGCAGTGTCGAGCTGCTCCAAGGTCATTTTTGGTGGTGTCACCGGGGTCCCGTGGGTGCCGTGCGGGATGAAGCCTGGCAGATGCGGCAGGAGCCCGTCGGTGATGGTGCGGTAGAACCGCTCGATCTTCCCGCGGCCTTGAGGGACGCCGGGGAGCGAATGGATGAGGCGGATGTGGGTGTCAAGGCAGACCCGTTCGAGGTGGGTGCTGGTGAAATCGGCGCCGTGATCGCTGTAGAGGAGATCGGGCAGACCCATGACGGGCCAGGCCGGATGATTCTTGCGCTGCACGGCCTGGTGAAGGGCAAGGGCCGTCTGGAGCGCGGTCGGCGCGCCGGTGAAGACGGTGTAGCCGGCGATGGCGCGGGAGTAGTCATCTAGTACGACGGTCAGCCACGGGCGTGCGCAAGTGCCGGCAGCGTCGACGACCTCAATGTCCAACTCCGTGTGGTCGCACTGCCACTGCTCGTTCGCGCGGCTGGCGGTGCGCCGGTAGACCAGCTCGAACCGGTCGCGGTACGCTGCGTCGCCTTCGAGCGCGATGGTGCGCAGTCCGGGATCGATGGCGGAAACGACCGCCCGGACCGTCGAGTAGCCGGGGGCGGGAATGCCGCGGTCGAGCGCGACGGCGCCGATCCGCCGGTGGATGAACGCTATGGTCGGCGCCGGCCGGCGGAGCGCGAGACCTTCGATCGCGCCCACGATTTCGGGCGGGAGCGAATGGCTCCCGCGGTCCGAGCGTGGCTGGCGGCCCAGTGCCATAACCGAGCCGCCGGCTCGGAACCCTGCTGTCCACCGCTGCAGCGTGCGGAGGGGGATGCCGGCCTGGCTGGAGATCCTGGATAAGGGAACTCCGTCGTCGAGGTGCTGCCGGAGCAGCGCCGCGCGGTCTTCGGCCGACAGCCTATGCTTCATAGCCGGGAAGCCGCCTGTTGATGGCGGTAAAGCGTTGCGCGGCTCCAGCCGACGAGTCGAGCCGCGTCCTCAGCGGTGCGTCCCTTCGCGCGAGCGTCCCGGGCGATCGCGAGCTTGTCGGCGATGACCAGCGGATCAGACAAGGGCCTGCCGAAGCGGGTGCCGCCCTGGCGCGCCGCCGCGATGCCAGCGTTCACGCGTTCAACGATCAGCTCGCGCTCATACTCAGCCAGCGTCGCGAGCATGTTCAGCATGAGGCGGCCCGACGTTGTCGTGGGATCAATCCCGTCGGAGACGGACCTCAGGTACACGCCGCGTTCCCGCAGCAGGTTCACCGTGTTCAAAACATCAATCAAGGATCGCCCGAGCCTGTCCACCCGCCACACCACGACGGTATCGCCCGGCTCCACATATGCAAGGAGCCTCTTCATCCCGGGCCGCTCAATAGCGGCCTTGCTCCCGGAGGTGACGTCGGCGAACACGTCACGCTTCTGCACCCCGGCGTCGACCAGTGCATCGAGCTGCAATCTAGCGTCCTGGCCCGACGTACTCACGCGTGTATACCCGAGATGTCTCACCCGGCCATTGTGCCTCAGAAACCCCCGGCCGGCACACGCCTGAGACGATTCACGGTGAGACATCTTTCCGAGACGCGAGGTGGCCCGGCACGACGCCGGTTCCTTCGACCCTCCACGACACGACGTCCGTGTCTCGAAAAACTGTTGTTTTACAAGAAGGCGTTTTTTTGCCGCCGCTGCCGCTTATTCAGCCTTTGCGCCCTTCGTCTCTAAGGAAGTTGAACAGCTCGCTGAAGGGGCGGGGCTGCAAGGCTGACACGTCGTGCCGAACTATCCCCTTTGACTGCAGTTGAGCTGCCTGAAAGCCGCACCATTACAGTGGCGCATGTCGAAACGGGATTGTTGATATGCATCGTTCAGTCATGACCTCTTTCTTCGATAACGACCCTGAGTACACCGAAAGGCTCTCCATCTATGTCATGACTCTCACGTGACTCGATATCGGCCATCTTGTTTTCATCCATCCATGCTGGCTGCTCCGTGGCTATGAACAGTTCGGGATATTTTCCAAGAATATCTTCTGAGGAACGGGCGTAGATGAAGGCCCAAAGGCCTCCCATGCCGTAGTCGTAGCAAACCAGAAAACGCTGCTTGTCCATAAGGGTCATCTAAACTCAATAAAACCTAGATCAGAAACATCTATGGAACGTCAGCGACAGAGACGCCCCCGAGGCTACGTTCACGCTTGCGGACCCGGCACAAGCATGTCCCGACCCGTAGCCGCCATAAAGAACCCGGGCCCTGTCGATTACAGACTGGACCTTCGCGCTGTCGCTGAAATAGATCTGATACCAGTCCCCCGGCGCGGGGGAGGTAGCGCCGCCGTCCCCGTTGCTGTCTCCGCCGACGGAATCATCGCGGTGTGAGGTGAAAACGATCGGTGCAGCAGCAGTCCCACGCGCTGCCAGCTGCCCGTCGACATCTACGCCCAAGCCTGTCCGAAGAGTTGCCAATCTTCACGACGACGCCGGGCTCGATCGTCAACCGCACACCCGCCGCGACCTTCAACCTGTTCTGCACCCAGTACGGGGTCTCCGTAGTACTCGCCGAAAATCGGGCGGATATGGCTGAGGTAGGCTTCTGAGCTGAGAATTTGTGGGCTCGTTGGAGGTCGTTCTTGGCTACGCAAGTGTTCGCGGATGGGGAGCTGGATCGGCTTCGGGGGTTCCCGGAGATCGGCCGGGACGAGTTGTTCCGGTTCTTCACCCTGACCCCGGCGGATGTCGCGTTCGTCGATCCCGGCCGCGGGCGTGGACCGGCTGACCGGCTCGGTTTGGCGGTGGCACTGTGTACGTTGCCGTGGCTGGGGTTCGTGCCGGACAAGGTACCTTCGGCGCCGCTGGTGGCGGTGGCCCGGCTGGCTGACCAGCTCGGTGTCGACCCGGACGAGTTGCAGTCCTACGGGCGGCGGGCGAAGACCCGGACCGAGCATCTGCGGCTGGCGGCGAAGTATCTGGGCTGGCGGCCGCCAACGACGATGGAGCTCAAGGAACTGGATGAGTTCCTGCTGGCTCGGTCGTTGGAGCACGACTCGCCGACATTGCTGTTCCGGCTGGCATGCGAGTACCTGATCTCGGCGCGGGTGATCCGGCCAGGGCCGGTGAGCGTGGTCGAGCGGGTCGCACATGCTCGCGCCGAGGCGCAGCGGGAGACGTTCGACCGGTTGGCGCCCGAGTTTACCGACGCCCGGTGCGCCGCGTTGGACGAGCTGCTGGTGACCGACCCCGGGATCGGTATGACCCGGTTGCGGTGGCTGTCGACAGGCCCTGTCGAGGCGTCACCGGCTGCGGTGAAAGCCGAGGTCGCCAAGCTGGGGTTCCTGCGCGGTCTGGGCGCGGACACCCTGGACCTATCGGTGCTGCCCGCGGAGCGGCGTCGGTTCCTGGCCACGGTCGGGCGCCGGTTGACCGCGCAGGCGCTGGAACGGCGCGATCCGCAGCGCCGCTACCCGATCCTGCTCACGGTGCTGGCGCAGTCGGCGACCGATGTGCTCGATGAGGTCGTGCAGCTGTTTGACCAGGCCATTTCCGCGCGGGAGAGCAAGGCTGAACGGAAGATGCGCGACGCGCTTGCCGAGCGGGGCAGGGTCGGAGAGGACCGGCAGGCGCTGCTGGACGACCTGCTGGCCATCATCACCGACCCGGCCGTGGCCGACGAGCAGGTCGGCGGGCTGATCCGTGGTGACCGGGTCGGGTGGGCCCGCCTGCGATCCGCGGTGGCGAAGGCCGCCCCGAGATTGCCGCGCGATCACGGGCACCTCGCGGCTTTGGACGGCTCCTACGGGTATCTGCGCCAGTTCACCCCGCAGGTCCTCGCCGCGGTGACGTTCGCCGGCGGCACCGCCGCGGCCGGGCTGCTCGAGGCTGTGGAGATCCTGCGCGGACTCAACGCCACAGGAGCCCGCCGCGTCCCGGCCGACGCGCCGACCGGGTTCGTGCCCGCGCGGTGGCGCGGCTACCTGGAGACCGCAGCCACGTCCGGCAACACCAGCGCCTACCGGCACTACTGGGAGTTGTGCACGTTGCTGGCCCTGCGCGACGGACTGCGCACCGGGGACGTGTTCGTGCCGGGCTCGCGCCGCTACTCCGACCCGGCCGCCTACCTACTGACCCCGGACAAGTGGGCTAACCAGCGCGCGGAGTTCTGTCAGCTGGTGGGTAAGGCCGCGGACCCGGCCCGTGCGCTGGCCGCGGCGGAGGACGAGCTGGGCGAGGCGCTCGGCGAGCTGGAGGAGGTGCTGGCCGGCGGGGATGGGCCGGTCCGCCTGGACGAGGCCGGTGATCTGGTGATCTCGCCGTTGACCGCCGAGGACATCCCGGCCGAGGCGACGGCGTTGAAGGCGGAGCTGACCGAGATGCTGCCGTTCGCGCCGATCGTGTCGTTGCTGATCGAGCTGGACAAACGCACCGGCTACCTGGACTGCTTCACCCATGCTGGCGGCAAGCAGGTGCGCAGCCCGGAGCTGAAGCGGAACCTGATCGCGGTGCTGATCAGCCACTCCACCAACCTCGGCCTGACACGGATGGCCGACGCGTGCGGGATCTCTTACGACGTGCTGGCCTGGACTGCCGAGTGGTATGTGCGGGAGGAGACGCTGCGCGCGGCGAACCTGGCGCTCATCGACTACCACCAACGGCTGCCGCTGACTCCGGTGTTCGGCACCGGCACCCTGTCCTCGTCGGACGGCCAGCGCTTCCCGACCCGCGGCAAGTCCGTCACTGCCAGGGCTCTGAGCAGGTATTTCGCGAACGTAGGGCTCTCGACGTACACGCACGTGACCGACCAGCACACCACCTACGGCACGAAGGTCATCGTCGCTACGAAACGCGAGGCCCATTACGTCCTCGACGAAATCCTGGGGAACGCGACCGACATTCCCATCACCGAGCACGCGACGGACACGCATGGGGTGACGCTGGTCAACTTCGCCCTGTTCGACCTGCTCGGACTCCAACTCTCGCCCCGCATCCGGGACCTGGGCAAGATCACCCTCCACCGCATGGGATCCCGAGCTCAAGTCGAGGCCGACTATCCGAACACCGGGCCGCTGCTGACCCGCAAGCTGAACACCGACCTGATCGCCGAGCACTACGACGACCTGCTCCGGCTGGCCGGGTCGCTGAAGTTCGGGCACGCCACGGCCTCACTGCTGGTCGGCAAGCTGTCGGCGTCGGGGAGGCAGAACGCGCTGGCGGCGGCGCTGAAGGAATACGGCGCGCTGCGCCGCACCATCTACGCCGCCCGCTACCTCGCAGACCCGGCCTACCGGCGCAAGATCTCCCGCCAGCTGAACAAGGGCGAGTCGCTGCACGCGCTCAAACGGGACCTGCTCTACGCCCACGAGGGCGCCGTCCGGTCCCGGCACCTGGAGCAGCAGACCGAGCAGGCATGGTGCCTGACGCTGGTCACCAACGCCGTGGTGGCATGGACGACAGAGTATTACGGCTTGGCGGTGGATTCGATGCGGCAGGCGGGGCGGCGCATCGACGACGACGTCCTCGCGCACATCTCCCCGGCGCACAGCGAGAACATCAACTTCTTCGGCTCCATCGACGTCGACATCGAGGGCGAGCTGGCTCAGCTCGGCCCGACCGGCTACCGGCCCTTGCGTGTACGCGACACCCTCTTCTGAAACCAGGGGCCCGGCCAGGCGGCGCAGGGGCTGCTTAGCCGACGGCGTCGCGGCGGTCGGCGCCCGGCTGGTAGCGTGCGGTCGACAGGAACCTCCTTCATCACGCCCTCCCGCCAGATTCGGCGACAAAGACGCCAAGCGCTTTACTCGGTTGGTAAGTCCAAGGCTATGAGCTTGGCACCGGAAGACTTCCAGAGCGAAGCCGCGGCTTCGAAGTCGTCATGTGGATCGTTCTGTAAGACAACATGGAATGGAACCGCAGGCCGATCTAGGGAGTCGCCTTGTGCAACGGGCCGACTCAGTTCCTCCATTCCGTAACCCATTGCGCTGATGAAACTGGCCAACTCCTTTGGATTATCGTCAATCCGCACACGCCCATAGCCGTATATGAGCACAATGATTCCCGGCGTGGGCAGAAGCCAGTCCAGATCGCAAATACAGTCATCGAAAGCATCCCAGTTCTCACCGAAGTAGTAGGGGAACTGCAGATCGGCCGAAACTTCGTTGAAGAGTGCCTTTGTCGTGCGCATCTTGCGACCCCGAACCCCGCGGACGGTGATGCCGGAATTGGCCCATTTATCCTGCATAGCTGAGGTAACCGCCTCTGTCGCGCCAAGGACGCGAAAGCTAAGGTCCATTGGCACTTGCGTGAAGGGATTCGTTTCACTCATCGCATCTGAGATAAGGCAGACACAGGTTACTACACGTCGCCCTCACGAGACGCCAGAGCGAACTCGGCCGCTTCTCGGACGACCCAAGACCGATCAGCGACAAGGGCACGAAGTTCCTCGATACCCGTGCGTGGATTTCTGGCCACTCTGACGCGAACCGTGTCGTCATCGTCAAGCGCGAGCATCCGCAGGAGATCTCCGGTTGCCCTCCGCTTCCCCGCAACTTCCCATCGGACGGCCGGGTCAGCATCGCGGGCCAGGAGCGTAAGGATCCTGTCTGGGACTGTTTTGTTATGGGCGACCCAGCGCCTCATCTCGGGATGAGAGTGGATGATGTCCAGCCAGACCTCTTCACTGGCCTCGTCGTGGCTTGCGCGTGCCTGGTCTGCCGGGTCGTCGCTGGTGCGGAGTTGGACGAACTCTGCTGCTGTCTGGATCAATGGAGGTCCTTCCAGGGGATGAAAGTGCCGATGTCGCTCTTGTGCTTGCCGACGATGAAGTCCCCGTACTGGTTGGCGTCAGCGCGCCAGATCAATCCTCGCGATGACTCTTCGTAGACCTTCCAGACGCTGCCGCCATGCCCGGCAGTGTCCCTTGACCACCAAAGGCCATCCGACTTGCTCTTCGAGAGAGTTCCATACGGCCCGCGCTTGGTGGCGGTCGTTCCCTCCTGCGTGATCTCCCAAAATCCGCGCACCTTGCATGTGTTGTGGACGAGGATCTCGTCGTGGCCGACGTGGTAGGTGTGGATGCCCTCCACTTCCAGGTTGTACGCGATCGCCTGCCGAGCGGTCCCGAGCTCGAGCCTCGAGACCTTGATGGTGCGCCCATCTGCACCGAGGACCTCCTCTCCTGACTCGAGTTGGTCGGCGCGTTCGAAACTCTGGTCGGTGACGGACCAGAAGGGATGATCCTCGGTGGTGGTAATAACCTGGTCGTCGACGACTAAGTCGAGGACAGTGTCATCATGAACGAATACGTGCTCGACACGTTTGCTGACCTGCTCTCCCGTCTCAGGGTCGGTAGCGATGACTTTGTCACCGACCTTGACGTCCTCGATCGGTTTACGCGAGCCGTCCGCCATGAGCACCACCGTTGCTCCGGAGAAGGAGCAGGCTTTCGCCATTGTGTTTGCGGTTCTTGACGCCCCGGAGAGGGCCTTTGCTCCAGCCGCGGCGCCTTTGATGAGTCTGCCGCCGGGGACGATGGCTGCGGTTGAGAGGAGTGCTTCTGCGACAGCATCGCCGCAGGAGCCTTTGCTGCTGTTGCAGGTGTTGTAGGCCTGGATGGCTTTGGTGCCGGCGTGGACTGCTCCCGCAGCTATAGAAATGCCGCCCAGGACGGCTGCTACCGGGGCGCCGACGCCGGTTGCCAGTGCGACGATCGCGAGGACGCCGGCGACGTCGGAGACGATGCCGCTGATGTCCTGGACTCCGCCGAGGGCTTCGTCCCAGGAGAACAGTCCGGTGATGTCGATGTACCGGAGCGGGTTCGCGGAGCCGTAGGTGTAGGTTCCGGAGATGCTGGTGGACGCGGCCGGATCAGGCGTGAGGAACATGCCCGCGACCGGGTCATACTGGCGGGCCCTGAGGTGGGCCAGTCCGGTGGGGTCCTGGTACTGGCCCAGCCAGCCCAGGGGCGGGGCGTTCGGATTGTTGGGCCCGGTGGCTCGTGGCCGACCGTAGGGTTCCCATGCCCCGGCTGATGTGACTGCTCCGGTCGCGTCGGTGACGGTCCGGACGGAGCCAAGACGATCGGTGTGGAAGTACGCGGCCGCCCCCGCTGGGTCGTGGGCGGTGAGGGGCTGCTCGCCGTGAGTGTAGTGCCGGAGAAGGGCGCCGCTGGTGTCCAGTTCGTTGGCGAGCCGGTAGAACGGGTCCCACTCGAAGCTGGTCTTCGCGGTGCCGAGGGTTGCGCTGAGGCGGCGACCGTCGCCGTCGTATTTGTAGGTGGTGGTGCCGGCCGGTGTGGTGGTCGTGGCGGTGCGGCCGCCCTTGGTGTAAGTGAAGGTTTTGTTGCCTGCGGTGAGGGCCTGGCCGCGGTAGTCGTAGGTGTAGTCGGTGGTCCCTGCAGCAGGGTCGAGTGTTTGGGTGCGCTGTCCTTTGGTGTTGTAGGCGTGGGTGGTGGTTTGGCCGTTGCGGATTTCGGTGAGGATGTTGTCCGCGTGGTCGTAGGTCCATTCCAGGACTTCGGTGCTGCTGGCGCAGGCGGCGGTGTAGCAGGCTTTGGTGAGCCGGTCGAGGGTGTCGTAAGTAAAGGTGTCGGCGGTGCCGTCCGGACGGGTGATGGTGACGGGGTTGCCTGCGGCGTCGTAGGCGTAAGTCTCATCGAGCAGGGTCGCGGCGGTCGTGGCGTCGGTGATCCTGGTGAGTTGGCCGAGGTTGTTGTACGCCCGGGTGGCTGTTGAGCCGTCGGCGCGGGTGACGGTGAGGGTGTTTCCGTCCGGGTCGTGGGTGTAGGTCGCGACGACGGCGGCGCCGTTCTTGACTTCGGTGACCCGTCCGTCGGCGTCGTAGGTGTAGCCGGTGACCGCCCCGCCAGGGCTGGTGAGGCCGGTTAGCCGAGAGGCGGCGTCGTAGGCGAGGGTGAAGGTGCGGCCGCCGCGGGTGACGGCCGTGAGCCGGTCGAGGGAGTCGTAGGCGTAGGTGGTGGTGCCGTTGGGGTCGACCATGGAGGCGCGGTTGCCGTTGTTGTCGTAGGTGTAGGTGACGTCACTGTCCGTGCCGGGCAGATCAGCCCGGGTCAGACGGCCCGCGGGGTCGTACGTGTATGAGGTGATGGCGTTTTGCGGGTCTTTGACGCTCGCGATCTGGTTCCGCTTCGTGTAGGTGAGCGTGTAGGTTCCCAGCGGGTTGGTGACTGTGGTGGCGCGGTTGGCCGCGTCGTACTGGAAGGTTGTTGTCCGGCCCATGGAATCGGTCACGGCGGTGATGTTGCCGTTGGCGTCATAGGCCGTCGTGGTCGCCGGGACATTCGGATCGGGTCCTTGCACGGCGGTGACGTGGCCGGCGGCGTCGTACTGGTAGGCGGTGGAGCGGCCGGCGGTGTCGGTGGCTTTGGTGACCTGGCCGTCCGCGTTGTATTCGACGGTTTCGTACTGCCCGGCCGGGTTGGTGGCTTTCACCATCCGGCCGAGCGCGTCGTACTCGTACCGCCAGGTGAACTGGTTCGGGTCCGCCCCGAGGGCGTTGCCCCGTGGGGAGACCATGCTGGTGACCCGCCCGGTGGTGTCGTAGGCCATGGAGGTCACGAAACCCAGCGGGGAGGTGGCCTTGGTGGGGTCCCCGTCCGGGCTGTATTCGAAGGTGCCGGTGTTGCCGTTCGGGTCGGTCGCGGAGGTGACGTTGCCCATCCCGTCATAGGCGAGGGAGCTGGTCAGGGTTCCGCCGGCGGGGTTGGGACGGGACAGTTGGGTGAGGTTGTTCGCCGCGTCGTAGCCGCGGGTGCTGCTGTAGCCGCGGGCGTTAGTCGTGGTGGTGGGCAGGTGCTGGGCGTTGTACTCGGTCCGGACCATCCGTGTGGTGCCCTGGAAGGACTTCACGTCCCCGCCCGGGGTGTAGTCCAAGGCGTTCCGGATCCCGTCCGGCCCATGCGTGGCGATCAGCCGCAACTGGGTATCGTACTCATAATCCGTTGTGCTGCCGACCGGGTCGACACGGCGCTGCAGCACATTACCGGCGTAGATGTCCTTCCAGACCCCACCGCGCGGGTCCGTCATGGTCGCTGTCGAGGTCGCGGCGTCCCAGGCGAAGGCGCTGCGGTTTCCCAGCCCGTCCCACTGCTCGGACACCCGCCCGGTGAGGATGTCGTACGCGGTCCGGACGATCGTCCGGCCAGAAGGTGCCTTGATCTCCGCCAGCCGCTGCCCCACGTCATAGGTGTAGGTGGTTGTGCCGGAGAGGGCGTTGGTGGCGCCGGTCAGCAGCCCGCCGGTGTAGCTGTAGGTGACGGACTGCCCGGCTGAGGTCTGGGCGCCGGTGATCCTTCCCGTGGCGGTGTCCCAGGTGAAGGAGATCGACCGGTTCCCGTCGGTGACCTGGGTCAAACGGCCGCCGCCGTCGTACGTGTATGTCGGGCCGCGGCCCGAACCGTCAGTAAGTCCTGTCAGCCGCCCCGCGGTGTCGAAGGCATGAACGAGTCCTGAGCGGGTGGTGACCGTGAAGGTCCCGTCAGGGTTGCGGACCAGGCCTGAGGTGGCACCGGACGGCGCCGTGAAGCTGCCGTCCAGGTTCTGGGTGAATTTGATCCGCTGGCCGGTGCCCGCTTTGAGCACAGCCTCGGTCCCCAGCACGGTCAGACGTATGTCATAACCCAGGCTCCAGCCCCGCCCGAACGGCCCTTCAGTAGCGTCGGCGGAGGTATAGAAGCGGTTCACCGACAGGCTCCCCGTTTTCGAGGCCAGGCCAAGATCGGACTCCGAATGCACCAGCGCGCCGATCGCGGTATTCACCGGATCCGCCTGCGACCCAACCGGAGCGGCACCGAACTCCGAACCCCCATCCGGACCATAAACCTGGCCTTCATCCACAGAACCGGCATACGTGCCCACGCCATTCACGCCCGCTGACGGCATCGGCGGAGCTTCCGTCAGCGCCGGAATGACCTTCGTGAAATAACCCGTGATGGTCTGCTTGCCCTGCTGGTAGCAGGCGCTGCCCGGGATCGACTCGTAAGTTACCGCGGGGATATATGTGGTGTTGTAGTCGTAGCAGCCGGTCGGCTGGTCTTCCAGGACCCGCCCCCACCAGTTACCGGACAGGTCCTCCGGAACGGAACCGATTGTCGATACTCCGGCCGGTAACGCGTTGCCCTGCAAATCAAGTTGTTCGCGCGTGGGGGCCCCACTTGATACCGAGGTCTGAACGGGTCTTGCTGCATGGTTGTCATAGAACTTGATGCCATTCGGGTTGTAGAACCGCGCTGCGTTCGTCTCGATTGACGGCTCGAACACGTTGCCCGTGAAGGCTCCGGTATAGGCAACTGCGCCGCAGCCGCTGTCGTAGAAGCGGTTATTTGCAACCCGTACATCACCGGCTCCAGATTGAACGCTAACCCCCGCATATTGGCTTTCCCTAAGATCGCTGTTTGTCAGCGAAAGTGATGCCCCACCAGCTACGCTGACACTCGCATACGTTGAACAAGCATGCCCAGATCCATACCCGCCATAAAGTATCTGGGCCCTGTCGATAACGGATTGCGTTGCGGCACTGTTCGTGAACCTGATGTGATACCAGTCGCCCCGCGCCGGCGCCGTGGCGGCCCCGTCACCATTGGTATCCCCTGCAACCGAATCGTCCTTGGCGGAAGTAATCACGACCGGTGCAACAGCGGTACCACGGGCGATCAATTGGCCATCTACCTGAAGCGTGGCGGACTGGTTACTTGAATTGCCAAGTTTCACGACAACACCAGGTTCCATCGTCAACCTCACGCCTTTTGCGACCTTCAGCGTCCCTTGGATCCAGTACGGAGACCCCGCGGTCGTCCACACCGTGTCCGCCGTCAGCGTCTGGGACGTGATGACTGTCGGCGCAGCCTGGGCCTCCGGCAACGGACCGGCAATACCGACAAGGCCCCCCGGGCCGATGACAAAGGCCAGCAAAACGCACAGCCAGAGCTTGAACCCGGAAATGGGACGGGCTTCCCCAGTCATCACAATCCCCCACCCAGGACGCCGACATCATTGCAGACACCCCTGACGAGGAAGGGGGAAAGACCCTCATACAGGGGCAGAGACCGGACCAAAGAAGCCCCTGGAAACGAATGGAAGAAGGCAGGCTGGCGCCGGCAGCGGACAGTATTCATTCCCATTGAACTTTCTACGAAATAGATCGCTGGGCGACCCAATATCGCGAAAGCCCGGTCCCCCAAAGAGTGATAGGCATGAGAGTAGGAGAGGCTGGCCGGAGTAATCAAGGATCCTTGCTAAACCCTTGGGAAAAACTGCGAGTCGGAACAACTTGACTGCTGGCCTGCCACGACTCGCCCTTGGTTCCAGCGGCTCCCATATGAGACCTCGATAGGGCGCCAGACAGCAATACAAAAACCGTGCCAGATAACTCTGAAGCTCTCAGGTCATACCCGCGAACCCGGAACGCTCTCGGCTCCCGGGCTTGTCTCACAAACGCTCGATTTTGAGAGAGCGATCGACAATGAGGCTCGGCTGACCGGCGAAGGTCGGATTTGTTCTCAGAACCCATTCTCACTCAAGAAGGCGTGGGGCAGCTTCTAAGAAATGTTTGTGAGAAGATTTTGGGATGAGGAGCGAGACCGAAGCCACCGCCTCATCCGACGCCGATGAGGTCGAACGGCATCCGTGCCCCCGCTGCGAAGTTCAGCCCGGCTCGCCGTGCCGGTCCCGTTCCGGTGCGGTAGCCTCGACCTACCACACCGGCCGGTTCACCAAAGTCCCTCGCCTGGCGAAGGAGCTGCGCGTGCCTACCCCGGCCGACCGTGGACCGGGCCAGCCCTGGCGGCCGGGCACTCCGCCGCCGGCACCAATCCCCGCAGGCACGCCGAGCGCGGACATCCGCGTCGGCTATGCGAGGTGCTCGCACCTGACCCAGGAACTCCAGTCGCAGCTGGATGCACTGGCCGCGCATGGCATCCCGCGCGACAAGATCTTCGCCGAGAAGATCTCCACCCGCGTGCGGGTCCGCCCGAAGTTCGAAGCTGCCCTCGACGCCGCCCGGCAGATCAAGGCCCACGCCCCGCACTGCCGGGTCATCTTCACCGTCTACGAGATGAAACGCCTTGGCCGGGATTCCGCCGAGCTGACCGCGCTGGCCGACCACCTCACCGCGCACGGCATCGCCCTGGAGATGCTCGCCGGGCCCCTGACCGGCGTCTACGATCCGACCGGCACCGGCCGGGTGCTGTTCGCGTTCTTCGCCGCGATGGCCGAGACCGAACGCGAGAACATCCGCGAGGCCACCCTCGAAGGCTTGAATGCCGCGGCCCGCAAGGGAAACCACGGCGGACGCCCACCGGTCATCACCGAGGACATGCTGCACACCGTGCTGCGCCGCCGCGCGAACGGCGAGTCCGTGGAGGACATCCGCCCGGACCTGATCATCCCCACCGGCAAGCGCAAAGGCCGCAACCCCAGCCTGGCCAGCATCTACCGGGCGCTCACCGAGCACGAGAAACGCCAGGCCTACCCCGAAGCCGTTGACCAGGCCCACGCCGACTTCGCCGCGCTCCAGCCGAGCACCAGACGCGACTGAACGGCCGGTTACCGCTGGCCAGCCATATCCGCCCGATTCTCGGCGAGTACTACGGCGACCCCAGTACGGCGACCCGGCCGCCGTCCACACCGTGTCCGAGGTCAGCGTCTGATTCGTGATCACCGTCACCGCAGCCCTCGCCGCCGGCAACGCACCGGCAATACCAACAAGGCCTGCCGGACCAACAGCCAAGGCCAGCAGAACACACAACCACAGCTTCAACCCGGAAACAGGACGGACTTCCCCGGTCATCACAATCCCCTGCCCAGGACGCAGACCTGACTGACGACACTCTTCCCTGCGGGGCCAAGACCTTCATGGTAGAGCCGAGACCGGGCCAGACGAGCTGCGGTCATTGCTTGGAAGAAGGCAGGCTCGCGCCGGCATCGCACAGTACGCATTCCGCATTGAACTTTCTACGAAACAGATCACTGGGCGATCCAATATCGCGAAAGCCCGATCCCCCGACGAGTGATACGCCCGACCCTAAAGCGGCCCCTCCGAAACAGCAACGGTTTAATCAAATCCTTGGCAAAACTGAGATCCGGCGGATTACCAGACCACCCGACCGGCCACACCCGCCTTCGTGCCGATCTTCGCCGACGGCACGACCAGAAACCGGACCAGGCGCCAAATAGCGCTGCAAAAACCTTGCCAAATAGCTCTGAAAAGCACAGTCTCTCGGCGGGACTGCGTTTGTGCTGGTGAGGGGCGGGTCTGCCCGGAGGAGGACCGGCTTACGGGACGGCTTGTGCGGGCGGGTATGCGAGAAATGTTTCGCTGTGTTTCGTGGGGTGGTGGGCGCGCGCGGGTGCCCGGAAGAGTACCTCGGCCATTTCCGGCATCTTCTCAATTACCGTGGCCGAGGAAAACAGGTAGCTGACACTCAGTCCGGACCTAGATTTGAGGCATAAAGTTCTTACGAGAGGTAGTTTCCTCGGATGCAACCCTCAGTGGCAGTTGCGCCAGTACTCGGACCCACGGTGGCCCGGGCACAGGCATGGGCGCATGTTTCTCCAAGGGGTCGGCTCGGGAAACGGGGCCGTGGGAAAGGTGCCGGTGGGGATGCGTCCGCTGAGACCGAAGCGCTTCCAGTCGTCGCCCTGCTGGTGCAGGAAACAACCGCGATCTGTACCTTTGGACCCAGGAGCGCTTCATGGATGACAACCGCAAAGCCTTTACCGTTCCATTCCCGGAAGCCAGGAAAGTCAGAGCCGCCAACACCCTATCGGCCGTGTTCTTTGTCCTGCTCTGGATCCCGTTGGGGGTCTCCTTGTTCGGACCAGCAGAAATTCCGAAAGCGCCCTTCTTAACCGTCATGGCCGTCGCTCTTGCGCTCCAGCTCGCGTTTTCCATCTACGGGACGCGGAAGCAGAAAGAGCTCACTTCCGTCATCAATCACCGATTCGCGGAAGAGTTCACGGCACACACTGCGGATCAGTACCCCGAGGACGTGGACATATTGACCGTCAAACGGTCCGTGGCCGTCCGAAGAGATGACGGATCGGTCTCGCTCTGGGGCGTAAAACGATCGAAGGATGCCTTCACCGTTTTTCCTATGACCTGAAACGAACGGCAGCAGGGCCAAACCCCAAGGACGCAAGATCTATCCAACGAGAGGAGCTCAATGTTTGGTCTAGGACCAATGCCCCCGAGGCAAAAGCTTTTCATGACAGTTGGGATCTCGCTGCTCATTCTGGGGACAGCGACCCAACTGATCCTTCATCTGGCTTCCGGGGGAAGTGACTGACCATACTACGCAGTAGGCGTGGTCGCCACTGTCACAATGCTTGTAATGGTTCGCCGGACTCCCGCCAAAGGAGATGGACATTGAAAACCCTAGGAATCATCGTCGCTGCGGTCGCCGGGCTAACCTTTGCGGGACTTGGGATGTATCTGCTCATTGACAGGGTCAGAACGGGAGAACTGTTCCGACAAAAGAAGCTGCTTCCTATCGCAATGGGTGCGGGGCTTATCGCTATTGTCGGGGCACTGATCATCTCTGCTAATTAGCGAGAACTGGATAAGAATGACAAGAGGATAGCGCCTGTAGGCTATCGCCTTCGCACGCGGCTGCTCGTGCCGCACTCCAGAAGGAGTGCGCGGTCCCAGGTACCAGATCGCCAGTTTCCGGCCCGGTCTGGGTTCCTAATCTGTGCTGCGCCGTCGGAAATTTCGTCGTCTTGAAGGCAACTGCCACGAAGCCTAGACTCGCTTTACTCCACGACAGACTGAGGCTGCGAACGAAGGAGACGAGCGCCAACAATGATCAAGCGTCCGCGCCACAGCCGTGTGCTAGCCGAGCCCGTTAGTCCGACATTCTTAGTCGATCTTCGTATGAGTATTGATTCCGCCGTGGCCCGGAATAGGACCGTCGTCGCCGCGGCTCATTCCTACGAGGGCTGGGAATCCGGCCGCGAAACCGTCAACGGATGGCGCACCCAGATTGCCCTGGTGGCGGAGCCGGAAAGGGTGATTGAGGTTTGGTACGACAACCTCGACCATGACGTGTGCGTATCAGGCGACGTGGAGTATCAGGAATGGACCTGGCCCCCGGGTGACGAGACAGCCCAACGCGCTTGCTTGGAGGAAATTGATCAGCTTGTAGAAAGCTTCGCGCGCGGGCGGCTTCCACGGCGCGAGTAAATGTTCTGTGCGCCCTTTTGGGCGTATTGCCATCATTGTTCCTACTCTTGGCGGCTACCCAAGGATGATTTTCCGCCCGGTCAGGGTTGCAATCCTCCGGACCGCCTACTCGTGGCCACCTTGGAGGGTTGGTGCTGGCGAGGCTGTTTTTCCGCCCGCTCAGGGTTCGGCTGACGGCCGGCCTGCGACGTAAGTCGCTGTGAATCCAAGCTGCCTTGTTGCCCCCGCACGTAGGATCCTTTTCATGCATGTAGCAACGTCGGACGAACGCGACAGCCAATGGGAACGACACCGGAGCACTTTTCGCGTGTACTTTTTTGCGGGGCCTGGTCCAGGCTATTCGGTCAGCACCTTCGACATAGCGGATGCAACATTCTCAGAAACCAAGGCTTGGGCGAATAATGAGGCAGGCGACAGCATGTATTCCATTGCCCTGGTTTCTTCCGATGAAGATGGTCGGCGCGGACTCATTTGGCTGATCGGCCACGACCTCAATGACGTCCCGTAAGAGGTTGCATTCCTTGCGGGACGCGCATTCTCGGCTGCTTTGAGCCCAAGGCCTTGACCGGCCAGTTTTCGGACCAGTGAGGGTTCCTGATTGGACGAAGGAAGCGTCCAGGTATGTCCGCCTGGCTTACGGACCGGCTTGAGCGGCCGCCGGCCGAGCAATGTCTACTGGCGAGAGTCGCTGCATCCAACGTCCTTGTCATTTCGGCGGCGGACCCACCCGATTCTAGGAATCACTCTCTCGTTTAGGTGGTCTACGCCTACTTATCAGCTGCTCGCGGTATTCATCAGTATCTCGCGCTGTCTCATTGCCCTTTATGTAAGACCAAGCCGAAATAACCGACAAAAGAACGGAGCAAACGACGACTGCGATAGCTTCAGTGGGACCAAACAAATACCCAACCGCTATGCCGGCCACTATCACCGCTGCTATCCCTGGCCAGATAATTCTTCGAGACATGGTCATTCCTTCCGGCGGGGAGCTAAATACAACTCTGCGCCGAGGTCCTCACGAGTACAACCTCTTGCCGGCTCCTTCACGCTGCCAGCGAAGCCCGCAGAGGGTTGCAATCCTTCGAGCGGCTCGTTCTGGGCCGGCTTGAGCCCCAACGAGCTGGACTGCTGATTTTCGGCCCGGTCAGGGTTCCTTGCCACTTCTTGATTCATTACTCCCGCGATGTTTCTGAAGAAGCCGATAAGATCGCGGCAAGACGCACCACACAAATGTCTGCTCGACCGTGCTGCAACCAGAGGTACGCCGAATGAGGGAGATCACCTGTGAAGAACTGGCCCACAGCCGCCAGAATTTTGTTCTGGTTTGCGTTGTCCATTCTCGGCTTCTTCGTCCTGCGACTCTTACTGCCGGAATCGGCACTTTTCCTCGCCGCGATCCCTGGCGCCCTATTCGTGGGATACATGGCGAATCTAGGAGTCCAGCAAGTCAGGAACCCGCCCGTCCGGAAAACAGACCGCCGGAAGCCGGAGGACTAACCGAGTCGAGGTTTTAACGCGGCAAGGACGCCCGCTAGGGGTTTCATTGCCATGGACCGCTCGTTTTTGGGCACTTCGGGCGAGATGTGCGAGGCGGCCCAATTTTCGGCCTGCTCAAGGAGGTTTGGGTCTACAAGCGAGCCGATGCGGGACCGCACAGAGGCAGTGCCGAGCATCTGAGCTAGGTCATTGGCTGTTACTTCGGCGCCTTCTGTGAATCCAAAGGTTTCGGGCAACCTCGAAGAGCACGAAAACGGTCACAATCGTTCCCACCATTACAGCAAAATTTGGATGGCCCGGAGGGAACATAAAGGACATGACCAGTACCGTCACGCCGATGGTGACTATCAGGCCCAAGATAGATCCGAAAATTTCTCGTTTTGTCATTTAGCCCTCCGGAGCCGGACAACTGGCGGCCTCGTGCACTGTTGTACGGAGCATATTCTCATTCGTCCCTATTTGAAACGGGAGTATCGCTTCTCGCCGCAAAGGGTTCGGCTCAAGATTTTCCGGGGGCCTCATGTCCTCGCGCCGATCGAACGCTTCTCACGTGCAAGGAGCCCTGGGGCTAGTAGCCGCCGCCAGTGCCGTCGCTAGGGCTCGCGTTGCGATAGGTCCCGCCGTTCCGGTAGACCCTGCCACGCTGGGATTGGAACGTCCCCCTGTGGGCGGGCGGCTTCTCTTTCGCCCTCCTGTTTTGGCGGACGCTTCTCCAGACGACGCAAACGGCAAGTGCAATCGGCACCGCCAGGATGCCAGCCAAGGCAATCAAGGTGTCCAAATGGATCGATCCCCGCGTTCTTTCGATTTCGGCTGACTGAGTGGGGGGTCGGACTCCCGACCCCCCACGCCCTGGTCAATGGTGACTGCTGGAGTGCTTTCGTTCGTAGTCTGCCACCGCACGCCTGTTTAAGCTGCTAGGCCTTCGCCGTGGCCTGAAACGGAGGGCGAGAACCCCTGCGGTGCCAATGGCAAGCGCACCGCCGCACACTTGGAGAGCGTGGATCGAAGTCCGCGTTTTGATCACGTGCTCTGGGTTCACAGCCTGCCGAGCGCCCGGTGAAGGTAGCATTCCTTCGGACCCGCCCCTTAAGACGACTTTCTGATCTTCAGTGTCAGAGAGTCGATTTTCCGCCCGGTCAGGGTTCCTCTAACCCGACGTCCCTATCGCAGGAAATGGACACTCTCTCTGCGGCGCTCCCAGAGGCGTGGGAAGCAACGCGATGGGAAAGTCAGACGGCTGGCGCGTGTGGGGTGCGGTTCCTTCGGACGACAACCGCGAGCAGTGCTACCAACGACATGGCGCTGACGGTATAGAGAACCTTGCCCCAGGGCGCGTAATCTCCGCCCGATATTGCAAAGGTGTCAGCGAGCCCCATCCCGGCGGCAAAGGACGCCATCCAATGTGACGGAGCCGCTAACACGAGCAGCAATAGGTTGAGGGCGGCAGCGGTTTTTCCCGAGATGGAATGCTTCAGGGCAGCAATCAGAATTGCTGCCGCTAGGAATGTTCCAATGGCGGCCCATATAAGAACCGTCGGCGCGGCAAGTGATTCATTCGCCTGGTCCATAGCTGTGCGGATTTCAGCCAGCGTGGCGCCTGGGACGGCAGCCAGGGGGTTCCACACTAGAACCTGTAACGCGCCGGCAACTGCGTAGCCCACCACGAGCAGGCATCCGGCTACTCCTGTCCATGTAGCCGAGCGCTGCCTGTCGATTCCCCAATGCCCCATACTCCCAGCCTAGCGTCGGTCGGCTCATGCCGGATCTGAGGAATTGGGATGCAGCCGTTTTGGTTGCCCGTTGAGGTTAGCTTTGCTGTGGGCGCCAAATTCCTGGCAATATTTGGTCCCACGCTTCGGATCGATACTTTTCGGCCCGGTAAAGGTTGCAATCCTTTGAACCCGCTCATTCCTGGCACTTCGGCTTCTCGGTCTCGGAGAGCCGATTTTCGGCCCGGTGAAGGTTGCGCAACAGGGACTGCACCGACGCTTGCTCTCGATTCCACTAGCGCTCACGCCTTCTTCAAGCGGACGCACTAGTAGTAGTAAACGCGTTCCCTTAGCCGGCCGGCGGGACAATACGTTCGGGATGTTTGGGGTCCTTGCCACGCTCCCGCCAGTACTCGTCTCGTTGCCACAACGAAAACCGAGTCACTTTGATACCCATCACAACGGCGGCAGCACCACTCAGGATGAGCTTCGTCCAAAGCCACGGCTCGGTCTCAAATGGTAAAAAGTTCACCACGGTCATGACCAACAAGCAGGCCCACATCCACCAAAGGACGCGATGGAATCTGCGCTTCACCTCAGGACTTGCGCCGTCACGAGGCCAGCCGCTTATTTTGGATGATTGAGACGGCATAAATGAACTGAACCACGAACTGTAAGAGTCCGCTAGAGTGGCCGATACCTACGCCCGGTAAAGGTTGCAATCGTAGGGACTGCTCTTTCCTGGCCATCCTTGGTCAGACGTCCTGAACAACCATTTTTCGGCCCGTTCAAGGTTCGGTTGCTGGAATGGTCCCTAACGAGTCCTCGTGGAGAAATTAGCGCCGCCGGCCAGAACAAGCAGCATCCCTAAGAAGCTCAAACCGAGCAGGGCCTTCCTTTGAGCGCCGATCGGCTCCCCCTCTCGCCGCAGGTGAGTCAAGCTGTACTGTGCGGTCGGCACACCAAAATTACTCCGGCGATAAGCGCTCTGGCAGGCCGCGTGGCCTCATCCTACGGGCGGCATCATAACTTCCCGATGAAGGCAGGCTGGACGGTATCCTCCTAGTCATGGGCTACTACGTCAGAGCGTTTTGCACCCAGGGCCAACCTCCGCCGCTGCGGCCGGTCCTCGACTTTTCAGCGGAGCGCGGCCTCCGTCTAGCCCTCGATCCAGAGGTCAGCAGGCCAGCCCTTGACGACGACAACTGGGAGCAGGTTGGCATCGTCTACAAGGACAACAAGGCGCCGATTCTGCTCGAAGTCAGTCGCGACGACGGGGACGATGAGTCCCTCATGCGTGAAGAGATCAGGGAGTTCATCGAGTTCCTCGAGGACGCGCCGAACAAAAAGAATCGAAGACGTGTAGAGAAGATGCTGCGGAATACGCGGTTCATCGTCGCGGCACAGCTGTTAACCTCCGACATCGATGAGGATGGCTATGCGGCCTTGGGGCATGTCCTTACCTACTTCGTCGACAACAACGGGGCAATGATCCAGGCCGATGGCGAGGGCTTCTACGAGGGCGATAAAATCATCGTCGAACTCGATTAGCTTCATTGTCCAGGCACCTTGCCCGAGCGAAACCAAGAGATAGACCGCAACGATTCGCTTTGAGCTGGGCTGAGACCGAGGAAGGAGCACTGTTGACATGGCTCCCAAAGAAGACCATAAATGAGCGTGCGCAGAAGTTTTTACATCAGCCTGCAAACGATAAACACCACATTGTTCATCGGCGGCACTTTCCTGTTCATCACGTGGTCCGTTGAGCTCGCCGCAAGGCTAGCTGATTACGAGGCTAGGGGCCTCCATGCCGACAATGACGTGATCAGGGGACCCGCTCTCATCATCATGACCGGACTGATGGCCGCCTTGTTTTCCGCCTGCGCTTTTCTCCTGTTGAGGATTGGACACTGGTGGGCATGTTGGATTGACGTTGCCATTTGGATCTTGGCCTGGTTTCCGACGGCGATCAATCTGAACGCTTCTATTCGCGGATTCGGATACGAGCTGGCCAGCATGATCTGTGCGATCGGGATCCTTCTCGCCGCCGCTACATTCTTCCTCATGCCTTGGGAAAATAAGCTTCCAACAAATAGTGGAAATGTCTCATAGGACCCTTATTGTCTCCGCACTTGTAAGGAAAGGCACGACGCCGTTACCAACCCCCGCGCGTCGGCGTATGTCCTTTTCGGGCATCGTCGGGCATTGCCATTTCGGCGCGAAGGCCCAGGAGCCGGATCGGACGGCCCGCTTCGATTCCGGCTGCGAGGTCCACGGCCCGCGCGATGATTTCGTTCCGGTCGAATGTCTCGGGAATCTTCCTCGCGTGGGTCTTGGTGAAGAACGGCGCGTACCGGACCTTGAGGGTCAGACCAACCACGGGCCGTCCTTCGGCCACAACATCCTCAAGGACACGCGCTGTCAGCTCCCTCACGGCGTCGTCCACCTGGGCGGGCTCGGTCAGGTCGCGCTGGAACGTGGTCTCCCGGCTATGCCCGCGGGCGACCCACGGGGTGTCGTCCACAACGCTGGCGCCGTCCCCGCGTCCGAGCTCCGCGTACCAAGGACCCATCCTGGGGCCGAACTCCGGGACGAGGTCCTGGGGGTCGGTCGCGGCGAGCTCGGCGACCGTGTTGATGCCGAGTTTGGCGAGCCGGCCCGACACTTTGGTTCCGACGCCCCACAGCTCCCTGGTGGGCCGGCTGCCCATGACGTCGAGCCAGTTCCCGGCAGTGAGACGGAAGACGCCGGCCGGCTTGCCGAAACCGGTGGCGACCTTGGCTCGCACCAGGGTGTCGCCGATGCCAACACTGCAATGCAGCTGCGTTCGCTCAAACACAGCGGCCTGCACCTGACGGGCGTAGGCTTCCGGATTTTCCGTCTCAATGCCTACAAAGGCTTCATCCCAGCCCAGCACCTGCACTGTGGCGCCGGGCTGCGCGCGCAGCGTAGCCATCACCGTCTCAGACGCCGCGAGGTAAGCCTCCTGATCGACGGGAAGGATCACCGCGTCGGGCACTTTCCGGGCCGCGATGCGCAAAGGCATTCCGGAACCCACGCCGAAGGCCCTGGCTTCGTAGGATGCGGTCGACACCACAGCTCGCTCCGTGGGGTCGCCCCGACCGCCGACAATGATCGGCCTGCCCGCAAGCTCCGGCCGCCGGAGCACTTCGACCGCCGCGATGAACTGGTCGAGATCGACATGCAGCACCCACCGGATTCCGCTCACGCCACCAGTCTGCCCTAAACATCCCTCGCAAGCATCGGTTCCCCACCGAGCTTGCCATCGGACGCCCGCGCAGCACGCCGTCACGTTATCGTTGGTCCCAACACATCTGACCAGGAGGCGCGCATGCCGTACATCGTTGACTTCAAGGACGTTTCTACGGTCGGCCTGGAATCGTCTCCTGTCGCGGAGGCACTTGCCGGGTTGCGCGCCAACGAGGCCCGCTACTACCGGAACAAGTATGACCACGTCTTCACCGTGAGCCCCGCAAGCGAAGTCCCCGAGGTGGTCGAGCGGGTGAGCCGCATCCTCAGGGATGAGCGAGATATCGTCATCGGCTCCCGCCCGCTCGAAGCGACAGCCTTCGAAGTGGACGGACTGCAGATGGCTTATGTGTTCTACGAGTCTGGGCTGGCGATCAACGTCATGTACAGCATCGACGACGGCGGGAAGCGAGCCGTCGGGTTCAAACTCTCCGACGGCATGGAAATTCCGGAGGAGCTGGCGCCACGCTTCAAGTTCGCCCGGCAGAAATCGAAGCTGGCAGGCGTTATCCGCGGTTCCTACTTCGTGATCAAGGGCGAGTACTGACAGAGGTCAAACGCGGCGAAGGAGGCTAGCGGCAGCGACCTGTTCGGAAACGTAGAACACGAACGGCGGGATGTCACCGGTCGTGGCCAGGACGGCGCCTGAGCCAACTGCGGCGAGGCCGAGGGCAGTGGCTTCCTTCCCCCTGTGCGGCAGGCCCGCCAAGTCACCGGAGAGTGAGCCCAGCGCCAGCACGTGCAGCCACGAGTAGGCAAGGAACGGCCACGCCGGAAGACGCCGCGCGGCGAAGCGCTCAAGATCCGACGCGCGCAAGGCCAGCTGGGACACGAATAACGGCGCCCCTGCGGCGAGCGCAACGGCGGCGGTGGCCGCAAACACCTTCGCCCTTCCCGGCGGCAGGGAAATGGCCACCCGGGCGAAAGCGGCCGGCACAGCCGCGGTGCCTGCCGCGGCAATGTGCTGCCCGACAACCCATGACCGCCTCCCCCTGCGGAGCATTTCGAGCCGGCGAACGGGGTCCGGCTCGAGGTAGACGCGCGACACCGGGCTGATACCGACAAGCCAGACGGCTGCCGCGGCGAGGGCACCCGTCGCAGGCCGCCGGACGCCTTCCAAAGACGCATCGGACATTCCATGCTCCTTCCGCCAGTCCCCTTCAGGCCAAGAATGGGGCATGGAGCTATGAAGGACAAGGGTTAGGAGAAAGTCAGGGCCTGCGAAGGAACTCCCGCACTGTCTCGACGTACTCCGTGGTCCGCGTTGCCATCACCCCGTGGCCCGTGCCCGCGAAAAGGCGGACCTCAGCTTCAGGGTAGAGGGCGCGGAGCGCCGCACGCGCCTGCGGGGAAAACGCTTCGTCATGCTCCGATTCGATCAGCAGCACGGGAACGGGGGCGGCGGGCACCTCCGGTGCACTTACGGGCGGCAGATGTGTGAAGTCGTTCATCTCCCTCAGCGCAGAGAGCAGATCCTCTTTGCCCAGCCGGCTGAGGATGTCCGACAGCAGCGTATTCCAGAACTTCCCATCATCCTGCGATTCCGGCACAAACCAGCGGCGCCAATTCCAGCCGGTCAGCGAGCGCACGGCGTTTTCCGGAAGGACGGCAAGGAAGCGGATGAGGAGCGGGAGCACCGGCAGCGGGGCCGCGGCCGGGCCCCCGGTGTTCGCCAGCACGAGGCGCCGCACGCGTTCAGGGTGCCGCCGGGCGAACACCTGGGCCACAAAACCACCGAACGAGGATCCCAGTACATCCGCCTGCTCGACTCCCTCCGCATCGAGGATGGCAAGCAGACCGTCCGCGAGCCCGTCGATGCCGGCGCCGGCGGGGTAAGCAGGTGCAAGAACGCGAAAGTCCCGTTCCAGTGCGTCGATCAGTAGCAGGTACATATCCGGCAGCCTTGTCCCTCCGGAGGGAAGAAGCAGCACCTGCTCCCCCGAACCGCCGACGACGTAGCGCCAGCGCACACCGTCGACGTCGAGCGTGCGGTACCGGTGGCCGGCACGGAAAGCAGCGAGTTTGGCGTCCAGGGTCGCGGCGGGAACCTGCTCTTCACCGCCGCGTTTAAGCAAGGTGCGGCGCGGCGGGACGGCACGGCTTACGTTTTCCTCCCTGGGACGCGGACGGCCTTCGAGGAAGCGGCGGACGACGACGTCGTACTCGGCCGGGTGGGTGACCGCCGCCCAGTGGCCGCCTTGTCCAAAAACGTATGCACGTGCCCCTGGATAGGCGGCCAGCAAGGCTTCGCGTTCCCGCGACGAGAAGCCGCGGTCGTCGGAAGCAGCAATCAGCAGCACGTCCTCCGGACGCTCGAACGTGGACGCGGCGGCGTAACGGTCCGGATGAGCCGCCAGATCCACAAGCACGGCCAGTCGTGCCATGGCCGATTCCTTGGTGTGCGCTCCGAAGAGGTCCTCCGTATAGGCGCTGAGGAAAGCACGCTCGTCGTCGTCCGCCCCCGCGAGAAGGCGTGCGACCCTGGGACGGTAGAAAGCGGCCAGGGCGGCCTTGGGCAACACCGAGAACAAACGGAGAAAGGCACCCACCAGCCGAGCGTGTGCACGGGTGTAGAGACCGAACCCGGAAAGGACGAGCTTGTCCACCCGCTGCGAATAACGGCGGGCAAAGGCGTGCGCGACTCCGGCGCCGAGCGAGTGGCCAAAAATGTTCGCGGAGTGGACGCCCTCGGCGTCGAGAATGGCGGCAACCCCGGCCAGGAGTTCGGCCATTGTCCGCACCGCGGGATAAGAGGGTGAGATTACTCGGAAGCCGGGTTCGAAAGCCGTGATGGTGCGGAACGCGGAATCGCCGAAGGAGAAGCCGCCGCCCAGGACGAGAAGTGCCGGCCGCTCACCCTCCGCTGAATGTCCCGCTACGTACTGCCATTCGACGCCGCCCACGGTCAGCGAACGGTACGGGTGCGTGGCACGGAACGCCCGAAGCTCGGCATAGCCGTCCATGGATCCTCCCGCCGGATGGCCTGATAGGAGGGAGACTACGCCGTAACCCGGGACTCGGAAAGGGTAATGACGCTGACGGAGGACGCCGTGCCCGCCCCTCAAAAGGACCGGCGCGGGTCGCCGCCCGCACCGTCACCAAGTCCACTCGATGGCTATTTAGAAGCGCTGTACCGTTTTAAGTGCGAAGGCCCGTCTGTCCCCCATAGGCGGGCCTTCGTTGTAGCCGGAGCCCATTCGGGCCGGCGCTCCAGCCTCCGTCAGAACGCCGATGCAATGAGTGCGACCAGCGCCGGCACCGTGGCGGCGAGGGTTCCGGGAATGCTGTCGCCTTTCCTCGGGTAGTGCCCCAACGCATCGGCCAGCGCCATGGTGGCTCCGGCCAGGACCATGTAGGCGCAGCAGTAGATAACCAGGGCACGGCCCGCGTCCACGCTCCCGGTATTCAACGCCACAAGCCCCGCAATGACGCCCAGCGCGATGAGCAGGTTCCGGAAACCGACGGGAATTGCCCACATCATGACGGCGGGAACATTCTTTGCCGGCGTGCTCAGGAACCTTTGCACTGCCGGCCGGCGCAGGAAGAAGGCCTCAAGGGGGAAGACCGAGATATAAATCAATGCTTGAAGCAGCGCAAACAGCTGCGCAACGGTGTTCATGGTCGAACACTACGTGCGCCGGGAGGAGCACTCCCATCCCCTGCCGAGGGGTACCGGCCGCAACCGAAGATCCCCTGCTCAGGGGATTGCCGTCCGCCTCCGGCGGCGGATACTGGAAGCATGTGGGAGGATCGCGCAGAGCGGGCCCGCCGCGAGATTTCGGCCATGGCGGCCACCGGCATGGGGGTGGCCGACCTGCACGCCGCAGCGCTCGCCGTCGTGCACCAGACGGTGCCGTTCCAGCAGGCCTGCTGGGCCGGCGTCGACCCCGGTTCCCTCATCATGACCTCGATCACCAACTGGCCGCCGTGGCCGGCGCCGGATGAATACGCCGCGCGCTTCGCCGAGACGGAATACGCGGGCACGGAACCGAATCCTTTCGCTGAGCTGACCCGGCGGCCGCTGCCTGCCGCCCGGTTATCCGATGCTCCGCACCGCGACGTTGTCAGGAGCGTGCGGCTCAACGACCTGCTCCGTCCGCAGGGCCTCGAACACGAACTGCGTGCTGTGTTCCGGACCGACGACGCGTGCTGGGCCGTGGGCGGCGTCTTCCGGGAGCCGGGTCCGGACTTCACCGACCGGGAAGTGGATTTCCTGAGTTCCATCGCCGCTTCCCTGGCCGCGGCCACCCGGGTGGCGGTGCGCCTGGAGCGGCAAGCGATGCGGGGACCGGACGGTCCCCTGATCGTTCTGGTGGGACCACGCGGTGAGCTGCGGGCCGCGACTCAGGCAGCCGCCGCATGGCTTGCGGAGCTGGACGATCAGGCTCCCGGCCGTTTCAGCATCACACTGTATGCCGTGGTGGCTGCCGCGAAGGCGGCTGCGTCCGGAACGGCACGCATGAGGATGCGCGACGCCGGTGACAACTGGGTGGCACTCCAGGCCAGCCGGCTCATCACCGGAGACGATCCCGGGCAGATGGTGGTCACGGTGGAACCCGCAACCACGCATGAAATGGCCGGCCTTCTGCTCGCCGCCTACGGCGCCACGTCACGGGAACGGGAAGTCTGCCTTGAGCTGGTCTCCGGCTCGACGACGGCGGAAATCGCCGATCATCTGTTCATCTCGCCGCACACGGTGCATGACCACCTGAAGTCACTCTTTGAGAAGGTGGGAGTGGGGAGCCGCGGCGAACTGGTCGCAAGGTTGCGCGGCTGAGCAAGGTTGCGCCGCTGCACGGCGGCTGCCGGACAAGGCCGTGAGTGCTACTGGCCCTCGTACCACTCGAGCACGCGGAGGGCCCTGAGGGTGTTCCACCGGCTCGGGCGTCCGTCACCTTCCTCCAGGGCGAAATTGGTCCGGCCGGGGTGGGTGTTTTCCAGCAGCCAGGTGCCGTCGGGCTGCCGTTTCGAGGCCAGCGCCTCCACTGCCTCGGCGACGCGTTCATCCGGGCGGTTGCCCGCCGCGCGGAAGTAGTCGAGGCCGCGCAACACGTCGAAGAACCAGCGGGTGGGGTACGAGAACGCCAACCAGTCGCTGTCGATCAGCCCGCCGGTGGTCTTCCGCCGGAGGAGCCCGCGTTCGAGCAGATACTCCTCCGCACGCTGCCGGGCCGCTATCGAACCTGGGGATCCTCCGGTGGCACGCTCATGCTCAAGCAGGCCCTCGAGCACATTGATCGTGGTGCCGAAGGAGGAGCGCACCGAGCCGCGTTCGGCCTCGCAGTTCCATCCGCCGTCATCGAGCTGTTCGTTCAGCAGCCGCCGCACAACGCCGTCGACGTCCTCACCGAAGTAGGCGCCAAGTGCCACGGCCATGCCGTTGACGCACGGCTCCACTTCCCCTTCGAAGAAGGGCTGATTGCCCTCCTCCCAGCGGCTGTTGTCCCGAACGCGTGCGACGGCGTTGCGGGCCTGCCCGCTGCCGGGGTCAAGCCCGAAGTCACGCAGCAGCAACAGGCTGTACGTGGTGGCCGTCCACGGCTGGCCGGGCTCCGATTCGTCAAACCGCGCCGGGAAGTATGTGCCGCCGTCCCACTGGCCGTTTTCGTCCTGCAGCGCGAGCAGGCGGGCGCCCCAGCCGCGGGTGGCGACGCGCGCGCGTTCGGCCTGCACTTCCGGGGGCGCCGCGTCTGTGAGGTCGCGCAGGACCTGCCAGCGGATCGCAGGGTCAGAGTCGAGCAGCCAGTCGAGCGCCTCCATCCCCACAAGCTAGCACCCGGTAAGCTATCGCTCCAGCTTCGCCCGCTCCGACGTCCACCCCTGCTGATGGAACCGCTCAAACCCGTCCAGGAGAAGATCCAGAGCGAACTCAAACTCAAACTGATCGTCGCAGCCCCGCGAAACCACCGAGCCGTCGTCGTGATTGGCTGCCATGGCGACCTGCAAAATGTTGGGGTACCGCCTTGCCATCTCCTGCAGCATCGCTGCCTGCGTTTCAGGCGGGAGATCAGCCGGCGCCCCGCCGGCCGGGTCGTCGAACAGCTCCTGGGTGAACCCCCACATTCGGCTGCCGAGGGCATGCATCACGTGATGGGTGAGATCGACGGAGAAGCCGCCGGCCAGGAACATTCCGATGAACGAGTCCATGTACCCGAGAACCGCGGGCGTCCTGGTGGTGCGGGATTCCAGTACCTGGCGTGCCCATGGATGCCGCAGCAGGGATCTCCTTGCCGAGAGCACCCTGAGCCGGACCGCGTTCTTCCAGCCTGCATCGGGATCGGGAGGGTCGATTTCTCCCACGAGGACGTCCACCATGCCGTCGAGGAGTTCCTCTTTGTTGGCGATGTGCTTGTACAGCGCCATCGGCACCACGCCCAGCTCCTGCGCCAGCCGCCTCATGCTCAGTGACTCGAGGCCCGCCTCATCCGCCAGGACGACGGCGGCCGTCAGCACCCGCTCCCGGTTCAGCGGAATCCGTCGTGCCGCTTCGGCGTGCAGAGTCATGTGGGCGCCTTCCGTGCCGATTCGTGTCTACGAGCGTACTACGTACACCCGGCATCGCAGACAGCAAAGCGGCGGGACCACATGGTCCCGCCGCTTGTTTATCAATGCTGCGCGGCGCTAAGGCCGCAGTACATCAGTTCTGAACGATGGTGATCGGGCCATCATTGTCGGTGCAGACGACAGACTCGGTGCTCGTGGCATCAACGGCCTCACCCAGAACGGCGACAGGCCCAACCTCCACGCCACAGATCTCCGCCGTCACATCAGCGGCTACGGCCACGTTGACGTCCTCAAGGATGGTTACGTCCCCAACCGTGACGTTCACCAGCCCGTCATTGACGGTGCTGTTGTCCGCGGCCATGGAAGGCCCTGCGGCCATGCCGACCAGGAACAGTGATCCGGCAACTGCGGTGGTGGCTTTCTTCATAACTGACATGTTTCGCTCCCTCGATTTTGACGCACGCAAACCCCGCTCCCGGACTGCGGTCAAGACGGCCGCAACGGTAGCTCCGGCCCGGTTTCAGGCCGCGGTTCACTGCATCTCTTTTTGGTTGCTAACAGCACTAAGCCTCAATGGGCACCGGGAGCGCCTGTGGACCAGGTCCTTCTCCCGAGCTGTCCGGTCCCGTTGGGACCTTCCGAAAGGGCGTCTATGCGTACAAAGCCGCACCCCTTCATACTTCAACCCTAATCATAAGTAAGCTTAGTTTCAAGTCGATGGGTGAAGTTTTTTTCTCCGCCGCCCGTTTTCCCCCGGCTGGGCTAGTGCGCGTGGTCCCCGCGGCTGTACTCGAACACCCAGCCAATCAGCGCAACCAAGGCGAGCCCGGCGCTGATGTAGACAAGCCAGAATCCGATGGCCATTCCCAGGAAGCCGGTGGCGGCGGCAAGGCCCACCGAGATCGGCCACCAGCTCCAGGGGCTGAAGTGGCCTTGTTCCCCGGCACCTTCATGGGTTTCTGCATCATGACGGTCTTCCGGACGCATCCCGATACGCCGGCCGGTATAACCAAGGTAAAGTCCGATCATCCCGGCCAGGCCGCCCACCAGCCACAGGGCCAGGAAGCCAACCGGTTCCGTCCAGCTGGTGATCAGTCCGTAGACCACACCAACGGGCACGAAGAACAATGCCAGGCCTCCGAAAATCCAGGATTCGATCTTCACGGCTCCTCCTTCTGCGGCACTTCCCTACGGGGACCGCCTGAGCGCAGTTCCCTTGAGGCAACTCTGGCCCCCGTTCCGGGCCGGGCGTAAGGGACCAAGGACCCGTTCTCGGCCACCAAAGCCGCGCTCCACCCCGGCAACGGCCGGCATCGGCGCCGCCACGGGCGCCGCGGATAGAGTCAGACGATGACTGCGGATGCCTCCACCCTGATCGGCCCTGTCCAGATGCGGGTGCTTCAGACCTCTGACGCCGGGCCGCTTAGTGCCGCCTACCAGCTGAACCGGGACCATCTGGGCCCTTGGGAGCCCGCCCGGAGTGCGGAGTTCTTCACCCCGGCCGGTCAGTCCGCCGTCATCGAATCAAAGCTCGCTTTGCAGGCGGCGGGGCAGGAGGTTCCGTGGGTTCTTCTTGAAGGCAGCCGCATCATCGGTACGATCACGCTGACGGGCATAGTCCGTGGTCCGTTCCTCAGCGCCAACCTTGGCTACTGGGTGGACAGGGAATTCAACAGCCGCGGCATCGGCAGCGCCGCCGTTGGCCGTGTCCTGGCTGCCGCCAGGGACCACCTGGGGCTGCACCGCGTTCAGGCGGCGACGCTCGTACACAACGCTGCTTCACGGCGGATACTGGCACGCGCAGGCTTTGACGAGATCGGTACGGCGCCGTCCTACCTCAAGATTGCCGGAACCTGGCAGGACCATGTCCTGTTCCAACGCATCCTTGGGTGATTCACTGGAACATACGACGGCGGTCCCGCCCGGGCGCCCGCCGCACAGCTACGGAGGGCTCCCCATGCGGAAGATCATTCTGATGTGTTCAGTTTCGGTGGACGGATACTTCGAGGGACTGGACCGGGACATCAGCTGGAACCTGGTGGACGAGGAACTGCACCAGCACTTCAACGATGAGTGCAAGGCCATGGGGGCGTTCCTCGACGGACGGATCACCCACGAGCTGATGGCCGGATACTGGCCCACGGCCGACCAGGATCCTGACAGCACTCCTGCCGAGGTGGAGTTCGCCGGTATCTGGCGCGACATGCCCAAGTTCGTCTTCTCCCGGACCCTTACCACCGCGGGCTGGAACACCACGGTGAAGCACGACGTCGTGCCTGAAGAAATCGCGGAGCTCAAGGCTCAGCCCGGCGGCGACCTCGCGGTGGGTGGCGCCAATCTGGCCGCAACATTCATGCGGCTCGGCCTCATTGACGAATACCGGCTCTACGTCCACCCCGTGGTCCTGGGCCAGGGCCAGGGCCGGCCGCTGTTCGAGGCACCGGACGTTCGGATGAACCTGAAGCTGGCCGGGACGAGGACGTTCGGCAACGGCGTGGTCCTGCTCCATTACGAGCGCGGCCAGGACTGAGGGAACCTCAGACGAAAGCCGACTTCCCGGTCACGGCGCGTGCCACGATCAGCGAGTTGATCTCGTAGCTGCCTTCATACGTATAGAGGATTTCGGCGTCGCCAAACAGCTTGCCCATCTCATAGTCGCTGCTGATCCCGTTGCCGCCCATCAGCGACCTGCCCATTGCCACCGAGGCGCGCGCCAGCCGGGTGGTGGTGGACTTCGCCATGGCAGCCTGCACCATCTCCAGCTTGCCGTCCTGCTGAATGCGGGCCAGCTGGGCCATCAGCGCCAGGGAGGCACTGGCATTGCCCAGGATTTCAGCCAGCTGCTGCTGGATGAGCTGGAACCGGGCCAATTCCTTGCCGAACTGCTTCCGCTCCAGGGCATAGGAACGGGCGACGTCGAACGCGGCCAGCTGGATGCCGGCCCCCTGCCAGCCCACCCAGGCGCGCGAATCGCGGAGCAGATCGTTGGCCTTCGAGAAATCCGTGGCCCCGGGCAGGAGATTGGATTCCGGGATCCGCACGTCATCCAGCCGGATGTCCGCATTCTGCATGATCCGCAGGCCGATCTTGTTTGAGATCTTCGTGGCGGAGTAACCGGGGCGGTCCGTCTCCACGATGAAGCCCTTGATCTGCCGGTCCGCCTCATCCCGGGCCCAGACCAGCGCGAAGTCGGCGATGGTCCCGGCGCCGATCCACCGCTTGGCGCCGTTGATCACCCATTCACCGCGCTCCAGCCGGGCGGACGTTTCCAGCCCGCCGGCAATGTCCGAACCGTGCCCAGGCTCCGTGAGTGCGAACGCGCCAAGCTGGGTGAACGCCTTCAACCCTGGCAGCCACCGCTGCTTCTGCGCTTCCGAACCGAGCTCGTCGATCATCCCCACGATCAGCTCGTTATGGATCCCCACCAGCGCGGACAGGGACACGTCTGCCCGGGCAACCTCCACATACATCAGGCCCTTGAAGAGCTTCGAGGTCCCGTCCGTCTGCAGTCCGCCCAGCCCGTACTTGCCCATCTCGGCCAGCAGTCCGAACGGAAATTCCTCGCGGTTCCAGTACTCGATGGACGCCGCGCGGACACGGGACTGCAGGAAGTCCCGCACTTCCAGATACCGCGAGCGCTCCCCTGCCGGCAGCAGGTCCACGATGTACATGAGGTCCGCATCCGGGAACGGCGGCGCCTCCGGAACTATGGTGGTTTCCCCGCCGTCACGTCGTTGTGGCTGCACCGGCACGCGTCCCTTCGCTCTTCCAAACCCTTGGATGTCCTAGTATATTGCACAGTGATATGGATCACTAGGCGAAAGGCCCCCATGACAGTCACCGACGACTTCCGGGCAGCGAGGGACAGGCTTCTGGCCCTGCGCGAGGACTACGGCCAGGCACGGGATGAGTTCCAGTGGCCCCGCTTCGAGGAGTTCAACTTCGCCCTCGACTGGTTCGACCGGATCGCGGCGGACCCGGACAAGGGTTCCAGCCCTGCCCTGGTGATCGTGGAACAGGACGGCAGCGCCACGCGTCGCACCTACGCGGAGCTTTCCCGGCGGTCCGGCCAGGTGGCCAACTGGCTCCGCAGCCAGGGCGTGCGCCGCGGCGACCGGATGATCATCATGCTGGGCAACCAGGTGGAGCTGTGGGAGCTCATGCTCGCCGGCATCAAGCTGGGCATCGTCATGATTCCCACCACCACCCTGATGGGTCCCGCGGACCTGACGGACCGGGTGGAGCGCGGCGAGGCGGGCTGGGCCGCCGTCGGACGTTCCAACATCGGCAAGTTTGCCGGTGTCCCCGGCAACTACAAACTGATTGAAATCGCCGACGGCGATGCTCCCCCCGCAACTCCAGCAGGCGCCAACGCGGGCGCCGCCCACTACGCGGAGTCGGCCGGCGCACCAACCGAGTTCACCCCCGACGCGCCCACCAAGGCGGACGAAACCCTGCTCCTCTACTTCACCTCCGGAACCACGTCCAAGGCCAAACTGGTGGAGCACACCCACACGTCCTACCCCGTGGGCCACCTGTCCACCATGTTCTGGATCGGGCTGGGCCCCGGCGACGTGCACCTGAACGTCGCCTCCCCCGGCTGGGCCAAGCACGCCTGGTCCAACGTGTTCACCCCCTGGATCGCCGAGGCCTGCGTCTTCATCTACAACTACAGCCGGTTCGATGCCAAGGCCCTCATGGAACAGATGGACCGCGAGAAGGTGACCAGTTTCTGCGCCCCGCCCACCGTGTGGCGCATGCTGATCCAGGCCGACCTCACCCTCCTGAAGAACCCGCCCAGCAAGGTGGTGTCCGCCGGGGAACCCCTCAATGCCGAGGTAATCGACCAGGTCCACCGCGCATGGGGCCAGACCATCCGCGACGGCTTCGGACAGACCGAATCCACCGTGCAGATCGCCAACACTCCGGGCCAGCCGATCAAGATCGGAGCCATGGGCAGGCCCCTGCCGGGCTACGACGTGGTGCTGGTTGACCCCGCCACAGGAGAAGAAGCCGACGACGGCGAACTCTGCCTCCGCCTCGACCCTCGCCCCGTAGGGCTGATGAAGGCCTACTACGGCGACCCGGAGAAAACCGCCGACGCCTTCCGTGACGGTTACTACCACACCGGCGACATGGCCAGCCGGGACGAGCGCGGCATCATTACCTATGTAGGCCGCGGTGACGACGTGTTCAAATCGTCCGACTACCGGCTGTCCCCTTTCGAGCTGGAAAGCGTGCTGATCGAGCACCCCGCCGTGGCGGAGGCCGCCGTCGTTCCCTCTCCCGATCCGCTCAAACTGTCCGTGCCCAAAGCATTCGTAGTACTGGCCGCCGGGCACCAGCCCGGCCCCGAACTCGCGGAGGACATCCTGCGCTACTGCCGCGACCATCTGGCTCCCTTCAAGCGCATCCGCCGGCTGGAATTCGCGGACCTGCCCAAGACCATCTCCGGCAAGATCCGGCGCGTGGAACTGCGGCACAACGAAGAGCTCCGGCACGGCGGCGGCCCGCTGCCCGAGGGCCTCGGGACCGAGTACTCGGAGGCGGATTTCCCCGGCCTGAAAAGCTAGGCTGGAGCAACCCACATGTCAGGAGGTGCCATGGGAAACCCGCTCCCGCGCGATCCCATTGCCGACGCCCAGCGCAACTGGGAACAGCACGGCTGGGGGGACGTTGCAGCGCCCATGGCCGCCATCACGGCGATCATGCGGACCCAGCAGATCCTGCTGGCACGGATCGAGGGCGTCCTCAAGCCCTTCGGGCTCACCTTCGCCCGCTATGAACTCCTGGCGCTCCTGAGTTTCGCCCGCAGCGGCGCGCTGCCCATGAACAAAGCCAGCGCGCTCCTGCAGGTTCATCCCACGTCGGTAACCAACGCCGTCGACCGCCTCCAGGACGCCGGGCTCGTGGTGCGGTCCCCGCACCCCACGGACGGCCGCACCACCCTGATCGAACTCACCGCGGAGGGACGCACCCTGGCCAAAAGTGCGACGGCGGCACTCAACTCCGAGGTGTTCGGCCAGTCCGGCTTCGGCAACCAGGATGTGGACCAGCTGATCCGCATCCTGGGGAAATTCCGCCGGAACGCGGGCGACTTCGCCGACTGACCCCCGCGTTGCGTTGAAGAACCCGCAGCCGGCCCTAGACTTCGGAGGACTGGACCTGAAGCTGAGGAGAGCGCAATGATTCCGGAAATCAACATCTGGGCCGTATTGCTGGCCACCCTGTCCAGCATGGTGGTGGGATCTGTCTGGTACACGCCCAAAGTGTTCGGCAACTACTGGATGAAGGTCGCCAAAGTGACGCCCAGCGGCGAGGCCAAGGACGCGGTCAAACCCATCCTGATCACGCTGGTGGTCAGCTTTGTCAGCGCCCTGGTACTGGCCGGATCGGCCGCCATCTCCCAGCATTTCTACGGCGGGAACTTCCTGGAAAACACGCTGATCACCGCTGTCATCCTCTGGGCCGGATTCACCGCCGCCCGCTTCATCACGCATGACGCCTTCGAAGGCCGCCCCGCGGGGCTGACCGTGCTGAACTGCGCCCACGAACTGGTCACCCTGGTGGTCATGGGCCTGATCATCGGGCTGTTCGGCATCAGCGCTACCTAGCCGGGCCTACGGGCGCGAGGGTTTCGCCCGAAGATGCATCCGTTCGCCCTGGCGGCCAAAAAGGCTGATGAACTCCACCGGCTGCTCTTCCGCGCGGCCGAACCAGTGCGGTGTCCGCGTATCGAATTCGGCGGCTTCCCCGGCAGGCAGCACGATGTCCGTGTCCCCGAGGATCAGCCGCAGTTTGCCGTTGAGCACGTAGATCCATTCGTAGCCCTCGTGGACCTGGGGCGTGGGCTCCTCGTGCGGGCCGGCATTCAGGATGAGCTTGTAGGCCTGCACCCCGCCGGGTTTCCGCGTCAGCGGAATGATGGTCATCCTTTTGCTGACGATGGGCCGCAGGTGAACGCGGGGGTCGCCCGTGGCGGGTGCACCCACGAGCTCGTCCAGCGGCACCTGGTGCGCCTTGGCCAGCGGCAGCAGCAGTTCCAGGTTGGGCCGGCGCTGGCCGGACTCCAGCCGTGAAAGCGTGCTGACGGATATCCCCGTGGCAGCCGCCAAGGCAGTCAGCGTGGTGTCGCGGCTCAGCCGCAGGGCACGGAGCCTGGGGCCCACTGCTGCCAGGACGTCATCGAGTTCTTCCATGCCCCAAGTTTGCCACTTCAGCAAAGATGTTTTGCCGCTATTCATGCCGCCGTCGACGATGGATGCGGAGGTAAGAAAATGGACGAACAGAACAACACGCCGGTGGACGTCGTTATTGTTGGCGGCGGCGCCGCGGGCCTGAATGCGGCCCAGATGCTGGGCCGGTCCCGCCGCTCCGTAGTGGTGGTGGACGGCGGTGAGCCCCGGAATGCGCCCGCCAAGGGAGTGCACGGATTCCTGTCGCGCGACGGCGTCAGCCCGGCCGAGCTGTACCGGATCGGCCGGGAGGAAGCAGAGTCCTACGGCGTACGGATCATCAGCGGCCAGGTTTCCGGGGCCGCGGGTTTCAGGGGCGCCTTCACGGTGGAACTTGCGGACGGCGCCGTGGTGCGGGGACGGAGGCTCCTGATCGCCACGGGCCTGGTGGACGAGCTGCCGGACATTCCGGGGCTCCGCGAACGGTGGGGCAGGGATGTGCTGCATTGTCCCTACTGCCATGGCTGGGAAGTGCAGGACCAGCCCATCGGCATCCTGGGCACCGGGCCCTTCGCTGCCCATCAGGCGCTCCTCTTCCGCCAGTGGAGCGCCAACATCACGCTCTTCCTCAATAACGCGATGGAGCCCACGGAGCTCGAACTGCACCAGCTCGCCGCCCGCGGAATCACGGTGGTCCATGGTCCCGTGGCAGCCCTGCAGGTGGACAATGACAAACTGGCCGGCGTGCTGTTGTCCGATGGCAGCCTGGTGCCGGTGGCCGCAGTGGCCGCGGCGCCGCGCTTCATGGCGCGGGCTTCAGCCTTCGCGGACCTTGGACTCAAGGCAGTCCCGCATCCGATGGGGATGGGCGAATACCTCGAAACCGACGCGGACGGGGCAACCGGCGTCCCCGGGGTCTGGGCGGCAGGCAACGTCACCGACCTCCGCGCGCAGGTGTTGTCCTCGGCAGCTGCCGGCGCCTGGACCGGCGTGGTGATCAACGCCGACCTCATGGCCGAGGAGCTGGAGGACGCCGTCACGGCGTATCGTGGCAGTGTCACGGCGTAGCGCGGGCAGCCCCTGAGGGCACGCTGCCGGGACGGAAACGCCGGCCAGCAAGGAGACCATGGATGAAGTTTGACGAGTCGTTCTGGGATGAACGCTACCGCCAGCACGGCTCGGTCTGGAGCCGCAATCCGAACCCGACCCTGCTGGCCGAGGCCGCCGGCCTGCGCCCCGGCTCCGCCCTGGACGTGGGCAGCGGCGAAGGCGCCGATTCACTCTGGCTGGCACGCCAGGGCTGGCGGGTCACGGCGGTGGACATTTCCTCGGTGGCGCTGGCACGGGCCGCCGAGAGGGCGTCGCAGGATGCGGACGCTGCCGCCCGGATCACCTGGGCACACCACGACCTCACCAGCTCACCGCCCCCGGCAGGCACCTTCGACCTCGTCTCGGCCCAGTTCATGCACCTGCCCCTGGCCGAGCGGACCGAGCTGTACCACCGGCTGGCGGCGTCCGTGGCTCCCGGCGGGACCCTCCTGATCGTGGGCCACCACCCCTCCGACCTCGAGGCGGGAATCCACCGCCCCAGCGACCCCGGCCTGCTCTTCACCCCGGAGGAAATCGCCGCCTGGCTGGATCCGGACGATTGGGAAATAGACGTCTGCGAGGCCCGCCGGCGGTCCGTGACGGACGCCGACGGCGGCTCCATCACCGTCACCGATTCAGTACTGCGCGCCCACCGCCGGGCGCCGCGGCCGTAAGGCCGGCCCTAGCCCGGCCCTAGCCCGGCCCTAGGGCCGGACCCCGGCCCGCCGGCTTCGCAACGTTTGACCGCTAATACTTGACGGCGTCCTATGACGCAGGTTACAGTTTTTTCTGTCGGTTATACGAATAACTGATTCGTATAACCAGGCCCAAGGAGGTGCCCGTGCCGAAGCCCCGGCCATCGTCAGGTCCCACCATGCACGACGTCGCGGCAGCTGCCGGCGTTTCCCAGGCAACAGTTTCCCTGGTGCTGAACTCCGTCTCCGGCTCCCGCTTCTCGGACGAAACCCGGAAACGTGTCATGGATGCCGTGCAGCAGCTTGGCTACCGCACCAACGCCCACGCCAAGACCCTCCGGGACGGCATTGCGGGCATCATCGGCTTCCTGGGCGACGCCGTCGCCACCGCCCCTTTCGCAGGAAAGATCATCGAAGGGGCACAGGAGCGTGCCTGGGAGGATGGACTCCTCCTGCTCACCATGAACACGGGCGGCGACAAAGCCCTCGAGGCAGCCTCGCTGGACTCCATGCTCTCTTACAAGGTGGCCGGCGTGGTCTACGCAGGCATGTACCACCGGCGGCTCGACGTACCCGAGGCCCTCCAGGCAGTCCCCTCGGTGGTGCTGAACTCGCAGGACCGCAAGCTGAGAATTCCCAGCGTGGCACCGAACGAGGAGTTGGGCGGCTACACCGCCACCCGGCGCCTACTCGACGCCGGGCATGAGCGGGTGGCGATGATCAACATCGAAACGCTGGAGAGCGAACTCCCCGCCGCCGTCGGACGTTTCAGCGGCTACACGAAAGCCATGACCGAAGCCGGACTGCCCGCCCGCCCGGAACTGGCGCGCTTCGGCAGCGGCAATGAACTGGACGGATTTACCCACACCATGGACCTGATGACGGGCGATAACCCGCCGTCGGCCATCTTCTGCGCGAATGACCGCACCGCGTGGGGCGCCTACCAGGCCGCCACGGAGCTGCACCTGTCGATTCCCCGCGATGTATCCATCATCGGCTTCGACAACCAGGAAACCCTGGCCCCGCACCTGCGGCCGGGTCTCACCACCCTTGAGTTGCCCTTCGTGGAAATGGGGCGCCGCGCGGTCGACCTCATCCTGCAGGGCGCCGAGCCGGACGGACGGGTCGAGTTCATGACCTGCCCCCTGATTGAACGGAACTCAGTGACACATCCAAAGGAGAAGCCATGAGCCGCACCTTGGCCCGATCCACGCCGGCACCGCCGCTGGCGCCAACACCCGGGCCCACAAACAGGAAGCCTCTTCCGCTGCGCCTGAAAAGGGCTGGCAGGGCCTGGCAGTTATACGTATTACTAGTCCCGGCGCTGATTTACATCGCCGTCTTCAAGTACTGGCCCATGTACGGGGTGCAGATCGCTTTCCGCAACTACAACCCCGTGGACGGTTTTACCGGGAGCCCGTGGGTCGGGCTGCAGCACTTCATACGGTTCCTCAACTCCTACCAGTTCAGCCAGGTCGTGGGGAACACGCTCTGGATCGCCGTCCTGGGCCTGCTGGTGGCCTTCCCGATCCCGATCATCCTGGCCCTCCTGGTCAACCAGCTCCAGAGCGAGCGGTTCAAGAAGTTCACCCAGACGGTGCTGTACTCGCCGGCGTTCATCTCCACCGTGGTGGTGGTGGGCATCATGTTCGTGCTGCTTTCCCCGCGTTCCGGGCTGGTGAACAATGCGATCCAGCTGGCGGGAGGTGAACCCGTGTTCTTCATGGGCTCCGCGGAGTGGTTCCGCCCCATCTACGTGATCTCCGATGTCTGGCAAAACGCCGGCTTCGCCATGATTGTCTACCTGGCCGCCCTGTCCGGCATCGACCCCGCACTGCACGACGCCGCCAAGGTGGACGGCGCCTCCAAACTGCAGCGCATCCGGCACATCGATCTGCCGGGCATCATGCCGGTGATCACTGTCCTGTTCATCCTGGCCATCGGCAACCTGCTCAACGTCGGCTTCGAAAAGGCACTGCTCATGCAGACAAACCTGAACCTGCCGACGTCGGAAATCATCCAGACGTACGTCTACCACGCCGGCCTGCAGCAGGCCCAGTTCAGCTATTCGGCCGCCATCGGCCTGTTCAATTCCATCCTCAACCTCGTGTTGCTGCTGACCTTCAACTGGGTAGCGCGCCGGGCCAACCAAGCAACCCTGTGGTGATGCCGCTATGACCCTGAACACCAAACCCGTGGCCGTTCCGGCCCCCGCAACCACGCCCCGACCTGCCGCCAAGCGCACACAAACGTTCCGCGACAGGTGGGCAGACTCCGCCTTCAACATCGCCGCCGTCACCATCCTGTCGCTGTCCATCATCGCGGTGGTCTACCCGCTCTACTTCATCGTCATCGCATCCATCAGCGATCCGAACGCCGTCTACGAAGGCAAAGTCTGGCTGTTCCCGTCCGGCGTGACCCTGGAGGGATACCAGCGGATCTTCGCGGACAGCCGGATCTGGAATGGCCTGGCCAACACGGTGATTTACACCCTGCTGGGCTCGGCAATCAGCGTGACCACCATCCTGTTCGGCGCCTACGCACTTTCCCGCAAGGACATGCCGGGGCGGAAGATCCTGATGCTCCTGTTCGTGGTGACCATGTTTTTCGACGGCGGCCTCATCACCAAGTACCTGGTGGTCCGGGACCTCGGCATGCTGGACACGGTCTGGGCGGTTGTCCTGCCCGGCGCCGTGGGCGTGTGGAACCTGATCATCGCCCGGTCCTTCTTCGAAAACACCATCCCCGAAGAGCTCCGGGAAGCCGCCCAGATGGACGGCGCCAACGACTTCACGTTCTTCTTCAAGATGGTCCTCCCCCTGTCCAAACCGCTGATCATGCTCATGATCATGGTCCACGTGGTGGCGCACTGGAACTCGTTCTTCGACGCCCTCATCTTCCTGAACGATGACACGAAATACCCTCTGCAGCTGGTGCTCCGGAACATCCTGATCCAGTCGGACGTCTCCTCCGCCGGCACCACCGGTGGAGACATCGAGTCCTACGCCGCGGCGCAGAGAATCGGCGAACTGACCAAGTACGCCATGATCGTCGTCTCCAGCCTGCCCCTGATGATCGCGCTTCCGTTCATGCAGAAGCACTTCACCAAGGGCACCATGATCGGCGCCGTGAAGAGCTGACCGCCCGAAGACCAAAAGCAATGCCCGACGCCGGAACCCCCTTTCGCCGTCGCCACACCCCCCACCCAGAAAAGGAACGACCCATGGCTACCAGCCGCAAACTCGCCGTCCTTGGCGCCCTGATGGCAGGAACGATGCTGTTCACCGCCTGCTCGGGCAGCTCCAACGGTTCCGCCGCCATCAAAGACTCGTCCGCGGAGTTCGGCTTCCAGGAGACCGGCTTCCCGATCGTCAAGGACACGCTGACGCTCAAGTTCTCCGGAACCAAGTCCGCGCTCGCCCCCGATTACAACACCATGTCCCTGGTGCAGCAGTGGGAAAAGGACACCAACATCCACATCGACTGGGAGAACCTCCCGGAGACGGTGTTCAAGGAAAAGAAAAACCTCATCCTGGCCAGCGGCGACCTGCCCGACGCCTTCTTCAACAGCGGGCTCACCGACGCGGAAATCGCCACCTACTCGGCCAGCGGAACACTGATCCCCCTCGAAGACCTCATTCAGAAAAATGCCCCCAACCTGTCCAAGCTGCTCGCCGACCGGCCGGACATCAAAGCGGCCATCACCTCCTCCGACGGGCACATTTACTCCCTGCCCTCCGTCGAAGAGCTGGGACTCGTCCAGTTCCCCAACGAGATGGCCATCAACACCGCGTGGCTGAACAAGCTGGGCATCCCGATGCCCAAGACCGTGGACGAACTGCATGATGCCCTGCTCGCCTTCAAGACCAAGGACGCGTCAGGCACCGGTAAAACCATCCCGCTGAGCTTCATGCCCGGCTCCTGGTGCGGTGACATCGTTGACCTCATCGCCGCTTTGGGCGGAGTCCCGGACAACATGGACCACAGGATCGTCCAGGACGGCAAGGTCGTCTATACGGCCACCCAGGACGGCTACAAGAAGGCCCTCCAGACCCTGCATGCCTGGTACCAGGAAGGCCTGATCGATCCCGAATCGTTCTCCCAGGATGACAAGGCCTACCTGGCGAAGGGCAAGGCCAGCACCGCAAACCTCGGCTCCTTCGTCTGGTGGGAAGTCAAGGAAATGGTCGGCGCCGACCGTGCCGGCGACTACAAACTGCTCCCCGTGCTCGAGGGCGTGGACGGCAAGCGGCTCGCCAGCCAGTCCAACAACCAGGAAATCGCCCGCGGCGCCTTCGCTGTGACCCGAGCCAACAAATACCCTGCCGCCACTATCCGCTGGGCAGACAACCTGTACGATCCCATCCAGTCCGCCCAGGCCAACTGGGGCCCTATCGGTGAAACCCTGCAGAAGGACCCCGCCACCGGACTGCTGACCCAGATCCCCGCGGCGGCGGGAACAAGTGAAGGCGAACGCCGCCAGAAGGTTGCGCCGGGCGGCCCGAAGGCCAACACCGCGGAGAACTTCGAGAAGGTCGTGGCACCCGAGCCGCGCGCGGCCGAGCGGCAGAAGACCGTCGAGGAGAACTACAAGCCTTTCGCAGCCAACGACGGCTACCCTCCGGTGGCACTGTCCAACGAGGAAGTGCAGCAGATCAGCACCATCGAGACGGACGTGGCCGCCATCGTCAAGCAGAGCACGGCGAAATGGATCGTCTCCGGCGGCATCGAGGCGGAGTGGGACGGATACGTCTCGCAGCTGAAGAACATCGGCCTGGACAAGATGGTGGACGTCTACCAGCAGGCCTACGACAGGTACCAGAAGAACTCCTGACCTTCCCGCATCCCAGCCGCCGGGCACGGATCTCCGTGCCCGGCGGCTCCATCAGCCTGCCCGGGCCTCCACACTTACCGCGGCAGCCCCACGAAACGAGACCCTGACCCATGAACACCGCCACGCCCACCCTTGGGGCCTACCGGCCGGCGATGCACTACGCATGCAAGGACACCTGGCTCAACGACCCCAACGGCCTGGTCTTCCACGACGGCATTTACCACCTGTACTACCAGAACAACCCGTTCGGTAACGTCCACAACAACATGTCCTGGGGCCACGCCACATCCACGGACCTGGTGAACTGGGACGAACAGCCGGTGGCCATCCCGTGCGACGAAACAGAGGAAATCTTCTCCGGCAGCATCGTGGTGGACCAGGACAACACCGCCGGCTTCGGCATGTCCGGAACAACCCCGCTGGTTGCCGTCTACACCAGCGCCTACAAGGCCGGTTCAGCACACGAGGGCATGCAGGCTCAATCCATCGCGTGGAGCACCGACGGCGGATACACCTGGACCAAGTACTCCGGCAACCCGGTCCTCACCAGGAAGTCGCCGGAATTCCGCGACCCCAAGGTCTTCCGCTACGAGGGCCCCGCCGGAAGCTACTGGGTGATGGCCGCCGTCGAAGCCCACGACTACGCCGTGCTGCTCTACCGCTCCGACGACCTTAAGAACTGGGAATACCTCAGCACTTTCGGCCCGGCCAACGGCACCGGCGGCATCTGGGAGTGCCCGGACCTCTTTGAACTGCCCGTGGACGGAGATGCAGGAAACACCAGGTGGGTCCTGACCGTGAACATGAACCCCGGCGGACCCAACGGAGGATCAGCAGGGCAGTACTTCGTGGGAGAGTTCGACGGCGTGACGTTCACCTCCGGGACGACCGTCACGGAGGGCATGCAGGAACCGGAGCGCGTGGTTGACTACCACTGGCTCGATTGGGGCCGGGACTACTACGCGGCCGTATCCTTCAGCAATGTCCCCGGCGGACGCCGGCTGATGATCGGCTGGATGAACAACTGGCAGTATGCCAACCACATCCCCACTTCACCCTGGCGCAGCCCCATGAGCCTGGTACGCGAAGTGTCCCTCGCCTCGGTTCACGGTGAACCCCGGCTCGTCCAGCAGCCAGCGCCGGAATGCACTGCAGGTTCCGTTCCCGGACCGGCCCGGAGCCTGCCCTTGAACGGCAAGGTGGCGGTCGACGGCGGCACACCGGTACAGCTGATCGAGGCCACCTTTACGGCGGGGACAGCCAGCGAGTTCGGCCTGGTGGTCCGCGGAGCCGGGAACGGTTCATCGGGGACCCGGATCAGCATCCGCCCCGGCACCGGACAACTCATGCTGGACCGAACCAACTCCGGCGACACGGGCTTCCACGAGGCCTTCCCGTCCATCAGCACAGCACCACTACCGGCACGGGACGGGACCTACTCCCTGCGGATTTTCGTGGACCACTGCTCCGTCGAGGTCTTCGCCCAGGGCGGACTCGTGACACTTACTGAACTGATCTTCCCGGACCCTTCAGACACCGGCATCACGGTGTTCTCGACCGGGGGAACGGCGGAGGCTTCCCTGCAGCTCACGGACCTGGCCTGACAGTGCATCCCGAATGGTGCCGGACCCGCTAGCGGTGCTTGAATTCGGGCTGGCGCTTCTCCGAGAAGGCGGCCATGCCCTCCTTCTGGTCCTCGGTGGAAAAGACCGAGTGGAAGAGGCGCCGCTCGAAAAGCACGCCCTGCGCCAGCCCGGTTTCGAAGGCCGCGTTGACCGCTTCCTTGGCCACCATGGTTACCGGCTTGGACTTGGACGCGATCACCTCGGCGGCCTTGATGGCTTCCTCCACCACGTCAGCTGCGGGCACCACCCGGGACACCAGCCCGGCACGCTCAGCTTCCTCCGCGTCCATGAACCGCCCGGTAAGGATCAGGTCCATGGCCTTGGACTTGCCGACGGCGCGGGTGAGCCGCTGCGAGCCGCCCATGCCCGGGAGCACGCCCAGGTTGATCTCCGGCTGGCCGAACTTGGCGTTGTCCCCGGCGATGATGAAGTCGCACATCATGGCGAGCTCGCAGCCGCCGCCCAGGGCGAAACCTGACACAGCCGCCACTACCGGAATGCGGAGCCGGGTGAAATCCTCCCAGCCGCGGAACCAGTCCGCGGCGTACATGTCCATGTAGCCCTGGGCGGCCATCTCCTTAATGTCGGCCCCGGCAGCAAAGGCCTTGCCGGATCCCGTCACCACCACGGCGCCCACTTCGGGATCGGCGTCCATGGCGGTGACGGCAGCAACAAGTTCATCCATGGTGGCCTTGTTCAGCGCGTTCAGTGCTTCAGGCCGGTTCAGCGTCACCAGCCCCACCCGTCCGCGCCGTTCCACCAGAATGTTCCCGTACTTTTCCGTCATGCCTGACTCCTCACGTGGTTCTGCTTCGAGCGTGGTTCTGCTTCGAAAACTGCCGGCTTGCTAGTGGGCGGATTTGTCCCTGATGTCGGTGATGATGCCGGAGAAGTCCCGGCCCGCACCGCCCTCAGCCGCAAACGTATCGTAGATCTCCGATGCCAGCGGCCCCATCAGGGCGGCCACCCCGGTGCTTTGCAGCGCGTTCAGCGCCAGCTTGAGGTCCTTCGCCATCAGCGCCCCGGCAAAGCCCGGCTGGTAGTCGCGGTTGGCCGGACTGGTGGGCACCGGCCCCGGAACGGGGCAGTTGGTGGTCAACGCCCAGCACTGCCCGGATGCCGCGGACGCAACGTCGAAGAGGGCCTGGTGCGTGAGCCCCAGCTTCTCGCCGAGCACGAACGCTTCACTCACCGCGATCATGGAGACGCCGAGAATGAGGTTGTTGCAGACCTTGGCGGCCTGGCCCGCGCCGTGGCCGCCGCAATGGACAACTCGCTTGCCCATCACTTCCAGCATCGGCTTCACTGCTTCGAAGTCCTCCGGCAGGGCTCCCACCATGAAGGTCAGGGTTCCGGCCTCGGCCCCCACCACGCCGCCGGAAACAGGAGCGTCCACCGCACGGTGTCCGGCGGCAACGGCGAGCGCGGACGCCTCCCGCGCCTCGTCCACGTTGATGGTGGAGCAGTCCAGGAACATGGTGCCCGGCGCGGCAGCCTCCAGCAGGCCTGGCTGGCCGGCCGACCCGCGGTAGGCATCCAGGACGTGCTGTCCGCTGGGAAACATGGTGAGCACCACGTCCGCCCCGGCAACGGCCTCGGCGGGCGACGCAACGGTGGGTACGCCGTGCTCCCGGGCCGCGTCCAGCGCCGCCGGCACCACGTCGAACCCGGCCACCGTGTACCCTGCCTTGACCAGGTTCACGGCCATGGGCCCGCCCATATGCCCCAGCCCCAGGAACGCTACGTGTTCCTTCTTCCCGGCTCCTGTGGTTTCAGGCATTACTTCAGACATTGCGGGCCTCCTTTGCTTGCAGGTTGAGCTCCCGGTCCCCCAGCGGCTCGAAGAACCTCGCGACGTCGGCAGCGGAGACCTCGTGCAGGGCGGCCGGCTTCCACTGCGGGTTCCGGTCCTTGTCCACCACCTGCGCGCGGATCCCTTCGCGGAAGTCGGCGCCGGCCAGGAACCGCAGGCCAACGCGGTATTCCTCGGCAAGGACTTCCTCCAGGCTCAGGCCACGCGCGCGACGGAGCGATGCCAACGCCACTTTCACGGCAGTAGGCGACTTCGCCTCAATAGTGTCTGCCGCCTCATCGGCGGCTTCCCCGTCAAAGGTGCGGAGCCGGCGGAGGATGTCCTCGGCGTCATCACTGGCGTAGCAGGAGTCGATCCAGTCCCGCTGCCCGGCCAGCGCCGAAGCCGGCGGCTCCTCCGCAAAGCGTCCGACGGCGTCTTCCGCCGCTTCGGTCTCCAGCGCGGCCGCCAGCGCAGGAAGGTTTCCGGACGACACAAAGTGGTCCGCCAGGCCCAGGAACAAGGCGTCCGCACCGCTCAGGTGGGCGCCCGTCAGGGCCGCATGGGTGCCCGACTCCCCCGGCGAGCGGGACAGCAGCAGGGTGCCGCCGACGTCGGGCACAAATCCAATGGTTGTCTCCGGCATGCCGGTGCGGGTGCGCTCGGTGACCACACGGACGGACCCGTGGGCGGAGATCCCCACGCCGCCGCCCAGCACCAGGCCGTCCATGAAGGCCACATAGGGCTTGGAGTATCCGGCGATCAGCGCGTTCAACTGGTACTCGGTGCGCCAGAAGTCCGCCGTGGCCTCACCGCCCGCCAGCATGTCCTCGTAGATGGCCACGATGTCACCGCCGGCGCACAGCCCCCGCTCCCCGGCGCCGTGCACCAGAACGGTGGCCACGCCGTCGTCGTCCTCCCATGCCGTGAGCTGGTCAAGCATGGCGGCGGCCATGCCGGCGGTGAGCGCGTTGACGGCCCTGGGCCGGTTCAGCGTGATGACGCCGAGGTGGCCGCGCCGCTCAAACAGAACTTCGTCCGTGGGCGTTGCGGAACTTGCAGTGTTCGTACGTGGGGTAGGTCCTGCGGTCATCAGCTGCCTTCCGGCATCACGTAGCTGGCGCCTTGGCGGATGCCGGAGGGCCAGCGGGTGGTCACGGTCTTGGTCTTGGTGTAGAAACGGAACGCGTCGGCCCCGTGCTGGTTCAGGTCCCCGAAGCCGGAGGCCTTCCAGCCGCCGAACGTGTAATAAGCGATGGGTACCGGGATGGGCACGTTGATGCCCACCATACCCACCTGCACGCGGCTTGCGAAGTCACGGGCGGCGTCGCCGTCGCGGGTGAAGATGGCCACGCCGTTGCCGAACTCGTGCTCGCTGCAGAGCCGGAGCGCTTCGTCATAGTCCGCCGCGCGGAGGACGCTGAGGACCGGGCCGAAGATCTCTTCCTTGTAGATCTTCATGTCCTTGGTGACGTTGTCGAAGAGCGTGGGGCCAACCCAGAACCCGCCGTCGTAGCCGTCCACGGTCAGGCCGCGGCCGTCCGTCACCAGGGTGGCGCCTTCGTCCACACCGGACTGGATGTAGCCTTCGATCCGTTCCTTGGCGGACGCCGCCACCACCGGCCCGAAGTCCGAGTCCTTGTCCAGGCTGTGGCCCACCTTGAGGTGCTTGACCCGTTCTTCGAGCTTGGACACCAGGGCATCCGCCGTGTCCTTTCCCACCGGGACCGCCACCGAGATGGCCATGCACCGTTCGCCGGCTGACCCGTAACCTGCACCCATCAGCGCATCCACCGCCATGTCGATGTCCGCGTCCGGCATGATCACCATGTGGTTCTTGGCGCCGCCGAAGCACTGTGCCCGTTTGCCGTGGGCGGCCGCCGTGGCGTAGATGTACTGGGCGATCGGGGTGGACCCCACGAAGCCGATGGCCTTGACACGCTCATCCTCGAGCAGCGCATCCACGGCTTCCTTGTCCCCGTTGACCACGTTGAACACCCCGTCCGGAACGCCCGCCTCGGTGAAGAGTTCGGCGAGGCGCAGCGGTACGGAGGGGTCACGCTCCGAGGGCTTGAGGATGAACGCGTTGCCTGCGGCCAGGGCCGGCCCGGACTTCCACAGCGGAATCATCGCGGGGAAGTTGAACGGCGTAATCCCCGCCACCACGCCGAGCGGCTGGCGCAGCGAATGCACATCAATGCCGGTCCCGGCATTGTCCGAGAACTCGCCCTTGAGCAGGTGCGGGGCGCCGGCGGCAAATTCCACCACCTCAATGCCGCGCTGGATGTCCCCCCTGGCGTCCGGGAGGGTCTTGCCGTGTTCGGAGGAGAGCAGCGCGGCAAGTTCGTCGATGTGCTCGTTCACCAGGTCCACGAACTTCAGCAGGATGCGGCCGCGGCGCTGCGGATTCATGGCGCCCCACTCAACCTGGGCCTTCTCCGCGCTGGCGATGGCATTGCGGACTTCCTCGGCGCTGGCCAGCGGCAGCCTGGCCTGGACCTGCCCGGTGCAGGGATCGTAGACGTCGCTGAAGCGCCCGGAGGTGCCGTCAACCCGTTGCCCGTCTATGTAATGGGAAAGCTCGCGAACCATGGCGGAATGCTCCTTTGCATGTGACCTACATCATCCTCGTTGCTGAATATACTCGGACTTCCTACTAAATTCCAGACTGCGGGCGGACACCCACAGGCGCCCCGCCGCCGTCGTGACCTTCTTTGCCGACGTCTGTTCGCAGACCCGCCGCCGAACCTCGCGTGTCTGCGCGCCTTCCTGTCGAAATAGGGTCACGACGGCGGCAAACAGCTGCGCTGGACAGATGCCGGGCGCCCAAGTTCGGTAAGTTAGGGACTGTGAAGATTGCTACCTGGAATGTGAACTCCCTCCGAGCCCGTGCCGACCGCGTGGAGGCCTGGCTTGAGCGCAGCGACTGCGACGTCCTGGCCATCCAGGAAACCAAGTGCAAGGACGACAATTTCCCCTGGGAACTCTTTGAGCGCATGGGCTACGAGGTGGCCCACTTCGGCGTCAACCAATGGAACGGTGTGGCCATCGTTTCCCGCGTCGGGCTGGAAGACGTGGAACGCTCCTTCCTGGACCAGCCGGTGTTCGGCAAGAACGGCAAAGACCCTGTTCAGGAAGCCCGCGCCATCGGCGCCACGTGCGGCGGCGTCCGCGTGTGGAGCCTCTACGTTCCCAACGGCCGGTCGCTCGACGACGAACACATGCCCTACAAGCTCAGCTGGCTGGACATGCTGAAAACCCACGCGCAGTCCTGGGTCACCGAAAATCCCGAGGCGCAGATTGCCCTGATGGGCGACTGGAACATCGCCCCGCAGGATGACGACGTCTGGGACATCGACTTTTTCCGCGCCAACGCCATGACCCACGTCAGCGAGCCGGAGCGCGCCGCCTTCCACGCCTTCGAAGCCGCCGGATTCCACGACGTGGTCCGCCCGCACACTCCGGGCCCGGGCGTCTACACGTACTGGGACTACACCCAGCTCCGCTTCCCCAAGAAGGAAGGCATGCGGATCGACTTCGTCCTCGCCTCCCCCGCACTCGCTGCCCGCGTGACCGGCGCGTCCATTGACCGCGAGGAACGCAAGGGCAAGGGCGCTTCGGACCACGCACCGGTCATCGTGGAGCTGGCCGACTGATGGGGCCGCGATGACGGGCAACATTTACCGGGGCCAGGCAGGATTGCCCTTCTCCTCCGCGCTGCGGATCTACGAGCCGCTCTCTGCCTTCCCGGAAGAGCAGCGTGCCGCGCTCCGGGCGGCAGGCGCCCGGGCTGCGTCCCGTGCAGCCGTGGAAAACGCCGAACTCCAGGCCTCCCTCGGGCGGATCACCCGCCCGGGCGGCGATCCCTTCCCCACCGGGCGCACCGACCTGGTGCGCGTCATTCCGGCTCCCGCTGAGCCGGAGCAGCCGCAGCAGCGGAAGGCGTCGCGCGAACCGGGTACTGCAGCAGCGTCCGACGCCGGCGGGCCGGGTGACGCCGTTGCCGGCGCCGACAGTGCCGATGCCGGAAGTGCGGACCAGGCACTGCTGTACTGCCCCAGCCAGCTGGTGCTGCGGGCAGGACTGGCCGCCAACGCCCTCATGGAAGGCATCCACGGCCCGCTCGCGGAACTGTTGATCCCGGAGGAGCAGCGGGACAAGCACCAGGAACGCATCGACCTGGTCAAAGCCCGTGAAGGCACCACCCGCGTACACACCCGCGCCTCCACCTGGGGCATCCCTTTCAGCTGGTTTTCACTCTTCCAGGAATCCGATCCCCAAGACGTGGTGGAAGCGGACGGGCGAATCGTCACGGTCCGCGTGTGGGCACCCATCGGCGCGGCCCTGGAGCGCGTCCGCTACGCCGTGGCCAATCTGGCCCTCGCCGCTCCCGACCTGGACATGCTGGACGACATGACCCAGCTCACCGAATGGCTGGAACTCTTCCACCCCGGTTCAGTGGTGGAACTTGATTACGGCGCGGTGGCGGACAAGGTCTATCCCGATGAGTCCCCGATGGATGTGCGCCTGGGTATCGAATGCCTGGCAGAGGGCGACATGACCGGAGCCGCGGCGGCCTACCGCAGGCTGGCTTCGCGGTGGATCCCCATCAGGCAGCTGGCGCGCGCCTCCTAAGCCGCGGACGGGGGCGCCTGGCCCGCAGGCGGGGGCGGCGCCGTCGTCCTCCGCACGATCAACTGGTGCGGCGCCACCTCTGAGTGGACGGCACCCGTAGCGCCGTCCAGCTCATCCAGCAGCATCTTGGTGCCGAGTTCGGCCTGCTCGTCAGGCCGCTGACGCACGGTGGTCAGCCCCATGGCGTCCGAGAAATCATGGTCGTCGATCCCGATGACGGACAGGTCCTCCGGTATGCGGACGCCCGTCTTGTTGGCTTCGAAGATCACGCCCATGGCCATCTCGTCCGACGCGCAGAAGATCGCGGTGGGCTTCGGCCCGGGCCGGGACCACATCCTGGTGAAGGCCTCCTGACCGCTGCGGACGGTGAAATCTCCCCACTCGTCCCATTCCGGGCGTACAGTCAGCCCGGATCCCGCCATGACATCCTGGAATGCCTTGATGCGGACGCGGGGAACATCGAAATTAAGGTCGGTTTCGTCGTCGCCGTGCAGCAGGGCAATGTCCTTGTGGCCCAGGCTGATCAGGTGCCGGACGGCAGTGGACGCTGCCGCGTAGTCGTCAATCCCGATATAGGGGCACTCCTCCACGTGGCCGCCGACCACCACCAGTGGGATGTCGATTTTTTGCAGATGCTCGAGTTCCTCATGGGTCAGCGCCATACAAAGCACCAGCAGGGCATCAATCTGCTTGTAGACCATGGTCTTGCTGAAGAGCCGCTCGCGGTTACTGCCGTGGCCGCCCAAATTGAACAAAGAGAGGTTGTACTGGCGGGCGTGCAGTTCCCGGTCCGCGCCTTCAATGGCTTTGGAGAAGAACCAGCGGCTGACGAACGGGGCCAGCACTCCGATGGTTTTGGTCCGGCCCGTGGCCAGGCCGGACGCGGATGACGATGCCACGTAGCCCAAGGCACCGGCCACCTCAAGAATCTTTTCCCGGGTGGCCGGCGAAACCCTGGGCAGTCCGCGGACTGCGCGCGAAACTGTGGCGGTGGAAACCCCGGCTGCCGCTGCGACGTCCTCAATGCTGACGCCGGAGTGGCCGCCCCGTTGAGCCCTGTCTGTTGTGCGTGCCACGGTTTCCCCTTGCTAGCTGTTCGCAGATTCTTGCTACCTGTGCTTCCCTGCGGCAACAAACCAGTCTATTCTGCCCAGCCTTGCTACTCTGCCCCGCCTTGAGCCCTTGACCGGCTCCTATTTTTTACGCGTAGCGGTCCTTGCGGGCAGGCGGCGACGAAGCCGCACCATCCCGTACAGCGCCAATAGCGTGGCCAGCAGGCCCAGCGCCCAGCCGAGGGCCGGCTGGGCGGTCACCTCCATCCAGACGGTGACCGCCAGCAGGACAACGGCCCAGAACCCGAGGAATCCGATGATGATGTCGAAGTCCTCACCGGACCGCGCCCGCCGGTGTTCACTGCGGACCAGTCCGTGGTTCCGTTCCCCGCCCGCAGCCGATCCTGTCACTTGACGGCACCGGCGGTGAGGCCGGCAACAATCTTGCGCTGGAAGACCAGGACCAGAATCACCAAGGGAATGGTGACGATGGTTCCGGCGGCCATGATGGCCGTGTACGGAATCTGGTTCGGCTGTGCGCCGGCAAAGCTGGCGATGGCCACGGTCACCGGCTGCGTCGCGTCGCTGGACAGCTGGCTGGCGATCAGGAATTCATTCCAGGAGGAAATGAACGCCAGGATGGCCGTGGTGAAGATGGCCGGTGCGGCCAGCGGCAGGATCACCTTTCGGAACGCCTGCCCCTGGGTGCAGCCGTCCACCCGCGCCGATTCCTCCAGTTCCCACGGCATCTCCCGGAAGAAGGACGTCATGGTGTAAACGGTCAGCGGCAGCACGAACGAAATGTTCGGGATGATCAGCGCCTGGTAGGTGCCCATCCAGCCGATGTTGGTGAAGAGCTGGAACAGCGGGGTGATGAGGGCTACGCCCGGGAACATGGACGCTCCCAAAATGAAACCCAGCACCAGGTACTTGAACCGGAAGTTCAACCGGGCCAGGGCGTAGGCCGCGAAAACACCGATCAGCAACGACACCAGCGTGACGACGACACCGATGAAAACGCTATTGAGCAGTGCCTGCCCAAACCTGTTGCCAAAAGACGTATCGAATGCAGTGTTGAAGTTGTCCAGCGTGATATGCGTCGGCAGTATCGACGTGTCGTAGGTGAAGTCCACATCGCGGAAAGCCGTCACGACCATCCAGTAAGCCGGCGCCAAGCACCAGATGAGAACGACGGCGGCACTGATGTACGTGCGCCCCTGCGCCCATTTCTCGCGGTTCTGGGCAGCCTTCCTGCCCCTGTCCTGCTCCGCCCTCAGGGCGGTCGCGGCTGGTGCGGCGCTCATTTCTTCCCCTTCTTACCGGTGGCTCCGCTTTGTTCCACAACGTTTGCTCCCAGGAAGCGAACAAAGATGAACGCCACAAGGAAGATGATGATGAACGTAATGGTGGACAGTGCTGCCGCCGCGTTGAACCCTTGCCTGATTTGGTTGATCACCAGGATGGAGAGCGTGGTGGTGTTGTTGGCGCCGCCAGTCAGGATGTACGGGAGGTCGAACATGCGCAGCGCATCCAGGGTGCGGAAGAGCACCGCCACCATCAACGCAGGCTTCACCAGCGGCAGGGTGATCATCCGGAAGCGCTGCCATGTGCTGGCGCCGTCAACCTTGGCAGCTTCGTAGACCTCGGCCGGGATCATCTGCAGGCCCGCGAGGATGAGCAAAGCCATGAACGGCGTGGTCTTCCAGACATCGGCGATGATCACAGCCCACTTGGCCGGCCATTCGCTGCCGGTCCACAGGATGGTGGTGTTGAACAGTTTGTTCGCGATGCCTTCGAAAGCGAAGATGAACAGCCAGAGCTTGGCGGTCACGGCGGTGGGGATGGCCCACGGGACCAGGACCGCTGCACGGACCAGGCTGCGGCCGCGGAACGTCCTCGCCATGATGAGGGCCATCCAGAAACCGAGCACGGTTTCGAGGGTCACGGTGATCACGGTGAACAAGAAGGTGGTTGCAGTCGCGGACCAGAACTGCGCGCCGAGCGTACCTGGCGGACAGGCGACAGTGCCGCCGCCGGGAGCGGAGCACTGCTGGGCCAGCCAATTCACGTAGTTCTGGACGCCCGCCGGGCCACCGGCGGTGAAAAGCCCCGTGACGGGATCCAGCCCGGCATCCTTCTGGAAGGACATCACGATTGCGCTGATGATCGGGTAAACGATCACCACCGCGAGGGCAATGATGGTGGGGGCAAGGAGCCAGGAAGCCCATTTGCCCTGGCTCAGGATCTTGTTGTCCTCCCCGACTCCCTTAGGGCCGTGGTGGACCGGGGTACCGCCCGACGCCGGCTTTTTTACCGGCGTCGGGCCCAATTCGGTAGCCATGAGTAGCTACTGTCCCGCGCTAGCGGATTCGATGGACTTTTGCATGTCAGACAGAGCAGATTCCACGGATTTTTCTCCCTTGATGGCAGGGTAGGCATTTTCCTGGATGGCCTTGGTGACCGCCGGGTAGAACGGCGTGACGGGGCGCGGAACAGCGTTTTCGATGGAGGTCTTCAGGACCGGCAGGTACGGCAGCTTGGCGACGAGTTCCTGGTTTTCGTAGAGGTCACCGAGCACGGGCGCCAGCGAACCCTGGGTGGCGAAGAACTTCTGCTGCTCTTCGGCCGTCAGGAACTTCACGAAGTCCAAGGCAGTGGCCTTGTTCTTGGAGTACACGCTGATAGCCGCGCTGTGGCCTCCAAGGGAGGAGGCGCCGGGGCCGCCAGCACCGGGCAGGGCGGTCATGCCCAGCACGTCCTTGACCTTGGACGACGCTTCAGTGGTGGCCAGGTTGTAGACGTACGGCCAGTTGCGGTGGAAGAGAAGTTTGCCGTCCTGGAATGCCTGGCGTCCTTCCTCTTCCTGGTAGGTGATGGCTTCCTTCGGGATGTTGCCGTCCGCGTAGGCCTTCGCCAGGTTCTCGAGGCCTGTCTTGGCTTCCGGAGTGTTCAAGCTCGGCTTGCCGTCCTTGTCCAGCACGGAGCCGCCGAAGGAGTTGATCGCCTCGGAGGCGTTGACGGTGAGGCCTTCATACTTCTTGAACTGGCCCGCGTAGCAGCCGATGTTGTTGGCCTTGGCGATGGAGCACATCTGCATCATCTCGTCCCAGGTCTTGGGCGGAGTGGGAACGAGGTCCTTGCGGTAGTACAGGATGCCGCCGTCCGAAGACACGGGCGCTGCGTACAGGGTGCCCTTGTAGGAGCCGGCCTCGATGGTGGGCTCCAGCATCCCCTTGGTGTCTACCGCCATCTTGTCCTTCAGTGGCTGGAGCCAGCCCTTGGCGGCGAATTCCGCCGTCCATACAACGTCAACGCTGGCGACGTCATAGTTGGGGTTCTTAGCCTGGTAATTCTGGACCAGGTCGTCGTGCTGCTGGTCGGCTGCGTCGGTTTGTTCCTTGAAGGTGACTTTCTCGTCCGGGTGCGCAGCGTTCCACTTCTCAATGAGCGGACGGACGACGTTGCTGTTGTCCTTGCCCTGGACGTAGGTGATGGGGCCGCGGCCGTCGAGGCCCTGTTCAGCGTCGCCGCCGCCGGCCGTGGTGCCGCCACCGCCTCCGCCAGCGCAGGCGGAAAGGGTTAACGCCAGGACACCGGCGGTGGCTGCCGGCAGTAAGAACTTAGGGGTTTTCATATGAAGAGACTCCTCGCTGAGTGTCGAGCAAAAATCGGCGGTGCGGTTGAAGTGGTGCCCATCACACTAGTAACGTTGCGGTGAGAAATGCAAGCGTTTACACCGAAGTTTATGGAAAGGATATCTGTGGCACACAGCCCAGTACCGACAGACGGCTCCTCAATCCCGGCATGGTGGGCCACGGCCGTGGTGTACCAGGTTTACCCCCGGTCCTTCGCCGATGCGGACGGCGACGGAATGGGCGATCTCCGCGGTGTGACGGCGCATTTGGACCATTTGAGCCGGCTCGGTGTGGACGCCGTCTGGCTGTCCCCCTTTTACAAATCACCGCAGGCCGACGCCGGGTACGACGTTGCCGACTACCGCGAAGTGGATCCGCTGTTCGGCACCCTGGCGGACTTCGACGAAATGTTGCAGAAAGCTCACGGGCTGGGGATGAAGGTCATTGTTGACCTTGTTCCCAACCACACCTCGGACGAACACGTCTGGTTCCAGGAAGCACTGGCTGCGCCGCCGGGCTCACGCGAACGGGACCGGTACATGTTCCGGCCCGGCAAGGATTCCGTTCCCGGTTCCGGAGACGGCGGCCTGGCGCCGAACAACTGGAAATCCATCTTCGGCGGACCGGCCTGGACCCGCGTCACGGAGTCCGGCGGCACACCCGGCGAGTGGTACCTGCACCTCTTCGACACCAAGCAGCCGGACCTGAACTGGGACAACGCCGAGGTTAAAGAGGAAATGCGCTCGGTGCTGCGGTTTTGGCTGGACCGCGGCGTGGACGGCTTCCGCGTGGATGTGGCCCACGGCATGGTCAAGGAAGCGGGCCTGCCGGACTGGGAGGGCTCGGCAGCCATGGTGGAAGGAGCCACCGACCTTCCGGGCGAAGCCCATGGCGGCCACTCCGAAGCCGAGGAGCCGCACCGCGCGCACCCTGCACCGGTCACAGCAGCAGCCGGGGCTGGCGCCGACTCGCCCGCGCCAGCAGCCGACGACGAGCACCAGGCAGTCTCGCCGCTCTACCCGCCGTCGCCCTTCTTTGACCAGGACGGCGTGCACGACATCTACCGGGACTGGCACCGGGTGCTGGCCGAATACGACGGCGACCGCATGATGGTGGCCGAGGCCTGGGTTGAACCGGCCGAACGGCTGGCCAGGTACGTCCGGCCCGACGAAATGCAGCAGGCGTTCAACTTCGACTTCCTGCTGGCCGGCTGGGATGCGGAACGGACGGCGGTGGCCATTGAGGATTCGCTGCGCGCCGCCGCCACGGTCGGGGCAACTACCACCTGGGTCCTCAGCAACCACGACACGGTCCGGCACACCACCCGCTTCGGGCTGAAGGACCCCACCACCTTTCCGAAGGGCATTGCCGCCGAGGACGAGCAGCCCGACGCCCGGCTGGGCCTGGCCCGCGCCCGCGCCGCCACGATGGTTTCGCTGGCCCTCCCGGGTTCGGCCTACCTCTACCAGGGAGAGGAACTGGGCCTGCCGGAACACACCACGGTTCCCGCCGAGGCCCGTCAGGACCCCACCTTCTTCCGGACCAACGGCGTGGAACGGGGACGCGACGGCTGCCGTGTGCCCCTGCCGTGGAGAGCCGCCGAGCCCGGCTACGGCTTCGCGTCCGTATCCGCAGTCAGCGCGCCGGCCGCCCCCTGGCTCCCCCAGCCGGAGTCCTTCGGCGAACTGGCCGCGGACCGGCAGGACGGCGTCGAAGGTTCCACCCTGGAGCTGTACCGTGCCGCCCTGGCGCTCCGCAAGGAGCACCGGCTGGGCGCCGGAAGCTTCCGCTGGGCTGACGTGCACGCGCCTGCTGACGGCGTGCTGGCCTTCCACAACGGGGACGTACTGGTGGTCGCCAACATGGGCCTTGCTTCCGCACCCCTGCCGGAGGGCTACCGGGTTGCCCTCGCAAGCAGCCGGGAGGCCGTAACGGGCGGACCGGCCCACGCTGCGCCGGGCACGGGTGACACCCGGAAACTCGCGCCGAACTCGGCGGCCTACCTTGTAGCCGGCTAACCCGCGGGCAGGCGCCTCGACCCGCGGCGCCTCGACCCACAGGGGCAGCGGTACAGCAGGGGCGCCCCCTTCCGGAAGGAAGGAGGCGCCCCTGCCCTTTGATGTTGGAACGGTGCTGCTACGGCTGCACTCAGCGCACGCGTTCGGCCCGGCTGAACCGCGAACGTGTACCCACGCCAATGTGGATCAGCACCGGGATCCGGTTGCCGACCACGGCGTCCAGCGCCTCCACGAGGGCCGATACCTCCGCTGCCAGCAGGTGCGGGGGCACGCCTTGGCGGGGCTGCAGCCGGATCTTCAGGGCAGGTTCGCCGCGGATTTCGTAGGTTGCCACCGTGGCACCGGCAAGGTCCTGCCGCCCGGCCAACGCCGCCCTCAGTGCCTGTTCGGCAACACCGCCGCCGATCCGCACGTTGCCGGGGAGTCCTTCGGCGTCGTCCTCGGCGAGGATCAGGCTGGCGCGGCCTTTGCCCTGCTGGGCCACCCAGGCGACCATCAGGGCAATAACCACGGCCAGCAGCAGGGCGATGACGGCCCACAACCAGCTTTCCCCTCGGCCCGGAACTGCGGTGCGCTGGAAGAGCTGGCTCATTCCGCTCCACACACCGGCTGACCACTGCTGCCACCACTGCGCCACCGCCGGGACGGCCGCCAGCAGGACCAGAAGCAGCCCGATGACCAGCAGCTTCAGTCCGAGGATTCCGATCAGGATCCTGTTCAGTGTTCTGGGGGTGTTGTTCATGCCCCGATCACCCCTGACGCAGCAACGTTGACGCGCACTTCGGGCATGGGTTCCGGAGCCATCTCGCGCAGCTCGTCGAGGACGGCTGCCAGGACGGCATTCTCGCTGACTGGCACGCCTGAGGTGGGCCGCACGTTGACGGTCACCTGGCGCTGCGCCACGATGACCATAACCTGCTCCTGCGTGACGTTCGCGGCGAGCCGGGCACGGCGGGCCAGGGCCGAGGCGATGACTTCATCGTCAACCACCACCCCCGCGCGGCGGTCCGGAAGCAGGTGCCTGGCGCGGCGGCCGGGCAGCACTGCGTTGAGGAAAAAGAACAGACCCGCCATGGCCGTCACGGCGCCGATGACGCCAAGCAGCAGCGGCGGCATGCCCTGCGGGAGGGCGATGATGCGTTCCGCGGCGGTCTGCGGATCGATGAGCCACGGCGGCTGCCCGATCGCACGCACCGCGGCTTCGAGCAGCCCGTATCCGCACAGGATAATCACCACGACCGCAGCGATCCCGGACACGGCGGCACGGGATGAGCGCGTTTCGCGGTCAAGGATCCGGCGCATGCCGGAACCCCGGGAGTCCGGGGTTCCCGTATCGGCAAGGGAACCGGCAGCAGGACCGGAGCCGCCGTTTCCTGCCGCGTGGCTACCCTTGGAGCGGACGTCGGTGGCGTTGTTCACTGGACCCTTCCCCCTTCGCTGATGGCGACGCCGCTGACCCGGATATCCACCCGGCTCAGTTGCGCCCCGCTAAGTTCCGCAACGCGGTTCAGGATCACCGGTCTGGCGGCGACGGCGCGCTCCCGGATGGACCCGCCGAAGCCGCCGACGCGGCCGGGGTCCCGCAGGACCGTGGTCAGCGGAGGGATCCTGAGGGGAAGGACCAGCGAGAGGGCCAGCAGCCCGTCGTCGTCGGACCACTCAGCCCGGACGTCATGCGCCGGGACGCCCAGCGCTTCAGCGGCGGCGGCCCGTGCCAGGCTGGTGAGCGCCTGCGTACTAATGCGGTTGTGCCCGGCCATCACGGAGCCACCGGCCACGGTTCCGGCCGTGCTGCTCATGAGGAGGAGCGCCGGCCTGTAATGGCATCGAACACGCTGCGCAGGTCAAGCTTTCCTTCCGCAGCGCGGCCAAAAAGGGCACCGATCCCCATGAACAGCAGCGAGACCAGGAAGCCCCAGACGCCGAACTGGAAAGACATAAACGCCACGAAGGCGCCCACCGCTATTCCCACCACGGTCAGGTTCACTGCAGGGCCTCCCTTTGAACCGGGGCTTCCATGGGCAGGCCGGGCTTTGCGGGCCCCGCCACGTAGACGTCGTTGATTTCCACGTTGACCTCGATGACCTGCAGGCCGACGAGCTCCTCAACGGCAGCATAGACGGCGGCGCGGACCTGGTTTGCCAGGGAATGCAGCGGCGTCCCGTAGACAGCCACGAGGTTGATGTCCACGGCCACCTGCGTCTCGCCGACTTCCGCGTGGACTCCGGCGGCGTGGTCCGAGCTGCCGACGGCGTCCCGGATGGCTCCGAGGGCACGGGACGGACCGGTGCCGAGCGAATACACCCCCGGAACGGCGCGGGCTGCGATGCCGGCAACCTTGGCAACGGCTGTTTCGGAAATGACGGTTCGTCCGGTTCCGGCCGTCAGGGCAACGGCTGGATCAGCGTGGGCCCCCGGCGCGGGATGTGGATTCTGGTATTCCATCAGGCACTCCCCTTCTCTTGAACACCACCCTATCCCTTGGCCGCGACAAGCGGCCGGACGCCAGGGAAAATCGCCGGGCCGAAAATTGCTAGGCGCAGTTGGCGGCGAGCCAGGCAGTAACCGGTGTCATGGCGGCGTCGAACTTTCCGCTGGAGTACACGGACTGGTCGCTCAGCCCGGCGACGGCCACCTCGTTGAGGTTGGCGAAGTCGGCCTTGAGGTCGTCCGGAACGCGTTCCGCGGTTTCGCTGAGCTCCGCCTTGAGCTGTTCCAGTTCCGCGGTTTTGCCTTGCGCGGCCGAGAGCGGGAACAGCGAAGCCCCGGTGGCCTGCTCGGAGATGGTGGTGCACGCCTCCGCGGCGGACGGAAAGTCCCCGTACGGGCCGGAACTCTTGCTGGGGCTCGGCGTCGCCTGTGCTGCGGCTGTTTCCGGGGCGGACGACGACGGCGCGCTGCCGGCTTCCGGGGCGGAGCATCCGGTGAGTGCCAGGGCGGCGAAGAGGGCGGCTGCGGTCAGAGGGCGTGAAAGGTTTTTCAAGGGTCACTTTTCTGGTTGAGATTGCGCCGCCCGGTCCGTGTCCGGCCGCGGGCGGCAATGGCGTTCTGTCCCCGGCGTGCGAGTCTAGCCCGGATGGGCTGCGGGATTCCACGTGGCATCGCCCGATTTGTCCCTCTATGGATTTGTCCCTATATAGAGGGACAAAAGGCAGGGGCGCCCGGATGAGTTCCGGACGCCCCTGCTTTACTTGCGGGTGTTGAGGCTACTGCGGGTGGTGAGTTCCGCGGTGCGGGCTACTTGTAGAGGCCCTCGCCGCCGACCTTCAGGTTGGTGGGCAGGTAGCCGAACGGGCCGAGGCCGTTCTTGCCGAAGCTGCGGTCCACCTGGGACACGCCGTCACGGAAGTTGATCTTCACCGTGGGCGAGAGGGATCCGCCGCGGACGCCGTTCACGTTGTCGATGAAGGACTGCACCAGGCCGCCCGGCTGCACGTAGTGCGAGTAGGCCTGGAACTGGCGGCCGTTCTGGCTCGGAGTGGGTGCCTCCGGGGATTCGGACGGAAGGTTCAGGTCCGTGGGCGAGCCCAGGGCCAGGCCGCTGTTGTTCATCGGCTGGTAGTCCGAACGCACGCCGTCGCCAACGAAGCCGTAGACACCGTCCGGGCCGCGCATGCCGGCCGCGTAGGTGAACTGGTGGCTGATGGTGAACAGGTAGTACTTGTTCTTGCCGCCTTCATTCTGGATGAAGATCTGCGGGCGTTCGGTCTGGTCGTTGACGCAGTTGGCCGAGAGGATCGGCGGCAGGAAGGACCACTTGGTCAGGTCCTTGTTGTCCGCCACTGCCAGCCCGACGTTGGCCGTCTGGTAGTAGGCGCCGCTGCTGTTGACCTCGTTGAGGCTTTCAGCGTTCGGGTCGCCGGCCTTGTAGCCGAGGTCCTCGGGCTTGCATTCGTATTCGCCGCGGGTGCCGCCGGTGTTGCCTTCGAAGACCATGAAGGTCTTGCCCGGGTGGGCGGGGTCAGCGAACGTGTAGGGGTCGCGGAAAGCGAAGCCCGGGTTCTGTGCCTTCGTCTGGTACATCTCGCCGTCCGGTTCCAGCAGCTTGGTGTGCTTGAAGCCGTCAAAGGTCACGCCGTTCTGGTCGGCGTGGATCTTGCCCAGCGCCTTGGCGATGGCTGCATCAGGGGCAATGCCGCCGCCGCCGGCGTTGCGCTCGGCAACGTCGTAGAACGTGGTGGCCGTGTAGAACACGTTGACCTGGTTGCCCTGCATGAGGCGGGTGGAACCGGACCACTCGGTGTTGCCGATGGACGCGCCGTCAGCGAAGACGTGTCCGCCGTAGTTCCACTTGTCCTTGGCCGGGTCGGCGTTGGTCTTGCGGAAGAAGTAGCCGATCCGGGCGTTCCAGTGGCGCTGGTCGAAGCCGTAGCCCGCCTTGCGGTCGGCGACCAGGGAGAAGATGACGTCCCAGCCCTTGTAGCTGATCTGGTTGGCGTTCTCGTCCGTCAGGGACCAGGTGTCCCAGACCCAGACGTCGTCGTTCATCGTGGGGAAATCCTCGGGGATTTCCGGCATGGTGACATCCGGGCTCATGGAGTTCTCGCCCGGAGCCACCGTGGAGTCGCTCTGCGCCATGATCTGCTTGGCGTCGGCGCGGGTCCACTTGGAGGTGAAGTCCGCCGCCGGGTCGTAGGCCTTCTGGCTGTGTTCGGTGGGCAGCGGGAAGCCGGGCGTGGGTGCCGGCATCTCGGTGGCGGGCGGGTCCGAAGGTTCGTTGGCCTGGGCCGACGGAACTGCCAGGAAGGCGGAGGCCGCCACGGCCGCCGCCAGTGCTGCGGCGGCGGGGCGCCACCGCAGCATCCGGGGGGTATTGGGGTGCTTGTGCATTTTTGCTCTTCTCGCGGAGTTGAGACCATTCGTGGAAGACGGGCGTGTGCCCTCATTCCCCGATACTCCGGCGCTCCCGACGACACGGCAGGCGTCATCGAGGACGCCTTTGTGTCGAGGGGGACGGGGCTTGGGTAGGGCCCCGGACGGCGGACCGGAAAGGATTCCTTTCCTGCGCCGGTTTCTACGCTGGCACGCTGAAGCAGGCTTATCAAACCGTGTTTCGAGGCTCCGAAAACCGAGTTTCGCTCTGAATGTGCAAGCGCTTACATTGCCCATTGCGCGCGCGTGCCACAGCCAATTCTGCGAGTCAAATGTTGCATCATAAATCTGCTTTAGTGTGAAATGTCACCCTCCGGCCACGCGCAATTCACCTTCCGCTGCGGGCCCCGCGCCCTTCATCCCGAGCTGGTCACGAGGACATCCTGATAGGCTGCCCGGCCGTCGAAGACGTTCACTCCCACCTTGCCGGAGGACAGTGAGGCGTCATCGACGGACAGGATGTCGGCGCCGTCGAGTTTCACGGTCAGCCGCTCCCCCGCCACCCCAGCCTCCAGCCGGTAACTGACCCCGTGGCTGAGCAGCAGCGGGACACTGGCCAGGACGCTCCCGGCGGGATTGAACACCCCGTTCTGCAGCTTGAAGATCCGGGCAAGCCGCAGGTTCGGGTCCAGGTTGACGTAGTACGCCGTGGCGCCGTCGTCCGAAGCACGCAGCAGCACCGAGCCGGCGCCGCCGTAGCCGCGCCCCGGCACCTGGTCGCTGGAGCGCATGGCCCCGGCGTAGGGCCCGCCGCCGAAACGTACGGTAGCAGCCACGCGGACGTCCGAGTACGTGGCGGCGCTCATGGCCGTGGAATCCTTGTCGAACGTGCCGGCCAGCCCGGCCCCGGTGCTTTCCCAGCGGCCTCCGGGAACCACGGAGTAGGAACCCAGGTTGTGACGTGCGGCGCCTGTAGCTGCCGGCAGGACGTCCGACGGCGGCGCGGCGGTAAGGCGCGAGGTGTCCGCCAGCTGGTGTACTTTGACGGACACCAGCCGGGCATTGCCGCCGCTGGTGCTGAAGGACAGTCCGGTGGAGGACGGATCCGGGAACACCAGGGAAGTGATGGCTGCCGTGCCGTTTCCGCCGAAGAGTTCAACCGAGGATGCGTCCACCAGTGCCCGCAGCTTGACCCGCCGCTCGGTGCCGCCTCCGGAAGCCGGCACGGTCTCGGAACTCCACGGTGCGCCGGAGTTGTCCGCAGCGGTTCCGGCGAAGTACCGGGTGAAGTCCTTCCGGCCGGATTGTCCTCGGTCCAGCATCATGGCGCCGGAGCCTGCCTCGTAGCGGAGGAGGGTTTCCTGGGCGGTGCCGCCGGATGCGTCGCCGGCCGGTCCTTTCCGGAGCGCGAAGGTGAAGGCCGAGGCACCGCCGGAGGACGGGATGGCCACCTCGGCTTCCAGTTCGAAGGACCGCCCCGAGGCTGAGGCCAGCGGGTTGGCTGATGCGGGGGTAACGGTGATGTCCGACGCCTGCCATGTGGACGTGCGCAGCCCGGCCAGTTCGGCCACCGGTTCCTGCGCCAGCCGGAGCCCGGAGCCCGGCATGTCCTTCAGGCCGAGCTGCCGCGGGACAGTCAACTGCCCGTTCCAGCGCCCGGTGGGCGGGCTGAAGGCATAGTCCCAGTTGCTCATCCAGCCCAGCATGATGCGCCGGCCGTCCGGAGCGCCGAAGAAGCTCATGGCTGCGTAGTAGTCACGGCCTGAATCGGCCTGCAGCACCTGCTCCGGGCCGGTGTCCGCGCTGAAGGACGTTCCGTTCCACGTCCCCGTCACGTATTGCGCCGAGGAGCCGTTGGTGGGCCTGACGGCACCCGTGCTCCACCAGAGCACCCAGCGTTTCACGCCCGGCTGGCCGTCCACCGGCAGCTCAAAGAAGTCCGGGCATTCCCAGACCCCGCCGCGGACCCAGTCGCCGTAGCCGAACGAGCTGGTGAACGTCCAGTTGATGAGGTCTGTGGAGGTGTGGAAGCGCAGATGGTCACCGCCCGCCACCACCATGATCCACTTGCCGGCGGCGGCGTCCCAGGTGACTTTCGGGTCCCGGAAATCCCAGCTGCCGTCCGGGCCGCCCGGGTTCTCCACCACCGGCGGGGCCTGCACGATTGACCACGTGCGGCCGTGGTCCTTGCTGTAGGCAGCGCGCACGGACTGGTTGCCGTTGGCGGCATCGTGGTTGAAGCTCGTGTAGAACGCAACCAGCCCCTGCCCGCCGTCGAACAGTCCGCTGGAATCGGTGGCATCCACTACCGCGGAGCCGGACCACGACTCACCCGCCGCCAAATGGGGCAGGGCGATGGGCAACTGCTTCCAGTGCAGCAGGTCGCTGCTGACGGCGTGTGCCCAGCGTCCGCGGTCCTGGTGGAAGAGGTGGTATTCGCCGTCGAAATACACCAGGCCGTTGGGGTCGGAGCTGTTCCCGGAGTTCTGGCTGTAGTGGTAGCCGGGCTGGTAGAGGCCGTTCATGTACGTCTCCACATTGTCCGCGCGGACGTTCTGGAAGTAGGCACCCCCGCCACTGGCGCGCAGCCCGAAACCGGTGCCTGCCGCGGATCCGGCGGGTCCGGAGACGGCCTGGACGCCGTTGATCAGCGCCGCAGCCTGCGCCCCGCGGACGGTCAGCTGGACGCGGTTCAGCTGGTCAGTCGCGAAGCTGTCCGGAGGCACGGCCCCGCTGGCGAGGACGGTTCCCGTGCCGCGGTCTTTCAGAAGCACCGTTCCGGCGCCCGGGTCCACCCTGAGTTCGGTACCGCCGGTGCCGTCCGGCGCGCTCCGCACCACGACGGCGGCTGTTGCCGGGGCGGCAACGTCCAGGTCCAGGGACGCGACGACGTCGGACGCTACCGCCGGGACGAAACGCGCGGCGTCCGCGCCCGCAGGCAGGCCGTCCGACGCGCCGCGAACGCCACGGACGTCGGGTTCCCAGCTGCCCGCGGCGGTGCGCCAGCCCTGCAGGGCGGTGTCCAGGCCCTTGAGTGTCATGCCCTGGAACAGGGTGGTGCCGTTGAAGGCGAGGAGGCCGACGTGGCCCGAGCCGTGGGCTGTGTCCGCCGCCGTGATGGCCGGGGCGAAGCCGTTCGGATCCAGCAGGTCGGTCTGCCAGTGCACGGCGAGCTGCCCGCCGTCGGCCGTCACCCGCAGCCGGTACACCGCGTTGACGGTGATGTCCGTGGCGTAGGTGCCCAGGGTGGCGTTGTCCTCGATCCGGTAGAGCCGCAGCCTGCCGGCGTTGGCGTCCACTTCGGCGGCGTACCCGGTTGTTCCTGCGGCGTTGGCACGGAACAGGACGGCGCCCACCGCGTACGCGGACGTCACCTGGATGTCGGCCGTGAAGTCCGTGACCCGGGGCGCCTGGTCCGTGGCGACGGCCCTGAGGTTGGCGCCGGCCGGCGCAGCACCCCGGAAGCCCGTGGCCGTGGCGGTCCACCCGGTCCCGTCCGCCTGCCAGCCGCTGACGTTGGCGTCGATGGTGCGGACCCGGGGCTGGCTGAAGCTCACTGAGCCGTTGTAGGCGTGCAGGCCCACGTGGCCGCCCTGGTACCGCTGGTCCGAGGTGTCGATTCGGGCAACGCCGTCCACTGCCACGTAGATCCGCGCACCGTCCACGTGGATGTCCACGGAGTACGCTCTTCCCGTGTCCAGCGGCACGGGGACCGGCGGCGCCACGTCCTCCCCCGTGGCCAGGTCGAAGAGCCGGACCCGGTCCAGGTTCGGATCGATGGTGGCCGCGTAGCCGCTGCTGGCATCGGCCGCGCCGCGGAACACCAGCGCCCCCACGGCGTAGGGGCTGCCGGAGTCCACGGAGACGTCGGCGGTGTACCTTGCGGTGCCGTCGATGCGCTGTTCGCTGATGGCGGCGGCGTTGTGGTCCGCGGGAGCGACGGCGGTCTGCCCGCCGTCGGACGTCCGGGTCCAGCTTCCGCTTACGGGCACCGTATCCGGCAAGGGGCTGGTGGTGCTGCCCAGGGTGATCGGGCCGTTTGGGGCAAAACCGTCCGGGACAGCCCGGGCGGGCGGGGCCAGCATGGCCGGGGCGAGGACGGAACCGGCCAGCGTGCCAAAGCCGAGCGCGGCCGCGGTGAAACCTGCAACTAACCTTTTGGACATTCAGATCGCCTTTGATCTTGGAGATGCTCTTGATGGGGATGACAACCGGCATCGACTGCTAGGGGAAGAGCTGGCGCGGGCCGGCGAAGACTCCTTCCATCCGCCAGGCGTCCATTTGCAGCAGCCGGACCGTTCCGGCGGCTGAGAGGCGGACCGCTTCGCCACCGAGGGTCGGGTAGGTGCGCGCGGTCAGCGGCTTCCCGTTGGCGAAGATCTCCAGCGCCGAGCGGTCCACCAGCACGCGCAGGTGGAGCCTGCCGCCGGGGAGGTTCACCGGGCCGGATTTCTGCCCGGTGTCCAGGGTCCGGTCCAGGCTGCTGCGGGAGCGGTCCAGGAGCACATACGACTGGGCGAATCCGCCGCTGCCCACGTCGCAGCCCACCTCGATGACGGTTTCCTCGGCTGGTTCCGGGTCCTGGGCCGGGCCGCTTCCCAGCACGCCCAGCCGGAAGACACTCCCCGGCTCCAGTTCGAGGTCCAACTCCAGGTCCAGCTGGTTTCCGGACACCCCGGCCAGGATCTCGCTGCCGCCCAGAGTGCGCGGACCGACGCGGACATGGTCCTGCCGCAGCGATTCCAGCTCGGGAACGGGAGCAAAGGCCAGCTCCCCGTCCGGATCCAGGGTGGCCACCCGGGGCAGGCTCATGACGCCGGACCAGCCGGCCTCCACCATCGCGGCATCCGTCCGGCCCTCCTGCAGCCAGCCGAACATGATCCGCCGCCCGGACTCGTCCGCAAAGGACTGCGGGGCATAAAAATAGCGGCCGCCGTAGTCCAGCCGGTGGAGGTCCCGCGGCGTGTACGAATCCCCGGCGTAGCGGCCGGTCCAGTAGAGCGGGTGGCGGGTGTCGCCGTCGTGCCAGGCAGAGAAGACCAGGACGTCGGTGCTGGCCTCGGGGCCGGTGCTTTCGCCACCCGGCACCGGATCACCCGGCACCGGATCACCCAGCACCCCGCCGCCCGCACGGAACAGGTCCACGCATTCCCACATGGTGCCCTGCCAGTCCGCGTCGGCGGGATCCCCGGAGGCGGCGTCGCCAATGAACAGCGGGCCGATGTAGTCCCAGCGGCGGAGATCGGAGGATTCGTACAGGAACGCCGTACCGCCGCGGCCCCGGATGCCGGACCCCACGAGCTGGCGCCAGCGCGCGCCTTCCCGCCACACGCAGTGGTCGCGGTAGGCGGTGATGTCCACGCCGGCGGGCGGCGCCGGAATCACGGGGTTTTCCGGTGCCTTGGTCCAGCTCAGGAGGTCCGGCGAGCCGACGGCCACGCAGGGGAGTTCACTGGCCCCGAGCCTGCCGGAGTACACCAGGGTGGGCGTGCCGGCGTCGTTCACCAGCACCCCGGACCAGCAGCCGTCGGCGTCGGGCCCCTCGGACGGTTCCAGCGCCACGGGCTCGTCGGTCCAGTTGACCAGGTCCGGGCTGGTGGCGTGCCCCCACAGGATGCGGTGGTGGAAGGCGCCCTCCGGGTTGTACTGGTAGAAGAGGTGGTAAGTGCCGTTCCACTGGCTGACACCGTTGGGGTCGTTGAGCCAGCCGGCTGGCGAGACGAAGTGGAAGCGCGGCCGGTGCGGGTCTTCCTCAGCGCGGCCCACGAGTTCGTCCTGCGGCACCGTGGCCAGGGGGTGGGTCAGTTCGGTCATGCTGAAGCCTTGTTTTCTGTGAGGGGTTCGGCCGAGAGCGCGTGGCTTGCCGCCGTGGCCGGGGGCCGGTAGAGGTGGCAGCGAACCCAGTGTTCGTGGCCGGGATCGCCCACCCGGTGCCGGACGGGTTCGGTGGCGGAACAGCGCTGCTCCGGGTCGCCGTCGAACGCGCACGACGCCGACTCCATCACCGCTGCGCGGAGCGCCGCACGCTCACGGGGGTCGTAGGATCCGGTGCGCGCGGGGTCCGGCACGGCCGAAACCAGCAGCCGGGTGTAGGGGTGGGCGGGGTTGGCCAGCAGGTCCAGCGATTCGCCTTCCTCCACGAGTTCCCCGGCAAACATGACGGCGATCCGGTCTGCCAGGTAGCGGGCCGAAGCGAGGTCGTGGGTGATGTAGAGCATGGAAATGCCCTTCAGGTCCCGCAGCTGGCGCATCAGGTTCAGGATGCCGATCCGCACGGAGACATCCAGCATGGACGTGGGTTCATCCGCGAGGATCACGTCGGGTTCAACAGCGAGTGCCCGGGCGATGGCCACGCGCTGCCGCTGCCCGCCGGAGAGTTCGTGGGGGTAGGAGTTGAGCATGTCCGGCGTGAGGCCCACGGTGGTCATCAGCTCATCCAGGCGGGTGCGCAGCTGGTCTGGCGTCCCGGCTTTGCCGTGCAGGGTCAGTGAACGGGTGAGGAAGTGCTCGATCCGGTGGACCGGGTTCAGCGAGCCGAAAGGATCCTGGAACACCATTTGCAGCTGGCTCCGGTACTCTCTGGACGCCTGGAAGCGGTCCCTTTTTAGCACGTCTGTGCCATTAAGCAGGATCTGCCCCTCGGTGGGCTTTTCCAGCCGGGCTATGCAGCGCGCCAGGGTGCTCTTGCCGGACCCGGACTCCCCCACGAGGGCCACGATTTCGCCCTTCCGGATGACCAGGTCCACGCCGCCAAGGGCACGGACCGAGGCCCGGGAGAATAGGCCGCCGCTGGAGAAATCCTTGACCAGGCCCTTCACCTCGAGGGCGGGAGCTGTCTCAAGGGCCGGAGCTTCTGTGTGCGCGCTCATGATGATGCTCCTTGGAGGACGGCGGCCTTCTGGTCTTCGGGAAGGGGCGAAACAAAGTGCCCGGGCGAGGCTTCCTGGAGGTCGGCGATGTTGCTGAACTTCACGCCGTCGGCCAGTCCCGTCAGGGGCACCCGGGGTCCGGTGAGCGGCGGGAACGCGCCCATGAGCGCCTGCGTGTAGGGGTGGAGCGGGGCGGCGTGGATGTCCTTGGCCCTGGCGGTCTCCACGATCCGGCCGCCGTACATCACGGCCATCCGGTGCGAAAGCTCCACCATGAGCGACATGTCGTGGGTGATGAACAGGACGGAGAAGCCCAGTTCGCGCTGCAGCTCCTTGATCTGGGCCATGATCTCCTGCTGCACCACCACGTCCAGCGCGGTGGTGGGCTCGTCCAGGATCAGCAACGACGGCTTGAGCGCCACGGCCATGGCAATGACGGCGCGCTGCCGCATGCCGCCGGAGAGCTGGTGCGGGTAGGACGTCAGCCGGGCGGGGTCGATCCGAACCAGCTCCAGCAGCTCGGCTGCCCGCCGCAGCGACTCCTTCCGGGTGTAGCCGGCATGGGTGGTGTAGATATCCACGATCTGGTCCCCGATGGTCATCACCGGGTTCAGCGAGTTCATGGCCGACTGGAACACCATGGCCACGTCCTGCCAGCGGAAGCGGCGCAGCTCCTCCGGGCCCATGGCCAGGACGTCCCTGCCGCCGAAGCGGATGCTGCCGCCGGCGATCTCCGCCGGATCGCGCAGGAGCCGCATGATGGTGTTGGCGATGGTGGATTTGCCGCAGCCGGATTCCCCGGCCAGGCCGAAGATTTCGCCGGTGCCGATGCTGAAGGACACGCGGTCGACGGCGGTGGTGGAGCGGGTGTCGCCGCGGTACTTCACGGTGAGGTCCTTGATGTCCAGGACCGGTTCGTGGGAACCAAAGGAGGTCTGGGAGACGGTCATGCCGATGCTCGCTTTCCGGGTTTGGCTGACTTGGAGGCGGGCTTGCGAATCTTCCGCACCTGAATTTTCCGCAGGCGCGGATTGGTAACCTCGTCCACGGCGTAGTTGATCAGCGACAGCGAGAACGCCACCAGCGCGATGCACAGGCCGGAGGGGATGAAGACCCACCAGCTGCCGGTGAGCAGGGCGCCTTCGTTGCCGGCCCAGTAGAGGTTGTTGCCCCAGGAGACCGTGCTGACGTCGCCCAGGCCCAGGAACTCGAGGCCTGCCTGCGCGCCGATGCCGTAAATGATGCAGGCCAGGAGCGTGCCCATCACGATCGAGGCCATGTTGGGCAGGATTTCGCGGAACATGATCCGCAGGGGCCGTTCGCCGGTGACCACGGCCGCGGCCACGAAGTCCTTGGAACGGATGGACAAAGCCTGCGAGCGCAGCACCCGGGCGGATCCGGCCCAGCCGGTGACCACCAGGACCAGGATCACGGTGCCGAGGCCCGGCGGCAGGAACGCGGCCAGGATCACCAGGAGCGGGAGCCCCGGCAGGAGCAGGAATACGTTGGTGGTGAGGGACAGCGCTTCGTCGATGAATTTTCCGAAGTACGCCGAAGCCAGGCCCACCAGGATGCCGATGAACGTGGAGGCAAAGCCCACCGTCAGGCCCACCAGCAGCGAGCTGCGTGCGCCGTGGATGGTCAGGGCCAGGACGTCCTGGCCCTTGGCCGTGGTGCCCAGCCAGAATTCGGCGTCGGGTTCCTGGGACGCCATGCCCGTGATCTTGGACGGGTTGTCCGGGTACAGGACGGGGGCCAGGAGCGCGAGGGCGATGAAAATGAACAGGATGGCCGCGCCGGTCATGGCCTTTTTGTTCGTCAGCAGCCCGTGCAGCAGGCTGCGGTTGGGCCTGCGGACGGAGGGTCCGGGCGGGAGCCCGGCGCCGCCGTCGTGCGTTCCGGCAGCGCTACCGGGCAGGGTGCCGCCGGCGAGGGTCTCCCCCGGCAGGGTGGAAGCGGTGGTTGCGATGGACGTGGTCATGGTCCGTCCTTCCTAGTTGGCGCGCACGCGCGGGTCGAGGCGGACGTAGAGGATGTCCACCAGGAAGTTGGCCAGCAGCACGGCCGCGGTGATGGTCAGGAAGAGGCCCTGCATCAGCGGGTAGTCCAGCCCCTGCACGGCGTTGAGGAGCTGGTAGCCGACGCCGGGGTAGGCGAACACCACCTCGGTCAGCAGCGCACCGCCCACCACGAAGCCCAGGCTCATGCCGAAGCTGGTGACGGACGGCAGCATGGCGTTGCGGGCGGCGTAGCGGAACATGATCCGGCCGGGGCGGAGGCCCTTGGCTTCGGCCATGTTGATGTAGTCCTCGGCGTTGGTGGCGATCATGGTGTTGCGCATGCCGAGCATCCAGCCGCCCACCGAAACGAGCACGATGGTGAGGGCCGGCAGCACCAGGTGCATCCCGACGTCGGACATGAACTCCCAGCTGAAGGCGGGCTCAATGGTGTCGCTGAACGCATGCCGGATGGGGAACCAGCCCAGCGTGACGCCGAACAGGTAGAGCGCACCCATGGCGAGCCAGAAGTACGGAAAGGACCCGATGAAAATCAGGATCGGAGGGAGCGCGGAGTCAATGGCGCCGCCGCGCCGCCAGGCGGCCAGGATACCCAGCAGGTTGCCCACGACGGCGGCGATCACCAGTGCGGTCCCGCCCAGCAGGAGCGTCCAGCCCACCTGGGAGGCGATCACTTCGGTGACCGGGGTGGGGAAGCGGGAGATGGAGACGCCCATCTGGCCGGTGACCATGTTGTGCAGGTAGTCGACGTACTGCTCCCAGATGGGCCGGTCGTCGACGCCGAGCAGTTTGCGCAGGACCTCGATCTGTTCGGGCTGCATGCGGTCCTGGGTGCGGGCGAACATGCGGGATACGGGGTCCCCCGGCATAAAGCGCGGGAGCAGGAAATTCAAAGTGATGGACACCCAGAAGGCGATCAGGTAGAAACCAAGGCGGCGCAGAATAAAGCGCACGGTTTCCCTCCATTCGGGAAGTGCGGAAAGTTTTGGGGAGCACACCCGGCGCCGGGAACAGCGCCGGGTGTGCAGTTTGGCGGAAGGCCTGCGGCGGCCCTTACTTGGCCGGAGGGCCTGCGGGGCCCTACTTGGCCGGTTCCAGCGAGGTCAGGACCAGCACCGTGGTGGGCGCCCGGACCGACAGGGTGGCGTACGGGTTTTCTTCCGTGGGCCAGCCGGTGAAGCGGGTGTTGTTGTAGGCGCCCCATTCCGGGCCGGCGAACAGCGGGATGGCCGGGGCAACCGCGCTGTACTCCTCCTGGAGCTTGTCCACGATGTCGTGCTGGGTGTCCTCGTCAGCGGCGGCGGCGAACTCGGTCAGCAGGGCGTCGGCCTTGGGGTCGCCGAAGCGGTGGTAGTTCTCAAAGGTCTTCTCCCCCACCGGCTTGACCGTGGCGGTACCCATCATGCCGGCGAAGTACTTGTACGGGCTGGGGTCGTTGGCGCTCCACACGATGCCGGAATCGAAATCGCCGGTCTCGTAGCCTGCCACGACGGCGGCCCAGTCCGGGGAATCAACCTTGGCCGTGACGCCCACCTCGGCGAGGTTCTGTGCGATCACGTTGGCCACGGAAAGCCAGTCGGAGGACGCGGCGCCCACGGAGATCTTGAATTCGAAGGGTTTGCCGTCCTTGAGGGTGCGCTTGCCGTCCGCGCCCTTCGGGTAGCCCGCTTTGTCCAGGAGCTTGTTGGCCTCATCGACGTTGAGCTTGGTCCAGTCGCACTTGTCCTGGACGTCCTTGTTCTTCCACGTTTCGTAGTTCCCGGAGAGGCCGGTGCAGTCCGCCGGCTTGGTGTAGCCGCTCATGCCGATCTTGGTGACCTGCTCGCGGTCCACGGCCATGCTGAGGGCCTTCCGGACGTCGGTGTCGTTGAACGGTGCCTTGGCGGTGTTGAGCTGCCAGTTGATCATGGAACCCGTGGGCGGGAACCAGTACTTGCGGTGGTCCGGGTCCTTGGAAATAAAGGTCTTCTCGATGTTGGGCATGTACTGCGGAGCCCAGTCCACATCGCCGTTGGCGGCTGCGAGGTTGGCGCCGTCGTTTCCGGCGAACGCGAGCATCTTGATGCCGGCGATCTTCTGCTTCTCCGGCTGCCAGTAGTTGGGATTCTTCTTCAGCACGAAGGACTGGGCTTGGAACGTGTCCACTTCGGTGTACGGTCCGGTGCCCACCGGCTTTTCGTTGGCGTCCTTCTCCGGGTCGGCAATCTTGGACCAGACGTGGTCCGGCAGGATGCTCAGCTGGCCGAGGTCGAACAGTGCCGGGGTCCAGGCCGTCTTGAAGCTGAATTTCACCTGCTTGGTGCCCTCGGCCGTCACCGTCTCCAGGTAGTCGTAGCCGCCCTTGATCTTTTTCTGCAGGGCGAAAGTGGTGACTACGTCGGCCGGGACCAGTGGCTGGCCGTCGGACCATTTCACGCCGTCGCGGAGGGTGAACGTGATGGACTTGCCGTCCTCTGCAGCTGTCCATTCGCTGGCCAGCCACGGGGTGGTGTCACCCTTGGCCGGGTTGTAGATGAGCAGGGACTCGTAGATGGCCTGCTGGGTCATGGGCGCCACGGTGGGGGCGAACGGGTTGAAGTTGCGGACAAACGTGCCCATGTCCTCGCGGGGAATGGTCAGGAGCGCGCTTTGGGCCGAGGCGTCAGCTTTGGCGGACCCGCTGTTGCCCGCAGTGGCGGAGCATCCCGTGAGCGCCAAAGCGCCTATGGCCAGGCCGGCCGCCGCGATGCGGGCAGACCTCAGGAATCGTGGTTGTGTCATGATGGATATCTCTTTCCTCGTCTTCGCTGTTGAAGGTGAAGGTGTGGTTGGGGTTGCTGTTCAGTAGTTGATTTGCCGTCAGACTGAATAGCGTTCTAGCAGCGGACAGTCGACCATTTGCTGATGTGCGGTGATCGGCTGTCCGGCTGTAAGGCTTGCGAGTGTCTGGACACCCAGCGCACCCATCTCCTCGAAGGGCAACGCAACCGTGGTCAGTTTTGGCCTGAGGTAGGCCGCAATGAGTTCCTGGTTGTCGAAGCCGATCACGGCGATGTCTTGGGGGATGGCGAGCCCGCGCTCCTTGATGGCGTCGTACGCGCCCATAGCCATCCGGTCGTTGAGGCAGAACAGTGCGGTGGGCCTGTTCTTCCGGTCAAGGATCCGGCACGCGGCCTCATAGCCGCCGTCCGCCGTCGCATGCCCGCTCACGACCAGTTCCGGGTCCAGTTCCAGCCCGGCGGCGGTGAGTGCTTCGCGGCACCCCTCCAGCCGTCCGACGGCCGCGGGAATGTCCGGGTCCAGGTTGATGACGCCGATTCTGGTGTGGCCCGCCTGGAGCAAACGTTCGACGGCGACACGGCCGCCGGCGCGCTCGTCCGGGACGATCGAGGGCAGTATTCCGTCAGCATCGAAGCAGTTGATGAGGACCGTGGGCACCTCCCTGGCGATCTTCGGGACATGCACGCCACGGTGGTACGTGGCCGCGTACAGAAGCCCTTCGACCCGCTGTTCCAGCAGCTTCTCGATCGCGGCGTCTTCCATGCCCCGGTTGGGCCCTGCAGCGTCGGCCTGGTCCGAGGGCGCGATGAGCAGGAAGCGGCGGTCCAGCCAGGCCTGGTCCTGGGCGCCTTTGATGATGTCGACGGCGAACGGTGCCGTAACAATCTCGGTCACGATGCCGTACCAGTCGCTGCGCTGCGAGGCGAGGGCCCGGGCTCCGGCGTTCGGCCGGTACCCGAGGGCCTGGACGGTCTCGAGGATGCGCTGCCTGGTCTCTTCGGAAATGCTGGCGTTCCCGCGGTTGCTGAGGACGAAGGACACCGCGGTGCGGGATACACCGGCAGCCTTGGCCACGTCCGCCATGGTGACACCGCGCTGGGCAGTGGCCGCGGCAGGCTTCCGCCCTTGGGCCGTGCCCGCCGCTGTGGGGGTGCTGTTCGCCATCGAATGCTCCGAAATCCGGCCGGGACTGGCCGCCGAGGCCAGTTGGGACTTGTTACTAACGCGCGTTACTTCGAGCGTGTGATTTAGGTTACGCGCGTTACTTGGATGCTGTCAACGGGTAATTTCGGGAAGTTCCCGCGGCTGCCGTCGAAGCAGCGGCGGCCCAGGTCGCCAGGCTGACAATTCCCCCCGCCGCGGTCATTTCCCCCGCGGCTTTAGAGGGGATTCGTCCATTAGCCGGGGATTTGTGCGGGATGCGTGGCGGGGTGGGTGACGCCGGCCCGCACATCAGCCGCGACTGCGCTTAAAGAAGAAAAGCACCAGTTCCGAAGAACTGATGCTTCCCAGTGGTGGCTCCGACCGGCGTCGATCCGGTGACCTTTCGATTTTCAGTCGAACGCTCTACCAACTGAGCTACAGAGCCTAGGTGACATGTCACCTTGAGAACCGGAATTTCTTCCGGCGCTCAGAGCGACCCTGACGGGACTTGAACCCGCGACCTCCGCCGTGACAGGGCGGCGCGCTAACCAACTGCGCTACAGGGCCTTGCTATTTTCTTGCTGTCTGCAGTATCGCTACTGCAATTTTTCAAGGCCTTTAGCCTACCAGACTTTTTCATCCGGTTTGACCACTTCCTTGCGTACCCCCAACGGGATTCGAACCCGTGCCGCCGCCGTGAAAGGGCGGTGTCCTAGGCCGCTAGACGATGGGGGCCTGAACTCAATCCGGCTCATTCAGGGCAAAAATAAAGGGCCGAAGCCTTCCGTTTCCGCCCTTTCGAGTTGCTCCGAACTGGACTATAAAAGTGTAGGGCAGACCTTGGGAATATCCAAAATCGGCGTGTTCCGGGTGCAAGATGGACTGATGGATGCCGTCGCCGCCCTCAATGAGATCGCGTTCTGGCTGGAACGCGAGCTGGCCCCCACGTTCAAGGTCCAGGCCTTCCGGAAGGCCGCCGGCATCATCGCCGCCCTGGATCCGGAGGACGTTGCCGCCCGCGCCCGCAACGGCCGGCTGAAAAGCATGAAGGGAATCGGGGACCGAACCTTCGAGGTGATCCGGCAGGCGGTCGACGGCGCCGTCCCCGACTACCTTGAGGGCCTCCGGCAGCGCGGTCAGCAGCCGCTCGCAGACGGCGGCGCCGAACTGCACTCCGCACTTCGCGGGGACCTCCACAGCCACAGCGACTGGTCCGACGGCGGGTCCCCGATTGAACTGATGGCGGACGCCGCCCGCACCCTGGGCCGGGAGTACCTCGCCCTGACAGACCACTCCCCCAGCCTCAAAATCGCGAACGGGCTGAGCGCCGAACGCCTCACGGAGCAGCTGGATATTGTCGCGGGCATCAACAGCGGCTTCAACGACGACGACGGCGGAGGCTTCCGCCTGCTGGCCGGCATCGAGGTGGACATCCTGGAGGACGGGACCCTGGACCAGTCCGCGGACATGCTGGACCGTCTGGATGTTGTGGTGGCGAGCGTCCACTCGAAACTCCGTTCGGACCGGAGCACCATGACCGCCAGGATGCTGGGCGCCATCAGCGATCCGCACATGAACGTCCTCGGCCATTGCACGGGCCGGCTGCTCCAGGGATCCAGGGGAACGCGGCCTCCATCCGAGTTTGACGCCGAGCGGGTGTTCGCGGCGTGCGCGGAACAGGATGTCGCCGTCGAAATCAATTCGCGCCCCGAGCGGCAGGATCCGCCGGACGACCTGATCCGGCTCGCCCTCGATGCGGGCTGCCTCTTCAGTATCGACAGTGACGCCCACGCACCGGGCCAGCTGGATTTCCTCCAGTACGGCGCAGCCCGCGCTGCGGCAAACGGCATTCCCGCGGAACGGATCGTGACCACTTGGCCGCTGGACCGGCTGCTGGAGTGGGCGGGGCGCGGAAAGTAGTACGGCTGGGCAGTGCTGCTCAGCTCACCAGGAATATGGCCATCGTCAACATCACGACGGCGATGGCTGCGTCGAGGATGCGCCAGGCGCTGCGGCGCCGGAAGACCGGGGCCAGGAACCGTGCACCGACCCCCAGGGCCGTGAACCACGCGATGCTGGCTGCGCCCGCTCCGGCGGCAAACCACCAGCGGCCGTCAGGTCCGTGGGTGCTGGCGAGGGACCCGAGCAGCAGCACGGTGTCCAGGTACACGTGCGGGTTGAGCCAGGTGAAGGCCAGGCCGGTGCCCAGGACGGCCATCCAGCTGGCAGCCCGCGCCGGCCCGAGCTGCCCGAGGGCCTGGCCGCGGACTGCCCGCCAGGCGGCGAGGGCACCGTAACCGGCCAGGAAGGCGGCTCCGGCCCAGCGCACCACGTCGAGCACACCCGGTGCCCGTTCAATCACGACGCCGATGCCGGCCACGCCGAGGATGATCAGCACGAGGTCCGAGACGGCGCAGACGGCAATGACAAGGGCCACATGCGAGCGCTGGATGCCCTGGCGCAGGACGAAGGCATTCTGGGCGCCGATGGCGACGATGAGGGACAGGCCGCTGGCCAGGCCTGAAAGCACGGGAAGGATCACGCTTTCAACGGTAGGTGGATGACGATCATGAAACCAGTTAAAGATTCTTTGGGGAGATAAGATCAGCTAATGATCGACATACATCCCGACCAGGCCCGGACGCTCGCGGCCATCGTCTCGCAGGGAAGTTTCGACGCCGCCGCCAGCCACCTGTCCGTCACGGCTTCCGCCGTCAGCCAGCGCATCCGCGCCTTGGAGGTCGCGGTGGGCCGTCCCGTCCTGAGGAGGACCAGGCCGATTGAGCTCACGGAGTCCGGCCAGGCCGTGGTGCGCTTCGCCCGGCAGCTCGAGATGCTGTCGGCGGACCTCGCCGATGAACTGCAGCCGGGCACCGCGCACCCGGACACCCGGCTGACGCTGGTGATCAACAGCGACTCGCTGCACACGTGGGCACTCGCCGGGCTGGCTGCCGTGGCCGGGACGGTCCAGCTGGAAATCCTGCGCGAGGACCAGGATTATTCGCTGGACCTCCTCCGCAGCGGCGCTGCGGCGGCTGCCATCACCGCCACCGCCAAGCCGGCCCCCGGCTGCACGTCCCGCCGGCTCGGCGTGATGCGCTACCTTCCCGTCTGCACCCCGGCGTTCGCGGCACATTGGCTCGACGCCGGCGCGACGGCCGAATCGCTGGCAAAGGCCCCCGTCATCATCTACGACCGCAAGGACGACCTGCAGGACCGCTACCTGCGGCGGCTCAGCCGCAAATCCCTCCAGCCGCCGCGCCACTACGTGCCTGCGGCCCACGAGTTCGGCGAGGCGATCCGGCTCGGGATGGGGTGGGGCCTGCTCCCGGAGCTCGAAATCGGCGACGACCTGGACCAGGGAACACTGCAGACCCTGGCCGCCAGATCCTTCGTGGACGTACCACTGCACTGGCAGCAGTGGCGCTACGGATCGGCCGTGCTGGACGGCGTTGCCGGCGCCATCCAGGACGCTGCGCGCGTGCTGAGGTGAACGCAGCCGCGTGACCGGCCAGGCGGCCCGCAAACTTTGGCAGGATCTCGACTAGACGTGGCCGATTTCCGCCAGCTGCACCGCCGCTGCACGGGCTAGATTGGCAGCATGGCAACCACCGCCGAATCCGGCCCCACGCCGTCCGCAGGCCCCCACGAAGGGTCTCCGCACGCACCCAGTCCGCAACATCTGACCCAACGCACAGCGCCCGTCGCCGGCACCTCACCCGGAAGGACACCGGTCAACAAACTCGGCGTCGCCGCCGTCGTTATCACGGTGGTCCTGTGGGCCTCCGCCTTTGTGGGCATCCGCGCTGTAGGGCCAAGCTTCTCCCCCGGCTCCCTGACGCTGGGACGGCTGGCGATTGCCGCCGTCGTCCTTGGCCTGGTGGTGCTGCCGAAGCTCCGGATGCTGCCCCGGGGCCGGGAGTGGTGGCCCATCCTGGCTTACGGCGTGATGTGGTTCGGGGGCTACAACGTGGCCCTCAACGCCGCCGAGCACCTGCTGGACGCCGGCACCGCAGCCCTGCTCATCAACGTCAACCCCATCCTGGTGGCCGTGATGGCGGGCGTACTGCTCAAGGAAGGCTTCCCGCGCTGGCTGATCATCGGCAGCCTGATAGCGTTCGCCGGCGTCGCCGTGATTGCGCTCAGTTCGGGCCAGCGTTCGACGGCGGATGTGGCCGGCGTGCTGCTCTGCCTCCTCGCCGCCGTGCTCGCCGCCGTCAGCGTGATCGTCCAGAAGCCGGTGCTGCGGAAGTTCCCCGCGGCGCAGGCCACATGGTTCGGCATCATGGTGGGCGCGGTCTGCTGCCTGCCGTTCAGCGGACAGCTGGTGGCCGAACTCCAGGCCGCCCCGCTTCCGGCCACCCTCGGGCTCGTGTACCTGGGGATCTTCCCGACGGCCATCGCGTTCACCACCTGGGCGTACGCGTTGTCCCTCGTCGACGCCGGAAAGCTGGCCGCCACCACCTACCTGGTCCCCGGCACCACCATCCTCATCTCCTGGCTGGTGCTCGGCGAAGTGCCCACCGTGTGGGGCCTTGTGGGCGGCGTGATCTGCCTGGTGGGAGTGGGGCTGACGCGTCGGAAATCCCGCTAGAGTGCTGGTATGCCCGCCAACCTGCCGCCCGGCCTCCCGATCGTCCCGGACGGCGCGGACGATCATGTTCCGTTCCCCATGACCGAGGAAGACTTCGAGTCGGCGGTCAGCGACGCCCTGGAACGTGTTCCGCCGGAAGTGGCCCGGGCCATGGACAACGTTGCGGTGTTCATCGAGGACGATTACGTCCCGCAGCCGGGCGAGGACCCGGAGACCGTGCTGCTGGGCCTCTACGAAGGTGTGCCGCTGACCGAGCGAGATGCCTGGTGGGGAGCGGGATCGCTGCCGGACCGGATCACCATCTACCGCCAGCCCATCCTGGAAATCTGTTCGTCCCGTGAGGAAGTCATCGAGGAGGTGGCCATTACCGTGACGCACGAGATTGCCCACCACTTCGGCATCAGCGACGAACGGCTGCACGAACTCGGCTGGGACTAGCTAGCCTTGTACGCATGGGACACGACCACAGCCATTCGCACGGCATCACGGCCACCGGCAAACACCGCAAGCGCCTGATCGCCGTCCTCAGCATCACGCTGGCCGTGGTCCTGATCCAGGTCATCGGCGCGGTGATTTCCGGTTCCTTGGCACTGCTGGCCGACGCCGGCCATATGCTGTCCGATGCCGCCGGCGTTTTCATCGCGCTCCTGGCGGCATGGATCGCCACCCGGCCCGCAAGCGACCTGCGGACGTACGGGTACCAGCGCGCCGAAGTCCTGGCCGCCCTCGCCAATGCGCTGGTGCTGATTGTCATCTCGGTGGTGATTTTCACTGAAGCCGTCCGAAGGATCGGTTCTGCCCCCGAGGTCCAGACCGACGTGATGCTCTACGCCGCGGTCCTGGGTGCGGCCGCCAACGTGGTGTCCCTGCTGATCCTCCGCGGCGCCCAGAAAGAGAGCCTTAACGTTCGCGGCGCGTACCTTGAGGTCCTCGGCGACCTGCTGGGCTCCTTCGCTGTCATTGCCGCCGCGGTGGTGATCATGCTGACAGGCTTCCAGGCGGCGGACACCATCGCCTCCATGGTCATCGCCGTGATGATCCTCCCCCGCGCCTGGCACCTGCTCCGCGATGTGGTGGACGTGCTCCTGGAAGCCACCCCGAAGGGCGTGGAAGTCCAGATGATCCGCGAGCACATCCTGTCCGTGGCGGGCGTGGTGTCCGTGCACGATATCCACATCTGGACCATCACGTCCGGCGTGCCGGTCTTTTCCGCCCACGTGGTGGTGGAGGACGCCGTGCTGAGTGCCAGCGGCGCCGACCAGTTGCTGGACAAGCTGGGCACCTGCCTAGGCTCCCACTTCGACACCGAACACTGCACCTTCCAGCTGGAACCCGAGAGCCACTCCGAGCACGAGTCCCACCAGCACGCCTGAGCCTGGGAAGCGGCGGTCCCGCATCCCACGTGACCGCAGAACCCCGCCTGACCGCAAGCCCCCGGAATCCCGACACGCCGTGCCTCAATGTGACCAAATCACATGGTTGTTGTTTATGTTATTGATGTGACCAGTGTTGCCAAAGTTGCAACCGGGCACGTAGCCTCATGTCTGCTGGGTGTCCGCGGCGGGGCATCTACCTGTGAAAATCACGGGTGACAATCTTCAACTCCTCGCTCACTCCAGCCTTACTTCTGCGAGGTAACTTGATGGGTTTGACCGGATCCGGCCGCAAAGCGGCTGTGCTGTGCACCGCCGTCGTACTCCTCGGATCCCTCGCCCTGCCCGCCGGCGCCGCACCGCTTCCGGGCTCCGTGGCCGCTGTCAGCGTTCCGGCGTCGCCGGAGATCCCCTCCCCCGAAGAGATCGCGGCAGCCAAAGCCAGCGAAAGCGCGACGGCGGACCAGGTCACCCGGATCGACCGGATCCTTGCCGACGCCGCCGCGGCCCAGGAAGCCAGCTTTGCTGCCGCCATGCAGGCCAACAACGCCTACGGTGACGCCCTGGTCACGCTCGAGGTGCGCCGTGGCGCAGCCACGCTCGCTTCAGCGAAAGCGGCTGCCGCGGAGGCAGAACAGGCGAAGACGCGCAAACAGGTGGGGCAGCTGGCCGGAGACCTGTACCGCAACGGCGGCCTCAATCCCGCGCTCAGCACCTTCGTCAGCGGCAACGGCGAAGTGCTCAAGCAGGCCGCCACCCTTGAGGCCATCTCCGCCAGCCGAAGCCGGGCATTCGAGGCGGCCGACAACGCAGCCTCCGCCGCCCAGTCCCTGACAGCCGCCGCGGCGGACGCCAACCGGGCCGCCGATGACGCGGCCAGGTCCGCCGAAGACCGGAAGGTTGATGCCGAACGCGCCAACGCCGCCCAGGCCAGGGCGGTGTCCGAGGCGAAGGCCCAGCGGACCGTCCTGGTGGACCAACTTGCCAGCCTGAAGAACACCACGGTGGCCCTCGAGTCCGCCCGGGTTGATGCCCTGGACCGCCAACGGGCCCAGGAACGGCTGGCGGCCGTCACTGCCGCAGGAGCGGCTTCCGCGGCGACGCAGGGCTCCACCGCGCAGGACAGGCCCGCCGCACCCGCCCCGGCGTCGCCGGCACCTGCTGCGCCGGCACCTGCGAATCCGCCGCCTGCTGCTCCGGCCCCGCCCGCACCTGCGGCTCCTGCTCCAGCGGCGCCGGCACCTGCGGCTCCTGCTCCGGCGGCGCCGGCGCCCGCGGCGCCCCAGCCTGTCGCTCCGGCACCGGTTCCCACCCCCGCACCGGTTCCAGCACCGTCCCCGGGCGGCTCAAACCAGACTGCCATCTCGGTGGCACTCAGCAAGGTTGGATCCCCGTACTTCTACAAGTACGGCGGCTCCGGTCCGCTCGGGTTCGACTGTTCCGGGCTGGTGCAGAACGCATTCGCCGCTGCCGGCAAGTACCTTCCCCGCACCGCGGCACAGCAGTACGCGCAGGCACCCGTGCACGTGCCGTTCTCGCAGGCACAGCCGGGCGACCTCCTTGTCTGGGGATCTGCGCCCGATTTCTACCACGTGGGCATCTACCTCGGCGGCGGCCGGGTGGTCCAGGCCCTTAGCCCGGACGACGGCATCACGGTGACGGATCTGGCCTGGATGGCCGGGATGCAGCTGCACCCCACCGTTGCGCGGTATTAGCCGGCTTCATCGTAGGACAGCACGTCCTAGGAGAGCACGTCCTTGGTGACGAACCTGCCGTAGGCGAGGGCCCCGAAGACCGCGATGTATCCACCCTGCAACAGCGCGTTGGCGGCAAAGGAATCCCAGGCAATGGGCTGTCGCAGCAGGTCCGCGAACCCGAACCAGTAATGGCTGAACAGCCAGGGGTGCAGCCACTCCAGCTGGGGCAGTTCCCCCATCACCTGGGACACCACCGAGGCTACAATCGTGGCCGCCATGACGCCCACCGGTACATCCGTCAGGGTGGACAGGAAGAGCCCGACGGCGGACAGCCCCAGCAGCGACACGGTGAGGTAGGCGGCCACGAGCACCAGCCGGACCACCGCCTCCCCGGGGGTGATCACGTCGCCCGACAGCAGCGTCACCGGACCCACCGGAAACAGCGCCGCCCCGATGCCCGCCCCGGCCAGCGCCACCACCAGGGGGGCGACGATGCAGAACGCCGCCGCGCCGGCATATTTGACCAGCAGCAACCGCACACGGCCGGCCGGTGCCACGAGCAGATAACGCAGGGTGCCCAGGCCGGCTTCGCCGGCGATCGTGTCGCCGGCCACCACCCCCACGGTGAGGGGCAGGAAAAGTGGCACGCAGACAAGCAGCGCCGTCACCCCCACAAACAGCCCGTTCTGCGTGAACCTGTCCAGGAAGGCGGGTCCGCGCCCGGGCGGCACGGCTGAGGAAAGCCGGACGGCCACCGCCATCAGCACCGGAACGGCGGCGAGCGCCAGCAGCATGGCCCAGGTCCGGCGCCGGCGGAACAGGACGCTCAGTTCGGAAGCCAGCAGCGGCCATCCCGAAGTTGGCCTTCCTGCCGGCGGCGGGCCTTCCCCGACGTCAGCGGCACGGTCCTTGCTGGTCACGCCTCTACTGGGCAATGTCGAACCCCTCCCCCGTCAACGCCACAAAGCGGTCCTCAAGGCTGCCCTGCTCGACGGTGAAGCCGCGGACCCGCACCCCGGCCGCCACCAGGGCGGCCACCACCGCTTCCGGCTCCACGCCATCGCCTTCGGCGCGGCTTCCGGGCGGTGCCCCATAGACCAGCGCCCCGTTGTTCATGCCTCCCGCGGGGGTCATGCCGAACGTGGCGAAGACGCCGTCGGCCAGGCCGGCGTCGGGCGTTATCAGGCGGATCCGTGCCTTGCCGGCATCGCGCAGGTCAGCGAGCGTTCCCTGCGCCACCAGCCGCCCCGCGCTCATGACGGCGGCGTGGGTGCAGATCTGCTCCACCTCGGCCAGCAGGTGGCTGGAGACGAAAACCGTGGCACCGTCCGCCGCGAGGGACCGCACCAGCGAGCGCACTTCACGGGTTCCCTGCGGATCCAGGCCGTTGGTGGGCTCGTCGAGCACCAGCAGTTCCCGGGGCGAGAGGAGTGCGTTGGCGATGCCCAGGCGCTGTTTCATGCCGAGCGAATAAGCACGGACCTTCTTTCCGGCGGCGTGCGTCAGGCCCACACGTTCCAGCGCGGTCTCCACCCGCGCGCGCCGCGTTGCCGATGCTGCATGAGGGTCTGCGGCGTCGAGGCGCCGGAGATTGGCCTCCCCGGAAAGGAACGGGTAGAACGCCGGGCCTTCCACCAGGGCGCCCACCCGCGGCAGGACGTCATGGAAGCGGGCCGGCATCTCCAGCCCCAGCACGCTGACGGAACCCTCCGTGGCCCCGGCAAGGCCCAGCATCATGCGGATGGTGGTGGTTTTTCCGGAGCCGTTCGGGCCCAGGAAGCCGAACACGGAGCCCTTCGGCACGGCGAGGTTAACGCCGTCCACGGCCAGCTGGTGGCCGAACCTTTTGCTGAGTCCGCGCGTCTCTATGGCCAGTTCCACGCCCCGGCCCGCGGCTGTCACCTCGCGGCAGCAGCGGTCAGCAGGCGCTCCGCGGGAACAGACCCTGCGAAGACTCGCCCGTCGTCGGTCAACAGCACGTTCACGACGGCGGTGCTGAACAGCCGTCCGCCCGGCACCGCAACAGCGGCCTGCTGCAGCAGCGGATCACTGGACACCATCGCCCCGGCTTCCGCGGACGCGGGGCCGGCGGGGAATTCAACCACGCTCTCCCAGCCGGTACCGGTCACCGTGGGCCGCGGGTGTCCGATGTCCGGATCCCTCGAGCCGGGAACGGCATCGGGAACGGCCGCATCCGGGGCCTCCGCGTCAGGTACCGCGCCGCTTTCCGTACCGTGTGCCGGCCAGCCGACCGTGCCATGGGCCGGCACGTCAATTTCCTTGACGGTTGCACCCGGCGGCGGGCTGAAGGCAAACAGCGATGCGTCCGGCGCTTCGAGTGACAGGCTGGTGAACGCCAGGGTGAAGGCCGGTTCGTTCTGGCCGCGGGCCTTCAGTTCAACGCTGAGCGGCAGTCCGCTCTGGCCGTCAACTGCGATTGCGGCAGACGCGATCAGGGTGCCTTCCGTCCGTGGGGTGATCATCAGGTTGTAGGCGGCCCGGCCGGCAACGTTGACCTCCGGAAGCACTGCGACTTCAGTGGTGGGATCAGCGGCGGCAAGCAGCCGCGCGGCGAGGTCCGCCGGCGTCGGCATGACACCGTCCGTGCCGGCACCCGGATGCTTGTACTGGCCGAAATCCTTGTGCTGGCCAGCATCGGCGGGCAGTGTCAGGTGCGTGGCGGTGTTGTCCTTGGAGCTGTACAGCCAGACCTGGTCGCCGCTGCGCACCGCATTGCGTTCAGCCAGCCGGTCCAGCACCTGGACGCGCACGTTGGCCGGTCCGTCCAGGAAGACCCGGGCAGTGTGCGGGCCGCTCAACAACTCCAGCACGGAGGCTGCATCGCTCCCTGCCGACGGTCCGGTTGTCGGGAGCTGCGGAAGGCCAAGCTGGGAGGTCTGCTCCAGGGTCCCGGAGAGGGACGGAGCAGTGTGCTGCGCCATCAGCTCCAGGACTTCCTGGGGCGTTTTGGCGGGCAGCGGGTCCCCTGCACTGGCGGGCAACGACCCCGCCAAAGCAGCGGCGGCAATAACGGCCGGCACGGCAGCGGCAGGCATCCACCGCAGCCACTTTTTGGTCATGACAACTCCGCTCCAACTTTGCAGCTTATTGATTCCAGAGTACGCCTCGGACCCGCCCGGTACACCCCCTTGGGATATGGCCGGGGCGGTCGTTGCCGGGGCGGCTCAGCACGCTGCCGCGGGCGGGTTCAGTCCCCCGCCGGCACCACGGTGCCGGCCCCGCCGTCGAGCGTGATCACCTGCCCGCTGCTGATGATGGCGGTGGCGTCCGGGACGCCCACGACGGCGGGAATTCCGTACTCGCGGGCCACCACCGCACCGTGCGAATTGGGTCCGCCCATTTCCATCACGAGCCCGCCGGCGGTAAGGAACAACGGTGTCCACCCCGGATCAGTGGACGGAGCCACCAGGATTTCACCGGGTTCCAGTGCAGCACCCTGCGGGTCCAGGATGACGCGCGCCCTGGCGGTGACAGTCCCGGCAGATGCCGGTGTGCCGGACAGGACGCCGGCCGCGGCGCCCGTGCCCGCCGCCTGCAGCGCCTCCGGTTCCGTCCCGTCCGAAAGGAGGACCCGGGGAATGCGGCGGCGGCCCAGTTCGGCGTCGTAGGCTTCCCGGCGTTCCGCCACGACCTCCCGGAACGACGCCCCGGCCAGGGCCCGGTGCGCTTCGGCGAAGTCGAGGAAAAAGATATCGTCGGCCTCGCCGATGCGCCCGGCCGCAGCGAGCTCCGCGCCGACCGCCGAGAGGTCCTTCCTGACCGCGGCCAGGCCCTCCACGATGTGGTACTTCGGCAGTTCGCGCAACCCGGCAAACATCCGCGTCCGCCTCAGCGCGCCCCGCACCAGCCGGGCGCGCAGCCTGCCCGCCGGGCCGCCCCGGCTTCCTGCAACTGCGACCAGCCGCTCCATCTGGGCTTCCGCCTCGCGGGCGGCATTGGCGAACTGCCGGTCCGGTGCCAGTGCCGGATCGTCGAGTTTGAGGTAGTTCGCCAGGACTCCGAGGATGTGCGTGGGATCGTCCGACCAGCGGGGCATGCCGAGGTCTATTTCCGCCACCGCCCGGTGGCCGTACCGGGCCAGGAAGCCCGCCAGCCCGGACTGCACGACGGCGGGAAGCCCGCCGGAGCGGTACTGCCGCGCCAGCTCCCGCGGGGAGGCCCCCTCGAAAACGGCGGCTGCGCCGGGGTGGGCGCGGATGGCCGTGGCGAGGTGCCAGAGGGCAAGGTCCATTTCCGTGGTCACATTGTTGGGGAGCCCGCGGAGCACCGCCTGCAGGGCGCCGGAGTTCGTGCCGGCCCCGGCCAGCTTCCCGGCAACAGCCAGGGACGCGAATCCCAGGGCAGGCAGGGGCAGCACTGCCGGGACGATCGGGAAAAGCTTCCCGCCCAGGATGCGTTCGGCATGGTTCAGCCGTTCCGACGCCGTGGCGTCGGCGGGAACCGCCAGGGAGGCGCGGAGCCGGCCGCCGAAAGTCTCCGCGCGCTGAAGCGCCGCTTCCGGCCGAAGCAGTGCCCGGAAAAGCGACTCCGGGACCCTGCCCTTCGCCGCCAGCGGAACCACGTGCCGGAGGACGCGCCACGGGGTCCTGGTGGTCACGGTGAACCGCGGGTCGGCGAAAAGCCGGCGGAGCACTGCGGCGGACCTGGCCTCCATGATGTCGAAAACCCTGGGCACGATGGCGCGGCCCACGCTGCTGCGGACCACCGGGGTCAGGTCGACGAAAAGGCGCTGCCCCGCCTGCCGGTAGGGTGCCGGACCGTTGCGCGGCTCGGGCACGTCAAAGCCGGCGGAGCGGGCCACGGAACCGGCGATCAGCCGGAACCCGGCCATGCCCATCGGTGTGAGCGGGCGGGTGAGCCCCTGGGCAAGGCTGAAGCACAGGAAGACCCGTATGCCGTCAGGCTCCGGCAGGTCGGGACGGGGGTCCGGCAGGGGATACAGCGTGGTGATGGGCCGGGACTGCACCAGCCACAGCTTGTCCGCGGCATCAATGGCCCATTCAATGTCCTGCGGCGCCCCGTAGTGCTGCTCCACCGTGCTGCCCAGCGCTGCCAGTTCACGGACCTGTGCATCGTCCAGGGAAGGGCCGGAATCCGGTGGGAGGACCGTCCGTTCCGTGCCCCCTCCGGGCAGCGGCCTGATGGCAATGGCCTTGTCCCCGGGCCGCCGCTCCGTGATCGCGCCGGTGGCCGTGTCAACCACAAAGTGGTCCGGATTCACCGCCCCGGAAACCACCGCTTCACCGAGGCCAGGGCTCGCATCGATGACTGCCTCTTGGCGCCGCCCCGTCACCGGGTTGGCCGTGAACAGGACGCCCGCCACGGCGGCATCCACCATGCGCTGGACCACCACTGCGAGGGCCACCGTTGACGGGCTGATCCCGTGCGTGGCACGGTAGGCCACCGCCCGGTCCGTCCACAGCGACGCCCAGCACCGCCGGACGGCGTCAAGTACGGCGTCGGCTCCCACGACATTGAGGTATGTGTCCTGCTGCCCCGCGAAGCTCGCCAACGGCAGGTCCTCGGCCGTCGCGGAAGACCTGACGGCCACCGGAACGTCTGTCCCCAGTGCGGCGTAGGACTGCCGGACCGCGGCGGCAATCTCCGGCGGGACATCCACCCCCAGAATGAGCTCCCGCGCCCGGGCCGCCAGCGTGGCCAGGGCCGCCAGGTCATGGTCACCGGTGGCGGCCAGCGCGCCGTGCACGCCTTCCAGCCCCGCAGGGCTCACCGCCCGCCGGTAGGCCTCGGTGGTCAGGCAGAAGCCCGGCGGAACCGGCAGCCCGGCACGTGTGGTCTCACCCAAGTTGGCTGCCTTGCCGCCCACGCGTGCCAGCATGCCGGCGTCGATCAGTTCCAGGCCCAGCACCAGTCCGTCCGCCGAAGCATCCGGAGTGCTGACCTGATTCACCGCTGGCCTCCCGGTTCGCGCGCCGGAGGGTTACGCTGCGCCGAGCATGGGCCCGAAGCTGGCCCGGTCCGCGAGGCGGGGGTCCTCCCGGTCCGGAACCACCAGCACCGGCCCCTTGGCGTGATGGAGGATGCCGTCCGACGTCGACCCCAGCAGCATTCCCGTGAAGCCGCCGCGGCCGCGGGTTCCCACCACCACCAGCTCCACGTGCCGGCTGGCTTCAACCAGGACGTCCACCGGGGAACCGTCCACCAGTTGGGTCTCCACGGTCAGCTTGGGATAGTGGCTCTTCAGCCAGGCCACTCCGGCGTCGAGCTGGACCCGGATGTCCGCGAACAGGGCCTCCCGGTCCATGGGCGCAGGGACCCATGCCAGCGATCCGCTGTATTGCGGCACGGCGCAGACGACGCGAAGCGGCGCGCCGAGCCGCTCAGCCTGGTCCGCGGCCTCCAGCACGGCAACACGGGCCTGTTCGGAACCGTCAACGCCCACCACCACAACGTGTTCAACAGGCTGGTGGCCGGACTTGGCCTGCTCGGCCTTGACGTGTTTGTCGTCAGTGGTCTCCCCCAGGCGGTCGGCGCAGATCAACGGCACGGTGACCGTGGGGCACTTCGCGTGAGCCGGGAGGGCACTGCTGACCGAGCCCAGGAGCCTGCCCACGAAGCCGCCCCGGCCGCGGGTGCCGAAGACCAGCAGTTCGGCGGTTTCGGACATCTCCAGCAGCACACCGGAGGCGTCGCCGTTCTCCACGGAGGCGTCCACGTCGATGTCGTAGGGGGCCACCTTGTCCAAAGCCTGTTTGAGGATGGCTTCGGCGCCTTCGCGGATCACCGAGTCATCCACGGTGGCGTAGCCGCCGTCCAGGCCGGACGCGGCGAAGATCGGCACGGAGTAAGCGGTCACGATATGCAGGGGGCGCCGGCGGCGTTCAGCTTCGCGGGCGGCCCAGACGAGCGCGCACTGGCTATGGTCGGAACCGTCCACACCCACGACGATCCCCTCGGGGGCGGCAGAACCGCCGTCGTCATCCCTTGACGGGTGCACCTGATCTCGGCCCATGGGGTCCGCCTCCTCGCGATACTGCCTGATGTTGCCGCTATTCTGCCAGAAGTGGCCGTCCACCGGGTGAACCGGGGACCAGGACCTGGTGGTGGCCGAAATTCCGCTCTTTTAGACCACTATTCTCGGTTGCCGAACAGTAAGCAAGCGGCCTAAAACCACGCCCGGAGAGGCTTTGGACACCTGAGCCAGCTACCACTTTTTACGCAGCTGAAACATAGAGATCCCACCTCCGATGAGCCAAATTACAAGTGTGAGATTGTGGGGGTAGCCATTGTCCGGCAAGGGCTATCCAGAGCTCGAAAAGTTCTGTATTGTCGAGGCGTTGCGAAACTGAGATATGTGTTTCAGAACACAATCCAGCTTCACGCGCAGCCGGACTTTGGGGGTTACGGAGAGTGCAGGAGAACCAGGTCTGCACTGTGAACCATTCGAGGAGGAACGAGCAGTGTCGAGCATGCCAATTTATGGTGGGACCGAGCAGACCACTGCGGTGATCATCGGCTCAGGGCTTCCGGGCCTGGCAATTGCCAGCGAACTCCGGCGGCGCGGCGTGGACTCCATCACCGTGGATGCGCTCGAAACCCTGGGCGGAATCCAGTCCCCCAACACCGTGTCCCTGCCCCGTTGTGACGCGCCGAATTCAGCCACCATGCAGGAGCGGAACGAAATCCTCCGCCACCTGCGGAACTACGCCAGCAGCCACAACCTGGACATCCGCAACAACACCCGCGCCGTGCAGCTCAACCTGCTGGCAGGCGGGGCCGCCGAGCCACCCCTGCACCAATGGGCCGTCCACACACCCGACGGCATCCTGCTGGCCCACCACATTGTCCTGACCCGCGGCGCGCACAGCCAGCTGCGCCGCATGCTCGCAGACCTCGGGCTCGCACTGGGGCAGAACCTGGCCGCCGCCATGCGGGCCATCGGCATCTACCTCGTCGGCGTAGGGGAACTCATCACTCCCACGCCCAAGGAAGTGCTCCGCCAGGCCAAGGTGGTGGGGCAGGCAATCTCCGCGAAGGTGTATCCGGACAGCGTTCCCTCGGTCCTGACGGGAAGCTTCGCAGCACTCCCGGCGCCCGTCTAGGCCTAGGCCTCAGGCCCGCTGGCCTCACTGTCGGTCGACTTGAGGTTCCGCTTGGCCAGCACGCCCAGTGCCACGAGGATGCCCAGGGCGGTTCCGGCGAACAGCACCAGGCTCCAGGGGAACGGTTCCGAAGCGTCGGGCGCCTGCTCAGGCGCGGCGGGGGTGCCGGGCTGGGCGGTGCCGGCCGTGGGGACCTGGCCCGCCGTCGTCGTACTTCCCGGCGTTGAACTGCTCTGTGTCGAACTGCTCTGTGCCGGGCCGCCCGCCGCTGCGGCGGTGGCGGTGAACGTGAAGGTGCCCTCGATCGGATGCGAATCGGAACTAACCACACGCCACAACACGGTGAACTCCCCGGCGGGAGCGCCGGTCCGGAGCTTCTGGGACGCCACGTTGTCCACGATCTCCACGGGCCCCTCTGCCCAGTTGGTGCCCGCGACATCCTTCACCTGGAACTGCGAACCCAGGGCCAGCGGGGCCTTGTTGAAGGTCACGGAAACAGTCTCCGGAGGCGCGGCCACGGTGGCGCCTTGCGCCGGGCTGCTGGATTCGGCGGCGTCGTGGGCCGAGGCCGGGGCCGCAGCGGTCAGCACGGCGGCCGTGAAAAACAGCGCCCCGATGAGGGCTCTCAGCAAGTGGCGGAAGGGACGCATGCGGGGCTACTCCTGTGTGTTGGCTTCCTTACAGACTAGGCGAAATCGCGGGGTCGCATCCCGGCAACCTACTAGGATTCAAGTAATCCCCAACACTCTCCCCCGGAGGACTAATGCTTAAGCAGGGCTCTGCACTGGACCGGTACTTCAAGATATCCGAGCGGGGGTCAAACTTCTCCCGCGAGATCCGCGGAGGCTTTGCCACGTTCTTCGCCATGAGCTACATCGTGGTGCTGAACCCGCTGATCCTCTCCGGCCCCGACTCCAGCGGCGCAACCCTGGGCTTCCCCGCCGTCGCGGCCGTCACGGCCTTCGCCGCCGGCATCCTGACCATCCTCATGGGCGCCTGGGCCAAGCACCCGTTCGCCATGGCCACCGGGCTGGGAGTCAACGCCTTCGTGGCGGTCACTGTGGCGACCAATCCGGGCCTGACCTGGCCGGACATGATGGGCCTGGTGGTCCTCTCCGGCATCACCATGCTGATCCTGGTCCTCACCGGCTTCCGCACCGCGGTGTTCAAAGCTGTCCCGGATGGCCTCAAGACGGCCATCGTGGTGGGCATTGGCCTGTTCATCGCCCTGATCGGCCTGGTCAACGCCGGATTCGTCCGGCGCATCCCGGACGCCGCCGGCACCACGGTCCCGGTGGGCCTTGGCTTCGACGGCAAGCTCCTGGGCTGGCCCACCGTGGTGTTCGTCTTCGGACTGATCCTGACCATCGGCCTGCTGGTCCGCAAGGTCAAGGGCGCCATCCTGATCGGCATCATCGCCTCCACCATCCTGGCCGTCATCCTTGAATTCACCCTCCACATCGGTCCGAGCTTCGACGGCAAGAACTTCAACCCGCAGGGCTGGTCGCTGGTGGCACCGAAGTTCACCGAATGGGCCGCCCCGGACCTGTCGCTGATCGGCAAGGCCAACCCCATCGGCGCCTTCGAGCACCTCGGCTTCGTGGCTGCAACGCTGCTGGCCTTCGTGATCCTGCTCAGCATCTTCTTCGACGCCATGGGCACCATGGTGGGCCTGGCCAACGAGGCCGGCACCGTGGACAAGGACGGCAACATCCCCAACGTGGACCGCGTGCTGCAGGTCGACGCGCTCGGCGCGATCGTGGGCGGCGGCGCATCCGTCTCCTCCAACCAGATCTACGTTGAATCCGGCGCCGGCATCGGCGAGGGTGCCCGCACCGGCCTGGCCTCGATCGTCACCGGCCTGCTGTTCCTGGTGGCCATGTTCTTCACGCCGCTGATCAACCTGGTCCCGTTCGAGGCTGTGGCCCCTGCCCTCGTGGTGGTGGGCTTCATGATGGTGGCCCAGGTGGGCAAGATCGACTGGCAGGACTGGGGCATTGCGATTCCGGCGTTCCTGACCTTCACCCTCATGCCGTTCACCTACTCGATCGCCAACGGCCTGGGCGCAGGATTCATCGCCTACGTGCTGATCCGCACCTTCCAGGGCCGTGTCCGGGAGGTACACCCGCTGATGTGGGCCGTGGCCGCCGCGTTCCTGCTGTTCTTCGGCATCGGCCCCATCGAGCAGGCGCTCGGGATCCACTAGCCCGGTTTTCTTCCGCCGAGGTGGCATTTCGCGGCAGTGTTTTTCGAAAACATTGCCGCGAAATGCCACCTCGGCGCTGTTTAAGCCAGGTGTCCGGGATTCGGGACAGCCCGACGGCGGCGGGGCTGGTTTTCGGGGCTCGGCTGCGGTGAGCTTGGAGTATGCCGCACACAGCACTCACAGTCGATATCCCGCCGCTCACCTGGAGGGGCCGCTACGACGGCGACAGCGCCGAGCACCGCCGCTGGTGGCAGGCCGTCACGCCGTACCGCCACGGACCCGCCGCTTCGGGTGCCGATACACCGGAGTCCCATCACCGGCCCGCCGTCATTCTCGGCTTTGGCAGCGATGCCGGCGTGCTGCGCAACAAGGGCCGGGTGGGCGCAGCCGCGGGCCCCGGTGCCATCCGGGCAGCCCTGTCGCCGCTCGCGTTCCACCTTCCCCGCGAGGTGTTCGACGCCGGCGATGTGACCGTCAAGGACGGTGCGCTGGAGGCAGCCCAGGCGCGTGCCGGGCTGGCCGTGTCTGAAATGCTCGACGCCGGCAACCTCACCGTGCTGCTGGGCGGCGGGCACGAGACCGCGTTCGCCAGCTACCTTGGCGTGGCCAATTCCGAGGCTGTCCGCAGCGGCAAGCGGCTGGGGGTGCTGAACCTGGACGCCCACTTCGACTTGCGGGACGCGCCCGAGCCCTCCTCCGGCACGCCGTTCCTGCAGATGGCACGCGCGGAGGAGGCCGCCGAACGCAGACTGGACTACGCCGTCGTCGGGATCTCCGAGCCGAACAACACCCGCGTGCTCTTCAAGACCGCTGAACGGCTGGGCGTGAAGTACCTTCTCGACGAGGACTGCACGGCGGAAGCCACCGCGCAGTTCGTGGCCGACTTCCTGGCGGGCGTGGACGTCCTGTACCTGACCATCGACCTGGACGTGCTGCCCGCCGCCGTGGCCCCCGGGGTCAGCGCCCCGGCCGCGTTCGGAGTTCCGCTCGCCGTGATCAACGCCGTGTGCCGGCAGGTGGCGGCCAGCGGAAAGCTGCTGCACCTGGACGTGGCGGAGCTGAACCCGAAATTCGATATCGACCAGCGCACGGCCAGGGTGGCCGCGCGACTGGTCAATACGCTGCTTGGCTAGACCCTGCCGGGCTAGGCCTGTTGCCCGCCGTTAGTTCCGGAAGCTGACGACGGCGGTGGCCCACGGTCCCAGCGTTACCGTCAGGACGCCGTCTTCCGCTGACGATGCGTCCGCTTGCCCGCCGCCTGCGGCGGCCCCGATGACTGTCACGTCGGCCGGTCCCGAAGCAGTACTTGCAGCTGTCCCGGGGGGAAGCGTGACGTTGGCAACGGCCTCGCGGGGGCTGAGGTTGCCCACGAACAGCTGCAGGCCCGCAGCCGACTGCACCGGATAGACCGTCACGGGGTTCTTGCCTGCCGGCGGGTGCACCTGAGCTTCCGTGGCGGCCAGCACGGGATCGCCCTTGCAGGCAGCGAGCTTCTGCAGCAGCTCTCCGGCCGGGTTCAGCGTGCCCTCGGCATTGGCGATGCCGCGCGGCGGTCCCGCTTCGAAGTACGTGACGGAGGCGACGCCGTCAACGGTGAGGGCAGCGAGGCTGGCCAACGTCCAGGCGGCGGTGAAGCTGTGGTCCTGGAGTTCGTCCCCGGCAGCCTGCTGGCCCGGGGCATGAAGGCGGGGCTTGAGCGTGACGGGGCCGACGTGGACGGGGCGCCCGCCTCCGAGCTTCACGGCGTTGGCCGCGGCAAGCCGCTGGACCGGGACGGTCTCCGTGATGTGCGGGACTTCCGTGCTGTGGACCTGCGGAGCGAGGCTGAAGGTCACGGCGTCGGCGTCCTGCGGGACAGGGGTGCCGCCGCCGCCGTCGCTGCCGCCGGCAATCCAGCGGTTGAGTTCCGTGAAATGTGAGCGGGTGCCGGCCAGGAACTGCCCGGTGAACCCTGCTTCCGCGAGCGACGCCTTCAGCGCGCCGAAGGCCGCCGGGTCGGTGCACTCGGTCTCCGGGTGGAAAAGTCCCACCCTGGCAATCCGGGACAGCTGCCCGCCCAGGGCGTCGATGAGTGCTTCGGCCACGCCGTCGGCGGAATCGGAGACGACCCGCACGTCCAGCGCGGCGCCGTGCCGGTCCGCTTCCCGGGCTGCGGCGGCCAGCTTGGCGGGCCACACTTCCCGCGGTTCGTAGAGTTCCACCAGGACGGCGTCGAGGCCGGGCAGCTGCGGCCCTTCCCCCTGATCCCCGGCCGGCGGTTGCGGTGAGTCCACGGACACCGCAAGCGTGGGAACGGTTCCGGCCGGTTCGCCCACCGTGAAGGCTGCCGGTTCATGGCTTTCCCGGAGGGGGTTGTCCGGCGTCTCGATGCTGAGGGCCTCAATGCTGACCGACTGGTTCACGGTGTCCCCCGGCGCGACGTCCACCGGGATGGGAAGCGCGGAGGGCGTGCTGTAGGTCTTGAAGGAACCGTCGCTCCAGTTCCGCTGGTCCTCGGTTTCGAAGATGTCCCCGGAGAAGCCGAGATCAAAGGCGGTCCCGGCGTCGGCCCATTCCATGGAGGAGATGTCCGAGAAGACAAGGTCCGGCCTGATGTCCGCGGGGAAGGTCCCGCTGGTTACGGTGCCGTCCGGCGACACAACGCTGACGTCCCGGCCCGCTTCGCTGGTGGGATGGAGGACCACCAGGCCGATCCGGTTGCGCCGGAATGCCGCCTTGGCCCGGCCGGAGAACGATACCTCGACTGTGGCTGGCGTAATCCGGAGCAACAGCATGCCTTCGTAGGCCGCCGCCTCAGTGCCGGCCGCCTCAGCGCCGGCCGCCTCAGTACCGGGTGCTGCGTAGTCAACGTGGATGCGGAGGCTGATGCCGTCGTCGTCCTTCAGTTCCGCAATATCCCGCACCGACGGCGCCAGGGTGCGCCATTCGTGGTCCCGCACCACCGCCTTGATGGCACGGAGCACGGGCCGGCCCCCATAGCTGATGTTCGCCAGTTCGTCCCCGATCAGCTCCGCTGTCCAGACGCCGACGGCGAGCTTGCGGATCTGCGGATCAAGGCGCCGTTCCAGCGGCGGACGGTCGTCGGAAACCGCTGGGGCGGACTGTGTTTCGGAGTGCAGTGTTGCGGAGTGGTCGGTAGACACGGGAGGCTGCTCTCTGGTGGCTGGTGACTTCGCCCAGCTGACCCCGGGCCGGTCCTGTGGATTTGACCATATCGGAAGAGGCGCGGGGGCTCAATGGCCGCGAAAGCCGGCGTGTTCCTCACACCGCGGTCTTCGGCGCCTCGTCCTCATCGCCGAACTTCTCCGCCGCCTTCCGCTGGCGCAGCCGGTCCAGCCTGTTCATGACGGGAGCCGTGGTTGCGCCGTGCAGGACCACGGACGCGGCCACCACCAGGCCCACGATGGCCCACAGCTGCTCGGCCTGGTCCGTGAACTGACCCTTGCCCAGGGCGTAGGCGAGGTAATACAGGGAACCGATCCCGCGAATGCCGAAAAACGAAATGGCGATCCTTTCCCTGGGGCCCGTCTTGCCTCCCGCCAGCGCCAGCACGCCCGACAACGGCCGGACCAGCACCAGGAAGACCACTGCCACTGCGACTTCCGCCCAGCCGATGCCCTCAAGCAGGCCGCGGGCGATGGCTCCGCCCAGCAGCACCAGAATGACCACCGTCATGAGCCGTTCGAGCTGCTCAACGTAGGAGTGCAGCACGCGGTGGTACCCGTGCGTGTGCTCGGCGGCGCGGATTGTGACAGCACAGACAAACACGGCCACAAAGCCGTATCCCTCGATCATTTCCGCGGCCCCGTATGCCAGGAATGTCGCCGTGAGCGCCACGAAGCCCTCGGAGTGTTCGGACAACCTTATGCTGTTATGCCGTGACGAGAAGAAGAGCCGGGCCAGGACTTTGCCCGTGCCGACGCCCAGCACGAGGCCGATCCCGATCCGCCAGAGCACGTCCACGGCGAACCACTCCGGGAACCACCCGGACGGCGAGTCGCCGGCTGCGCTGATGGCGATTGCCAAATAGACAAACGGAAACGCCAGGCCGTCATTGAGTCCGGCTTCGGACGTGAGCCCGAACCGTACTTCGTCTTCCTTGTCGGATTCTTCGTCGCTGTCCGCAGGCTCCCCCACTTGGACCTCCGAGGCCAGGACAGGGTCCGTGGGGGCGACGGCGGCTGCCACCAGGAGCGCCGCGGCGAGCCCGAGGCCCAGCAGCCACATGCCCAGAAGGGTGAGCGCAAGGATGCACACCGGCATGGCGATTCCCAGCATCCGCCAGGTGGTGGCCCACCGCCTGCGTCCTACGGGCCGGTCGAGGGCCAGGCCCGCACCGGTCAGCGAAATGATCACGCACACCTCGGTGAGGTGGAGGGTGAATGTCCCGTACCGGAGCGGATCCGGATCCGGAAGGTCACCGAGGGCGCTGAAGATGACCATGCCCGCACCGAGGAACACCATGGGCATGGAAAACGGGGCATTCCGGAGCAGCTTGGGCAACACTGCGGCGGTCAGGACAGCCAGTCCGGCTGCGACAAAAATGATGCTGGGAGGTTCGAACATCGTCGCCTTCTCTCCGCTTGCGCCACGGTGCACAAGACCGGATGTTGCTGTCCAGCCTATAGCGCCGAGCAGCAAACAGGGCCGGAAAAAAGGCTGTCCCCCCGGGTTTCGGAATCACCGAACCCGGAGGGACAAATGCCAGACATCTTATGTTTTTTGACAGCGCCGGTAGACTGGGCTGAGGCCAATTGGCATTTATTTGAGAGAAAGACCCCCAATGACTGCAGCAACCATGGAATCCCAGACCACCGACGTCCGGTCCATCCACCTGACCTTCTCCTCCGCCGAAGAGATCCACAACGGCCTGGACAGCGCCGTCAAGGAACTCATCGAAGCTGCGGTCGAAGACGGCAACTGCGGCATCCGGGTCACCCGCGTCGAGCCGGGAGCCTACACCGTTGCCCTCGACGAATCCGTCCCCTTCGGTGAAACCTATGAGGACATCGCCGCCTAGCACAACGGCATAGGCTTTGCTGGATGGCCTAGGGCTTAGGTCCTGCGGACCTGGACACCGTCGGACTTCATAAAGAGCTGGGTTTCCGACGGAGTCGAGGGCACCAGCCAGAGCACGTTTCCGCTGACGGAAATCTCCTCAACCTCACCTGCGGCCACCACATGCGCGTGCTTGAGGATTTCAACCCGATCGCCTGCTTTGAGGGTCCTCCAGTCGGAAACCGTGGCAGCAAATGCCATCCGCCTGGACAGAACCGTCCCCCGTGCTTTCATTGAACTTCTACCCCTTTGTATATGTTCGTTCGCCACAACATCGTTGGTGTGGACTTCATCACTACATCTTTAGTTCTACTACAAATTCCGGGGCCCCGTGCGTTGTGTCGCTTAGTATTTCGGGGGCCCCGGAAAATTCGTATTTCTACTGCAGAATGTTCACTTTTAAGCCAGTATTCCGACGGCGGATTCGGCTGCCGCGCGGACCTCGCCTGAGGCGACAAGCCGGTCCGCCGCTTCCAGTTCCGGCGACAGGAACCTGTCCGTCCCCGGCCCTTCCACGACGTTCCGGAGCGCCGCGAGCACTGCAGTACCGGCCGGGCCGGGGGCCAGCTCTCCCCCGGACAGCTGGGTCCGCATGTCGATAGCCCGTGCCGACGTCACCAGCTCAATGGCCAGGACACGGCGCAGGTTCTCCACGGCTTTCCTGAGCTTCCGGGCAGCGTGCCAGCCCATGGACACGTGATCCTCCTGCATGGCCGAGCTCGGAATCGAGTCCACCGACGCCGGGACGGCGAGCCGCTTGTTGTCCGAAACCAGCCCGGCCTGCGTGTACTGCGCAATCATCAGGCCGGAGTCCACCCCCGGATCAGCCGCAAGGAAAGCCGGCAGCCCGTGCGAGCGCGCCGGGTCCAGCATGCGGTCTGTGCGGCGTTCCGCGATGGAACTCAAATCGGCCACCGTTATTGCCAGGAAATCCAAAACATATGCCACCGGGGCGCCATGGAAATTGCCGTTGGAACTCACCCGGCCGTCCGGCAGCACCACGGGGTTGTCGATGGCTGCGGCAAGTTCCCGGGAGGCGACCAGGGCCGCGTGGTCCACGGTGTCGCGGACGGCTCCGGCAACCTGGGGTGCACAGCGCAGCGAGTAGGCGTCCTGGACCTTGGAGTCACCCACCCGGTGTGAGGCCACGATTGGCGAGTTGGACAGGACGCGGAGCATGTTGTCCGCACTTGCAGCCTGCCCCGGGTGCGGGCGGAGGGCCGCATGGAGCTCCGGCAGGAACACCTGGTCCGTGCCGAGCAGCGCCTCGACGCTGAGCGCGGCGGTGATGTCCGCCGTCGTCAGCAGCTGGCGGATGTCCGCGATGGCCATCAGCAGCATGCCCAGCATGCCCTCGGTGCCGTTGACCAGCGCCAGCCCTTCCTTCTCGGCGAGCGTGACCGGCTCGATCCCGTGTTCGGCGAGCAGTACGGCGACAGGTTCTTCGCCCCGCCCGCCGTACGTCACGCCGTCGGGACCTTCCGCTTCCCCCTCCCCCATCAGCACCAGCGCGCAGTGGGACAGCGGCGCGAGGTCGCCGGAGCAGCCGAGCGAACCGAATTCGCGGACCACCGGCGTGATCCCGGCGTTGAGGACGTCCACCATGGTCTGCAGGACCACCGGGCGGACACCCGTGCGGCCGGAGGCCAGGGTTTTGGCGCGCAGGAACATGATGCCGCGCACCACTTCGCGCTCCACCGCCGGGCCCATGCCGGCGGCGTGGCTGCGGATCAGCGATTTCTGCAGCTGGGTGCGCAGCTCGCTGGGGATGTGACGGTTGGCCAGCGCGCCGAAGCCGGTGGAGATGCCGTAGGCGGGTGTCTCACTGTGCGCGAGGTCGTCGATGTGCGCGCGGACCCTGGCCACCGTGTCCAGGGCTTCCTGGGAGATGGTCACCCTGGCGTCGTGGCGGGCGACGGCGACGACGTCCTCCGGTGTGACGCCGCTGGAGCCGAGGGTGACGGTGAGCGGTTCGTGGGTCGTGATGGTCACTTTGTGGTTCCTTCGTTCATCGGGATGCGGACGCCGCGTTCCTTGGCGACCTCGAGTGCGCGGTCGTAGCCGGCGTCGGCGTGGCGGATGACGCCCATGCCAGGGTCGTTGGTGAGCAGGCGTTCGAGTTTCTGCGCGGCGAGGTCGGTGCCGTCGGCGACGGAGACCTGTCCGGCGTGGATGGAGCGGCCGATGCCGACACCGCCGCCGTGGTGCAGCGAAACCCAGGTGGCACCGGAGGCTGTGTTGAGCAGGGCGTTCAGCATGGGCCAGTCGGCGATCGCATCCGAGCCGTCCTGCATTGCTTCGGTTTCGCGGTACGGCGAGGCAACGGAGCCGGAGTCGAGGTGGTCGCGGCCAATCACGATAGGCGCCTTGACCTTGCCCTCCTTGACCAACTGGTTGAACAGCAGGCCGGCCTTGGCGCGTTCGCCGTAGCCGAGCCAGCAGATGCGCGCCGGCAGGCCTTCGAACTCGACGCGTTCCTGGGCTGCGTCGATCCACCGGTGCAGATGCTTGTTCTCCGGGAACAGCTCCTTGATGGCCTCATCGGTGACACGGATATCTTCCGGGTCACCGGACAGGGCAACCCAGCGGAACGGGCCGAGTCCCTCGCAGAACAGCGGGCGGATGTAGGCCGGGACGAAGCCGGGGAATTCGAACGCGCGGTTGTAGCCGCCCTTGCGGGCTTCGTCGCGGATGGAGTTTCCGTAGTCGAACACCTCGGCGCCGGCATCCTGGAACTCCACCATGGCCTGGACGTGCCTGGCCATCGAGGCCTGCGCCTTCTTGGTGAAGCCTTCCGGATCAGCCTCGGCCTCGCGGTGCCATTCCGCCACGGAGATGCCCTCGGGGAGGTAGCTCAGCGGATCGTGCGCGGAGGTCTGGTCGGTGACGATGTCCACCGTGAGTTCGCCGGCGTTGTGGCGGCGCAGGATCTCCGGGAACACCTCGGCGGCGTTGCCCACGTAGCCCACGGACCAGCCGCGGCGCTCTTCCTTGGCCTTGAGCACTTTGGCGATGGCGGCGTCGAGATCGGTTTCCACCTCGTCGAGGTAGCGCTTGCCGGCGCGGCGGCGAAGGCGGGTCTCGTCGACGTCGACAATCAGGCAGGCGCCGTCGTTCAGGGTGACGGCGAGCGGCTGGGCACCGCCCATGCCGCCGCAGCCGCCGGTGAGGGTCAGGGTACCGGCGAGGGTGCCGTTCTCGTCGCCGGTGAGCTTGCGGGCGATCGCGGCGAAGGTTTCGAAGGTGCCCTGCAGGATGCCCTGGGTACCGATGTAGATCCAGGACCCGGCGGTCATCTGGCCGTACATCATCAGGCCCTCGGCCTCGAGGCGGCGGAATTCGGGCCAGTTGGCCCAGTCGCCCACGAGGTTCGAGTTGGCCAGGAGCACGCGCGGCGCCCACTCATTGGTGCGGAAAACGCCCACCGGCTTGCCGGACTGGACCAGCAGGGTCTCGTCCTTTTCCATGGTCTCCAGGGTGCGGGTGATGGCGTCGAACGCGGCCCAGGACCGAACGGCGCGGCCGGTGCCGCCGTAGACCACCAGGTCATCGGGGCGTTCGGCGACCTCGGGGTCCAGGTTGTTCATGAGCATGCGCAGCGGGGCTTCCGTCTGCCAGCTCTTGGCCGTGAGCTCGGTGCCGCGGGCTGCTTTGACCGGGCGGGCACCGGTGGTGAAATCGGCGGGTGCCATGGGGGCTCCTTCGTGTCTTGGTGGTTCCGGGGAATGTGGTTCTGTATCAACTAAAGCCTGTCCGCAGCCCCGGAAACAGGGCTTTGGAGGGGGTGCTGTCCGGTATTCCAGACGCAGCCCCCTGTTCCCGACTGACTCGCAGTTAATGTCGCGAAACGCCCGTTTGGCGACGTTAAGTGCCAGTCAGTTGGGAGGGGCCGGTGCCTACTTGGCGGGGCGTCCGTGGATCCGCACGGAGAGTTCGTCGGCGACTTTCCGGATCCGGGCGGCGAGGGCCGGCCATTGGTCCGCCGGCAATTTGTCCTCGAGGAATGTGACGGCAACTGCCGCCGTCGGCCATCCCACGTGGTCCGTCACCGCGGCGGCAATCGAACCGAAGCCCGGGGTCACCTCGCCGTGTTCGGTGGCATAGCCCCGCTGCCGGACCTGGTCCAGGTGCGAGGACAGCGCCGAGTACTTCATGATGGCGCCTTCCACGTCATGCCGGGCCGTGAAGGCAGCGGCGTTCGGGTAGAGCGCGCGGACCTGCGACTTGGGCAGGGCGGCGAGGATGGCGCGGCCGCTGGCGGTGAGGTGGCTGGGCAGGCGGACACCGACGTCGGTCACCAGGGACGGCCGGTTCTTGGCACGCTCCTCCACGATGTACAGCACGTCGCGGCCGTGGAGCACGGCCAGATGCGCGCTCTCGCCAATGACGTCCACCAGCGAGGCGAGCATTGGCCGGCCAATCCGGGAGAGCGGTTCCTGGCGCGAATACGCCGAACTGAGCTCGAAGGCGCTGATGCCCAGCCCGTACCGCTGCTCCTCATGCAGGTGCATCACGAAGCCGTTGGCTTCCATGACGCCGAGCAGGTGATAGACGCTGGAGCGCGGCAGGCCTAGTGCGGTGGCAATGTTCGACGCCGCCATGGGGCCTCGCTTGGAGGCCAGCAGTTTCAGGATACGCAAGGTGTTTTCTGCCGCCGGCACTTTCGACGTCACCTTCGTAGCCGTCTTTGGCACCGCACGTGCGAGGGACTCGCCGTCCGCCATTTTTCCTCCATGGTTCACATCCGGACGCGTGAGGGGTGTCCGGTATCCCGTACTTAAGAGTCCCCCACTCCCAAGAGTCCGGAACGACATCCAACCACGTTGAAGTCCGGGATACCAGACTCGCCCTTGTCCGACAGGCTCCCGCCGCTGCCGGGGGACTTCCGCCCCTAGGCCGAAACCCGGGGCGGTGCTTCGATGGAGGGCACGGACTGCTCGAGGAGGCCACCATGATCTGGATTGCCGGGCTCTTCCTGATCGCCCACGGCTTGCTCCATCTCGCCATCTGGCTCCCCAAGCCGGATAAGAAGATGCCGTTCGACGCCGGGCACTCCCCCTTTGCGGGCAACGTCAGGCGACTCGCGGCGGTCCTGGCTGTGGCTGCCGCCCTTGTTTTGGCGGCCGGCGGCCTCGGACTTATCGGCGGGGCATCGTGGTGGGCGCCGGCGACCATATCCGGAGCGGCAATCTCGGCGGCGCTGCTCCTGCTGACCTTCAACAAGTGGTGGCTCATCGCGCTCGGCATCAACGCCGCCATCATCGTGCTGTCGTTGCAGCAAATTGGTTAGGAACAAGAACGGTGAGGAAGACCTCCATGGCAAAACCACTCGCTGGAAAAGTAGCCCTGGTGGCGGGGGCGACGCGCGGCGCAGGCCGGGGCACCGCCGTCGCCCTGGGCGAAGCGGGAGCGACCGTCTACTGCACCGGCCGCAGCGCCGGGGGCCGCAGGTCCGACTACGACCGGCCGGAAACCCTCGAGGAGACGGCCGAGCTGGTCAGTTCCGCCGGCGGAGTGGGCATCGCGGCGGGAGTGGACCATCTGGATCCGGCCGCCGTGCAGTCGCTCGTGCAGATGGTCGACGACGACCATGGCCGACTGGACATCCTGGTGAACGACATCTGGGGCGGGGAAAACCTCATCGAATGGGACGCTCCGGTGTGGGCACACCACCTGGATACCGGGCTGCAGATGCTGCACACCGCCGTCGACACTCACCTGATCACCAGCCATTTCGCGCTGCCGCTGCTCATCCGGAACCCCGGCGGCCTGGTGGTGGAAATGACCGACGGCACGCGTGAGTACAACGCCGCCCACTACCGCGTTTCGACGTTCTACGACCTCGCCAAGAATGCGGTGCTGCGGCTCGCCTTCAGCCAGGCGGAAGAATTGAAACCGTTTGGCTGCACCGCGGTGGCCCTCACTCCGGGCTGGATGCGCTCCGAGATGATGCTGGAGCATTTCGGCGTCACTGAAGCGAACTGGCGTGAGGCCGCGGCCACCCAGCCACATTTCGCGGCTATCTCTGAGAGCCCGCGTTTTGTGGGCCGCGCCGTTGCCGCCTTGGCTGCCGACCCGGACGTGCAGCGCCGCTCCGGCGAATCATTTTCCTCAGGCGGGCTGGCACAAGAATACGGCTTCACCGACACCGACGGCTCGCGGCCGGACTGCTGGCGTTACCTCGTGGAGGTCCAGGAGGCAGGGCTCCCCGCAGACGCCAAGGGCTACCGCTGAGGTTCGGAGGGTAATTCCCAGGGCCGCCTGCGCCCTGTCCCTCCCCCTTCCTAGGCGGCCGCGTTTGCCTCGGAAGTTAAGAACAGTGCCCAGTCGCTGAAGGGGTCCTGGGGTAATGGTTGATCTGTCAGTTCGAGGTCGGGCGGCGGGTTTTCTGGCCACAGGTTTTCGGGCAGCAGGTTTTCGGGCCACGGGACGTCTTGTAGAGGTGCTTCGGGTGGCCAGTGGGGTGGTTCCCAGTCGGGGTCATCCGCCAGTTCCGGCAGGTGCGGTGGTTCCCAGTCGGGTTGTTCGCTGGCGTAGGAGCGGCCTGTTGGTGAGGTCCAGCCGGGCGGATCGTTGGCGCTGGCCCCGGCGGGAGTCCAGGCGGTGGCGTGCTTGAGGCGGTGGTGCCTGGGACAGGGCTGGGCGAGGTTGCTGATCCCCGTAGTCCCGCCGTTCGCCCAGGCGAGGAGATGGTCTGCCTCGTTGTCCAGGGAATGGTTGCTGCAGCCCGGGAACGGGCATTTGCCGTCCCTCAGCCGCAACCACTGCCGCAGCGCTTTGGGAATCCGGTAGGCGGCCCGGCCGATCTCCAACGGCGCACCGTCCCGCGGGTCAGTCAGCACCCTCAGCAACGACGACGCCCCGTCGGCCACGAGCGCACGCGCCATCGACGGCGGCACCGGACCGTAGCCGTCCAACACGGCCGGTTCCCCGGTCACGCCGAGCAGCGAGAACACCGGAACGGTGATCAGGACCTGCGCCGCCGGGGACGGGACATCCTCCTTGATGATGCCGGTGCCTGCTATTCCGGCCATGGCCCCACTGCTGGTCAGGAGCCAGGTCGCGGCGACGTCGGCGCGGAGCTGGGTGAGGGTCCTGGACTCGTCCGGGCCCTGGAGGGCCCGGGCGGCACTGGTGGTCCGGTCCCAGATCCCGGCAGCAGTAGCGGCGGGCAGGTAGGCCGAGAGCCAGGCCATCCCGTCCCGGTCCGGGGTGTACTCCACCCGCCGCTCCGCGGCGCCCCGGACGTGGCGTTCTTCGATGCTGACCGGGTGGTGCCGTTCCCGCCACGTACGGACCTTGGCCCGGAACCGGGACGGGACAAGGTCCCCGGCCGGGCATCCGCGGGCAGGGTTAAGTGCGTCGGCGTCCAGGAAATGTGCCTCCAAGCCAGCGGCTCCAGCCCGGTCCAGGTTCGCGGTTTCATCCACCATCACCCTGGCGTGCTGCCACGAAATACGCCCCTCCCCCAGCGCGGAGAGCGTCAGCGGCAAGGTGGTGGTCAGGGCATGCGCCTCGGACAGCAACGCCCCGGCCGTGCGCTCACTAACCGTCAAAACGCACGCGACCTCAGCCCTCACCGCCATATCCCGGACGGTGTGCTCCTGCGCGGACACGGCCGGCGGCGCGAGGGCTGCGGCTGTTTCAGCGTATCCGGCCGCGAGGTGCACCTTCAGGGCGGCCATTCCGGCTTCCATCCCGGCTAGCTGAGCCGCCCCGTCCAGGCACGCATCCGCCCGGTCCCGAAGAAGGTCAGCACCATCCACGCCCGGACCGTTCAGACCGCGGCGGACCCCCGCAGCCAGCGCAGCGAAGGAAGCCCCGATGGCCTCCATCGTCTCCGCAACTGCCCTTCTTTCCATTCCCAAAGCATCCCAGCAGGCACCGACATCTAATGATGGCGCCGGCAGCGGGGCCACAACTGCCCGCTCGCGCGGGATGGCGCCGGCAGCAGGGCCGCAACTGTCCGCTCGCGCGGGCCGGCGCCGGCAGCAGGGCCGCAACTGTCCGCTCGCGCCGACTGACAGTCTGAAATGAAAGACACCAAAGCGCCGTGAGGCTCATCACGTACGGCTCGAAAATGGTCTGCTGGATAGCGATCCCCCTCCCAATGACGAGAAGGTATTCGCATGCAACAAGCCCCAACAGCAAGCCAAGCACCAGAACAAACGGCGCCCGAAACCACCACCGCGGTAAACGGCATTAACGCCACCGGAGCCGCCGGGAGCAGTGTCCGCGCCGCTGCAGGCGCCGCCGTCGACACCGTCCTGAACCGCGGACTCAATGTCCGCCACATCCGCTTCATGGCCCTGGGGTCAGCCATCGGCACCGGCCTGTTCTACGGCTCGGCATCCGCCATCCAGAAAGCCGGCCCGGCGGTCCTCCTCGCGTACATGATCGGCGGCGCCGCCGTGTTCATGGTGATGCGGGCGCTCGGCGAGATGGCGGTGCGGCATCCCGTCTCCGGCTCCTTCGGCCAGTACGCCAGCCGCTATCTTGGCCCGCTGGCGGGTTTTGTGACCGGCTGGACGTACGTCTTCGAGATGGCGATCGTGGCCATCGCGGACGTTACCGCCTTCAGCATCTATATGGGGTTCTGGTTTCCGGACGTAGAACGGTGGATCTGGGTCCTCGCCATCATCTTCTTCCTGGCCGCCCTGAACCTGCTCAGCGTCAAAGTCTTCGGCGAGCTGGAGTTCTGGTTCTCGCTGATCAAGGTGGTGGCCATCATCGCCATGATCGCCGGCGGCGTCGCCATCATCATCTTCGGTTTCCAGGCAGGCGGCTCAACTGTCGCGCCGGGAATCGGGAATCTCGTGGAGCACGGGGGCCTGTTCCCCAACGGCTTCGAGGGTTTGCTGGCCTCATTCGCCGTTGTCATGTTCGCCTTTGGCGGCATCGAGACCATCGGCGTCACCGCCGGTGAAGCGGCCGATCCCAAGAAGGTCATCCCCAAGGCAGTCAACACCGTGCCCGTGCGCGTTCTCCTTTTCTACGTGCTGACCCTTGCCGTCCTGATGAGCCTGTTCCCCTGGAACGAAGTGGGAACCAACGGCAGTCCGTTCGTGCAGATCTTCAGCGGACTGGGCATTCCCGCCGCGCCACACATCCTCAACGCCGTGGTGATTACGGCAGCCCTCTCTGCAATCAACAGCGACATTTTCGGTGCCGGCCGCATCCTCTTCGGACTGGCCCGCCAGGGCCACGCGCCGGCCAGCTTCGGCAAGGTTTCCCGTCACGGGGTGCCGTGGATGACCGTGGTGATGATGGCCGTCGTCCTGCTGGCGGGCGTGGTCCTGAACGCCGTCATGCCGAAGGATGTCTTCCTGCTGATCGCTTCGATCGCAACCTTCGCCACCGTCTGGGTATGGGTCATGATCCTGGCATCACACGTGGCCATGAAACGGGAGATCGCACGTAAGGGACTGCCGGCGTCGGAATTCCCGTCGCCCTGGTGGCCGGCAGCCTCCGTCCTGACCATCGCGTTTATGGCCATGGTGATCGTGGTCCTGGGCGCGTTCGAGGACTCCCGGATCGCCCTCTACGTGGGCGCGGTGTGGCTTGGTGTCCTGGTGCTGGCCTACCGCCTGTGGGTCCGCGGTCACGGCCGTGCCCGGGCAGAACTGGTGGACGAAACGGCGTAGGACCGCGCGGGCGGAGCAAGTAGTCCAGCAAAAATTTCGAGTGTTGGACGGTACAGAAGGGGTAGGAGTTACGCATGCGACGCATGGGGTTTGGCCTCTAGGTTGGTCACCAGGCGCAGACCGGACGATTTAATCGCCAAACCGAGGCTTCCGGGCCGCCAGCGAGTCCTGCTTATCCAGGTACTTCAAAGGAGTGGTTTTGATGAAGGATCTTCCAACCTCCCGGCCCGCCTTCCCCCGCGACCGGCGCCGCCTGATTTCCTGGCTGAACGACGCAGCGGAAAAAGTCCGCACAGCCGCTGTACCGTTCAGGATCGGGGACGTTGTCCTCGGTGACGACCCCTTCAACGGCCGCCGGCTCGGCGTGGTGACGGTAATTAGAGGCACCTCGCTGGGCCTGCGGACGGCCGCTGACGCCCATCCTGACCTTGAGCCCGCGGTGGTCTACTACGACTACCGCCAGGTAAGGACGCCGGACTAGGCGGCACCACAGGCAGGCGGCGCTAAGATCAGTCATGGTTCCGCTGAGCAATCTCCTGGCTTTCGCCCTGGCCGCGGCCGTCCTGATTGCCGTCCCCGGGCCAAGCGTGCTGTTCGTGATCGGACGCAGCCTGGCCTTGGGCCGCAAGGGCGGACTGCTCAGTGTCCTGGGAAATGCGCTCGGCATGATCCCGCAGATCGCCGCCGTGGCGCTCGGTGTGGGCGTCGCCCTTGCGCAGTCGGTCCTGCTGTTCACCCTGGTGAAATTCGCCGGCGCCGCCTACCTCGTGTTCCTCGGCATCCAGGCCATCAGGCACCGCGGAAGAAGTACGACGGCGCCCGGTCCTTCGCGCTCCGGCTCCACCTTCCGTATCCTGCGGGAAGGATTCATCGTGGGTGCCACCAACCCCAAGTCGCTGGTGTTCTTCGTTGCGGTACTGCCGCAGTTCGTGGAGTATTCCGCCGGCGGAATACCGATGCAGCTGGCCAGCCTGGGGGCCGTGTTCCTCCTGATCGCCCTCGTGTCGGACAGCGTCTGGGCGCTGGCAGCCGGAACCGCCCGCCAGTGGTTCGCCCGCTCCCCCAAACGCATCGCCACCCTCAGCAGCACAGGCGGAGCCATGATGATCGCCCTAGGCGGCACCCTCGCATTAACTGGCACCAAGAACTAGATTGTGCCGCCCGCAACTGCGGGCGGCAGCAAACTACCGCGCCGACCAGCCGCCGTCCATGGTGTAGCTGGCGCCGGTGACCATGCCGGCGTCGTTCGAGGCGAGCCAGGCGACCAGCGAGGCGACTTCTTCCGGCTCCACGAGCCGCTTGACGGCGGATTCGGTCAGCATGATCTTGGCCAGCACCTCGGATTCGGGAATGCCGTGGACCTTCGCCTGATCCGCGATCTGCGACTCCACCAGCGGTGTGCGCACATAGCCGGGGTTGATGCAGTTGGACGTGACCCCGTGCTGCCCGCCCTCCAGGGCCGTCACCTTGCTGAGCCCTTCCAGGCCGTGCTTGGCGGAAACGTACGCGCTCTTGAACGGGGACGCACGGATTCCGTGTACCGACGAGAGGTTGATGATGCGGCCGAAGTTGTTCGCATACATGTGCGGCAGTGCAGCCCGGATCAGCAGGAACGGCGCCTCCAGCATAAGGGTGATGAGCCGGCGGAAATCGGCCGGTTCGAAGTCCTCAATGGGGCTGATGCGCTGGATCCCGGCATTGTTGACCAGGATGTCGCAGTCCAGGCTGAGGGCTGCGAGGGCGTCGACGTCCAGCAGGTCCACGGCCCAGACAGTGCCGCCTACTTCATCGGCAAGTGCGGCCGCGGCGGCCTCGTCGACGTCCGCGATCACCACCTTGGCGCCACGTGCGGCGAGGGCCCGCACACTGGCAGCCCCGATCCCGCCGGCTCCTCCGGTGACCAGCGCCTTGCGGCCGTTCAGCGTGTTTTCCATAACCCAGCCTTCCAGTTCAAAGATTTTCAACGAACCGGCCGGCTCCAGCAGCGCTGGAGCCGGCCACTACAGCAGCTCAGCTCAATCAGCTCAGCGCGAGGCTGCTGCTACTGCCAGGCCTTCGCGTTCGGCGTCGACCCTGTCCACTTCTTCAAGGGCGATGCCCTTTGTTTCCTTGAGGCTCAACACTGCCACCGTGGTGATGGCACACGCCACCACCAGGTAGATGGCTGTGGGAACCCACGATCCGGTGTCCTTGAGCCACTGGGTGGCCAGGAGCGGTGCCAGCGAACCGGCGAAGATCGAGGTGACCTGCGAGCCGAGCGACACGCCGGCGTAGCGCATCCGGGTGGGGAAGAGCTCCGCCATGATGGCAGGCTGGCCGGCGTACATAAACGCATGCAGGCACAGGCCAATGGTCACGGCCAGGACAATGACCACCGCGTTCTTCGTGTCGAACATGGGGAAGGCGAAGAACGGCCACGTGGCGCCGGTGATGGCGCCGACAAGATACACGGGCTTCCGGCCCCAGCTGTCCACGAGCCGTCCCACTTGCGGGATGACCAGGAAGTGGATGAGGTGCGCAATCAGCAGGGCGAGCAGGAGCGAGGACGTGTCGTACTTGTGGACGCTCTTGAGGTACACGATCGCGAAGCTGACCACGAGGTAGTACATGATGTTTTCCGCGAACCGGAGGCCCATGGCCTGCAGGATCCCCTTGGGGTATTTGCGGATGACCTCGCCGACGCCGTAGCTGACGGCCTGTTCCTCCTCCAGCTGCGCCTTGGCTTCGAGGAAGATCGGCGACTCGGAGACGTTGGTGCGGATGTAGTATCCGACGAACACGATCGCGGCGGAGAGCCAGAACGCCACGCGCCAGCCCCAGCTGAGGAAGTCGGCACTGCTCAGGATGTTGGACATCACGAACAGCACCAGGGTGGCCAGCAGGTTTCCCACCGGAACGGCGGACTGGGGCCAGCTGGACCAGAAACCACGGGACTTGTTGGGGCTGTGCTCGGCGACAAGAAGCACGGCGCCGCCCCACTCGCCACCCAGTGCGAAGCCCTGGATAAAGCGCAGGAACACCAGGAGCGCCGGTGCCAGGTAGCCGATCTCGGCGAAGCCCGGGAGGCAGCCCATCAGGAAGGTGGACACACCGATGATCACGATGGTCAGCTGCAGGGTGGGCTTGCGGCCCAGCTTGTCGCCGATCTGGCCAAAGACGATCCCGCCGAGCGGCCGGGCCACGAAGCCCACGGCGTAGGTGATGAAGGCCTGGATGATGCCGTCCAGCTCGTTGCCGGTGGCGGGAAAGAAGTACTTGCCGAACACCAGGGTTGCTGCGGTGGCGTAGAGGAAGAATTCATACCATTCCACTACGGTGCCAACCATGGAGGCTGCGACGATCTTCTTGAGGCCGGCGCCCTGTGGGGCGGAAGCGGCCGGTGATGCAGAGCGTTGTTCTACGCTCATATTTTGTTCTCCTTAGTGTCCACGTCGACACGCGCTGTGATCCACAGCACTGAATGGGCTCAGATGAGTATTGCCGCAGAAACTGCGCGGTTCAATGGCCAAACCGGCACCCCTTGTGTGCAGAATTGCAGATATGGACACTAATCCTGATGACCTTCTGGTCTTGCTGGCCGTCTCGCGGTCAGCCAAATTCACGACGGCGGCGCAGGCCCTGGGGCTGAACCACACCACCGTTTCGCGCCGGATAGCGGCCTTGGAGAAGACACTGGGCGGTCGCGTCCTCTCCCGGTCTGCCGGCGCATGGGAACTGACGGAGCTCGGCGCGGAGGCGGTGCTGGTGGCCGAGCAGGTGGAACAGGCCGTGCAAAGCCTGGGCCAGCCCGGCAAGGCGCCGGACCCCATCACGGGAGTCGTCCGGATGACGGCCACAGACGGCTTCAGCGCCTACATCGCCGCGCCCGCGGTGGCACGGCTGCGGCGCAAGCACTCCGGGCTCAGCGTGGAGATCGTGACCGTCACCCGGCGGGCCCTCCAGCAGCGCTCCGGACTGGACATCGAGGTGGTGGTGGGCGAGCCGCAGGTACACCGCGCCGAGGCCTTCAAACTGGGCGAATACGTGCTGGGCATGTATGCCTCACGGGCCTACCTGGCCGAAAACGGGACGCCGGCAACGGTGGAGGAACTGTCCGAACATCCGCTGGTCTATTTCGTGGACTCGATGCTTCAGGTGGACGACCTCGACGCTCCGCGCAGGCTTGTCCCGGCCATGAAGGACGGGCTGAGCTCCACCAATGTGTTTGTCCACGTGGAGGCCACCCGCGCCGGCGCGGGCATCGGATTCCTGCCCTGCTTTATGGGCGACCTGCACCAGGACCTGGTCCGGCTGCTGCCGGACGTTTTCTCGGAACGGCTGCCGTACTGGATGGTGCTGCGGCCCGACTCCATGCGGCGCCCGGCTGTCGCTGCCGTGGTGCAGGCCCTCCGGGACCAGACGCTGGAGCACCGGGATTCCCTGCTGGGCAGGCGCTGAGGGCTAATAATGAAGGAAGCCCCCGCGCGAGTCAGGGAACTCAAGCGCGGGGGCTTCACGCCCTCCGGTCTTGGGGGAAAGCGGAGAGCTTCCACCAACTTACAGCGTGCCCGGGGTCCGGGCGGCAAAAACGGCCGCAAAAGCCGATTCTTGAGGCAACGTTGCGCTTATATTTCGGACGGGCGGATGTCTTGCTCCACTTGACCCGGCGGCGGAGGTCCAGGGTCGTGGCGGACGGGTGCCCCGGCAGCAAAGGCACGCACCTTGGCGTCATCCCAGATATGGGCCGGGACGCCGCCGCCCAGGAGCCTGCGGGCAAGCCGGGGGTCGTCGTCGAACGGCTGGTCGCTGCCCGCCATCACCATGTTGCCGTAGCGCCGGCCCTTGAGCATGGCGGGGTCGGCAATGATCAGCGTGTGCTCGAAAACAGCCGCAATAGTGGCCGCGTCCTCGCGGGCGTTCTTCAGATCAGGAGCGTCGCCGGAATTCACCACGTAGATTCCGCCGGGAGCAAGCACCCGCTTGGCGTGCCCGTTGAATTCAGCGGTGGTCAGGGGCCGCGGAGTGAGGGCGCCGGCAAACACGTCGCGGATGATCACATCACGCGTCTGCGGCGTCAGCGACTCGGTGACCTCGCGCGCTTCGCCCACACGCAGCCGCAGCAGGGGGGCCTTGGGCAGGTCGAACCAGCCGCGGACGTACTCGGCAAGCTTGCCGTCCAGTTCCACCACAACCTGGCGGGCTTCCGGGTACGCGGCGTGGAAGTACCGCGCCAGCGAGCACGCACCCCCGCCCAGGTGCAGGGCCCTTAGCTTGGGCCTGGTCTCGCGGGGCCACCGGGATTCCACCAGTGCCGACATCCACCGCATGTACTCGAAATCGAGGAAGAGCGGGTCCGCCAGGTCAATGTGCGAGCTCATCACGCCGTTGATGCGCAGGAGCCAGCCGTTCGAATTGTCCTGGTCCGCGATCAGCTCGCAGTCCCCCGTGTCGATGTAGTACACGCCCTCCACCGGCCCGTCAGGGCGGGTTCCCTTCGGCACTTCCACGACTCCCGGCGTCGAACGTTCAGCGTTCCTGCCGGCAGACCGGCCCTTCCGCGCCACTTAGCCGGCCACCGCGTTAGTCATGCACCAACCCTAGTTGACCGGCCCTAGTTGACCGGCGCCTCACCGACCGTGGCGCCTTCGCCATTGCGGATCCGCTGCACGACGCCGGTGGTGGACTGGTCCGGAACGTAGTCCAGGATGGTGACCTTGCCGCCGAAGCGTTCCACCGCTTCGGTTTCGGCCAGCATCTCCGGTGTGTAGTCCCCGCCCTTGGCGTAGATTTCCGGCCGGATCTTCTCGATCAGGGGTATGGGGGTGGCGGTGTCGAACACTGTCACATAATCCACGCAGCTGAGTGCGGCGATGACGGCTGCGCGGTCGGCCACGGAGTTGATGGGCCGCTCCGGACCTTTCAACCGCCGCACCGACGCGTCGCTGTTCAGGGCCACCACCAGGATGTCACCCAGCTGCTTGGCCTGGTTGAGGTAGCGGGTATGGCCGCGGTGCAGCACATCGAAGCAGCCGTTGGTCAGCACGATACGCCGGCCCTCGGCGCGGTCGCCCTCGACATGGCGGGCGAGTTCGTCGGCGCTAAGGGCCGTGTCCGCGAAACTCGCCAGGTACCGGGCGAGGTCCTCGGAACTGCAGACGGACGTCCCGGGGTGGTGCACCACCACGTCAGCCGCTGCCTGGGCAAGGTCCACGCTGGTGGTCAGCGGCACAGCGGACGCCCTGGCAACGGTCAAGGCGGCGACGAAAGTGTCCCCGGCTCCGGAGGCTTGCTTCTCGGCGGCCGGCCTGGCCCAGGTGCGGTGGACATCACCGGCAGCGGGCAGCAGCAGCGTACCGTCCCGGTCCAGCGTGACCACCACCGCGTGCGCACCGGTGGCCCGGGCCAGTTCGTCCCGGCGCGCTGCCAGGAACTCTGCACGGTCCGCGCCCGCGGGCAGTGTCAGGCCCAGCATCCTGGCAGCTTCCTGCGCATTCGGGGTGGCCAGGTCCGGCTGAAGCACCGCCCATGGCCGCGGGTCGTGGGCGTCAACCACTGTTAGCGGAGAATCGGGCCGGCTGCCTGCGGAACCCCCGAGCGCAGCGATAAGGGCACCGCGGACCGGTCCGGCCAGGGTGCCAAGGCCGTAGTCGCAGACCACCACGGCGTCCTGCCCCCGCAGGGCTGCGGGCAGGGTGACGGCCAGCGCGGCGAGGGCGTCCTGCGGAACCTGCTGCGCGACGTCGTCGAACCGCAGCAAAACCTGGCCGGCGCTGCTGATGCGGGTCTTGGTGGTGGTGACCATGCCGGGGTGTTCCTGGAGGTGGCTGACGTTGACGCCCGCGGCACGGAGCTGCCGCCGCAGCTCCAGGCCGGCATCGTCGCAGCCCACCACTCCGGCGATGCGGACCCGTGCCCCCAGGGCGGCAAGGTTCATGGCGGTGTTGGCGGCCCCGCCCGGTGCAAACGCCCGCCGGCTGATGTCCACGACCGGAGCCGGCGCCTCCCGGCAGAGCCGGGCGATGGACCCGTGCCACCAGCCGTCCAGCATGACGTCGCCAACCACCGTCACGGACGGCGCAATGGAGGCCAGCCGGCCCGGCAACCAGTCCGCCAGTGCGCGCTGCCCTGCCAGGTCCTGCCGGTCGTTGCGGGTGGTCCCGCCCGCCTGTCCGGGCGAATGATTGCTCATTGCCTGCCGCTTTCGCTGCCGGCGGCCGGCGCCGCCATGTGCACCACCTTGACGCGGGTGAACTCGTCCAGCAGCTCGGGACCGTACCCAAACCCGTGTCCGCTGGCACCGCGTGGCTGGGCCGCCCCTCCGGGCGCGCCGCCGAACACAGCGTTGATTTTCACGGTGCCCACGGGGAGCGAGGCGATGGCCTGCTGCGCGTGCGCGATCCTGCCGGTCAGGACCGTGGCCGCCAGCCCGTAGCGTCCCTCGGCGGCCAACCGGAGTCCCTCTTCGAAACTGTCCACCACCTGCACGGGTGCCACCGGGCCGAACGTTTCTTCCACCATGATGTCCATGTCCGCAGTGCAGTCCACCAGCACCGTGGCCGGATAGTAAGCCCCTGCCCCGGCCGGCACTGACCCGCCTTCGACGGCGCGCGCACCCGCCTGGAGCGCGTTGTGGACCTGGCTGTGGACCTCGTCGCGCAGGCGGACGTCAACCAGGGGCGCCAGCCCGCCCTCCCGGTTCCGCCGGCGGGCTGCCTGTTCCAGGGCCTCGCAGAAGTGGCCGGCAATGGCCCGGTGCACGTAGATCCGTTCAACGGCCGTGCAGATCTGGCCGCTGTTGCTGAACGCGCCCACGGCCGCCTGCTCCGCTGCCCAGTCCGGATCCACGTCGTCATCCACCACCAGCGGATCGTTCCCACCGTTTTCACGGATGACATGCGCCCCGGTCAGGTTCGAGGCCCTGGCGATCCGCGCGCCTGCCGCGCTGGAGCCGACGTGTGCCACCACGTCCACGCCGGACTGTTCGGTCAGCAGGGCGCCGACGCCGGAGCCGCCGGTCAGCGAAATCAGCACATCAGGCGGGAAAACCGCGCCCAGGACGTCCCCCAGCATGGTCCCCAGATGGGGGCAGCGCTCGCTGGCCTTATGCACCACGGTGTTACCGGTGAACAAGGCGGCGCCGATGAGCCCGCAGGCCACGGCCACGGGATCGTTCCACGGCGTCAGCACCACTGCCACCCCGCGGGGCTCGGCCACGGTGTAGTCCGACGCAAGAGGGTGGCCCCGGAGGCTGTGCCCGCGGTGGACCGGCCCAAGCTCCGCGTACTGCTCCAGGGTGGCGACGCCCGCGTCGATTCCGGCCAGGGCTTCGTCCACCGGGCGCCCGGTCTCCCGGTTGTTCATCCTTGCCAGTTCCGGGGCTGCTCCAGCCAAGGCACGCGCGGCGGCCCGGAGGAACGAACCCCGATCAGCCGGCGGGGTGGCGGCCCAGCCGTGAAAAGCTGCCCGCGAGGCATTGACGGCCGTGCGGACGTGGCGGGGCAAAGCTTCGGGCACTGCACCCACTTCCTCGCCGGTGCGGGGGTCGCGGATGACTATCAGTTCACTGGCGCCATGATGCATGCGCTGGACGATCGCGGACATGGGACTCCTTCCGAAGAGACGGCCGTGGCACCCTGCCGGGTAGCTTCCGGGGCCAGACGGGCGAACCGGCCCCCTATGAGCAGTCCCGTACCCCGGAGCAGCCCCGTTTACACCCGTCGGACGCCCCGGATTTGCCCGGCGGTTATCCCCGGCGGGTTTTGCCCAGCGACCTAATGGCGGTGATAGCCACCGCGCCCTGATCCGAACTATGGTGGCCCCCACACACGATCGCCGCTCCGGGCTGTGGACGGCAGCGTGCGGCGGCAGGCGGCAGCGGCCGGCGGCAGGAGGGGGAAGCGCTTTGGAAGGAACCAGCACGGACCAAGCAGCGGGCAGGGGCGTGGGCCCCGTGCTCGGAAAATTCGACGGCGTTTCCCGCATCGCCGTGCTGCGCGGCGGCGGGCTCGGCGACCTGATGTTCGCCCTCCCGGCGGTTTCCGCGCTGAAGGCCGCCTACCCGGGTTCCACCGTGACGGTGCTGGGGACCCCGCTGCATGCCGCGCTGGTGCAGGGAACTGCGGGCCCGGTCGATGACGTCCGGATCCTGCCCTACGCGGAGGGCGTCCGCCCCGGGCAGGAGGATCCGGCCGCCGTGGACAGCTTCTTTGCCGACATGCGGCGGGAGGCATTCGACTTGGCGCTCCAGCTGCACGGCGGCGGCCGGTACTCCAATCCGTTCCTCCTGCGGCTGGGCGCCCGCCACACTGTAGGCACGCAAACGCCGGACGCCGCACCTTTGGAGCGCAATCTGCCCTACGCCTACTACCAGCACGAGCCGTTGCGGGCGCTTGAAGTGGCAGGCCTCGCCGGTGCGCCGCCGGTGGGGCTGGAAGCCAGCCTGCAGCCCCTGGCGCGGTTCGCCGCCGGGGCCGACCGGCTGCTGGGTCAGGCAGCAACCGCCCCGGCCGGGACGGCCAGGCGGAAGGCGGGTCCCGTCGTCGTGATCCACCCCGGTGCGACGGATCCGCGCCGGCGCTGGCCCGCCCGGCATTTCGCCGAACTGGCAGCTGCCTGTGCTGCCGATGGCTGCCAGGTGCTGGTAACGGGAGACCACAGCGAGCGCCAGCTGGCAGCCGACATCGTGGCCCGTGCCGGGGCAGGCCTGGTCCGGTCGATTGCCGGCGAAGCGGACCTCGGCACCCTGGCGGCGCTGCTGGTCCGCGCTGACGTCATGGTGGCCAACGACAGCGGTCCGCGCCACCTGGCCCAGGCCCTTGGGACGCCCACTGTCGGGGTCTACTGGGCAGGGAACCTGATCAACGCCGGCCCTCTGGGCAGGAGCCTGCACCGTGTCCACCTCTCCTGGCTGACGTACTGCCCGGAGTGCGGGGCGGACGTCACGCAGGTGGGCTGGACCGCTCCGCGCTGCTCACATGACAGTTCGCTGGTGGCCGGGGTCCGCCCCGAAAATGTCTGCAGCGACGTTCGCCTGCTCATGGCCACGAGCCCTCATCTTCGTGGCAGACCAGCATTTCCCTGACCTCACAACCCCGCGGTTGGGACAGGGCGAAAAGGATCGCCTGGGCCACGTTGGCGGGGTCGTTCAGCCGGGAGTCGTCCTGGGGCTTGTACTTCTCCGCGCGATCGTCGAAGAACCGGGTCTTCATGCCACCGGGGATCATGGTGGTCACGCCGATCTCGCCCCCTGTTTCGGCGGCCAGCGCGTGGCTGAAGCCCACCACCCCGAACTTCGAGGCGCAGTACGCCGATGCCTCCGGGAGGGCCCGCTTGCCCAGGGTTGAAGCCACGGTGACCACCCGGCCGCCGGAAGCCTTGAGGTACGGCAGGGCCGCGCGCACCACGGACACCGTGCCGAACAGGTTCACCAGGACCACCTGCTCCCAGTCCGCGGCCGGGACGTCCTCCAGCTTGCCGCAGCGATCTATCCCGGCAGCGGTCACGACGGCGTCCAGCCCTCCCAGCGTTTCGGCCGCTTCCTGCACTGCCGTGCTGACGGCAACGCGGTCCGCGACGTCCACCTCAAAAGCTTTGGCGGCCGCGACGTTGCGGATGTCCCGGTCCAGCACCACGGGCGTGCCGCCCGCCTCCAGTACTGCCTCGACGACGGCGGCGCCCAGGCCGGAGGCTCCTCCGGTCACCAGCACCCGCCCGGGACGGAAAGAAGCCTGGCGGGAAGTCTCGTCAGTCATGGTGTTCCTCTCATTCGGGAGTTCTGTTCGGAATTCAGCTGACGCGCGAGAGCGCGTCGGCGAGGTCGGTGGTGGAACGGGACGGATGGTAGGGCACAGTGGTGCAGCGTCCGCCCCAGCTTTCCACCAGGGCCGTTTCCGGCAGCTGCGTGACGTCGTAGTCGCCGCCTTTCACCCACAGATCGGGTTGCAGCGCGGCCAGGCAGGCTTCGGGCGTGTCCTCGTCGAACACCATCACGGCGTCCACGAACTCCAGGGCCAGCAGAAGTTCGGTCCGGTCTTCCTGGTTGAGGATGGGCCGGTCCGGGCCCTTGATCCGGCGCACGGACTCATCGGAGTTCAGGCACACAATGAGGCAGTCGCCAAGGCTGCGGGCCGCGGCCAGGGCACGCGTGTGCCCGGCGTGCAGCAGGTCGAAGCAGCCGCCCGTGGCCACAACGATCCCGCCTGCCCCATGCACGTTGCGGGCCAGTGCCAGGGCGTCCGTGTACCGTCCGTGCAGCTTGATCGGCTTCGGCTCTCCGGCCATTGCGCCAACCCCGCCGTGCCGGAGGAAGGACGCGGCCTCCCGGACGGCCACCACCGCCGCGACATCGAGCGTGTGGCCTTCCATCAAGTGCACGGCAAGGCTGGCCGCCAGCCTGTCCCCCGCGCCGCAGGGATCCGTCACAGTGGTTTTCGGCGCCGGTATGGGCAAGGGAGGCCGGCCGTCGTCGTGGACCAGCATCGCGCCCTGGCTGCCCAGGGTGACCATAACTGCTTTACTGTTCCAGCGCTGCCGGAGGGCCCGTGCGAGTACCCCGGGGTCCGCGTTTCCGGGGTCGGCATTTCCGGGATCGGCATTTCCGGGATCGGCATTTCCGGGGTCGCTGCCTCCTTCTGCCCCGCCCGCCGCCAGGGCGAAGTTCCGGGCAAAAGCCTTCGCCTCGGAGAGATTGGGCGTCACGACGGCCACGCCGGGCACAGGTGGCGCGCCGGCGCGGTGGGGGTCCCACACTATGGGGATGCGCCGCGCGAGCTCAGTCAGCACTGCCCTCAGCTCCGCGTTGGAGGCAAGGCCCCTGCCGTAGTCCGCCACCACGATCACCGCTGCGCGTTCCAGTGCGTGCAGCATGGCGGGCGACACAACAGGGGGTGGCGGAGGGGCGCATCCTTCGTCGAACCGGACCACCGGGTGGCCCTCTGCCCGCACCCGCGTCTTGACGGGGGTGGGTGCCCCCGACGCTCCTGCCACCACGGTGATGCCCTCAAGGGCCCGTTCGAGGTGCAAGGCCGCGTCGTCGTCGGCGAGGACGGTCAGGAGGGTGACACTGTGCCCGTCACCGGCCAGCATCCGGGCCACAAGCCCGGCGCCGCCGGCCCGCCGTCGAACGTTCGAAACGTCCACCACGGGAACCGGCGCGTCAGGGCAGAGACGGGTGGCCTCGCCGTCGATGTCGACGTCCAGGAGCACATCTCCCACTACAACGATCTTCATGGCATGCTCCCGGGGCAGGACCCGATCCGGGCGCGCGCGGCCACCTCCGCGTCGAAGGCCCGGCAGACGGCATGCAGGGCAATGAGGTGGCCCTCCTGGGCGTTGGCGGACAGGGCGTCAATGGTCACGGCCTCGTCGCAGCGGGACGCCAGGGGGTTGGGCCCCGGCCCGGTGAGCGCCCACGTGGTGACATTCAGCCTGGCTGCGGCCTCGGCGGCGCGCAGGAGGTTGGGACTCTTTCCGCTCGTGGACAGCAGGATCAGCACGTCGCCCGAGCGTCCGTGGGCCCGGACCTGCCGGGCGAAAAGCTCCTCGAAACCGTAGTCGTTCGCTATCGCGGTCACGGCGGAGGTCTCTGCGTGGAGGGAGATCGCGGAGAACGGCACCCGTTCGCCGTCGAAGCGGCCCACCAGTTCCGCCGTCAGGTGCTGGGCTTCCGCGGCCGAGCCGCCGTTGCCGGCTGCGAGCAGCCGCTGGCCCCGCAGCAGCCTGCGTGCCAGTTCCTCGCCCCAGGCCGCCAGATGGTACGCCTGGCTGCGCAGGGACACCAGCGCCGGAACCAGGTTGTCGAGGTGTTCCTGGACGGCGTAGACAGAGTCGGGCCTGGTGTTTTCCGCCGCCAGTCCGTAGACGGCGGGACCGGCTGTGCCGGTTCCGGGCCGGCCAGGGGCCGCCGCGGCGGGCGGCCTGACAATGCGGTGCGACAGCACCGGACGTTCGTCCGTGCGGAGACGCGATTCAGTCGTCATAGTGCAGCCCCCTCCATCGGTTCCAGCCGGGCATCCGACGTTGCCGCCAGGGCGTGCTGGTATGCCTTCTCTGTTTCGGCGGCCACGCGGTCCCACGAGTAGCGGGAGCGCGCCCGCTGCTGGCCGGCCCGCCCGAGTTCCTCCCGGAGTTCCCGGCTGGCCAGGAGTTCGCCGACGGCGCGCGCGATGGCCGCAGGGTCCCGGGGCGGGACGTGCAGGCCGGTGGCCCGGTGCACCACGGTGTCGGTGAGTCCGCCGACGGCGGCAGCCACCACAGGGACACCGCAGGCCATTGCCTCCAGCGGAACGATGCCGAAGGGCTCGTACCAGGGCGTGCACACCACGGCGTCCGCGCTGCGCAGGATCCCTGGCATGTCCTCGCGGGGCACCTGGCCGCGGAGGGTCACCTGGTCCTTGACGCCGAGTTCCCGGGCGAGTTCGTCGAGGCGCCGCGCCTCGGGGTCCGCCCCCAGCACCGCGGCTCCGCCCCCGCCGCCCACGATCAGGAGTTCGACGTCGTCGAAACCCGCCTCACGAAGCAGGGGCAAGGCCCGGATCACCAGGTCCACGCCCTTGCGCGGGACAAGCCGGCCGACGGACAGGATCCGGTGGCTGCGGGGCCGGGGTTCGGCGGCCCCGGAGCGGCGGAACAGGTCCAGGTCCACGCCGCAGGGAGCGATGGAAATTTTGGCGGTATCGATGCCCATTGCCTTCAGCTCGAACACTTCATCCGAACACGTGGCAATGATGCGGTCCGCGGCACGTCCCACGGCTGGTTCCAGCCACTGCCGCTGCCGGGGGCTGGTGTCTTCGGATCCCTGGTGGCGCCGCTTGACCGTGCCCAGTGCATGGAAGGTCTGCACCATCGGCACACTCCTCCCGCTGCGCCTGGCCGCGTCCAGCGCGGCCAGGCCGGACATCCAAAAATGCGCGTGTACAACGTCCGGCGGCCGGTCGCCCCAGTCTTCGGCTATCCCCTCCGCGAGCCTGTCCATATGGGGCAGGAGCTCATCCTTGGGAACGTGGCGGGCCGGGCCCGCCGCAATGTGAACCACCTCAAGCCGTGGCAGGATGCGGACGCGGGGCGGGAGCCCGGCGTCGTCCTTCCGGGTGTAAACGGTGACGTGATGGCCGAGCCGCGCCAGGGCCGTGGACAACGCGGCCACGTGCACATTCTGGCCGCCGGCGTCCACCCCGCCCAACGCCGCCAACGGGCTGGCATGTTCGGAAACCATGGAAATTCTCATAAGAGCTTCCTTTCGTGCGCAGGAATGAGGATCCGGGATTTTCGGAACCGTGGCGAGACCAGGTCATCAAGAAGGGCGTCCCAAGCGTCGAGGAATCGGGACAGGCTGTAGCGTTCCAGGGCTGCCTGGCGGGCTGCCTGTCCCCGGGCCCGGGCTTCCTCCGGGTCATTGACCAGGACCCCGGCCTGCCGGACCAGCTCCCCGACATCCGTTGAGATTGCACCAGACTCGGGCGGAACCGCCCGCGCGGCTTCGGTGGTTGCCAGGACAAGCACCGGCATGCCAAGGTGCATGGCTTCGAGCAGCGCCAGCCCCAGGGAGGTCCAGCGGAGCGGGTGGACATAGACACGGCAGCGCGCCAGTTCGCGGTGGAGCGCGGCCGTGGCCAGGTCGCCGCGGACGGTCAGCCGGGAGGGTGGCAGGCCCGTGTGCCCGGGAAGCCCGTCCCCGCCCATGCCGAAAACCTGCAAGGGTGCGGCCGCGGCGAACTGCGGGAGCAGGTCCGTTCCGGTGACGCGTCCGCGCCGGACGGGTTCGTTCACCACGACGGCCAACTCCGGGAGCTCCCCGCTGTACAGGTAGCCGGGGTCCGGGACACCGTGTTCGATCACCGTGGTGGCGGCTGAGCCGTTGTCCCAGAACAGGGCATTGAAATGCGTGACGTGCACCACCGGGATGGCCTGCTGGTCCGCGAGCGGATGCACCGTGAACGGCACGTCGCCCTTCGGGGTGTTGTGCTCCAGGTACACCGCAGGGAGCTCAAGCCCCGGCCGCCGGCCAAGGGCGCGGACCACCTCGGCCATTTCTTCCGGCCGCTGCAGCACCACCGCGTCGATGCTGTCCGCGTCCAGGCGGTCCAGCGCCACCTCGCTGACCGACGCGGGCCAGTTCCGGCCCGCACGGCCAAGACCCCAGGGTCCGCCGCCGGGAAGGACCGGGAGGAGGTATTCGTGGCGTCCGCGGACGAACGAATCAGTCCAGGACCCGTGGACGTGCCACAGCAGGATTCTCATTTGTGGACCTTCCGCCGGGTGGACAGTGACGAAACCCCGTTGATGAGGCGCTCCACGGCATCCACCACGTCTTCCGGGGAAACTGACGCGAGGCAGGGATGGCCCGGCACCGGACAGTCGCGCGCCCGGCTCAGCCTGCAGGGCGCGTTCTGGTCACCCAGCAGTTCCAGGGGGACGCCGTAAGGGGCCCACCGGACAGCAGGAACCACCGGGGAAAACAGGCAGGCAACAGGAGTGCCTACGGCAGCCGCGATGTGGGCGGGACCGGTGTTCCCGGTTACCAGGGCGCGTGCCCCGGCAATGACGCCGGTGAGATTCCGCAGGTCCGTCCGTCCGCCAAGGTCCAGCGCTGACGGGCCGGCCACGGTGGCCGTCAGCTGCGTCTCCCCGGGGCCTCCGGTGACCACCACCCGGTGGCCCGCGCCTTCGAGGAGCTCGACGGCGGCGGCGTGGTGCAGCGGAGGCCAGGTCCGGGACGGTGCCGAAGAGCCAGGATGCACCACGATGTAGGGTCCGTCGCCCACGAGTTCACGGGCGTCGGGATGGTCTGTAATCCGGAGCCTGCCGTCGTCACCGGGCGGCAGGGCAAAACCGGCGGCCCGGGCGATCAGCAGGGCGCGCTCGGCCTCCGGCTGGTCTTCGGAAAAATCTTCCCCGGGCCTGAGCCGGACATCCAGCAACGCACCGGCGTAGTCCACGGAGGCGCCGGTGATGCGGCGGACCCCGGCCAGCCGCAGCAGCAGGGCCAGCGGAAGCGGGGACTGGTGGAACGACGTCAGGATCACCGCCTCTGCGACCCTGGAGTTCCTGATGAAGCTGACCAGCCGGTCCACATTCTCACCGGCTACCGCCGGGGCCGGGTTGATGATCCACGGGCACGCCCAGCTGTACACCTCGGACACGCCGGGCAGCAGGCCGCCGGCGGCCTCGCCCTGCGGGCCGCAGAGAAGCACGACGTCGTTCGTCGCGCCGCCGTCGGTCCGCCGGCCGTTGGCGACGGCCCGTACCGCCGGTCCGGCCAGCAGGACATCCCCCACGCTGTCCAGCCGGGCCACGAGCACCCGGGTCATTGCCGGCTCCCCACCGGCGCTTGCCCCAGTGCGAGCGCTTGCCCCAGTGCGAGCGCCACGGCGGCGGAGAGGTCCGCCGCGACCTCCGGGGCATCCTGCACTTCCTGGTGCCGGGTGAGGGGGGTGGGCACCAAAATCCCCCTCAACCCGGCGGCTTGTGCGGCTTCCATATCGCTGCCGATATCGCCGATGTAAACGGCGTCGGCCGTGGTGATGCCAAGACGGCGGCAGGCGCTGAGGATCATTCCGGGTGCGGGCTTGCGGCAGCCGCAGCCGTCCTCGGTGCCGTGCGGGCAAATTTCCCAGATGTCGAAGGGACCCAGCAGTGCATCAATGCGGAGGTTGACGCTGTCCACCTGGCTGCGGGTAAGCAGGCCGCGGGCTATCCCGGACTGGTTGGTGATCACGCCGGTGGCAATGCCCCGCCGGCGGACCCCTGCCAGCACCTTCCGCGCAGCGGGCATCGGTGCCACGAGGGCGGGATCGCCGTTGTAGGGCACATCATGGATCAAGGTGCCGTCCCGGTCGAAGAGCACAGCCTTGGGTGGATTGCTGGAAGGTCCCATACCCACCCTGTTCCCATTCGAGGGGCCGCTCAAACACCCTGCGGGCAGGTTCCGGGATTAGACTCCCGAACCAAGGAGCCAACGCGAACCGGAAGGGAGGGGCTACATGGAGTCCATAGGGGCGCCCGACGCCCGGCCAATGCTGCTGGTGCTTCGCGCCCTCAAACTCGGTGACCTCCTGGTGGCGGTCCCCGCACTCCATGCCCTCCGCCGGGCCTTCCCAGCCCACCGGCTGGTGTACGCCGGTCCGGCGTGGCTGGCGGACATCGTTGGCCTGGTGGGAGGTTTCGAGCTCCTTCCGGCCGCCCTGGACACGCCGCTCGCCGTTACACCAGGGACCGTGGACATTGCCGTCAACCTGCATGGCCGCGGACCGGAAAGCACCGCGCTGCTGGAGTCCGCCGGGCCCCGCCGGTTGATTGCCCACGGCACCGCCAGCGGAGGACCTCCATGGGTGGAGCAGATGCACGAACGGGAACGCTGGACCCGGCTCCTGCGCTGGCACGGCATCGAGGCCGGCCCCCTGGAGGTCCGCCTGGAGCGGCCCAGGGTGTCGGGGGTGCAGGGGACCGGGTTGCAGGCATCCGGGCCGCCAGGGACCGGTGCCCCAGGGACCGGTGCGCGGCCGGCGGCGGTGGTGCACGTCGGCGCGGCCTACGGCAGCCGACTGTGGCCCGAAAAACGGTTCGCGGCAGTCGCGTCGGCCCTGGACCGCGCCGGACATGATGTGGTGCTAACCGGCAGCGCCGACGAACGGGACCGGGCCCTCCGCGTGGCGCGGCAGGCCGGGCTCCCGGACTCAGCCGTCGTGGCAGGAACGCAGCGTCTGGCGGAGTTCGCAGCGACCGTGGCCGACGCCGGAGTGGTGGTTTCCGCGGACACCGGCGCGGCGCACCTGGCCACCGCCTACCAACGCCCGTCGGTTGTCCTTTTCGGCCCGGCACCGCCGGAGCGCTGGGGACCGCCCGCCGGCCCGCATGTGGTGCTGACCCAGGCGGAGCTGCGCCGCGGAGACGTCTTCGCAGACGAGCCGGACCCTGCCCTGCTGGGGGTGGGCGTTCAGGACGTACTCGCTGCCCTTCGCGGCCTGGGACTGCTCTGAGCGTCCCCTTCCCGCATGCCGTTTTCCTGCACGCAAGTTTTCCGCATGCCGTTTTCCTGCAGACTGGTTTCCTGCGGATCGCAATCCTGCAATAGCCGCTGGAGCCGCACCAGGACCCGCGAAAGCCGCCTTGACACCTGCATCTGCGAGACGCCGAACCGGCGTCCCAGCTCGGCCTGGCTTTCCTCGCAGAAATAGCGCCGGTACAGCAGCTCCTGATCCTCTGCAGAGAGCTCGTGAATGGCCTGGTTGAGGCAGATCAGTTCCTCGAGCCGGTCCAGCGGGTCCTCTTCTGACGGAAGCGTTTCGGCAAGCGGAGCTGCGTCAGAGTGCACGTCAACGGCGTCGAGGGAGTCGGGGCGCAGACTGGCCGCAGCCACCATTGCTTCGCGCACTGCGTCGGGGGACACAGCCAGCTCCTTAGCCAGTTCCGCAGCTGTGGGGGGACGGCCCAGTGCCTGGGACAGCGCCGGTTCCGACCGGAGGAGCTCGGAACGCAGATCCTGCACCTGGCGCGGCGGCCTGACCACCCAGCACCGGTCCCGCAGGTACCTCTTGAGTTCCCCGGTGATTGTTGGCGCCGCGTAGGCCGGGAAGCTGGCTCCGCGGCCGGGGTCGAAGCCCCGGGCAGCCTTGACCAGGCCGAGATACGCAACCTGGTTGAGGTCCGCCCTTTCCCGCCCGCGGGCCAGGAAGCGCGCAGCCAGTGCCTCAGCGAGGTCGAGATAATCAAGTACCAGTTGGTTTTCGAAAGTTTGCCGGATCCGGCCGTGGTGGTTGTTCTGCTGGTCCAGTTGCCGGATCTGTAACGCGTGCTGGGATTCCGCCATGTTGGCTCGTTCCTTTGCCCGTGGAGCGACCGAAAGCCTGTGGCAAGACTTAGAACAGTAGAAAACCATAAGGTTGCTTATTAAACAACGGCCGGTAGCCTTAAAACCTAACCAAACGCGCTGGCCGGCTCCGACCGGAAAGGTTGGTCGGGTGCTTTCCAGCCCCTCGGAAGGGCGGATGGACATGCGGATTGCGATCACTGGCGCCAGCGGAAATGTGGGCACAGCCCTGCTGCGGCGCCTCCAGCAACAGCCGGCGCCACGCCGCGGTGCTGAACACCCGGATACAGAAGGCCGCGACGCGGCAAGCCCGGAAGAATTGGAACTCGTAGGCATCGGCCGGCGGCCGCCCAACCAGACGGCTGCGCCCTACGCCGGCGTGGAATGGCATTCCGTGGACATTGCGGACGACGACGACGGCGGGCTGTTGCGCGCGGCGCTCGCCGGAGCGGACGCCGTGGTGCACCTCGCGTGGATCCTCCAGCCGAACCACGACCTGGCCGCCCTCCACCGGACCAACGTGACAGGAACAGTCAACGTGCTCCGGGCCGCCAAGGAAGCCGGCGTAGGGCACGTGGTATGCGCTTCTTCCGTAGGCGCGTACAGCCGCTCGGGCAAGGAAACCCGCAGGGCGGAGGACTGGCCGGCCGGCGGCATCCAGGACTCGCACTACAGCCGGCACAAAGCCGAGCAGGAAGCGCTCTTGGACCGTTTCGCAACCGAAAATTCGGCCATCACCGTCTCAAGGCTGCGTCCGGCGCTCACGTTCCAGGCGGAAGCGGGCAGCGAAATCGGCAGATATTTCCTCGGCCCGCTGATCCCCCGGCTCCTCCCGGCGAACCTCAGGCTGCCGATCATTCCGCTTCCCCCCGGACTGGCCTTTCAGGCGGTGCATGCCGACGACCTCGCGGACGCATACTGGCGCGTTCTTGACCGCCGCGCCGCCGGTGCGTTCAACATTGCCGCCGAACCGGTCATCACGGGGACGGAACTGGCGCGGATTCTTCATGCGAGGCGGTGGCTGCCCGTGTCCTTCGGGCTGATCCGCGCGGCCGTGGACCTGAGCTGGCGGCTTCGCGTGCAGCCAACAGATGCCGGCTGGATTGCCATGGCGCAAGGGGCCCCCGTCATGGACACCAGCCGCGCCCGCGAGGTGCTGGGATGGGAGCCGCGCACCTCCTCTGTTGACGCTATCCGCGAGGTGCTCGCGGGGATGGGAGCCGGGCGCGGGACGGCAGGATCTCCGCCGCTGCACCCGCGGACATGATCCGCGAGCCCGATCGAAAACCAAAGGAACCGGAAAAACGCCGAAAAAGGCCGGGTCCGAAAAGTAATACACCAAGGGTGCTTACTATTTGATAGTAATCATGCTTACTATCTAAGAGCCAGTTATTGCTGGTTCTTGATCAGCAGCCGACCTTCTTAGAAAGAGAGCGCGAAGATGACAGAGAACCGATGGCCTCAGGACGGTAGCTACGGCACCCCTGGGGTTGCAGAGCAACCGGCCGCACCGGCGACGCTGGGAACCGATGCCGCCTACCCGGCGACGCAAGGCACACCGTCGAAGACCGAGACGGCCAAGCATGAGGCCGGGGACATCGCCCACCAGGCAACGGACTCCGCCCAGCATGTGGCGCAGACCGCGAAGGCTGAGGCAGCCAACGTCGCAGGCGAGGTCAGGGCAAACGCCAAGGATCTGCTCTACCAGGCCCGGACAGACCTCACGGACCAGGCAGGTGCCCAGCAGCAAAAGGTGGCCCAGGGCCTCCACTCCATTTCCGGGGAACTGCGCACCATGGCTGATGCCTCCGACCAGCCCGGCGTTGCCACCGATCTGATCCGCCAGGCAGCGGACCGGTCCGCCTCCGTGGCGTCCTGGCTGGAAGGCCGGGATCCCGGCTCGCTACTCAACGAAGTGAAGTCCTTCGCCCGGCAACGCCCGGGTACCTTCCTGATGCTGGCAGCAGGAGCAGGAATACTGGCCGGTCGGCTCACCCGCAGCCTCGCCGCGGGAGCGCCGGACTCGACCAATGCTACGGTCAGCGGCCGCACCGGCGTTCCCGGATATGTTGCCGACACGGGAACAGCAGTTCCGCCGCCGCCGGTGCAGATGCCCGCCCCCGACGCAACCACTGCGGGCCTGTCAGCCGCCGGAGCCGGCGCTGGTGCCTATGCAGGCACTGGGGCTTATGACGACGCTAGGACCACCGGCGGTTACCAGGCAGACACCTACCCGCCCAACCCCTTGAACGACGACGGAACGCGCCGTGACGAGGCGGACCAGTGGGCGGCAGATCCGCTGGCCAAGGATCCCCTGGCCACGGACCCCCTCGCCGACGATCCGTACCGTGACGATCCCCTGCGCGGAGGGCAGCGATGAGCAGCCAGTATCCCGAAACGCCCCCGACGGCGGCCCACGCGAAAGCTGATAACACGTCCCTCGGTGACTTGCTGGGCGACGTAACCCGGGACATCTCCACGCTGATGCGCCAGGAGGTGGAACTTGCCAAGGCAGAGCTGAAGCAGTCAGCCTCCCGGGCCGGAAAAGGCACCGGGATGCTGGCCGGGGCCGGCGTGGCCGGCCACTTCGTCCTCCTGTTCCTCTCCCTGGCCCTCTGGTGGGCATTGGGAACGGTCATCGGACTCGGCTGGTCCGCCGTCGTCCTCGCCGTTCTCTGGGGCATCATCGCCGCCGTCCTGGCAGCCGTTGGCCGCAAGCAGCTCAACGCGATCAAGGGCATGCCGCAGACCGCGGAGACGCTCCAGGAAATACCCCCCACCCTCAAACCCAGTCACTAGACCCAGGTACAAAGAGAGCTCGAGGTACACACGATGAGTGAAAACCCGGACGCAATCCGCGCCGACATCGAAGCAACCCGCGCGCGGCTCGGCACCAATGTCGACGCCGTGGCGGACAAAGTTACCCCGTCGAACATCGTCCACCGCCAGACGGACAAGGTTAAGGACGCCGTGTTCGGAGTGAAGGAGAAAGTCATGGGAGCAGCGGAGCACACCACCGACCGGGTGCATTCCGGCACCGGCAGCGCAGGGACCCACCTGTCGGACGCAGGGTCGGCCATTGGGGACACGCCCCGCCAGGTCCGCACCAAGACGCAGGGAAATCCGCTCGCCGCAGGGCTGATCGCCTTCGGCGCCGGAATGCTGTTCTCGTCCCTGATCCCGGCGAGTGAGAAGGAGCGTGAGGCCGCCGATGCACTCAAGGCCAAGGCCGAGCCGCTCACCACGGAGCTCACCGAGGCCGCCAAGGACGTCGCCGAAGGCCTGAAGGCACCCGCACAGGACGCCATGGAAAACGTCAAGGCCACGGCCTCCGAAGCCACCGACCACGTTAAGGCCGAAGGCCAGGGCGCCGTCGACGACGTGAAGTACCGCACCGCAGACGCCAAGGACAACGTCCGGCAGGTGTAACGACACCGGATCCTGGCCGGGCCGCCCCGCCATACGGCAGGGCGGCCCGGCCCCGGCAGATTTGAGGATATTTCCCATGGCCAAGAACCCCGCCACCGACAACGGCACCGCTTCCCGCGCCGATGCTGAGACGGACGAGAGCAGCACCGCCAAAGCCCGCACGGCGCCAGCACCGGACGACTCCCGCAAACCTGACAGCCCCACGGATGTGACCAAGCCATCGTGGAAGTACATCGCGAAGAAGACGTTCCGGGAATTCACCAAGGACCAGTGCCCGGACCTCGCCGCAGCCCTGACCTATTACTCGGTGCTTTCAATCTTCCCGGCGCTGTTGGCGCTGGTGTCCCTGCTCGGTATTTTCGGAGACGCCCAGAAGACCACCGCCGCACTGCTCGACATCGTCCAGGGCATCGCGCCGGGCGACACGGTAAACACGATGCGTCCGGTGGTTGAAGATCTGGCAGGCTCCTCGGCTGCCGGCTTCACCTTGGTCCTCGGCCTCCTCACCGCACTCTGGTCCGCCTCTGGCTACGTGGGAGCCTTCGGCCGGGCTATGAACCGGGTCTACGAGGTCGATGAGGGCAGGCCCTTCCTCAAGCTCCGTGGGACCATGCTCGGCGTCACCGTCGTCAATTTGCTGATCGTCGTCGTGCTGGCCGCGATGCTCGTACTCAGCGGACCGGTGGCAGAGTCCGTCGGCAACGTCATCGGCCTGGGCGGTGCGTTCCTGGCTGTCTGGAACATCGCCAAGTGGCCGGTGATGCTGGTGCTGGTCATCGCGGCGATCGCCATCCTTTACTACGCCACCCCAAACGTCAAACAGCCGAAATTCCGCTGGATGAGCATGGGATCCGCCATCGCTGTTGTGGTGTTCCTGCTGGCTTCCCTGGCGTTCGGTTTCTACGTGGCCAACTTCAACAGCTACAACAAGACTTACGGCGCAATCGGTGGAGTCATCATCGCGTTGCTCTGGCTGTGGATCCTGAACATGTCGCTGCTCTTCGGCGCCGAGTTCGACGCCGAGACCGAGCGCGGCCGCCAGCTCCAGGCCGGCATCGAAGCGGAGGAAACCATCCAGCTCCCGCCAAGGGATACCAAGCAGAGCGACAAGCTGCAGGTCAAGGAGGAAGAGGACATCCGGCGGGGACGCGACCTCCGCGAACGCCACGACCGCGCGCGCCGGGACAGCGAACGGGACCAAAGCCCCTAGCGCGAACTCCCGCTCCGGACTCTACTAGGTGGACATTGCGCCGCCACCGCCCAGGAGGGGAGGCACCATGCCGGCTGCAACACCACATCCGGACGGACCGGTAGCGGTAGGCTACGACGGATCCGAACCGTCACAGCTGGCCGTCCGCTGGGCCGTCGGGTACGCCGCCGCGACGGGACGGCAGCTGAAAGTCATCCATGCCTGGGTGTGGCCTGTCTTCACCAAGAACCTTGGTCCCGTCAAGGGCGTTGAGGGCAGCGGGCTGCGCCACGCCGCCGAGTCCACGCTTCAGGAAGGCGTCGACCTCGCCCGCTCGATGGCGGCCGAGCTCGAGGCCGCGCGTGAAGCCGGCCGGGAAACCGGGCAGGGGGCCGAGTCGAAAAGCGGGCAGCAAACCGGACAGGCGGCCGGGCTGAGTATTGACGGCGTGATCGAGCCTGGACTTCCGGCCCGGGTTCTCCGCACTGCAGCGGAGGGCGCGAGTGTCCTCGCCGTGGGCCACCGCGGCATGGGCCGCTTCCTGGGCCAGCTCGTGGGTTCGGCTTGCCTCGACCTAGCCGTCCACGCACCCTGCCCCTTCATGGTGGTCCGCTACCCGGGGCGGCCCGGCCAGCCCATAGCGGCGGGAATAGACGAGAAACCGCGGCGTGAGCAGGTGGTAGCCGAAGCGGCCCGCATGGCGGCCGCCCTCAACGTGCCGCTGCAGCTGATCCACATGACCGAAGACCAGCAGCACGCGCCACACGGCCGCCATGCACCGCTCCACGGCAAGGAACTTCTGGACCAGGCCGTGGAACTGGCCCGGAGCCTCGCACCCGCCGTTCCGGTCGAGGGAATCCTCCTGGAGCGCCACCCCGCGCCCAAGGACCTCCTGACGGCCGCCGCGCAGGCCGATGTTTTGGTCCTGGGCGCCCACCACCGGGAGGGCCATCCGGGCGGCACCGTCTCCTCGGCGTTGGAGCGGGCACTGTGCAACGTGCTGATCGTGCGGTGACACCCCGTTCCGGATGAGGGTGGCGCCCGTTCCGGATTAACAGAACAGGAAGTGTGCCATGCGTGCTTGGTGGGTTGGCAAGCCGGGTCCCGTGGCGGGGCATCCGCTGGTATTCGGCGAACGCCCCGATCCCAGCCCCGGGCCGGGTGAGGTCCTGCTTGCCGTCCGTGTGTGCGGAGTGTGCCGCACGGACCTCCATCTGGCCGAAGGCGACCTTCCACCCCGCCGGCCGGGCGTCATTCCGGGCCATGAAGTGGTGGGGGAAGTGGTTGAACTTGGTGAAGGCGCCAGCCGGTTCCGGATGGGCGAACGCGTGGGGGTCGCGTGGCTGGGCAGCACGTGCGGGCGCTGCCGTTTCTGCGTCCGCTCGCAGGAGAACCTCTGCCTTTCCCCCACTTTCACCGGCTGGGACCGGGACGGCGGCTACGCGGACCGTGTGACGGTCCACGAGGACTTTGCCTACCGGATACCGGAGGTCTTTTCGGACGAGCAGGCAGCACCCCTGCTCTGCGCGGGGATCATCGGCTACCGCGCCCTGGGCCGGGCCCAGGTTCCCGACGGCGGCCGCCTCGGAATCTACGGCTTCGGCGGCTCCGCCCACCTGGCCGCCCAGGTGGCCATGCACCGCGGAGCCAGTGTGTACGTCATGACCCGCTCCGCGGAAGCCCGGCGACTCGCCTTGGAGCTCGGCGCGGCGTTCGCCGGGGACGTCGACGACGAACCACCTGTCCCGCTGGACGCGGCCATCCTTTTCGCACCGGCGGGCTGGCTGGTGCCGCAGGCGCTGCGCGCCTTGGACCGCGGTGGCACGCTGGCGGTGGCGGGCATCCACCTGAGCGACATCCCGCCGCTGCACTACGGGTCCGAGCTGTTCCAGGAACGGCAGCTGCGCAGCGTCACCGCCAATACCAGGTCCGACGGCGAAGAGTTCCTCCGCGTCGCGGCGGACATTCCGCTACGCCCCACCACAGTCCCCTACCGGATGGAGGCCGCCGGCCACGCCCTGCAGGACCTCGCCGAGGACCGCATCACCGGGGCGGCCGTCCTGCATATGGCGTAGGCGCAAGCGCTCCCGGGGATGAGGCCTAAGCTCCGGTGCCGAGCGGGAATTCATGATCCTGCCCGGCGTGCAGCAGGACCTGTCGTTGCCCGAGCCGCACCAGCACCGGGGAGGCATCCCCCGGTGTCGCGGAAACCCGGAGCCGTCCCTTTTCCAGGAACACCGCCAGCAGCTGGTCCCGGTACCGAACATTGAACGTGACCCGGCGGAGTTCCCGGGGAAGGCGGGGCGAGAAAACCAGTGCGTCCCTGGTGATGCGCAGACCGGCAAAGCTGCGCTGGACAACGTCGATGGATCCCGCCATGGCGCCCAAGTGGATGCCTGCGCTGGTGGTGCCGCCCTGGGTGTCGTCCAGGTCCGCATCGAGTGCTTCGCGGAACGTTTCCCACGCCCGTTCCGGGTCGGTCTGGGCCAGCACCGACGCGTGTGCCACCCTGCTCAAGGTGGATCCGTGCGCGGTCCGTGCGAGGTAGAAATCGACGGTCCTGGCGATCTGCCCGGCTGTCACGGTGTATCCGAGCCGGTCCAGGAAGGCAAGGAGCTGGTCCTCGCCCAGGACGTAGAGCAACATGAGGACGTCCGCCTGCTTGGCCAGCTGGTAGTGGTTGGTGCTGCTGCCCTCCGCTTCAAGGATGAGGTCCAGGCGCTGCACATCCCGGTACGTGCGGCGGTAGTGCTCCCAGTCCAGCTCCTGGAGGTTCCCATAGCCGGCGAACTGGCTGATGATGCCGTCGGCGTGGAAGGGCACAAACACCCTGCGAGCCAGCCGCACCCAGCCGTCGATTTCCGTGTCCGTGACGCTGAGCCGTTTCCGGAAATCGTCCATATCGAAGCCGCGCACGGAGCCCATGATCCACGCCGCCTGGTCACACACCCAGGCTGCCATGACGTTGGTGTAGGCGTTGTCGTCCAGGCCGCCGCCGGGGTTGTCCGGGTAGCCGGTGTGGTACTCGTCGGGACCCACCACCGCCCGGATATGGAACCTGTCCTCGGCAGGATCATGCTCCGCCATCGACGCGAACAGCCGGGCAACTTCCACAATGATTTCCGCACCGTGGTGCGTCAGCCACGCCCGGTCCTGGGTGGCCTCGAAGTACTGCCAGGCGTTGTATGCCACCGTGAGGCCCGAGTGGCGTTGCAGGTGGGAGTAGTCCGGAACCCAGCGGCCGGAGCGGGAATTGAACAGCAGTTTGGGGGTCTCCTCCCGGCCGTCACTCCCGCTTTGCCACGGAATGAGGGCCCCCTTCAGCCCGGCTTCCCCGGCAGCATCCCGGGCGGTCCCCAGCCTGCGCCACCGGTAGTCCAGGAGCGCCCGCGTCACGGCGGGCAGCCGGGAGGTCAGGAGGGGCAGGACGAAAAGTTCATCCCAGAAAATATGGCCCCGGTAGCCCTCGCCATGAAGGCCGCGGGCGGGGACGCCGGCGTCCAGCTCAGCGGTGTGGGCGGAAATGGTCTGGAGCAGGTGAAAGACGTGCAGGTTCATGATCAGCTCGGCCTGGGTGGAGGCGTCGAACTCGATGATGAAGGGCGTGAGCAGCCCCGCCCAGGCCGCTTCGTGGCTGGCCAGCAGCCCCTCGAATCCGCCCCTGGCGCGGTTCAGGACGTTGAGCGCCGCAGTCCGGGGCGAAGATATGGCGTGGTCGCGGGAGGTCACCACCGCCACGGTTTTGGTGACGGTTACCGGTTCACCGTCCCGCAGCGCCACGTCAAAGCGGTGCACGAACAGTCCGCCCAGCTCTTCGGGCCGGGCCGGATGCAGGCTGGCGGGCACTTCGGTCCTCACCGCCACAGCGATGCCGATCCGGCTCTGGCTCGTCCGGGCAAGGACCACCTGCGTGGCCGCTCCGGGCCCGTCGTCGGCCCCGGAAACCGTGACTCCGGTCAAGTGCCGGTTGGACAGCAGGGCCTCGACCGGGACGTTCGAATTGGTGACGTCCGTGTCACAGCCGCTGCGGATGCTGACCCGGCCGTCCCACCCGTTAGCGGTCAGCGTCATCTCGAGCGCAGCGAGGTGCGGTTCCGCCATGGAAACGAGCCGGCGCTGGACGACTCCCAGTGTCCGCCCGGCGTCGTCTTCCAGCACCGCTTCCCGCGTCAGCAGGGCGCGCTTCAGGTCCAGGGTGCGCCGCTCGCTGCGGAGCCGCAGCCCGCCGTCGGACCACCACGGGCCGTCCTGCACGCAGAGATCCAGCGGCAGCCAGTCAGGCATGTTGACCATGTGCTCGTCTTCGGTCTCCTGCCCCTGGATCACGCTGGTGAGCCTGTTGTAGACCCCGGCCAGGTAGGTCCCGGGATAGTGCACGCCGTCCTTGCGGTGCTCCGGAGCCGCCCCCCGCGTTGCCATGTAGCCGTTGCCCAGCGTGGTCAGGGCCTCCCGGTGGCCTTCGTGCGCGGGGTCGAACCCCTCGTACACCAGCTGCCAGGGGTCCGCGATGACCAGGCCCAGGTCCAGTTCACTGACGTCTTCAAGGACGACGTCGGCGCCCGCGGCTTCCAGCTCGGCGCGGTGCCCGGTGCGGTCAATTCCCACCACCAGGCCGAAGCCGCCGCGGTGGCCGGCTGCCACTCCGGCTACGGCATCCTCGATGACCACCGCCCGCCCAGGCTCCACCCCGAGTTCCGAGGCGGCGTGGAGGAACAGTGCAGGATCCGGTTTGCCGGGCAGCCCCAGCCGCGCTGCGGTGTTCCCGTCCACCACGACGTCGAACGCATCCTGGAGGCCCGCGGACGCGAGGACCGCGCGGGCGTTCCGGCTCGCCGTCGCCAGCGCTACGGGGACCTTCCCGGCCCTGAGCCTTTCGAGCAGGGCCAGCGTCCCGGGGAATACGGGGACGGGCCGGAGCCCCAGCAGCTTTTCGAAGATCCCGTTCTTACGTGCCCCCAGCCCCACCGCGGTCCACTCCGCCGGGCCGTCCCCGGGTGCGCCTGCCGGCACTGCGACCCCGCGGGAGCTGAGGAACGCGGCCACGCCGTCCTCACGGGTGCGGCCGTCCACGTAACTCAGGTAGTCGGTGTCCGTGAAGGGGTCACGCCGTGCGGCCTGCGGAATCCGGGGGTCCTTTAGGACGGCGTCGAACAGTTCCTTCCAGGCTGCGGCGTGGAGTTCCGCGGTGTCGGTGACCACCCCGTCAAGGTCGAACACCACGGCGTCAACCGGGGCCAGCGCGGCGGCTACGGTTGGCGACTCAGTCATGGCTCAGTCCTACCAGCCATGCACCGGCCTGCCCAGTGACCTTGGACCCGTCTTGCCGCGGGCTACCGGCTGTCCTGCCCGCTGTCCCGCGGGCTATCCGGCTGGCTATCCCGCAAGCAAGCTGTCCAGCGTGACGAAGCCGTAGCCCGCCTGGCGCATCCTGTCGATCATCCGAGGCAGGGCGTCAGCGTCCAGGGTTGAGCCGTCGTCCGGGTTGGAGCCGATGTGCATCAGCACGATTTCGCCGGGCTGCAGGGCGGACAGCGCCCGGTCCGCCACCTGCTGTGCGGTAATGCCGCCGCTGGTTCCTTTCCAGCCGAGCGTGTCCGCTGACCAGCGCACCGGGACGTAGCCCAGGTTGTTCACGGCGGCGATGGTGCGCGCGTCACGGGCACCGAGCGGGAACCGGAACAGCGGCCGGGGATCCGCCCCGGCGGCCAGGATAGCCTGCTCCGCCGCACGTACCTCATCCCCTATCGCGGCGTCCGACAGGCCGGTGAAATCCGGGTGGCTCTGCGAGTGGTTGCCCACACGGTGTCCGCCGGCCACGATGGCGGACACCCCGGCAGGATTGGCCGCCGCCCAAGCCCCGGTCAGGAAGAACGTCCCGCGGATTCCGGCGCCCGCCAGGGTCTGCAGGATCGAGGAGAGGGCAGCAGAGTTGGCGCCGGCGTCGAAGGTCAAAGCCACCGACGGGCCCGCTCCGGGGACCACCTCCACATCCGTGCCGGCCAAGGCAAGGGGGAACGGGGCGGCGGGCGGCGGGTCCTGCGGCGCGGGCAGCGTTTCCGGCGGCGGCGTGGGGCCCGGGGCAACGGGACCCGGGAGGGTCGGCCCGCCCGGAGTTTCCGGAGGCTCTGACGCTCCGGGCTCAGACGGCTGGGGTTCTGACGGCAAGGTATCTGACGGCGTGGGGCTGGCCGGCGTCGAAGGCGGCGGGGTGGAGGATGCCTGGCTTTCCGACGGCGGGCCTGTCTGCGGGTCCGCATTCCGCGGCTGGCCGGCCAGGATCACCGCCAGGACAACCATGGTGATGGCAGCCACGGCCACGAGGACGACTGCCGCCGTCCGGCGGCGGTCCCGCGGGTCCCGATTGCCCGAATTACCCCAGGGCTCTGCCATGTTCAACCATGACAGCCGCGGCAGCACCGCTGCTAGGGCTAAAAGGCCCGTCCGCCGCCTCCCCGCCAGTGGGCCTCCCCGTCCGCCGGCGGACCACCCCTCCGGCGGACCATCAGGGACCTATTCCCCTAGCTCCGCAGCCGGAGTTGAATGGAGTGTTAGCCATAGGTGTGCCCATCCAGGGGTGCCCTGCGTATCAGCCAACCAGCGAATCGGCCACCAGCGAGCCAGCTAACCAGATGGAGGCGGAGTCTGCCCGTGAAACTAGTACTCCGGTATCCGCTCGTGACGGGCACAGTACTGGCCCTCGCGGCCGTCGTCCTGCTGCTGGTGTCCGGCCAGCCGGCGATCGCCCAACTGGCGGCGAGCGGTTACGCCCTCGCCGTGGCGGCGTACCTGTCCGTCGGCATGATCCGAAGGCTGCGGAGCGGGCACTGGGGCATCGACATTCTTGCCGTGACCGCCATCGTCAGCACGGTGCTGGTGGGCGAGTTCATTGCGTCCATGATCATCGTGCTCATGCTGGCCGGCGGCACCGCCCTCGAAGACTTCGCGGCCGGCCGGGCTAAAGGCGAACTCAGCGCCCTGCTGGCGCGCGTACCGCAGACCGCCCACCGGGAGCGCAACGGCACCGCAAATAGCAGCACAGCGGAAAACGGCGCCCACGAAGACGTCGCGGCAACCGACGTTCGGGTGGGAGACATCCTGCTGGTCAAACCGGGCGAAGTGGTGCCGCTGGACGGCGTACTGCTCTCCGACGCCGGCACCTTCGATGAGTCCTCCCTCACCGGTGAAAGCATGCCCGTGGAACGCACCGCGGGCGAGGGCATCATGAGCGGCTCCGTCAACGGCGAGGCAGCCGTCCGCATGCGCGTCACGGCCGTGATGGAGGACTCCCAGTACAGCCGGATCGTGGCGCTCGTGAAGGAGGCGTCGGAGAGCCGGGCACCGATGGTGCGCCTGGCCGACCGCTACGCCATCCCCTTCACCGCGTTCGCCTACGCGCTGGGCGCCATCGCCTGGATCGTCAGCGGCAGCCCCACCCGTTTTGCGGAGGTCCTGGTGGTGGCCACGCCCTGCCCGCTGCTGATCGCGGCGCCGGTTGCTTTCCTGGGAGGCATGAGCCAGGCGGCCAAGTCGGGAATCATCGTCAAGTACGCCGGGGTCCTGGAGCAGCTGGGCAAAGTGCGCACGGCGGCCTTCGACAAGACGGGGACGCTCACCTACGGCCGGCCCTCGCTGGTGGCGGTGGTGACGGCAGACTCCATGGGCCAGGACGAGCTGCTCAGGATTGCGGGTTCCGCCGAGCAGTACTCCTCCCATGTCCTGGCCGCCTCCGTGATGGAGGCCGCCACCGCCCGCGACCTGCGCTTCGAGACGGCCAGCGAGGCCCTGGAACATGCCACCCACGGGGTGCGCGCCGTGTTCGACGGGCGGGAAGTGGTGGTGGGCAAACCCTCCTTCGTGGCCGAGTATGCGCCAGGCGTGGTGGAGACGGACCTGCACAGCGGCCAGTTGGCCATCTATGTGGGAGTTGCCGGGGTGTACGTCGGCGCCCTGGTCATGAGCGACCCCCTGCGCGCCGAGGCCCGCCGGACGCTGGCCGAGCTCTCGGCCCTGGGTGTTACCGAAACGGTGATGCTGACCGGGGACGCCCTGGCCACCGCCAGGCACATCGCGGCCGAGGTGGGGCTCACGGACGTCCGTGCCGAGTGCCTGCCGCCGGACAAAGTGGAGGCGGTAAAGTCCCTGAAGCGCCGTCCCGTGATGATGGTGGGCGACGGCGTCAACGATGCCCCCGTCCTGGCCGTTGCCGACGTCGGAATCGCCATGGGTGCGCGCGGTTCCACCGCGGCGGGCGAGTCTGCCGACGTCGTGATCATCCTGGACGATCTGTCCAGGGCCGCGCATGCGGTGCGCGTCGGGCAACGGACCGTCCGGGTGGCGATGGAAAGCATCTGGATCGGCATTGTTCTAAGCGTGGGGCTCATGGTGGCGGCGGCCGCGGGCTATGTGCCGGCCATCGCCGGCGCCCTGTCCCAGGAGCTGGTGGACCTCGCCACCATCCTCAATGCGCTGCGTGCGCTGAGCCCGGGCCGCAAGACGACACCGCCCGCAGGTCAGGCGGAGCCCTCCACATCCGCGATCACCCGGACCGTCTTGAGGTAGCTGTCCGGGTTCAGCGAAATGGAATCGATGCCTTCGCGCACCAGGAAGGCCGCGAAGTCCGGGTGGTTGCTTGGCCCCTGGCCGCAGATTCCGATCTTGATTCCCGCCGCGTGCGCCTTCCGGATGGCTTCGCTGATCATCGCCGTGACAGCCCCGTCGCGTTCGTCGAACAAGGCGGCCAGCTGCTCCGAATCCCGGTCCACGCCGAGGACAAGCTGCGTGAGGTCGTTGGAGCCGATGGAGAAGCCGTCGAACTTGGGCGCAAATTTCTCGGCCAGGACCACATTGGAGGGGATCTCGCACATCATGTACACCTGCAACCCGTTCTCGCCCCGCACCAGGCCGTTCTCAGCCATGACCGCCAGCACGCGGTCCGCTTCGTCGGGGGTGCGGCAGAACGGGATCATCACAATGACGTTGCTGAAGCCGATGGTTTCCCGCACCCGCTTCAACGCGGCACACTCCAGCGCGAAACCCTCCCGGTAGCGCTCGTCGTAGTACCGGGACGCACCGCGGAACCCCAGCATGGGGTTCTCTTCGGGTTGTTCGAAGGAGCCGCCGCCAATGAGGTGCGCGTACTCGTTGGTTTTGAAATCGCTGAGCCGGACGATCACCGGGTGCGGGTGGTACGGTGCGGCGATCTTGGCAATGCCCAGCGCCAGCGCCTCCACGAAGTACTCCCCGGGGTCCGCGTAGCCGCTGGTCAGCTCCTTGACCTGCCGCGCCTCGTCCGCGTCCGTGACCCGCTCAGGATGGACCAGCGCCATGGGGTGGACCCGGATCAGGTTGCTGATGATGAATTCCATCCGGGCAAGGCCCACCCCGGCCGCGGGGAGCCGCCACCACTGGAAGGCGGCTCCCGGGCTGGCGATGTTCACCATCATGGCGGTACGGGTGGCGGGCAGGGCGCCGAGGTCCACGTCCTCGGTGTCGAACGGCACGGTGCCCTCGTAGACCCGGCCCGTGTCACCTTCCGCGCAGCTCAGCGTCACGGCCAGGCCCTCGCCCAGGACGCTGGTCCCGTTGCCGGTGCCGACGACGGCGGGGACGCCCAGTTCCCGGCTCACAATGGCCGCGTGGCTCGTGGTCCCGCCGTGGTCCGTGACGATCCCCGAGGCCCGTTTCATGACCGGCACCCAGTCCGGATCCGTCATCTCGGTCACCAGGATGGCGCCGTCGCGGAAGGTGTCGATGTCCCGGGTGCTCCGGATGACGCACGCCGTGCCCTGCGCGACGGAATCCCCGATCGCCGCGCCGGTGGCCAGGACGTTGCCCGTGCCGCGGAGGTGGTGGATGGTGAAGCGCGTCCCGCTCTTGAGCGCCTGGACGGTTTCGGGCCGCGCCTGCACCATGAACAGCTCCCCGGTGGCGCCGTCCCGGGCCCATTCCATGTCCATGGGGCGGCCGTAGTGCTCCTCCACCGTCACCGCCCAGCGGGCAAGGTCCAGGATTTCAGCGTCGGTCAGCACGAACGAGCTCCGCTCCTCCGCGGACGTGTCCACCATCCTGGTGCGCGCATGGCCGCCCCGGCTGTAGACCATCTTGCGGGCTTTGGAGCCGAGGGTCTTCTCGATGATCGGGGACAGGCCGGGGTCCGCCAGCAGCGGCTTGAACACCACGTACTTGTCCGGGTTGATGCTGCCCTGGACCACTGTTTCGCCCAGGCCCCAGGCCGCGCTGATCACCGCCGCGCGGGGGAACCCCGAATCGGTGTCGATGGAAAACATCACACCGGACGCGCCGACGTCGGACCTCACCATCCGCTGCACGCCGATGGAAAGTGCCACGTCCAGGTGGTCGAATCCCTTTACTTCGCGGTAGCTGATGGCCCGATCCGTGAACAGCGAGGCGTAGCAGCGCCGGCAGGCGTCCAGGAGTTCGCGCTCACCGGAGATGTTCAGGAATGTCTCCTGCTGCCCGGCGAAGCTGGCATCCGGAAGGTCCTCCGCGGTGGCGCTGCTGCGGACGGCAACGGACAGCCGGTCCAGTCCGGCCCGGCCGGCGAGCGTGCGGTAGTGGCTGCGGATGGACTCGGCGATGTCCTCGGGGAATTCACTGTCCAGGAACAGCTCCCGGATGGCCTCGCCCGTGGACCGCAGGGACGTCTCGCCGGCCCGGTATTCCCCGATCCGGGCCCGCATGGCGGCGTCGATGCCGTTGGCTGCGATGAACGTGCGGTAGGCGGCCGACGTGGTAGCGAAGCCGTCCGGCACCCGCACTCCGCGGGACTTGAGCGAACGCGTCATCTCCCCCAGCGATGCGTTCTTGCCGCCCACCTGGGGCACGTGTTCCATCCCGATTTCGTCGAACCACACCACATGGCTTTCAGTCACGGCTGCTCCCATTGCTTGGTCCTCCATGGATTGATCCTCGTGTGCCCGGTTTCCGCGGGTCAGAGGCTTTGGACCTCAACTGCTGCTGCGGTGCGGAATACTGCACGGCTGGCGCCGCGGGCGCTGCTGCACCGGTCCGGCGGTGCCGGACCACCTTGTAGAGCCAGTCCGCCACGATGACGGCGGGAATGGCGGCGAGCGCCACCGCAAGGCCCCCGGACGACGGCGGCGCGTGGCCCAGCAGCGTGGCGATCGGGCTGACGAACAGGAACACGAGCAGGAGCCCGAGTTCCGCCAGCACCGCCCAGACCAGCAGCCGGTTGGTCGCCCATCCCAGCCGCCACGGCGGGGTGCTGGCACTGCGGCACGCGAAGGCGTTGGCCAGCTGCCCCAGCACCACCGTGGTGAAGGCCGCCCCGGAGGCCGCCATCAGGACGTCCGACGCCGGCAGTTCGGCGCCAGGGCGCCAGCCCGCACCGAGGAGCACGGCGGTGTACGCGGTCATTTCGAAGAGTGCTTCCACCGGCCCCAGCAGCCCGAACACCCGGACCATCAGGGCGCGGTCCATCAGGTGCCTGCGCTCCGGCGGCCGTTTCAGCGTCCCTTTGCCGGGGGCTTCGCTGCCCAGCGCCAGGGCCGGGAGCAGGTCTGTGCCGATGTCGAGGGCCAGGATCTGCAGCACGCTCAGCGCGAGCGGGAAGCGGCCGCCGGAGATTGCCCAGATCACAAAGGGGGTGAGCTCGGCCACGTTGTCCGTCAGGTGGTAGGTCAGGAACCGCCGGATGTTGGCGTACGTGGCGCGGCCCTGCTCCACTGCGGCGATGATGGTGGCGAAGTCGTCATCCAGCAGCACGAGGTCCGCCGCCTCGCGGGCCACGTCCGTGCCGCTCAGCCCCATGGCGATGCCGATGTCGGCCTGCTGGAGGGCGGGGCCGTCGTTGACGCCGTCCCCGGTCATGGCCACCACGTGTCCGCGGCGCTGGAGCAGGCGGGCCACCCGGAGTTTCTGTTCCGGGGTGACCCGGCTGACCACCACGCCGTCGCGGTCCAGCAGGGCGGTCAGGACAGCGTCGTCCTCCGGCAGGGAGTGTCCCTCCAGCACCAGCTCCGGTGAGCCGATCAGCCCGGTTTCACGGGCGATGGCGGCCGCGGTGAAGGCGTGGTCGCCGGTGACCATGGCCACCTTGATCCCCGCCTCGCGGGCCGCCTCGAGCGCAAAGCGGACCTCGGCCCGGGGCGGATCATGGAGGCCGATCAGGCCCAGCATTGTCAGCCCGGTCTCAACCTCCTCGAGCCTGAAGCTGGCACCGGGCAGGCCAGGCAGGCTGCGCTCGGCCACGGCAAGAACCCGCAGCCCGCGGGAGGCCATTTCGTCCACCATCGCCAGGGCGGCCGTGCCGTGGTTCCCCACGCACAGCGGAACCACCGACTCCGGGGCACCTTTGACGAACAGGGTGGTGCCCACGATTGCGGATTCGCGCAGCCGGCGGGGGTCGAACGCGAAGCGGTGCGACACCTCGGGATCCGCAGGCCTTTGCCCCGGGCCGGCCAGCCGGACGAAGAGGGCATCAATGGCAGCCTCCATCGGGTCGCCTTCGGCAATCCACTGCCCTTCGTGGAGCACTGCCCGCCCTTCGGAGGCAGCCAGCGCGGCGGTGCTGAGGTGCCGGGCCTGCCCGGCTCCCTCCCCGGCGACCTCGGCCTCCGGCCCGTAGCCCGCGCCGGTGACATTGAGCAGGCCGGCCGGGGTCCAGACCTCGACGGCGTTCATCCGGTTCTGCGTCAGCGTGCCGGTCTTGTCCGTGCAAATGAAGGTTGTGGAGCCAAGGGTTTCCACTGCTTCCAGGTTCCGGACCAGTGCATTGCGCCGCGCCATCCGCTGCGCCCCGACGGCCAGGGAAAGCGTGACGGTGGGCAGCAAGCCCTCGGGCACGAGCGCCACGGCCACCCCGATCGCGAAGAGGAACGCGTCCCGCCAGGAAATACCGACGAGCAGGGAGAGCACAAAGAACAGCACGCCGATCCCCAGTGCCACGGCGGCCGTGATTCGGACAATCCTTCGAAGTTCCAGTGCCAGCGGGCTGGGTGGTGCTACCACCTTGCCGGTCAGTGCGGCGATCTCCGACAGCCTCGTCCGTGCGCCCGTCACGGTGACCAGGCCTTCGGCCTGGCCGTTCACCACGAACGTTCCGCCGTACACGGTGTCGCCCCGGACTTTGTCCACCGGTTCGCTTTCACCGGTCAGCATGGACTCGTCCACTGAGCAGCTGGCCGCGATGGCGAGCCGAAGGTCCGCCGGAATCCTGTCGCCGGCAACGAGGATCACGGCGTCGTCCGGCACGAGCTCGGTGGTGTGGACCTTGAGGATCCGGTTGTCCCTGCGGACGGACACGATGGCGGGGAGCAGCTCGCGGAGCCTGGCGGCGGCCCGCTGGGCACGTTCCTGCTGGATGTAGGCAAAAAGGCCGTTGACCAGGATCACCACAACGATCGCGACGGCCAGCTGCGGCATTCCGGCCACGTACGCGAGCACGGCCGCCACCCAGAGCATGATGGCGAAGAAGTGGGTCAGTTCGGCCAGCAGCTTGCGCCAGTGCGGCACCGGATGGGCTTCCGGCAGCCGGTTGGGCCCGACCTTCCGCAACCTGAGGGCGGCCTCCTCGGAGCTGAGGCCGGCAGTTTCCGGCAGGGATGTGGCGCCAGGGATCACGGCTGCGGCCCGTTGTTCACGGGCAGCGCCGGACACACGAAACCACGGCCCTGAGGGGTAACCCCATGGATCGAGGATGCGGTCTGGAAGGTCAGGGTCCTAGGGTCAAAGGTCACCACTGCGGTGGTCCAGTACCGGCAGGTCCGGCGCCAGCGCCCTGAGGTAGGCGCCGAACCCCTGCGGCGCGCGGGCATGCGTGCGGCCGGAGGTCAGTACCCGGATGGTGTCGGTGGCCAATACCGTGTACGCGTGCCGGCGCAGGTTCTCCACCAGGGTCCGGTCCTCGTGGACGCGCATCCGGGGGAATCCTCCGGCCGCAAGGTAGGCAGATGCCCGGACGCCGAAGTTTGCGCCGTAGATGTGCGGGTGGTCTTCCGTGAAGGGGTGGCGCGCCAGCCACCGGCGCAGGATCGCAGGATCCGTGCCCGCGGGATCCGGTTCCACGGAACCCAGGACGGCGTCCGCCCCGGCATCGGCCAGTTCAACCTGGCGCAGCAGCCAATTCAGCGGAACGGCGGAGTCCGCGTCGGTGTTGGCCAGCCAGACGCGGCCCGCCCACAGCTCAGCAGCGGCCAGGACGGCGGGGCCCGGTTCCCCCATGGTGACTCCGGCGGCCCGGACCCCGGCCGCGCGGCTGGCCCCGGTGCTGCCCAGCAGCACAGGCAGGGCCGAAAAGCGCCGGTCGGAGGCAACATAGCTGGCGGCGATGTCCGCGGAGCCGTCGGTGCAGCTGTCCAGCACCACGGTGATGGCCGTCTGCACGTCGGGCCGTTCTTCCTGCAGCGCGTCGGCGGCGGAACGGAGCGCAGCCAGGGCGCGGTCAAGGTGCAGGTCCTCGTTGTGGGCGGGCACCACAACCTCCACCCGGTCGATGCGCTGCCCGGCCGCCGCCTCCGCAAACATGGCCCCGGCCGCCGCCGGCCCGGCAGGGCACTGCGCTGCCAGCTCCGTCATCTCGCCGGTCATGTCACTGCTGGATTCCGGCCGGGGCAGTAAAGACTTCCAGGACGAAGTCCTTTTCCCGGTACAGCCCTTCGGTGGGCCAGCGGAGCTGCTGACGGGCCATGGCATGGACGGTGTCCCCGTCGAGTTCCCAACCGGATACCGGGTGCCGCCAGTGGCAGAGCACCAGGGTCCCGCCCGGGTTCAGCGAGGCTTTCACCCGCGTGAACAGCCCGGCCAGCTCCTCCGGTGTCAGGTAGTATCCCGTCTCGGAAACCACCACGAGGTCGAAGCTGCCCTCGGGCCATTGCTGCGGAACGGTGAGGTGCAGGGTCCGGGCGGCAGGATTGGCGGAGAGCCGCTCCGCAGCCTGGACCAGGGCGGTGCTGCTGGCGTCAACCGCCACGAATTCCTGGCAGCGGGCGGCGAGTTCCACGCTCAGCGTGCCGATGGAACAGCCGATTTCCAGGCCGGAGCCGTACGCCGCCTCCGGCAGGACAGCCAGGGTAACCGCGCGTTTGCGCCGTTCGTACCAGCTGGTGGTGTAGCTCCACGGGTCGGTATCGCCGCCGTGCACGGCATCGAAGATCCGTTCGGCGTCCTCCGCGCTGTTGCTTCCGCCGGCGGGACCGTGCCAGGCGAACGTTTCCCAGGGGCGGGAAAAGTGCTCGATGAAGCTGCCCGCGAGAAGCGCCTCATCGCCGGGCTGGTCGGACAGCGGCTGCGTCTGGGAGGAGTGCGCCAGGAGGGCAGCCGCCTTGGCGCGCTGCTCGTCCGGCGTCAGCTGCACGCGGACCCATGAGTGCCAGGCGGGATCAGCAGTCGACGCCCACAACCAGTACCAGACAGGGTATTCCAGCAGCCCGTGGCCGTCCTGCGCCGCCAACTCGGCGGCCACGGCGCCCAGGACGTCGTGGTCGGTGTGGCCGTCGGAGCGGTAGGGCGCCACGATCACCACCTGGTCCGCCGGGCGGCCCGCCGCTGCGATCGATTCCTTGACGGCGGCAGCGATGCGGTCCCGGTCGGCCGCAAGGTGGCCGTCCCGGAAGTGCAGGAACTGCCGGGAAGCTCCGGGGGCCAGCCCGGACACAGCCGCCCTGAACTCATTGAGCCGGACGGCGGCAAGCTGGTCCGGCGTCGTCGTCGGAGATTCCGGGTGCGAGGCCTCCCCCGCCGTGCAAAGCAGCACCTCGATGGCGGCCCCGGCGGCGTTCAGCCGGGCCAGGAGCCCTCCGGCGCCCAGGGTCTCATCATCGGGATGGGCAGCCAGCACAACGAAGGTCATGGCCGCGAGTTCGGCCGGATCCAGCGGAAGTTCGGGAAGGACGGCCAGTCCGCTGGCCTCCCATTCGGACTCGGCAGTGCCGGTGTCCGCGTGTGAGAAAGTCACCACGAGCGGTCCCCCTTCAGGGTCAGTGCGCCCAGCTGGGCGTCGTCCCGCATGGCGTGGTGCTGCCGGATGTACAGCGAGAGGTCCGCCATGCGCTTTCCATACGTTTCGTTGAAGGCAAGGGGTCCGGGGCCCATGTTCCGGGCCACCACTTCCTGGATGCGTTCGACGGCGGCGACGACGGTGCCACGGACGCGCAGCGCCTCGCTCCACGCACCGGAGCCGGACAGTTCGCCGGCGTCGATCCGTTCCGCCGTCCGCGCCAAGTACCCGGCCACAGCGGTGATGATCCGGTCCGTTTCGCCCAGGTGGGCCAGTGCGATCTGGTCCGGTTCCCGCCCTTTGTCCGCGGCGGCGGCCAGCGCGCTGCTGAAGTCACGGGCTACGGCAACGGCTCCGCCGAACCAGCAGGCCGCAACGCCCATGCCGCCCCAGGCGAAGCCCGGCCGCTGGAAGTACCATTCCGTCCCGCCCACCGGCACGGCGCTGACGCCGTCGAAGTGAACGGTGCCGCTGGGGATTTCGCGCAGGCCCCGGCTGGTCCACTGCGGCGTCTCGCAGGAGACCCCGGGCGCGTGCAGGTCGACGGCAAAGGCTGCCCTGCCGCCGGACGGCCCTCCGGACCCGGTTTCGCCGGATGCCGGGTCTCCTGCCGCCAGGTGGGCAGTCAGCACGGCGCCGTCCAGCTGGGCCGCCAGCGAACACCAGGGCTTGGAACCGTTCAGGATGTACTTCCCGGTGCCGTCCGCCGTGGCCTCGAGCCGCAGTCCCGGCCCCTCCGCGGCGAACACGCCCCATGCTGCATCGGTGGTCCGGTCCGCGGCTCCGTCACCACGTTCCACGCCGGCCTGGGCGAGGATGGCGACGGCGTCAAGGTGCGGTTCGAGCACCCGGCCGGCGGCCACGTCCACGGCGGTTACGGACGCCAGCAGTTCCCAGAGCCGGGCCGTATTGCCTTCCCCCGGCCGCGGCGCCGTCCGTCCGATGTCCCGCGCCAGTGACAGCAGCGCCGGCACGTCTCCCACTGCGTCACGCACCGCCGCCAGCAGCGGAGCCAGGGCGTCCGGGCTGTCCAGGGCGTCCGGGCTGTCCGGGGCGGCACTGATCCGCACGGCCCTGGGCGGTGGCTGGTGTTGTTGCCGGGGTTGTGGTTGAAACGAACTTCGATTCGTCACACGCTGGTTCGAACCATGCCTGTCGGGATCCATTCCGCCTGCCGCTGCGTTCAGTTCTCGTCCGGCACGGTGACGGAGGCCGCTGCGGTCATGGTCTCGGCGTTGACCATCCAGGCCAGTTGCTCCAGCCGCGAGATCCCGGCGTGGAGCAGGTCGGCGCTGGTGGGATCTTCCTCGTCCACCTCGTCATGGACGTCCCGCATGGTCTTCACGGTGCGCTCCAGACGGGCGGTGATCAGTTTGACGGCGTCCTTGGTGGAGGTGAGTCCTTCCGGGAACTGCTCCAGCCGGGTTTCGCCGGACACCGTGGTGCTCCTGCCGTCGGGCAGGGCATGGAGGGCGCGCATGCGTTCGGCCGTTTCATCCGCGAACAGCCGGACGCTGGTGACGATTTCATCGAGCTGCAGATGGAGGTCGCGGAAGTTGGTTCCCACGATGTTCCAGTGGGCCTGCTTGCCCTGCACGTGAAGTTCGATCAGGTCCGTGAGGACCATTTGGAGATTGCTGGCAAGGGTCGGTGAAGCCTTCATTTCTTCCTCCACTCCAGGCGATGCGGACGGGTTCGTCCGGCGTTAGCTTATTCTAAGCATACTTAGCATCTTGCCGGAGTGACGTCACTTGACCAGGGCCAGCGCGAAGCCGTCCCAGCCCTTCGACCCCACGGTCTGCATGACCGTGCCGTCCAGCCGCGGGTCCGCGCCCATCATTTCCAGGGCGGTGATGATTCCCGGCGCGTTGACCTCGTCCAGGGACGGATCAAGCACTGCGCCCTCCCACACCACGTTGTCCATCACGATCACAGTGCCCGGCCGGCCCAGCCGGATGGCCCATTCCAGATAGTGCGGGTTGTTTTCCTTGTCGGCGTCGATGAATACGAAATCGAAGGGTCCGCGGCTGTCATCCTGCAGCCCCGGAAGCGTGTCCAGGGCGGCCCCCACGCGGATGTCCACCCTGTGCCCGACGCCCGCCGCGTCCACGTTCCGGCGCGCCACGCGGGCATGTTTGGGGAGGTATTCGCACGTGACGAGGTCGCCGTCGTCGGGCAGTCCCTGGGCCATCCAGATGGTGCTGAAGCCCGCCAGCGTGCCGATCTCCAGCACCCGCCGGGCGCCCGAAAGCTGCACCAGCAGCTTGAGGAGCTTCCCGGCGTTCGGCGCCACCTCTATGGGCGGCATGCCGGCGTCGACGGCGGACGTGACCGCGTTCGTGAGGGGGCTGTCGGGGCGGACCACGACGTCGGTCAGGAACGTCTCCACGGACACCCACTGAGGTTCGGGCCGGTGCTCAATCATGGGCACAGTCTCGCAGTTGGCGCTGCCCGGTGGAAGGAAAGTGACGCAGAAAAAGTGAAGCGGAAATCAGCCGGCGTCGGCGATGGCGTTTTCCAGCCGCTCCACTTTGCCGGTCAGCTCGCCCGAATACCCGGGGCGGATGTCCGCCTTGATCACCAGCGACACGCGGCTGCCGAACCGGCCCACGGCCTCCGTTGCCGCCTTGACCACGGCAAACACCTCATCCCACTCACCTTCGATGGTGGTGAACATGGAGTCCGTATGGTTGGGCAGCCCGGAGTCCCGGACAATCTTGACGGCGGCAGCGACGGCGTCGTGGACCGATGCGTCAGCAGATGCTGCAGCGGATTCGGCGGTGGGTGCGGTAGCGGAGACAGCGCCGGAATCGCCGCCCGGGCGGGGCGGCTGGCCGGACGGTGCAACGGAGAATGCGAGCAACATGGACCCAGTCTGCCACAGTGGAAAACGTCATATACGGGTACATTCGCCGCTACCAATCAGTAACCCGGGCCCTCAGCCCCAGCGTTGCTAACCTTGAAAAATGAACCTCGCAGTGGAACGCAAGCCCCTCCGTGCGGATGCTGCGCGCAATGTGGACAAGATCATTACCGCCGCCCGCAAGTGCTTCCGTGAGTATGGCCCGGACGTGCCCTTGCAGACCATCGCCGTCACGGCCGGCGTGGGACCGGCGACCCTCTTCCGGAACTTCGCGGACAAGGAGCAGCTGGTCCTGGCCGCCCTCAACCGCCAGCTCCGCCTGATGGTGGACCCGGTCATCGACGACGCCCTGGCCGGACCTGATGCCGCCGACGGGCTGTTCCGCGTGATCGATGCGCTGATGGCAGCGGCCAGCGAGGATGCCAACCTGCTCGGCGCCGTTGCCGGACGCCGCGGCCTGCTGACCGGAATCACCGGCAGCCTCTTTGAGTCCGTGGCCGTCCTGCTGGGCCGCGGCCAGGCTCAAGGAACCCTGCGCACCGACATCTCCATGACCGACGTCATCCGCCTGCTGGCGATGCTGATCGGTGTTGTGGACACCATGGAAGCCGGGTCCGACGCCTGGCGGCGCCCGGTGGCGCTGGTGGAGGACGCCATCCGCACGGAACGTCCCCGCCGGCCGCTGCCGCCCCAGTCGCCCCTGCCGGGCACGGCCTTCGATTCAATCATCCTGCCGTGATTCATCCTCCGGCCGGTCTGCCTCGTGCCGCGACCGGTCCTCGGGCACCCGGCCCGCGTCCTCGGACCCGCGGCTGTACGTTCCCCTGCCGTCCGGGTCATTGAGCTCGTCAAGCCGCTCATTCAGCGCATGCGCCAGGATGTCCCGCTGCAACGCAGGCAGCGCGATGGCTCCATGGATGTAGGCCTCAATTTCAAACTGTCCGGCCATTCCGCCAATACTGAAGTACCTCAGCCACAGGTCGCCAGGGCTCAGGTCGGCATTGCGGAGCATCTCCTCAAAACGAAGCCTTTGCTCATCTTCGTCTTTGCCCAGGGCCAACGCACACCTCCGCTCATCCGGGCAGCCGGGTTGAGGACACCAGCTCGGCAGACACGTCATGCAGCGACCTTTTCGACCGCCGCGACTCCATCAGGAGATCGTGCATGGCGGTGTCCTCGTCCAGGCCGCGGCGGGCCATCAGGATTCCCTTGGCCGCGGCGATGATTTCGCGGTGCTCCAGACCTTGACGGCGCTCGTCAATTAGGGCGTCGTGAACCAGGACGGGCCTACCGCCGTCATATCGAACGTACGCGGCACGTCCTGCAGCCGTGACGCAACGTACTGGCCCGGCCGGGTCACTCGGCCGGATTGTGGCCGGCCCCGCCCTTGTCCGGGGTCTCCCTTTGCGTGGCAGCACCCTCAGGAGCGGCCCCGTCTGCGGGCTCCGCGCCCTCAATCTGCCCGTCCTCATGGGCAGCTCGCGTCTCCCGCTGGTGGGCTTTCATGTGTTCCTCGTGCAGGTGGTCCGCTTCCTGCAGATGCTGCTGGAGCTTCTCTTCGGCGTCCCTGCGGCGGCGGGACATCTCGCGCATTTCACGGGTGGATTCCGACCCCGGCGAGGGCACGTAGGGCCTTGACTTGGAGTCTTTTTCGGCAGCAGGAACGGCGGGCGCTTGTTCTTCGCTCATATTCGAATCCTGCCACACCACGTGCTCCGTCACTAGGGCCTAGTGGCCGTGGTCAGTCCCAGCCAAGCAGCCGGAGCCCGGCGGCCGCGCCGGCACCGGCCAGCACCACCACCAGGAAGGGAGCCCGGAACCACAGGGCGAGTCCGGCGGCAGCCAGTGCACCCAACCGGGCATCAAATGCCAGCGCCTGGCCCGACGCCACCGCGTTCACCATGGTGAGCGAGGCCAGCAGGCCGATGGTCATGGTGCCCGCGATCCGGGACGTCCGCGGGTTGCGCAGCAGGCTGGCAGGAACCAGGTAGCCCACCAGTTTCCAGGCGTAGCCCAGGAGGCAGGCAAGCAGCAGCCACATCCAAAGGTTCATTGCCCACCTCCCGAACGGGGAAGCCTGCGGGGGTGCCGCTGCTCATCGTGCCGGTGCTCGTCGTGCCGGTGCTCGGCATACGGGTCCACATCCGGCTCCAGTCCCTCGTCGCTGCGGCCGTGGCTGAACCAGCCGATCGCGGCCGCCACGAAGGCCGCGATCAGGATGGGAATTCCCGCAGGAACGAAGGGCACGGCCAGTACCGTGGCCAGGGCGCACACCACGGCGATGGCCACCGGTTCGCGGCCCTTGAGCCGCGGCCAGAGCAGGCCGAGGAAGGCCGCCACCGCGGCGCCGTCGAGCCCCCATTGTTTGGGGTCACCCAGTGCGCTTCCCGCCAGTGCCCCCACGGCCGTGAACACGTTCCAGAGCACGAAGATCCCAATGCCCGCGGTCCAGAATCCCCGCTTTTGCTCGGCCGGGTCCGTCTGCCCGGTGCTGGTGGCCGTTGATTCGTCGATGGTGACGTGGGCCGCGGCGAACTTGCGCCACCCGCGCGGCTGCAGTAGCGCGTTCAGCTGCATGCCGTAGATGCCGTTGCGCATGCCCAGGAGCGTCGCCGCCCCCATGGCGGCCACTCCTGATCCACCGCCCGCCACCACGCCGATGAACGCGAACTGCGAACCGCCGCTGAACAGCAGCAGGCTCAGAGCCATGGTCTGCCAGAAATCCAGCCCGGACGTGACGCCGAGTGCCCCGAACGAAATCCCGTACAGCCCGGTGGCGATGCTGATGGACAGGCCAACCCTCACCGCCGGTGACTGCAGGAGCTTCACTGCCGGCGCCGGGCAGCCTGGCCCGGTTTGCGCAGGCTCCAGGCCCAGGCGATCAGCGGCAGCTGCAATGGCAGCCGCGCGGTATGCACTTTCCGCTGCGCCGCAGTCCCGGCCGGGCCGTACGCGCGGCGCAGGGCATCGGCATGCCCGGCAAGGAACGCCGTAAACATTGCGGTAACGCCCCATGCGGTGGCCGGGCGGGTGGCCGGGATCAGAAGCCCGACGGCGGCGCCCGCCTCGAGCAGGCCGCTGAGCGCCACCCATTCATCCCGGGTCATCACGGCACAGGCACCGTTGGGCCGTTCACCGGTGTCGTCACGGCACAGGAAATCGGGTACCACCTGGTGGAAGAACGCGGGGTCGCGGAAGTGCTTCATGGCGCTGGTCAGCAGCAGTGCGCCCATGGCAGTCGCTGAGAGTGTCTGGGTGGCCCGGCCGGACCAGGTGAATGGCATGGATCCATGCAACCACAGCCGCAGACGCGCCCGGTAACTGCGGGCGTCACGCAGGAACAGGACCTTTCGCCCGGGTCAGGACAGGCAACCGGGCGTAGCTTTGTGATTATGAGCAGCGTGGTGGAAATGACCGGCGTCGTGAAGCGTTTCGGAAGCGTCACTGCCCTCGACGGCCTCGACTTCAGTGTGGCGGCGGGCGAAGTGCACGGATTCCTGGGTCCCAACGGATCCGGCAAGTCCACTACGTTGCGGTTGCTGCTGGGCATGCTCCGGGCCAATTCCGGGTCGATCCGGGTGCTGGGCCTGGATCCCTGGCACGACGTTGCCACCCTGCACCGCCGGCTGGCCTATGTGCCAGGAGACGTTGCCCTCTGGCCGAACCTGACCGGCGGGGAGGTGATCGACCTGCTGGGCCGGCTCCAAGGCGGACAGGACCGTGCCCGGCGGGACGCACTGCTGGAGACTTTCGACCTCGACCCCACAAAGAAGTCACGCACCTATTCCAAGGGCAACCGGCAAAAGGTTGCGCTGGTGGCGGCCCTGGCCACGGACGCCGAGCTTTTCCTGCTGGACGAGCCCACGAGCGGCCTGGACCCGTTGATGGAAGATGCCTTCCGGGGCTGCGTCCGTGAGTTGCGCGGGCAGGGCCGCACAGTCCTGCTGAGCAGCCATATCCTGAGCGAGGCCGAGGCCCTCTCGGACCGGGTCAGCATCATTCGCGCCGGCAAGGTGGTGGAGTCCGGGCCGCTGGAGCAGCTGCGGCACCTGACGCGCACGTCGGTTACTGCCGACGTCGCCCGTGTGCCCCTTGGCCTGGACCTCCTTCCCGGCGTCCACGACGTTGTGGTGACCGACCACCGTGTGACCGCCCAGGTGGACCCCGCAGGGCTGGGGCCCTTCCTGCAGGCCCTGACGGCTGCCGGGCTGCAGTCGCTGACCAGCCAGCCGCCCACCCTGGAGGATTTGTTCCTGCGCCACTACGGCCCGGCAGGATCGTTCGAAGCAGCCCGGCGATGACCGGCACCACGCCCCGGACGCAAACCCGGACGCCCGCCACGACGACGTCCGGGTCCGTGACCGGCACCCTGGCCGGAACCGGTGTCCTGATCCGGCTTGGCCTGCGGCGGGACCGCTGGCTGCTGCCGCTCTGGATAGCGGGGTTCGCCCTGATTGCCTACTCGACGGCGGTGGCCGGCGCCGAACTGTACCCGGACGCGGCCAGCCGGGTGGAGGCCTCCACCGCGCTGAACGCCACGGCATCCATGGTGGCGCTCTTTGGCCGGATCTACGATCCCGCCTCGCTCGGCGCTCTTTCCCTCATCAAATACACGGCCTTTATGACGGCTATCCTTGCGGTCCTCATGGTCATCCTCACCATCCGGCACACGCGGGGAGACGAGGAGAGCGGACGGCTGGAACTGCTGGGCGGAGGCCGGCTGGGACGCGACGCGCCGCTGGTGTCCGCACTGGCCATCAGCTTTGCCGCCAGTATCCTGACCGGGCTGTTTTCCGCGGCTGCCCTCGCCGTCGGCGGTTTGCCCGGTAACGGGTCACTCGCCTTCGGTCTGGGCTGGGCAGCCACGGGGATGGCGTACAGCGCGGTGGCGGCCCTGGCGGCCCAGCTCACGGCCAGCGCCCGCGCCGCCACCGGGTTCAGCATCGGAGTCATCGCCGTGACCTACGGGCTGCGGGCGGTGGGCGACCTCGCCGAGCCCGGCCCGTCGGTATGGTCCTGGCTATCACCCATCGGATGGAACCAGCAGATCCGGGCCTATGCCGGTGACCACTGGTGGGTGCTTTCGCTGCCCCTGGCGCTCTGCGCTGCGCTGGTGCCCGTCGCGTTCTTCCTCCGGTCCCGGCGCGACCTCGGCGCCGGCCTCCGCGATGAGCGGCCGGGCCCCGCACGCGGACACCTGTCCGGCGTGCTGGGCCTCGCCGTGCGGCTGCAGTACCGCGTCCTGGTGGCGTGGTGCGTGGCGTTCGTGCTTTTTGGCGTGGTAATCGGCTCGCTGGTGGGCAACGTGGCGGACTTCCTGAGTTCCCCCGGCGCCCAGGACCTGATGCGGGCGCTGGGCGGTCCGCAGGCCCTGACGGATGCGTTCCTCGCTGCCGAGATCAGCATCATGGGCGTCATCGCGGCCGCGTATGGCATCTCCGCGGCCAACCACCTCCGCAGCGAGGAGGCTGCCGGGCACACCGAGGCCCTGCTGGGCACTGCCACCACCCGCATCCGCTGGGCCAGCAGCCATTACGGCGTGGCACTGGCCGGCGTTGCGCTGCTGCAACTGCTGACCGGCGTCTCCATCGGCATCGGGGCTGCCGCCGCCGTCAATGACGTGGACCTTGTCGTCCGGTCCACCGTGGCGGCGCTGGCCCAGATTCCGGCTGCCTGGGTTCTCACCAGCGCCGCACTGGCAGTGTTCGGCTGGGTACCGCGCCTGGCCGGGGCCGTCTGGGTGCTCCTGCTGGGCCTCATCGCGCTGGGTGAATTCGGAGTGCTCTGGAACGCTCCGGAATGGCTGATGGACCTCTCGCCGTTCCGGCATACCCCGCTGCTTCCGGTGGATGCCGGGTCAGTTCCGGCGCTGGTGGCCCTCACGGTTGCCGCGGCAGTCCTTGGCGCGCTGGGCTACGCCGGCTGGCGGCGCCGCGACCTTGAGGCATGAACTGCGCTTGATGAGGCGTGAGCTGCGCTGATGCGGCGTGAGCTGCGCTGACCAGGGCAGTCCCCGCGGCTGAACCGGCTGTTCAGCCGACGGGATGGCTGCTCTCGGCGAGCCGGGCCAGCACCTGCGCCGGCCGGTTGGTGGTGATTTCGTGGATGCCCAGCTCCTGGCACAGCGCCACGTCCCGGTCCGAATCGACAGTCCACACCCTGAACCTCCGGCCGGAATCCAGCCAGCGCTTCACGGTGCGGGCGTGCTCCCGGACGTAGTTGATGCCCGGTCCGGCCAGCCTCACTTCGCAGTCGTTCAGGATCCGTTCGCCTTCCACCTGGGCGGCCCGCATGACGTTCGCCACGGCCCCGCCTGTGATGAGTCCCAGGCCCAGTTCCTCCCGGATTTCCTCCGCGTTGATGTCGTCCACCAGCTGGCAGACGAACTCGGCGGGCACGGTCTTGAGCAGGTGCTTGACGGCGTCCGGGCTGAAGCTCATGAAGGAGACGCTGATGTTGTCCACGCGGGAGGTGAGGGGATCCCACCCTTCCGCTTCCAGCACCTCCAGCACGCGGTCCTCCAGCTGCAGCAGGTAGGGGCTGGGATGCTTGAGCTCAATGGCGAGCCCGATCTCCCGGCCCGCCTTCCGGAGGACGTCCAGCAGCTCCGGCAGCGTCAGCAGCTGGTCGAACTTCCCGCCGTATTCAAGCGGGATGCGGGCGCCCTTCCACGAGGAAAAATCCAGCAGTCGCAGTTCCTCGAGGGTCCGGTCCGCCACCGGTCCGGTGCCGTCCGAGGTGCGGTCCAGGTTGGCGTCGTGCAGCAGGATTACATGCTGGTCGCGGCTGAGGTGGACGTCGCATTCCACGCCGTCGGCGCCGTCCGCAATCGCCTGCAGGTAGGCGGCCCGGGTGTGCTCGGCGAAGGCGGCGCTGGCTCCCCGGTGGGCGTAGACCAGCGGCCGGAAGGAGACGGACTCGTCGGTAGTCATGGTGACACGTTAGCGGACGCCCGGGGCGGATGCGGGGCTAGGCTGGGCACATGCAGGTGAACAGTGAACAAACCACCCGTCCCGCTGCAACCGGGCCGGCGAATGCCGCCAAGCCAGATGCCGGCAAGCCAGGTGCCGGTTCCGGCGCCGGTGCCGGTGCCGCCGTCGTCGACCGCGGCCTGGGCGGTGACGCCGAAAAGGCTGCCGCCCTGCGGAAAATGAAGCTGCTGGCGCTGAGCCTGCTGATTGTCATGGCGGTGATTTTCGTCTTTGCCTTCGCCCTGCAGAAGCAATACCCGTGGCTGGAATACGTGCGTGCCGCTGCGGAGGGCGGGATGGTGGGCGCCCTCGCGGACTGGTTCGCCGTGACGGCGCTGTTCAAGTACCCCATGGGGATCAAGATCCCGCACACGGCCATCATTCCGCGCCGCAAGGACCAGATCGGCGCCTCGCTGGGTGAGTTCGTGGAGACCAACTTCCTTTCCGAACAGGTGGTCCAGGAGAAACTCGCTTCCGTGGACATCGCGCGGAAGGCCGGCGCGTGGCTGTCCGGTCCCGGCGGCGCCGAGCGCGTGGCCAAGGAGGGTGCCGCCGTCATCCGCGGTGCGTTCAAGGTATTGAACGACGACGACGTCCAGGCCGTGATCGAGTCGATGGTCCGAAAGCACCTGCTCACTCCGCCGTGGGGCCCTCCGGTGGGCAGGCTCGCCGAGCGGATCTTCGCCGACGGGCACCACCACACGCTGGTGGACCTGCTGGTGGACCGGACCGTGGACTGGGTCCGGGACAACCACGAGACCGTCAGCAGGCTGGTGTCGGACCGGTCCCCGCAGTGGGTTCCGCAGTTCGTGGACGGGCTCGTGGGAGACAAGGTCTATGTGGAAATCCTGAAGTTCACCAAGGCTGTGCAGTCCGACCCGCAGCACCAGGTCCGCCAGTCCATCGACAAGTACCTGACCGATCTGGCGCAGGATCTGCAGCACGACCCCGTGATGATCGCCCGTGCCGAAGGGATCAAGGCGCAGGTCCTGGGCGACCCCGAGGTCCGCGAACTGGCATCCCGCACGTGGGGCACCATCAAGGCTGCGCTGCTCAGCGCCGTCGACGATCCCCACAGCGAACTGACCGTGAAGTTCAAGGCCGCCGTGCACGACTTCGGCACCCGGCTCGTGGTTGACCCCGAGCTGGCCGGGAAGGTGAACGCGTGGATCGGAGACGCCGCGGGCTACCTGGTGAAGACGTACCGCTCGGACATCGCCGGCGTGATCACGGATACGGTGGCGCGCTGGGATGCCGAGGAGACCTCGCAGAAGATCGAGCTGCAGGTGGGCAAGGACCTGCAGTTCATCCGGATCAACGGCACCGTGGTGGGCGCCCTGGCCGGCCTGGCCATCTTCACGGCGGCGCACCTGGCCTTCGGCTGACCCCCACGCGCGAACGGACACTTAAGCACCCCTCCCGAAGCCCGAACGGACACTTAAGCACCCCTCCCGAAGCCCGAACGGACACTTAAGCACCCCTCCGAAGGGCCGCAAGTGTCCGTTCGCGCTTTCTGGACCTCGCGCTACGCCGGCACCACCCGCGCTTTGGTCCGGCCCCTGATGCCGAAGATGGTGAACGCCAGTGCCACAAGCGCTGTAACCACCAGCAGGAGCAGCCCGATCGAATAGCTGTGTGTCGCGGCGTCGTACGTTGCCCCCATCACCAGCGGCGGAAAGTAGCCGCCCAGGCCGCCGGCCGCTGAGACCACACCGCTGATGCTGCCCACCTTCCCCTGCGGAGCCAGCACGCCCACCCAGGCGAACACCCCGCCAGTCCCCAGTCCAAGGGCTGCCGCCATGGCGACAAAGGTCAGGCCCGCCGGGACCTCGCCGTCGGGCTGCAGGTTCACCACCCACGCCAGGACGGCGACGGCGGTAAGCGAGACGATTACCACCGGCTTGGGCCCGAACTTGTCCGCGAGCACGCCGCCCACCGGCCGTGCCAGCACTGCTGCGAGCGCAAACCCGGCCGTGCGGGCACCGGCGCCGCTCGGATCGAAGCTGTACACGTCCCGCAGGTAGGTGGGCAGGTACGTGGCGAAGGAGACGAATCCGCCGAAGACGACGGCGTAGAGGAAGCACATCTTCCACGTCACCGGCGTCCTGGCGGCGTCCAGGAGCTTGGGCAGCACGGGAGCGTTGTTGCGGGTCCAGCCCGGGGATTCCTTCATCAGGAACCAGACCAGGGCCGCCATCACGGCAAGGACCCCGGCGATCAGCAGGTGCGTGGGAAAGTACCCGATGGCGGCCACGAGCCGGGGGTTGAGGAAGGCGGCCAGCGCCGTTCCGCCCATGCCGGCGCCAAAGACACCGGTGGCGAAGCCCCGCCGGGACGGTTCGTACCAGGCGCTGACAAACGGGATTCCGACGGCGAAGACGGTTCCGGCAACGCCGAGCAGCAGGCCGGCGCCCAGCACCAGCGGGAAGGAACTGAGGAGGCCGCCGACGGACACGAGCAGGATGGGCAGGATGGACGCGAGCAGCACGAACGTAAACATCGCCCGGCCGCCGTACCGGTCCGTCAGGGTACCGACGACGATCCGCCCCAGCGAGCCGACGAACACCGGCATGGCCACCAGGACGCCCGTGGTGGCCGGGTTCAGCTGCAGGTTCTGGGTGTAGAAGGCGCCCAGCGTGGCCACGGAGTTCCAGGCCCAGAAGCCCGCCACGGACGCTGCGGTGGCCAGTACCAGGTTCCTGGTCCGGCCTGTGGAGGCGGACGTCGGGGACGGTGCGGTTCCAGCCACTGTGCACTCCTTTTGGTTCAACAGGCTCCGGTTTCAGCGGGCCTTGGTCTCAGCCGGTCAGTTCAGCGGTTACGGGTGTCCCTGTCCCGGGTTCCCACGGGCGCCCAGCCGCGCCGGGTGACGGCGTCCCGCGAACGGTAGACGATGTAGGGCCGGAACAGGTAGTGCAGCGGAGCCGTGAAGGCGTGGACCAGCCGGGTGAACGGCCAGATGACAAACAGGGCCATGCCCACCAGGGTGTGCAGGTGGAAGGAGAACGGTGCCGCCGCCATGGCCGCGATGTCAGGTTGGAGGACAAACAGCGAGCGGAACCACGGGGCCACCGTCTCGCGGTAATTGTGCCCGTGCTCGCCTTCGAAAACGCTGGCCAGGGTGGTCCAGAGGCCGAACACGATGGCGGCGGTGAGCACCACGTACATGGTCTTGTCGTTCGTGGTGGTGGCCATGAACACCGGCCCGGTGGTGCGGCGGCGGTAGATCAGCAGGATGATCCCGCCGAGGGTCCCCACCCCCGCAATCCCGCCCACAAACAGCGCGTTGAAGTGGTAGAAGTCCTGGCTCATGCCCACCGCCTGGGTCCACGCCATCGGAATCACCAGGCCGAAGAAGTGCCCGGCAATCACGGCCAGCAGGCCGAAATGGAACAGCGGCGACGCGATCCGCAGCAGTTTGGATTCGTAGAGCTGGGAGGACCGGGTGGTCCAGCCGAACTGGTCGTACTTGTACCGCCAGACCAGCCCGCCCACCAGCACCACCACCATGACGTACGGCAGGACGCCCCACAGCACAGCGTCCAGGGCAGAAAGTTCGACGGCGGCGCCGGGCTGTGTTTCAAAGGGCAGCGTCTCGAAGCTCACCATGGTCAGGCCCCCTTCACGGGCAACAGTCGCGGATCGTAGGGGTCAAGCCCCACGGCTTCGGCGGGAGGACCGTAGCCGGCCATCCGCATCACCGCCTGCTCGTCCGCGGGCGATTTCCCGGGCAGGGTGGCGCAGACGGCCTGCAGGATCCGCGCGTGCGGCAACTCGTCCCGCAGCAGCCCGAAACGCAGCATTTCCAGGCTCGCCCGGAAGCGGGTGAGCAGATCCCGCCCGGCAGCCAGATCCACCACCGCGGCGAATTCCAGCACCATCGGCAGGTAGTCCGGGAGTTCACCGTGGGTGTCCACCAGCATGTCACTTTGCCGGTACGTTTTCTTGAAGTTGCCCAGCACCTCACCGCGGCGCCGGGTGTCGCCGTCCGTCCAGTAGCTCAGGTGCAGGGCGTGGCGCTTGCCGAGGTCGAACTCCCGCACATAGTGGGCCTGCACCTCCATGGGCGGCGTGGATTCCAGCAGGTCCAGCACCCCGGCGAAGTCCGGCAACGCGCCCGGGAACTCGCCCAGCGCGGCCCGCATGAGGGGGACCCTGCTGATCAGTTCCTCATCCGGGTAGGACAGGCACCAGGCCGCCGCAAGGTAGACCACCTGTTCGCGCCGGCTCATGGCTGCTCCCCTGGCGAATGCTTCTCCGGAAGCAACCCTTTGTCCGGGAAAAGCCCCGGAGGCGCCCCCGTGCCGTCCCAGTTGAGCAGGTTCACCCGGCCGCGCAGGGTGGTTTCCCCGGGGGCTGACTCGGAGGTCTGCCGGTCGCGGAGGGCATTGAAGGTTTCCACCGCCACGGGGACCGGGCGGCCGCTGGCCTCGCCGAAGTGGGCTGTATCCTGCATGCCCGGGCCGCCCTCGAAGTCCAGCGAGCAGCCCATCTCCTCGAGGTCATGGGCCTGTTCCACGTGGGCCTTGGGGATGACGTAGCGCTCGTCGTACTTCGCGATCGCCATCAGCCGGTACATCTCGTACATCGTCTGGCCGTCCATGCCCACCGCTTCCGGGATGGAATCGTCCGGGTCGTTGCCCAGGCTGATGCCGCGCATGTAGGAGCGCATCGCCGCAAGCTTCTTCAAGACGGCGGTGACCCGCTCCGCGTCCCCGGCCGTGAACAGTTCCGCGAGGTATTCCACCGGGATGCGAAGCGCCTCAATGGCGCCGAAAAGGTTGCCGTGATCCTCGCCGTCGTGCCCTTGATCCCGCAGCAGGTCCACCACGGGTGAGAGCGGAGGCACGTACCAGACCATGGGCATGGTCCGGTACTCCGGGTGCAGCGGCAGCGCCACCTTGTAGACCTTGGCCAGGGCATACACCGGCGAGCGCCGGGCGGCATCGATCCAGTCCTCCGGAATGTCCTGGGCGCGGGCTGCGGCCTGGACGGCGGGGTCGTTCGGATCAAGCAGCACGTCCATCTGGGCGTCGTAGAGTTCCCGGGGGTCCGTGACGGCGGCCGCGGCGGTGACGGCGTCGGCGTCGTACAGGAACAACCCCAGGTACCGCAGCCGGCCCACGCAGGTCTCCGAGCAGACCGTGGGCAGCCCCACTTCCACCCGCGGGTAGCAGAAGGTGCATTTCTCGGCCTTGCCCGTTTTGTGGTTGAAGTAGATCTTCTTGTACGGGCAGCCGGTGACGCACTGCCGCCATCCGCGGCACTTGTCCTGGTCCACCAGCACGATGCCGTCCTCCACCCGCTTGTAGATCGCGCCGGAGGGGCAGGAGGCCATGCAGGACGGGTTCAGGCAGTGCTCGCAGATCCGCGGCAGGTAGAACATGAAGGTCTGCTCGTAGGCGAACTTGATCTTGTCCTCGGACTCGCGCCGGACTTTCTCCACGATCGGGTCCAGGTGGCCGTTCTCGGAGGAGCCGCCAAGGTCGTCGTCCCAGTTCGCGGACCAGGTGATTTTCGTGTCCTTGCCGGTGATCAGGGACTTGGGCCGGGCCACCGGGAAGTCGTCGCCCAGCGGCGCGTCCACGAGGGTCTTGTAGTCGTAGGTCCACGGCTCGTAGTAGTCCTTGAGCTCGGGCTGGACAGGGCTGGCGAAGATCCCCAGGAGCTTCTTCACCCGGCCGCCGGCCTTGAGCACCAGCTTGCCGCGTTTGTTCAGCACCCAGCCGCCGTGCCACCTTTCCTGGTCCTCGTAGCGGCGCGGGTAGCCCTGGCCGGGCCGGGTCTCCACGTTGTTGAACCAGACGTATTCGGTGCCGGCGCGGTTGGTCCAGGCCTGCTTGCAGGTCACGGAACAGGTGTGGCAGCCGATGCACTTGTCCAGGTTCATGACCATGCCCATTTGAGCCATGACACGCATCAGTACTGCACCTCCTGGGAACGACGGCGGACGGTGGCCACCATGTCGCGCTGGTTTCCGGTGGGGCCGAGGTAGTTGAAGGCGTAGGCCTGCTGGGCATAGCCGCCGATCAGGTGGGAGGGTTTGACCAGCAGCCGGGTCACCGAGTTGTGGATGCCGCCGCGGCGTCCCGTTGCCTCGGACTTCGGCACGTCGATGGTGCGTTCCTGCGCGTGGTGGACGTAGACCACGCCGGCGGGCATCCGGTGGCTGACGATGGCCCGGGCCACCAGGACGCCGTTGATGTTCAGGCATTCCACCCAGTCGTTGTCCCTGACTTCGATGGCCTCGGCGTCGGCGGGGCTCATCCACACCGTGGGGCCGCCGCGGGACAGCGAGAGCATCAGCAGGTTGTCCTGGTACTCGGAATGGATGGACCACTTGGAGTGCGGGGTGAGGTACCTGACCACCACCTCCATGGCACCGTCCCGGCCCAGCTTTGGTTCGCCGAAGAGCCGGTGCATGTCCAGCGGCGGGCGGTAGATCGGCAGGGCCTCGCCGATGTCGATCATCCAGTCGTGGTCGAGGAAGAAGTGCATCCGGCCGGTCAGGGTGTGGAAGGGCTTGAGCCGTTCCACGTTGATGGTGAACGGCGCGTAACGGCGGCCGCCCGTTTCGGAGCCGGACCACTCCGGCGAAGTGATCACCGGGACCGGTCCGGCCTGGGTCTGGGCGAAGGTGATGAACTTTTCCTCGGAGCCCTCGGACAGGTCCGCCAACTTCCTCCCGGTGCGGACTTCCAGGTCCTTGAAGCCCTGCACGGACAGCGCGCCGTTGGTGGTGCCCGAAAAGGCGAGAATCGCCTCCGCCATTTTTGCGTCGGTGTCCATGGCCGGCCTGCCGTCCGCGGCGCCGCCGAGCATCACGCCGTTGGAGCGGCTGAGCCGCTCCAACGGCCCTGCCAGTTTGTAGGTGACGTTCTTGACCGTGAAGCCCAGTTTGTCGGCCAGGGGTCCGACGGCGGCAAGCTTGTCCGCGATGGCCGTGTAGTCCCGTTCCACGACTGAAAAGACGGGCATGTTCTGCCCCGGCACGGCGGGGACGCCGGTTTCCCGCCAGTCACGCACGATCCCGCCCGGCTGGGCCAGCTGGCCCGGGGTATCGTGTTGCAGCGGCACGCTGACCAGGTCGCGGCGGACGCCCAGGTGGGTCTTCGCCTGCCGCGAGAACTCGCGGGCCAGCAGGTGGAAGGTGTCGAAGTCCGTTTTCGTTTCCCACGGCGGATCGATCGCCGGGCTGAAGGCGTGGACGAACGGGTGCATGTCCGTAGAGGACAGGTCGTGCTTCTCGTACCAGGTGGCGGCCGGGAACACGACGTCGGACAGCAGCGTGGTGGAGGTCATCCGAAAATCAGCGGAGACCAACAGGTCCAGCTTCCCCTCCGGCGCCTGCTCGTGCCATTTCACGTCGCTGGGCATGAGACCCTCGGCGTGGTCCTGGCCCAGGACGTTGTTGTGCGTGCCCAGCAGGTTCCGCAGGAAGTACTCGTTGCCCTTGGCCGAGGAGCCGAACAGGTTGGAGCGCCACAGCACCAGGGTCCGGGGCCAGTTCTCCGGAGCGTCCACGTCCTCGATCGCGGGGTTCAGGGTGCGGTTCTTGAGCGCGTCCGCGATGTAGCCGGGCGTATCCTTCGCGGTCCCGGCGGCGACGGCAGCCTCCGCCTCGTCGGCGAGGTCCAGCGGGTTGCGGTCGAACTGCGGGTAGAACGGCATCCAGCCGAGCCGGGCGGACTGGGCCAGCGCGTCCGCCGTGTGCATGCCATCCAGGGCGCCGGTGGAGAGCGGGGATTTCAGCGCGTCCGCGGAGTAGCCGTCCTGCCGCCACTGGTCCGTGTGCATGTACCAGTAGCCGGTGCCGATCATGGTCCGCGGCGGCCGTGACCAGTCCAGGGCGTTGGCCAGCGACAGCCAGCCGGTGACCGGGCGGGTCTTTTCCTGCCCCACGTAGTGTGCCCAGCCGCCGCCGTTGCGGCCCATGCAGCCGGTCAGCATCACCAGCGCCAGCACGGCCCGGTAGGTGGTGTCGCCGTGGAACCACTGGCAGATTCCGGCGCCCATGATGATCATGGACCGGCCCTTGGACTGCTCGGCGTTGCGGGCGAACTCCCGCGCCACCCGGATGCACGCCTGCGCGGGAACGCTGGTGATTTCCTCCTGCCAGGCCGGGGTGTAGGGCGTGGACGCGTCGTCATAGCCGGCGGCCCACTCCCCCGGCAGCCCGTCCCGGCCCACGCCGTACTGGGCCAGCATCAGGTCGAACACGGTGGTGACCAGCTGGTCTTCCACCTCGAGGACGGGAACGCCGCGGCGCAGCACGCTCCCTTCCCCGCCGGAGTCCTCGAAGCACGGGAGCAGGATTTCGGCGCTTTCACCGGACACCTCCCGCAGGGACAACGCGGGCTCGATCCCTTCGAGGTCGAGGTTCCACTTGCCCTCGCCGCTGCCGGAATACCGGAACCCGAGGGAGCCGTTGGGCACCGCGGTCCGGCCGGTCTTTTTGTCGAACAGGACGGTGCGGAACGCCGCGTCCTCAGCCCCGGACTCCCCCCGGAGATCCCGGGCGGTGAGGAATTTCGACGGCGTCAGCGCGCCGTCGTCGTTCCTTACCAGCCGGACCAGGAACGGCAGGTCCGTGTACTGCCGGACGTAATCGGAGAAGAACGGGACATCCCGGTCCACGAAGAATTCCTTGAGCATGACGTGCCCCATGGCCATGGCCAGCGCGGCGTCCGTTCCGGCCTGGGCGGGGAGCCACTCGTCGGCGAACTTGGTGTTGTCCGCGTAGTCCGGGCTGACGGTGACCACCTTGGTGCCGCGGTACCGCACCTCGGCCATCCAGTGCGCGTCCGGCGTCCGGGTGACCGGGACGTTGGAGCCCCACATCATGAGGTAGCGTGCGTCCCACCAGTCGCCGGATTCCGGCACGTCCGTCTGGTCACCGAAGACCTGGGGGCTGGCCACGGGCAGGTCCGCGTACCAGTCGTAGAAGGACGTCATCACCCCGCCGATCAGCTGGATGAAGCGGGTCCCCACGGCGTGCGACACCATGGACATCGCGGGGATGGGCGAGAAGCCGGCGCAGCGGTCCGGGCCGTAGGTCTTGATCGTGTTCACGTGCGCGGCGGCCGCGATTTCGACCGCCTCCTGCCAGGAGACGCGCACCAGGCCGCCCTTGCCGCGGGCCTGCTGGTAGCGGCGACGCTTTTCCGGATCACCGGCTATTTCTGCGAAAGCGAGCACCGGATCGCCGAGGCGGGCCTTCGCCTCGCGGTACATTTCGACGAGGACGCCGCGGGCGTACGGGAAGCGGACCCGCGTCGGCGAGTAGGTGTACCAGGAAAAGGCAGCCCCGCGCGGACAGCCTCTCGGTTCGTATTCCGGGCTGTCCGGGCCCACTGAGGGGTAATCGGTCTGCTGCGACTCCCAGGTGATGATGCCGTCCTTGACGTACACCTTCCAGGAGCAGGAGCCGGTGCAGTTCACCCCGTGCGTGGAGCGGACCACCTTGTCGTGGCTCCAGCGGTCGCGGTAGAAGATGTCGCCCTTGCGGCCGCCTTCCCGGAACACCGCCCGGCCGTCGTCGGTCTGGTCCCATTTGGTGAAGAAACGGCCCAGCTTCAACATTGCATCTGATGCGGGTCCATCTAACCCCGCATGGGGTCCGGCAGCCATGCCCTCAAGCTAGGTTGCCGCGTGAAGCCCCGGCTAGGGCCGAACGGCACTGGCTCCGCGCGAAAGAAGCGCGAACGGACAGTTGAGCACCCTTCGGAAGGGCCGCACGTGTCCGTTCGCGCTTGAGGAGGCGGGCCCAACGTCCCGCAGAGGGCTCTACGCGAAGGGTTCGAGCTCCACCCCTGCGGCCTCCAGGGCCTTGCGGATGGCGGCGGCCGTTTCCACCGAACCCGGAGTGTCGCCGTGGACGCATATCGAATGGGGCTGCAGCCGGACCACGGTGCCGTCGACCGCCTCCACTTCACCGTGGACGGCCAGGCGGACCGCGCGCTCGGCGATTTCCCGGGGGTCCTCGAGCAACGCGCCGTCCGCGGTGCGCGGCAGGAGGGACCCGTCCGGCAGGTAGCCGCGGTCCGCAAATGCCTCATGAAACACGGGGTGGCCGGCTTCCGCGGCGATGGACAGGAGCGCGGACCCCTGCAGTCCGAGGATGGGCAGGCCGGGATCGTAGGCCTGGATGGCTGCGACCACGGCGGAGGCCTGCTCGGCGTCGTGCATGGTGCGTTCGTACAGGGCCCCGTGCACTTTAACGAAGTCCACGGATGCCCCGACGGCGTGCGCCACGCCGTCGAGCGCACCGAGCTGGTAGAGCACGGCCCCGAAGAGGTCGTCGAAGGTCATGTCGATGGACCGCAGGCCGAAGCCGGGCAGGTCCGGGTACCCCACGTGGGCACCCACCCGGACGTCCAGCTCGAAGGCCGCCCGGCAGGTGTCCAGCATGGTGACGGGGTCCCCGGCGTGCAGGCCGCAGGCCACGCTGGCGCTGGTGATCAGCGGGAACATGGCGGCGTCGTCCCCCATGGTCCAGGAGCCGAAGGACTCCCCCAGGTCAGCGTTCAGATCCAATGAATCCGCCTTTCACGTTCGAGTCTCCGCCGGCGCTGCCTGCACCGGGGGTGCCTGCAGCGTTGCTGCCGGAGGCGTTGCCGCTGGCAGCGCCGCTGCCGGATGTCCCGCTGCCGGGGGTCAGCTCGCCGGGAATCGTGTCCGGCATGGGGCCGAATGCTTCCTTGGCGCTGGCGACGACGGCGCGTCCCATCACGCGGTTGCCCACGCCGCCCACCACGGCGCCGACGCCGAACGGCAGCGCCCGGCCCAGCAGCGCCGTCCCCTGCCGCTGCAGCAGGTTGCGGAGGAACGCCCGCTGGATCCGGTCGCGCACCGAGCCGAAGCCCGGGAAGGAGGTCTTACGGGCGAAGGCGGAGCCCCAGGCGTCCGTGGGGCCCTTGCTGCGGCCCGCGGCCTGGCCGCTGAGGCTTCCGAGGAGGGCGGTCCCTTCCTCGCCCAGCATGATGGCCATGACCAGTGTGCCGGCCTTTTCGGGATCCACCATGCGGATGCCGTGCAGCTCGGCCAGGGACGTTGCATACAGCGCGGTGGCTTCGAGGAAACCGACGGTGGCCGCGGCGGAGAGGCCCAGGGCGGCCACGGTGCCGACGCCCGGGATGACGGCGGAACCGCCCACGAGTGCACCGCCGCCGGTCACGGCCAGCAGGTAGTCGCGTTCCAGCTTGTCAGCCAGCTGCGCCGCCGTGGCGCGCGGGTGCCTGCGCTGGAGCCGCCGGAGGTTGGCGAGCACCAGGGGGCGCTGGATTTCGACAGCCCGCAGCAACATGCCGTGCAATCCGGGCTTGGGTTTGCCTTGGGAATCGAACACCGCCTTGTGCGCGGTTTTTTGTGCAAGTCTCATTGCAGGGTTCTTCCGCATGGCAATCGTCACCTTTCCTGGAACGGGAACAAGCCGCCGGCGCAACTGTAGTTACTCCGGGCGGAGCAGCACATGGCTGCCCCTCACCCTTAACACTAAGCCACCTTGCTACATCACCCAGGATTCGGCCACCGCAATATAAGCGGACGACGACGGTCCGCGCGGTCCGGGATACACCGTGGCTGAGCCCGGCCATTCCACGCCGAATTCGGACAGGCGTCCGGTGCTGCACGGGAGGTAGACATTCGCCAGGGCGGCACTGCTCCCGCCGAGCTGGAAGTCGGGCGCCGAAAACTGGCGGCGGTCCAGGACCCCGCTGATCTCCAGTTCGGCCCTGCGGCCCGCGGCACGGAAGCCGCGCTCCATGTCCAGTTCGACGTCGAACTCGTCCTGGGTGTGGACTAGTTCAGCCAGCGGAAACCTGGCCGCCTCCGGAAAATAGCAGGCCAGCTCTTTGGCCAGGGTTTCAGCGAAATAGCCGTTGGAACCGTAGCTGCGCCAGCCTTGCCGGGTGGCCACCAGCAGGGCGTATCCGCTCCCCCACCTGGACCAGTCGGCCATCCAGAAGGAGGCGAAGCAGCTGGCGGGTTCGCCGGGGATGTGGACGCCGTCACGGTTCACCGGGTGCAGCGCCAGCCCCGAATTGCTGCCGATGAATGCCATGCTGCGGCGCGACGCGCCTGCCGGACTGTTCCCCATGTGCTGAGCCTAGTACGCAAGGAGGGCAGGGCCCCTGCGCTGGCCGCCGCAGCGGCGCGGCCGGATACGCGGGCCTAGACTATCCATATGCCCACCCCCAAAGCCTTCAGGCCCTTTGCGCACCGGGAATACCGGGTCCTGATTGCGGCACTGGCCATCTCGATTTTCGGCTCCGGGATGTGGGCTGTTGCGATGGTCTACCAGGTGATCCACCTGGGCGGCGGCCCGCTTGAGCTGTCCCTCGTTGCCGCCGCGGGCAGCGTGGGACTGGTGGCGTTCGTCCTGGCGGGCGGGATCGCAGCGGACCGGGTGCCCCAGCGGCTCTTGATCATCGCTGTGGAGGGCACCAACCTCGCCGTGATCGCAGCCATCAGCGGACTTGCCCTGGCCGGGTGGCTGCAGCTGTGGCACCTTGCAGTGGGCGCTTTTGTCCTCGGCGTGGGAGCGGCCTTCTTCTTTCCGGCCTATTCGGCCATCCTGCCCAGGATCCTGCCGGCTGAGGACCTGCTGGCGGCGAACGGCATGGAGGGGACCATGCGGCCCATCCTGCAGCAGGCGGCCGGGCCCGCCGTCGCGGGCATCCTGGTGGCCGCATTGTCCCCCTCGCATGCCGTCACGGGCGTGGCGGCATGCCACCTCCTCGCGTTCATCATCCTCAACTTCCTGGGCCGGCACGCGCTTGAGGCTCCCGGCACCGACAGCGGGAAGGGTACAGACGGCGGGCCGGCCGTCGAACGGGCCGGGACGTCCCTCCTCCACGATCTCCGTGAAGGTGTCAGCTACACGGTCCGGACGCCGTGGCTGTTGTGGACTTTGGTCTGGGCCTGCATCTCGGTGCTGTTCCTGATCGGACCCATCGAGGTGCTGCTGCCGTTCGTGGTCCGCGACCAGCTGGGCGGCGATTCACGCATGTTCGGTTTCCTGCTGGCCGTGATGGGCGCGGGCGGGGCGGCCGCTTCCCTGGCCACGGCCTCCTTTGCCCTGCCGCGGCGCTACCTCACGGTGATGATGGTTTCGTGGGGTGCCGGCAGCCTTCCCCTCGCGGCAGTCGGCTTCATGGACAGCTTCTGGATGGTCGCCGCGGCGCTGTTCATTTTCGGTGCCACCGGCGGCGCCGGGATGGTCATCTGGGGGACGCTCCTGCAACGCCGCGTCCCTCCGCACCTGCTGGGCCGCGTGTCCAGCCTGGACTTCTTCGTGTCGCTGGCCCTGATGCCCGTCTCGATGGCACTGGCGGGACCTGCGGCGGAAGTCGTGCCCACGTGGGTGATCTTCCTGGTGGCCGGCGGCGTGTGCCCGGTGATGGCCGTGGTGGCCGTGGTGGTGGCCCGGATGCCGGCCGACGAGCTGGCCCATCCCCTGGACCGCAGTTCCGGGGACCGGGAACCGGCGGACAGCCCCTAGGCAGCTAGGCGTTGGTGCCTGCGGGCAGGGGGCCGGGGGCTGCCGGCAGCGAAGCAGCCGCCTGCGGCGCCGCGGCGAGGGCCTTCCGCAGGGCCAGGAAGAGCAGCACCAGGCCGGCGGTGAGGAGCATGTGCCCGGTGCCGGCAATGCCGGCAAGGGCCTTGAAGCCGGCACCTGAACCGGCACCGGCGACCACCAGCGTCCCCTTCACCAGCATCATCCCGCCGGTGACCACCACGCCGGCATTCCAGATCCAGAAGAACCAGGCCGAGAGCCTTGGCGCCGCCGCGGACATCCCGAAGGACCTCTCCAGCATCAGCACCAGCAGCAGCACGATGAAACCCAGCACCAGCCAGTGCGTGTGCACCAGGCCCAGCTGGGACTCGCCGGTGAAGCCGTTGGCCTTGGTGAATTCCCGGTAGTAGAGGCCTGAGAGAACTCCGGCGAGGGCATAGGCGAACGAGGCATGGAAGAGTTTTTTCACTCCTCCAGTCTGTCGCTGAAGCACGACGGCGGGATCAACCGTTCGGTTGATCCCGCCCGTCTGTTGGGACTACTTAGCTGCTGGCGCGCACGATCGGGATGGACGCCGTCGGAAGTCCGCTCGGGAAGATGGTGGGCTCCGGGACGCCGACCGGAGCCAGCGGCACCCGGGCCACCTCGTGGCCCACGGTGAGCAGCTCGCCGCGGACGTTGACCTCCAGCGGTTCGCCCTCACTGATGCTGAGGCCGATGGATCCCTGCTCCAGTTCCACGTAGAGCAGGCGGCCCTGCACCTTGAGGTGGAAGGCCAGGCTGTCCCATTCGCCCGGCAGCCTCGGGTCGAAGAACGGAACAGCGCCCTGGTCACGGAGTCCAGCGAAGCCGCTGACCAGTGAACTCCAGACGCCGCCGGTGGAGGCGATGTGCACGCCGTCGATGGTGTTGCCGTGGGTGTCGTCGAGGTCGATGTACAGCGCGTGGGTGAAGTGGTCCAGCGCGGCTTTTCCGTAGCCCACCTCGGCGGCCATGATCCCCTGCACGCAGGCGGACAGGGTGGAGTCGCCGGTGGTGATCGGATCGTAGAAGTCGAACGCCCGCCGCTTTTCCTCGGGCGTGAAATCCTGCCACTGCAGGAACATCGCCAGCACGGTGTCCGCCTGCTTGAGCACCTGGTGGCGGTAGATCACCAGCGGGTGGAAGTTCAGCAGGAGCGGGTACTTGGAGCGGGGCGTGCTCCAGTCCCACGGCTCCAGCGTCATGAAGTCGTTGTCCTGCGAATACACCTCGAGGTCTTCGTCGTAGGGCAGCTGCATCCGGATGGCAGCCTGCTCCCAGAGTTCGCGTTCGGCGTCGTCGATTTCCGGGTGGTCCAGGGCCGCCGCGGTGCGCAGGTTGAACCGGGCCATGACGTTTGTGTAGAGGTTGTCGTTCACCACGGCCGTGTACTCGTCCGGGCCGGTGACGCCGTGGATGTGGAAGAGCCCGTCCTTGCCGAAGAAGCCGAGGGAGACCCACATCCGGGCGGTTTCGATCAGCAGCTCCGAGCCCATGCCGTGCTTGAAGTCCGCATCGCCGCTGGCCCAGATGTACCTGTTGGCGGCGAAGGCGACGGCGGCCGCGATGTGGAACTGCGCGGTGCCGGCGGCGTAGTAGGCGCTGGCCTCGAGCCCGTTGATGGTGCGCCACGGGAACAGGGCGCCGTCCACGCTCAGTTCCTTGGCGCGCACCTTGGCGTCCGGCAGCATCTCATGCCGGAACTCCAGCACCTGGCGCGCGTTGTCCGGGTTGGTGTACGTCAGGTACGGCAGCAGGTACACCTCCTGGTCCCAGAAGTAGTGCCCGTCGTAGCCGGAGCCGCTGACGCCCTTGGCCGGGATGCCGGCAACGTCCGCGCGGGCGGTGGCCTGGGCCAGCTGGAAGAGGTTCCAGCGGATGGCCTGCTGCAGCTCGGGCTGGCCGCCCACCACGATGTCCGTGGTCGCCCAGTAGTCCCGGTAGTGCGCCTCGCTCTCGGCGAAGATCGCGCTGACGGGCTGAAGGGCGCCCTCCGCTGCTTCGGACGGGTCCTGCGGGGAACCGCCGTCCACGGCTCCTTCGCGGAAGGCGCGCGCCACGGCGTAGCTGGCGCTCTTCTCGAGGCGGAAGGGCTGGTCTGCGCCCACTGCGAGGACGTACCGGATGCTGCTGTCGTCCTGGTCCACCAGGGTCTCGAACGGCTGCACGTCGGCCGACGTCCAGTGGTCCACGGCCAGGCCGACGCGCTGCCGGGACTCGGCTGCTTCCCAGGAGAGGCGCAGGGAGCCGTCGCCGCCGTCGAGCCGTACCGGCAGCAGGACGCGGCCGGCGTGCCGTCCGGCCCGGCGCGGATCGTGGGTGGAGTGGTCCTCCACGGGCTGGTCCTGGCGGTTGATGACGGAGGATGTGACGTCCGCGTAGATGTCCCGGTCCGCGGCGACTTCGAGGCTGATGCCCAGGGTGCCGCGGGACTGGTAGCCCACGGCCCGGCGCTCCGTGGTGGTCACAGTGGCACCGGAACGGCACTGCCAAGTGATCCGGCATTCATAGATCCCGGTGGCGAAGTCAACGGACCGGCGGTAGTCGAGCACCGTCGATTCGCTGAGGGCCAGTGTTTCGCCGTCGATGATCACCGTGAAGTTGTTCACGTCCGGGATGTACAGGATCCGCTGGCCCGTCCGGGCAAAGCCGAACGCATTTTCTGCGTGCTTGATGTCCCAGGTTTCGTGGAAGCCGTTGATGAAGCTGCCGGGAAGGTCGGCGTCCGCGGATGCCCAGTGGGCGCCGCGGATGCCCAGATGGCCGTTGCCCAGGCTGAAGAGGGTTTCCAGGGTTCCGGCGTTTCCGGGAAGGTGGACGGTCTCCACGAGCTGCCAGGGATCGTTCGGGAAACGAGCGCGGTCAGAGGTGATGAGTGCCATGGCTGTTGGGGTTCCTTTTGGCGTTGTGCAGGTTGGGGGGAGTTCGGGCCGGGCTAGAGGAGTTGGTTCAGGTCCTCCACCACCAGCGTGGCGCCGGCGTTCAGCAGCGTCTGCCGGCCAGCTCCGCGGTCCACGCCGATCACCGAGTGGAAGGTGCCGGCGTTCCCGGCCTGGACGCCGGACACGGCGTCCTCAACCACCACGCATTCCTCGCTGGGGAGGTCCAGCAGTTGTGCTGCGTAGTTGTAGGTGGCCGGGCTGGGCTTGCCGGGCAGGCCCGCGGCAGCGGCCACGACGCCGTCCACCACCACCGGGAAATGGTGCGCCAGTCCCGCCGCGTTCAGCACCGCCGGTGCGTTCCGGGAGGAAGAGACGACGGCGACCTTGAGTCCCCGCGCGAGGGCGGCTTCCAGGAAGCGCACCGAGCCCTCGTAGGGTGCCACGCCGGAAGCGACGATGTCGTTGAAAACCTTGTTCTTGCGGTTGCCGAGGCCGTGGACGGTGTCGTTGGCGGGATCGTCGTCGAGCGGGCCTTCGGGCAGCACGATGCTGCGTGAGGCGAGGAAGTCGCGGACGCCGTCGAACCGGGGCTTGCCGTCGATGTGGTCGAAGTAGTCGCTCTCGCGGTAGCCCGCTGCCTCCGGAACGTCCCGCAGGAAGCCGTCGAACAGTTCCTGCCACGCGCGCTCGTGCACGATCGCCGTGGGCGTGAGCACGCCGTCAAGGTCGAAGAGGATGGCGGACGCCCCGGTCCAGCCGTGGGTGCTGCCGGGGGTGCTGCTACCGGTGGTGCTGCTGGAAAGTTCAGTCATGGGGTACTCGGTGTCCTTTCAGACGGCGGCAGTGGACGTGCGTGGATAGTGCAGGTTTAAGGTGCGGTGTGAACCGTTTGGTGCAGGTGCGTTCGTGCAGGTGCGCGGTCAGTGGCCGGTTCGGTGGGGGCGTCGGCGCCCCGGATCAGTGTGCGCGTCAGCGTTTTCTGCGCGTGCTCTTGCGTTCAATCAGCTTGGTATCCAGCAGGTGGCTGGCGGAGGCACTCAGCGGCCCCGGACGTTGGAGTCCTTCGATGAGCAGGTTGGCCGCGAAGGCGCCCTGGTCGGCTACCGGCTGCGCCATGGTGCTCAGGCCCAGGAACCAACTCATCTGATGATCGTCTATTCCTATGATGGACACGTTTTTCGGTGCTGACAAACCGAGCTCCCGCAGGGCCATGAGCGCTCCGAAGGCAGTTTCGTCGCAGCCGGCGAAGATTGCGGAGGGCATCCTGCGGTTTTCGATGAGCTCGGTCATGGCCCGGCGGCCGCCTTCTATGCTTGAACCGGCGTCCATCACCAGGTCCGGATCCGCCGTTAAGTGGTGCTCCGACAGCGCCCGCCGGAACCCGTTGAGGCGGTCCGTGGCTGTGGCTACCGAGCCCTCTCCCGGTTCGCGGCCGGAAAGGATGGCAAGGTCCCAGTGCCCCAGGCCCAGCAGGTGGCTGGTGGCCTGGTAGGCCGCGTCCTCGTTGTCGATGCCCACGTTGTCCCAGGGGACGTTCTGCATCCCCACGCTCGCAACGGCCAGTCCGGAAGAGGCCAGTGCCTCGATTTCGCCGGCGCTGAGCGCGATGTTGAGCAGCAGGACGCCGTCCACGCGCTGCGCCAGGGCGTCAAGGTCGCTGAAGACCTTGCGGTGGACGCTGGGGGTGTTGCGGAGGCTGATGAGTACGGTGTCGAAGCCGCTGTCCGCGAAGACTTCCTCTGCCGCTTCCACGGCCTGGGCGAAGAACCATGCAGTGGCGGTGGGCGCGATGATGGCGACGGACCCCGTGGTTCCGCCGGCGAGGCGCGACGCCGCGGAGGATGCCTTGTAACCGAGCTTGGTGGCGGCGTCCGCAACCTTCCGGTGGGCCGATTCGGAGACGTTGGGCAGGCCGCGCAGCGCACGGGAAACGGTGCAAATGGACAGCCCCGACAATGCGGCTACGTCCTGGATGGTCACGCGCGGTGCTTTAGCCATGCGACACGGGCTCAGCCCTTTCTTCCTCTGGAGTCCTGGGCCCGGTACATGGCCGAAGAAGAGTGTAAGCGCTTACAAATTTAGCGCGCAACTGGTTTTACCCCGCAGGTGCGGATTCTTACGGATTTCCCTCCCGGGCGAGATTGGTGGCCGGCGCCTCAGCGCAGCACGTAGTGGCGCAGGAAGGCGCTCACATCCACCATCTCGGCCTTGGAAATGGTGTGGCCCATTCCGGGATACGTCCGCGCCGTCAGCTGCGTGTTCCGGCCCAGCCATTCAGCGGTGTGCTCCACCGCGGCGTCGTTGATCACCAGGTCCGCCTTGTCCCGGCCCCAGAAGAACGGCGGTTTGGTGTCGAACGATTCGCTCATGGCCAGCAGTTCGTTGTCCAGGACGAATCCGGACAGCCCCACCACGGCCCGGAAGTCGTGCGGCCGCAGCCGCAGCAGCGTGCTGGCCATGGCCATGCCCTGCGAGAATCCCAGCAGGCTCACGCTGCTGTGCTGCGCTTTGACCGAATTGATCCAGTCGAACACCGCGTTGCTGACGGACACCACGTCGGCGAAGTCGTGCGTCAGGAAGTAGTCCAGCAGGAACCAGCCGTAATCGTCCCCGATCACCTTGGGCGCGCGCAGGGCGGCGCAGGTGAACTGCGGCGGCAACTGGTCGAAGAGGTCGGACATGCGCACCTCATCGGTGCCGTAGCCGTGCATCATCACCAGCAGCGGCGTGCCGGCGCGCTGGTTCTCCGGCCTGGACCATACGACTGTCTCCATCGCAACAGCCTAACTTTCCCCGGCGAACGCCACGTGGCGGACTCAGCCGGCAGTGATCACCAGCGAGGCGCTGTGGCCGCCGAACCCGAAGGCATTGGAGATGCCTGCCGTCGCCGTGAGCCCCCGGGCGGTCTCCGGCACGATGTTGAGGTGGATGTCCGGGTCCTGGTTGTCGAGGTTGAGGGTCCCCGGAATGGTGCCCGTGCGCAGCGCCTGGATAGTGACGATGGCGCCCAGCGCTCCGGCCCCGCCCAGCAGGTGCCCGGTGAGGCTTTTAGTGGACGTCACCGGAACGGAATGTCCGACGACGGCGCCGATGGCTTCCGCTTCGAGCCGGTCCCCCACCGGCGTGGAGGTGGCGTGGGCGTGGACGAAGCCAATGTCGCCTCCGGTGAGGCCGGCGTCGGCGATGGCTTTTTGCAGGACGCGGCGCTGCATGGCGGGATCGGCCGCCACGATATCCACGGCGTCGGAAGTGACGGCACTGCCGGCGATGACCCCGAGCACCTCGGCCCCGCGGGCGCGGGCGTGGTCTTCGCGTTCCAGCACCACGATCCCGGCGCCCTCACCCATCACGAAGCCGTCCCGGTCCCGGTCGAAGGGGCGCGAGGCGGCCAGGGGATGGTCGTTGCGGGTGGACAGCGCCCTGATCTGCGCAAACCCGCTGATCGTGAGGCCGTTGATGCAGGAATCCACGCCGCCGGCGATCACCACGTCAGCAGCCCCGCTCCGGATCATGTCGGCGGCCTGCGAGATCGCTTCGGCCCCGGAGGCGCAGGCACTGACGGGGGTCCGTGCCCCGCCGCGGGCTCCCACGTCGATGGACACCCACGCCGCGGGGCCGTTCACCATGATCCGGGTGAGGGTGTGCGGGGAGACCCGGCGGGGGCCTTTGGAGTCCAGTGTCCGTGCCTGCTCCAGGGTGGTGTCCAGGCCGCCGTAGCCGGACCCGATGACGACGGCGAGCCGTTCCGGGTCGGTTTCCGGCCGGCCGGCGTGTGCCCAGGCCTCGCGGGCGGCGATGAGCGCCAGGTGGCCGCAGCGGTCCATCCTTTTGTATTCCAGGGTGGACAGCAGCGCCGGAACATCAGCAGTGACGCGTCCTGCGATGCGCACCGGCAGCCCGGCAGCCCATTCCTCGTCGAGGGACGCAATTCCGGAACGCCCGGCAAGGAGTGCATCCCATGTTTCTCCGGCGGTTGAGCCGACGGGGGTCACTGCCCCCAGGCCGGTGACGACTACCGCGGGGATTTGTTCAGACATTGGTAACACTGCTCCTGGGATCTGTTGTCGCTGCGCGCTGATTGCCGCGGACGCAATCCACAGTACGCGGGGCACGCCTCGGGCCGCCGGTGTTACTCCGCCACCGCCGGCAATATGCCGGCAAATAACGACTGTGACACGACTCCAGCGCGCGCCGTCCCGTTCATTGAAACGGCAGGGGGCGGCCTGTAGCCTGTCGCTAGACAGCATGCTGATCAAGTTTTTGCCCGCACGTCCCCCGGACAGCTAGGAGCAAGTCATGAGAATCGGTTCCTCCATTTTCCTTATCGCCCTCGGTGCCATCCTGGCCTGGGCCATCACGCCCGGCCTGATCCCGTATGTGGACCAGACCCTGATCGGGTACATCCTGATGGCCGTCGGCGTGATCGGGCTGATCGCCTCACTGGTGCTGGCCTCGCCGGGGCGCACGCGCCGGGTGAGTGAAACCCGGTCAGTAGTGGACCCCAACACGGGTGAGCGCATCGTCCGCAACGAGAGCCGGGACGGCGGCATCTAGCCATGGCCCTCCGGCCGCCGTTGTCCAGGGGAAGTCGTCCACGGACAACGGTGAACCACCTTCAATCACACCCGGAAGCCGGGCCAGACCATCACGGTCGGGCCCGGCTTCCGTCGTCCCACCCGAGTTTTTGTCCACTTATCGCGACTTCGAAGGCCCCCAACTCCTTCGATATGGACAAAAACTCCAGGGGCGGGATCTGCGTTCGTGTTGTTTTCATTGACAAACCCACAAGAACAAAGATAAAGTCAAGCAATTCAACATCATGTGATGGCAGTCACTGAAGCCGTTACTGAATTACCAGCAGTCTTTACGCAATGGAGGGTAAGTGTTCGCCGAGGAGCGCCAACAGCTGATCGCGGGACTGGTCGCCGAAAGCGGCCGCGCCAGCGTCACTGCCCTTGCCGAGCGCTTCAACATCACCACCGAAACCGTCCGCCGCGACCTGGCTGCGCTGGAATCAGCCGGCACTGTGCGCCGGGTCCATGGCGGCGCCGTCGCACCGGACCGGGTCAGCACCACCGAGGAAAGCATCCTGGAACGGACCATCCAGCGGCAGCCGGAGAAACTGCGGATCGCCGAGGCCGCGCTGGCTTTTATCCCGCAGAACCCCGCCGGCAGCATCCTGGTGGACGCCGGCTCAACCACGGAGGCCCTGGCGGACCTGATCGCCCTGCGCCTGGCCGACCCCTCCGCTGCACCGTCGTCCAATCCGGAGAACGAACTGGTGGTCATCACCCATGCAATCCCCATCGCCGCGAAACTCGCCGGCGAGCCAGGCATCGCCCTCCACCTCCTGGGCGGCCGGGTCCGCGGCCTCACCCAGGCGGCGGTGGGGCAGTCCACCGTGGAAGCGGCCCACAAGATTCGTCCGGACATCGCCTTCATCGGCGCCAACGGAATCCACTCGGCCTTCGGGCTGAGCACGCCCGATCCTGAAGAAGCCGCCGTCAAGGCTGCCTTCGTCCAATCGGCACGCCGCATTGTGGTGCTGGCCGATTCGTCCAAGCTGGATGCGGAAACGCTGGTCCAGTTCGCCTCGTTGAAAGATCTGGACACCTTGATTACAGACAGTGACCCCAGCCCGGAACTCGCAGCGGCGCTTGCTGACGCCGGCGTGGACGTGGTGATCGCATGATTGTCACCCTCACCGCGAACCCGAGCCTCGACCGCACCGTAGCCCTCCCCTCGCCCCTGTTGCGCGGCGAAGTGCAGCGCGCCGTTTCCGTCAGCCAGGAGTCCGGCGGGAAAGGGGTCAACGTTTCCCGCGCCCTGGTGGCCTCCGGACTGGAAACAGTGGCCGTCCTCCCCGGCGGCGACTCCGATCCCGTGCTGGCGGGGCTTCGTGAGGGCGGGGTACCTTTTGCCGCCCTCCCCATCCACGAACCGCTGCGCACCAACGTGGCGCTGACGGAACCGGACGGCACCACCACCAAAATCAACGAACCCGGCCCGATACTGAGCGAAGACCAGCAGGAAGCCTTGATCGGGCTGCTGCTGGAACGGTCCCGCGGTGCCAGCTGGGTTGTCCTGGCCGGCTCGCTCCCACCCGGGGTTCCGGCCGATTTCTACGCCACCGTTACCCGGCGGCTTCGCTCCACTAATGACGGTGCTGCCCCGCGCATCGCCGTCGACTCGTCCGGCGCACCCCTCGCCGCCGCCGTCTCAGGCGACGCGGCAGGCATGCCGGACCTCCTCAAACCCAACGCCGAAGAACTGGCTGAACTGGCTGCCGCAGCCGGTTTCGCCACGGCGTCCACCGCTGACGAACTGGAAGCGGATCCGGAGGCTGCCGCGGCAGCCGCCGCCGCCGTCGTGCGCTCCGGTGTTGGTGCCGTGCTGGCAACGCTCGGTTCCAAAGGTGCAGTACTCGTAACGTCCGACGGCGCGTGGCTGGCCACGCATCCGCCGGTCAAAGCCGTGAGCACGGTCGGTGCGGGGGATTCCTCCCTTGCCGGCTACCTGCTCGCCTCCAGCCAGGGCGCCGCCCCGGCCGACTGCCTCCGTCAGGCTGTGGCACACGGTGCCGCCGCCGCTTCCCTGCCGGGCTCCACAGTTCCGGCGGTCCACCAAACCACCCCTGATGCCGTAACCATCACGGCCCTCCGGAAGGACTGACAGTGACTCAGCTCATTACTACTGATCTGGTCGAGCTAGACCAGAACCTGGGCAACTCGCCCGAGGACGTGATCCGCCATCTGGCCGGCAGGGTTGCCGCCAACGGACGTGCCACCGAAGCGGAAGGCCTCTTCACGGACGCGTTTGCCCGTGAGTCCAAGACAGCTACCGGAGTGCCCGGCGGAATCGCCATTCCGCACTGCCGCTCCACGGCCGTGACGGTGCCCACCCTGGCCATGGCACGGCTTTCACAGCCGGTGGACTTCGGTGCCAAAGACGGCCCGGCGGACCTGATCTTCTTCATCGCAGCCCCCGAAGGCGCGGACCAGGAGCACCTGAAGCTCCTGTCCAAGCTGGCCCGCTCCCTGATCAAAAAGGACTTCACGGCCGCGCTGCGTGCGGCAAGCACCCAGGCCGAGATCGTGGAACTGGTGGAAGGCGCCCTGGCTGACAAGCCTGCGGCCGCAGCTGCACCCGCAGCAGGGGCAACAGCCGCGGCTGCGGCACCGTCCGCCGGTGCCGCCACCGGCGCCCGCTCCGGCGGGCCCAAGCGGCTCGTCGCCGTGACCGCCTGCCCCACCGGCATCGCCCACACCTACATGGCTGCCGACTCGCTGGTCGCAGCCGCCAAGGAAGTCGGTGTGGACCTCCAGGTGGAAACCCAGGGTTCTTCCGGCGCCAAGCCGCTGGACCCCGCAGTGATCGCAGCCGCCGACGCCGTGATCTTCGCGGTGGACGTGGACGTCCGCGGCAAGGAGCGCTTTGCCGGCAAGCCGGTTATCAACGCACCGGTCAAGCGCGGCATCGACGAACCGGACAAGATGGTCCAGGAAGCACTGGCCGCGGCTGACAATCCCAACGCCCGCCGGGTTCCGCACTTCGGTGCAGAAGAGCAGGCCGAGGCCGAAGCCACCGAAAAGGGCGAGCACATCGGCCAGAAGCTGAAGAAAGCGCTCCTCACGGGCGTCAGCTACATGATCCCGTTCGTGGCCGGCGGCGGTCTGCTGATCGCGCTGGGCTTCCTGATGGGCGGCTACCTGATCACGCAGTTCGCGGACACCATCGTGGTGGAGAACAGCATCTTCAACCTGCCCACCGAATACCCCGAGAACGCATGGGGCCCGCTCGGCGCATACCTTGGTGCCGTGCTCTTCAAGATCGGCGCCCTGTCGCTCGGCTTCCTGGTCCCGGCACTGGCAGGCTACATCGCCTACGGCATTGCCGACCGGCCGGGCATTGCACCGGGCTTCGTTGCCGGCGCCGTCGCAGGGTTCATGGGCGCAGGCTTCCTCGGCGGTATCGTGGGCGGCCTCCTGGCCGGCTACATCGCCCATTCCATCGGCAAGATCCAGGTGGCCCGCTGGCTGCGCGGCCTGATGCCAGTGGTCATCATCCCGCTGGTCGCGTCCCTCGTTGCCTCGGGCCTGATGTTCCTGATCCTGGGCGCCCCGATCGTCGCCATCACCGTGGGCCTGAACAACTGGCTCTCCGGCCTCACCGGTGCCAGCGCCATCGCCCTGGGCGTCATCCTGGGACTCATGATGTGCTTCGACCTCGGCGGTCCGGTCAACAAGGTTGCCTACTCCTTCGCCGTCGCCGGCCTGGGCGCCGCAACCCTGGACAACCAGGCACCGTGGCAGATCATGGCAGCCGTCATGGCCGCAGGCATGGTGCCGCCGCTGGCAATGGCCCTCGCCTCCACCGTCCTGGACAAGAAGCGCTTCAGCCTGGCTGAACGCGAGAACGGCAAGGCGGCGTGGCTCCTGGGCGCATCCTTCATCTCCGAAGGCGCCATCCCGTTCGCCGCAGCCGACCCGCTCCGCGTCATCCCCGCCAGCATGCTCGGCGGCGCGGTCACCGGTGCCCTCTCCATGGCGTTCGCGGTGGGCTCGAAGGCCCCGCACGGCGGTTTCTTCGTCTTCTTCGCAATCGACAACTTCCTGATGTTCGTTGTCTCGATCCTCGCCGGCACCGTCGTCACCGCCCTGGCAGTGATCGCCCTCAAGCGCTGGGCCGTCCGCAAGTCCGTTGATACCGTGGAGCCGGTTCCAGTAACTGTCTGACCCGGTCCGGTAGCCTTACCAACCACCTGTCCCGACCTGATATCCAAGGAGCACACATGTTCGAACGCACCGCCACCATCGCCAGCCGCGTGGGCCTGCACGCCCGTCCCGCCGCCATCTTTGCCGAGGCCGCCGGCGAGTACCCGCACGAGATCACCATCGCCCGCCAGGGCGAGCCGGCCGACGAGGCCATGGACGCCGCCAGCATCCTGTCCCTCATGAGCCTGGGCGCCTCGCACGGCGACGTTGTGGTCCTCCGCGCCGAGGGCGACGGCGCCGACACCGCCCTGGACCACCTGGTCCAGATCCTGGAAACAGATCACGACGCCGAGTAGCAGCACAGCGGGCTAGGTGTACTGCCCAGGCAGGTTGGTTAATCGGCTGATGGGCGGGTGGCCTCCGATTGCGGTGTGGGGCCTGTGGTGATTGTAGTGGTGCAGCCATGCCGGGAGGGCGTTTCTTCGGGCTGATTCTGTGGCGTAGAAGCGTTTGAATGCCCATCCGTCGGCGAGGGTGCGGTGGAACCGTTCGATCTTGCCGTTTGTTTGCGGGCGGTAGGGGCGGGTTTTCTTTGCCTTGATGTTCAGCTCCCTGCAGGTGTCCCTCCAGAGGTGGGATTTGTAGGCTGATCCGTTGTCGGAGAGGACCCGCTCGACGGTGACGTCGCGGTCAGCGAACCAGGACACGGCCCGTTTCAGCACTCCCACGGCGGTGGCAGCTGTTTCATCGCCGTGGATTTCGGCGTAGGCCACCCGTGAGTGGTCGTCGATGACCGTGTGCACGTAGGCGGTGCCGATCAGCGGGTTGTGGTGGCTGCTTCGCGGCTTTGCCGGAGTCGTGGCGCGGTTCTGTTTGCCTTGCTGCCGGCCAACGTAGCGCCAGCCGCCACCGTCCGGGATGTTGCCGAGCTTCTTCACATCGACGTGGATCATCGCCCCCGGCTTGTCGTGCTCGTAGCGGCGGATGACTTCCCCAGTGCGTTTGTCGACGTGGTGCAGACGGTTCAGTCGGCAGCGGACCAGGACCGCGTGCACGGTCGAGGCCGGCATGGCCAGCTTCGCGCCGATCGCGACCGGCCCCAGCCGTTGCTTCCAGCGCAGGTGTACGACCTTGCGCACGAGCTGCTGTGGGGTCCGGTTCGCCACCCGGTGCGGGCGCGAGGACCTGTCCCTCATGCCTGCCTGGCCCATCGCAGCGTAGCGTTCAGCCCAGCGCTTGGCCGTGGGCCAGGAGCAATTGAACTGTTCGGCGGCCCGGGAAACCGGCCATCCCTGGTCAATGACCAGACGCGCGACCCGTAAACGTTGGCGTGGAGTCAAAGCGGCATTAGCGTGGGACATTGAGGACCTCCTGGTCGCCTCAGCGGTTGTCTAAGCAACTCCACTGTGCAACCGGAGGTCCTCACCCATGAGTCAACGACTCCAGCGCGTCATCACATTCACCCAACCAACGTCCCTGGGCAGTACAGCTAGGACAGCCCGCCCGCAGTACCAGGCAGCAAAGTGCAGCCAGCGGCCGGCACGCTGCGCCACCTCCCTTCCAAGGGCAGGCGGCGCACGGGCCGGCCGCTGCTTTTAACTCCCGGTTTTTACTCCGGGGAGGATGAACTAAGCAAACTTAGTACATTCCTTGTTTTTGCCTGACGGCCCCGTTAGCGTGGACAACGTGGCGACACGCCGTTCAACAGACCCATTCGGGGGCACGTCCCGGGCTGAAAGAGGATGAGACAGTGGCTACTTTGCACGAAACCGTCGAGGTGGATGTTCCCGTGTCCACCGCCTACAACCAATGGACCCAGTTCGAGTCATTCCCGGAGTTCATGCGGGGCGTGGAGTCCGTCGAGCAGATCGATGAGACGTCCCTGCACTTCCGGACGGACATCGCCGGCGTCAGGCGCGAATACAACGCGCAGATCACCGAACAACTGCCGGACCGTCGAATCGCCTGGGTGAGCACGGACAAGCCCCGCAACGCCGGCGAGGTCTCCTTCGAATCCCTCGGACCCGATCACACCCGGGTCACCGTGGCGCTGGAATGGGAGCCCGAAGGCCTGGTGGAGAAAGCCGGCTCCGCGGTGCACGCGGACAGCCACCAGATCAGCGCCGACCTCAAGCGGTTCAAACAGTTCATCGAATCACGCGGCATTGAAACGGGCGCCTGGCGTTCTGCCGTGGACCACGGAGAAGTCGAGGAAACCGAGGAAGAGGCGGGCTTCGCCGCCAACGCCCCCGCACACCACGCACACGATGCCGTCGCTCACGCATCACCTGCGCAGCCGCCGCACACACCCACCCCTTCCCCGCAGCGTCCGGCAGGGGTGGACCCCTTCATTGACGACGCTGAACCATCGGATCCGAGCTGATCATGCCTGAGAAAAAGAACCCCAGCCTCAAGGACCCTGAGCTGTACGAGGAACTCCGGGAAGACGGCGCGTCGAAGCAGAAGGCGGCCCGCATTTCCAATGCCGCCGCAAAAAAGGGACGCTCCGCGGTGGGGCGCAAGGGCGGCAAGTCGGGTGACTACGAGGACTGGACGGTCGCCCAGCTCAAAGCCAAAGCCAAGGAAATAGGACTCAAGGGTTACTCCGCCAAGAAGAAGAGTGAGCTCATCTCAGCTCTGAGAAACTCCTGACCGCGGCCGCAATGGGTGACTGTAACTCAGGCCCCTTTTCGCCGGCTTTTCGCCGGTTCCTTGGCTGCCGGTTCAGCATCCTCCGCTTTCCCGGCCGTCCTGGCCGTAGCCGTCTTGGACGTGACCGTTTTGGCAGGAGCCGTCTTGGACGCGGCGGTCTTGGACGTGGCCGTTTTGGCAGGAGCCGTCTTGGACGCGGCCGTTCTGGCAGGAGCCTTGGCGGCGCCTTCCTTGGACCGGGCCGGGGATTTGGCGCGGGTCGCCTTGGCCGGAGCCTCGTCGCCGTCGGCCGCGTCGTCGTCCCCGGACGCGGCGGCGCCGCCCCGCTTCTTCTCGAGGCTCCGCTTCAGCGCTTCCATCAAGTCGATGACCTCACCGGCACCGGTTTCAGCCGCCTCGGCACCGAACGTCTGTTCCGTGTCCAGGGACTCCCCCTGCTCGATCTTCGCGTCGATGAGCTTACGGAGCTGCACCTGGTAGTCGTCCGTGAACTGGCCGGGCTCAAAATCCCCGGCCATGGAGTCAACCAGGGCTGCGGACATTTCGCGTTCCTGGGCGGAGATCCGGACGGTGGTCTCCAGTGCGGGGAAGGCCGGTTCCCTGACTTCGTCCGCCCACAGCAGCGACTGCAGCACCAGGACGTCGTCTTTGATCCGCAAAGCCCCGAGCCGGGTCTTCTCCCGGAGCGCGAACTGGACCACGGCCACGCGGTCGGTGTCCTCCAGTGCCCGTCGGAGGAGGACGTACGCCTTCGGGGACTTCGAATCGGGTTCCAGGTAGTAGCTCTTCTCGAACATCATGGGATCGAGCTGTTCGGAGGGGACAAACTGCACCACTTCGATCTCGTGGCTGCTCTCCGCCGGGATGGACTTGAGCTCGTCGCGGGTCAGGACCACCGTGCGGCCGTCTTCCTCGTAGGCCTTGTCGATGTCCGAATAGTCAACTATCTCGCCGCACACCTCGCAGCGGCGCTGGTAGCGGATTCGCCCGCCGTCGGCGTTGTGGACCTGGTGGAGCCCGATGTCGTGGTCCTCGGTGGCGCTGTAGACCTTGACCGGCACGTTGACCAGCCCAAATGCGATAGCGCCTTTCCAGATGGCTCTCATGGATCAAGTGAACATCACAGTTGCCCGGAGGTGAAGACCTTTGGCCGGCAGTAGGGAACGTGTCCGGATCCAGGGCCGTGAACTGGTGGTCACCAACCTGGACAAGGTGATGTACCCCGAGACCGGCACCACCAAGGCGGACGTCCTGGCGTACTACGCCGCCGTCGCACCCGTTTTGATCCCCGCCGCGGCAAACCGGCCGGCCACCCGGAAGCGCTGGGTCAACGGCGTGGGCACCGCCGAAGCTCCGGGCCAGATGTTCTTCCAGAAGAACCTGGACGAATCCACTCCGGGCTGGATTCCGCGCGCCTCCATCCGGCACAAGGAGCGCACCAACCAGTACCCGCTGGTCAATGACGCCGCCACGCTGACCTGGCTGGCCCAGATGGGTTCGCTGGAAATCCACGTCCCCCAGTGGCGCGTGGACCCGCACGGGAATCCTATGAACCCGGACCGGCTGGTGCTGGACCTGGATCCCGGCGAGGGCGCCGGCCTGGCGGAGTGCGTCGAAGTGGCCCGGCTTGCCCGCGCCATCCTGAAGGACGTTGGCCTGGACCCTGTGCCGGTGACCAGCGGCAGCAAGGGCATCCACCTCTATGCCGGCCTCGACGGCACGCAGGGCTCGGACCAGATCTCCGACTTCGCCCATGAACTTGCCCGCGCCTTGGAGGCGGACCACCCGAACCTTGCCGTCAGCGACATGAAGAAGACGCTCCGGACAGGAAAAGTGCTGGTGGACTGGAGCCAGAACAATGCAGCGAAGACCACGATTGTCCCGTACTCCCTTCGCGGCCGGCTCCGCCCCACGGTGGCCGCCCCGCGGACCTGGCGCGAGCTGGCCTCCCCGAAGCTGAAGCAGCTGGACTACCGGGAGGTCATGCGGCGCGTGAAGGACGGCAAGGATCCGTTCGCGGCGGTCTCCGCGGGCGGCGGCCATGTGCAGGACCATCCGGGCAGCGATACCGCCGGTTCGGGCGGCCGGTCCGGCGGCGAGGCAGGACATGGAACGGCCGACGGCGGCAGCGGGGACCCGCGGTTGGAAAAGTACCGCTCCATGCGGGATCCGGGAGGGACACCGGAACCGTTCAGCGCGGACCGGCACAGGGCAGACCCTGGCGCGGGCACCATCAGGGAGCGCTTCGTCATCCAGGAGCACCACGCCAGCCGCCTGCACTACGACTTCCGGCTGGAGCGCGACGGCGTCCTGGTGTCCTGGGCCCTTCCGAAGGGAGTACCCGCCAGCGGGACCCAGAACCACCTCGCCGTCCAGACCGAGGACCACCCCATGGACTACCTCGATTTCGCCGGCACCATCCCCAAAGGCCAGTACGGCGCCGGAACCGTCAGCATCTGGGATCACGGGTACTACGAATGCGACAAGTGGATCGCGGGCAAGGAAGTCATCGCCACCCTCACGGGGGCCGACGGCGGCGGCCTGGGAGGAACGAAGAAATTTGCGCTGATCAGGACCAGCCGCGACAGCGATCAGCAGCACGGGGCAGAACAATCGCAGTGGCTCATCCATCTGATGGACCGCAAGCCGCACGCAGCTCCGCCGGCACCCCGTGCCCCGTCAGCAACAAAGAAACCGTCAGCATCAAAGAACCAGGACGGAGCGGCTGATGCCCGGTCGGATCCCTCACCTGATGCCACGCCCGACTCCTCATTGACCTTTTCACCTGACATCTCGCCAATGCTGGCTGGTGCCGGGACCACCGCGGATCTTCGCGGCATGGACTGGCAGTTCGAGCTGAAGTGGGACGGCGTGCGGGCGCTCGTTGTTGCCGACGCCACCAGGATCCGGCTCATCAGCCGCAACGGCAACGACGTGTCCGCAAGCTACCCGGAACTGACGGACCGCACCTGCTGGCCGGAGCAAAGCTTCATCGCCGACGGCGAGATCGTCGCCGTCGGGCCTTCCGGGCGGCCCGATTTCGGGCTGCTGCAGACGCGGATGAAACTGACCAAAGCGGCCGACGTCGCCAGGGCCCGGGCCGCCACGCCGGTGCAGCTGATGGTGTTCGACCTGCTGTCCGTCGCAGGTGAAGACCTCCGCCTGACGCCGCTCAGGAAACGGCGGGCCCGCCTGGAGCAGCTGGACTGGCCGCAAGGCCGTCCGGTGCACCTGTCGGAGGTCCTGGACCACGAGGTGGAGGACCTCCTGGAAAGCGCCAGGGAACTGGGCCTTGAGGGGATCATGGCCAAACGCATTGACGGCCGCTACGTCAGCGGCGAACGCAGCAGGTCGTGGCTGAAGCTAAAGTTCGAACGCACCCAGGAAGTGGTGGTGGGCGGCTGGCGCCCCGGCAAGGGGTCAAGGCAAAACTCCGTGGGGTCGCTCCTGGTGGGCATCCCCGACGGCGCCACCCTGCGGTATGTGGGACGCGTGGGCAGCGGCTTCAGCGACCGGGAGCTACAGGAACTGCGGCTGCAGATGGACACCTTGGCGAGGAAGACCTCTCCGTTCACGGAGGTACCTGACGCGGATGCCTCCGACGCGCACTGGGTAACCCCTGAACTGGTGGGCGAGGTGACCTTCGGGGAGTGGACCGGCGGCGGGAAGCTCCGGCACCCGGTGTGGCGCGGCTGGCGCCTGGACAAAAACGCTAACGAGGTCGTGGCAGAGTCCGGCTGACGCCGTGTCCCGGCCCGCCCGGGTGTCCCGGCCCGCCCGGACATTCGGGCACGCCCGCGGGCACCGGAAGACACACGAAAAAGCCGGGCAACACCTGGAACAGGTGTCGCCCGGCTGCGCGTTTACGAGGAGTGCGGCATTTGTGGCCGGCCGGTCCGGTGGACCGCGGTGACCGCTGCCTCATGGCCCATCCGTCCGTGAGCGGTGCCGCGCTCTTTGGGATGACGGCGTTTGCCGTTGCCGTCCGGCCACTGCTTGCCGCCGTTAACCGGGCCGGCGGGGGCCGTGAACTCCGGCGCCGGCGCCTCGTCCATGGACTCGGCCAGGTGGCTGGCCAGTTCCGGCTCGAGCTGTCCCCCAGGATTTTTCTCAGCCATTGTGCTCTTCCTTTCCGCGTTGAAATGAAGTGTCCACCAATACTAGGTCTGCAGAAACTGCTTGTCTGCAGGACCTACCAGCGGACTTTTTTCTGGACAGGGCCTTGCTTGCCGCTTGCATGCGTGGGCTTGTGGCCGTGCGAAACGCTCTTCGATCCGGCGCCCCCACGGGACTTGCTGGCGAGCATTTCCCGCTGGGCGTCCGTCAGCCTGGACTTGACCCCCTCGGCCTCCGGCGCCCGTGTCTTCGGGTCTGATGCGGGCTCGGCGTTCTTGCTGTTGGTTTTGTCGGTCACGGAAGCTCTCCTTGTGGGACGGAATCGGGTGGCGGTGATGAGGTTCGGACGCGCACGCTGGAAGATCGCCATGGAGAATCGACGACGGCGGGGGTCGCCGGAGGGGATCAATGCGGAGGTTCGCCTCAGCTAGCGTGGGCCGGTGGATGCGGCAGGCGGGACAGGCCAGCAGGTACAACCGCTGACGGCCGCGGGCCTATCCAAAGATCAGTGTTCCCATGGCTCAACCTTAGACAGTGATCCGGCCCGTTGGAACCCCCCGTTTGGGATGGATTCCGGCGCCGGGCGAACGCGTGCTGCCTGCGCCCGCAAAGGCAGTTTTTCGGCGCTTTGGGGCGCTTTTTGGGCCGGTCGGAGAAAAAGGTTTGGTAACGATGCGCCAAGCCGCCGGATTTCCAGTAACGGCGCGGTGAAACAGCGCAAAAGAATTTCCGCTTCCGGCCCTGGCAGGTGCCGGAAAGCCCGGATCATACGCCACCGAACTCGGAAACACCATGGGAATCGCGTAAAATTGAAAGCCTGCCCGGAGCGGGGCAGCTACAAGTCGCAAGCAAATGACCTCCACAGGAGAAGCCCAAATGCCCACAGACCGAAGCATGACCGACTCTTCAGCAGGCGCGAACAACGCCCGCGGAACCGACAATATTGTGCCCCCGGGCGCGGCGCCCCAAAGCGCCAAGAAGCCGAGGCTGTTGCCTCGCCGCAGACTCAAAGTCTCCGACGTCAACGTCGTCAACAAGCCGATGCTCAAGAAAGCACTCGGCGGAACCATCGTGGGCAACACCATGGAATGGTACGACGTCGGAGTGTTCGGCTACCTGATTACCACCATGGGTCCGGTGTTCCTGCCGGAATCCGATCCGTCCACGCAGACGCTGTTCCTGCTGGGCACGTTTGCCGCCACCTTTATCGCCCGCCCGCTTGGCGGAGTGATCTTCGGCTGGTTCGGTGACAAGGTGGGGCGCCAGAAGGTCCTGGCAGCAACCCTGATGCTGATGGCGGCAAGTACGTTCGCCATCGGCCTCCTCCCCGGCTACGCGCAGATCGGACTGTGGGCGGCTGCCCTGCTGGTGCTGCTCAAGATCGTGCAGGGCTTCTCCACCGGCGGCGAGTACGCCGGAGCAACCACCTTCGTGAGCGAGTACGCCCCGGACAAGCGCCGCGGCTTCTTCGCCAGCTTCCTTGACCTCGGAAGCTACCTCGGCTTTGCCATGGGTGCCGCCCTCGTGTCAGCCCTCCAGCTGACCATGGGCCAGGCTGCCATGGAGGAGTGGGGCTGGCGTATTCCGTTCCTCCTCGCAGGTCCGCTGGGCCTCATCGCGGTGTACTTCCGGAGCAAGATTGAGGAATCCCCGCAGTTCCAGGCAACCCTGGACGCGCAGGAAGAGCTCGGCAAGGAAGCGGCCAAGTCCTCGGATGTTGCCGCCAAGGGCCCGGTGGGTGTTGTGAAGGCGAACTGGCGGCCCATTATCGTGGCCATGATCCTGGTGGCCGCCGCGAACACCGCAGGCTACGCGCTCACGTCCTACATGCCCACCTACCTCACGGAGTCCAAGGGCTACGATCCCGTTCACGGCACGTTGCTGACCATCCCCGTGCTGGTGGTCATGAGCCTGTGCATTCCGCTGACCGGCAAGCTTTCCGACCGCATCGGACGCCGCCCTGTCCTGTGGATCGGCGCCGTAAGCACCATCGTGCTGGCAGCACCTGCCTTCCTGCTGATCGGCGTCGGCGAAATCTGGTCGACTCTGGCCGGCCTTGCACTGATCGCCTTCCCGGTCACGTTCTACGTGGCCAACCTGGCATCGGCCCTGCCTGCCCAGTTCCCCACGTCCAGCCGTTACAGCGCCATGGGCATCGCGTACAACTTCTCCGTGGCGATCTTCGGTGGCACCACGCCGTTCATTGTCGCGGCGATGATCACCGCAACCGGCAACGACATGATGCCCGCGTACTACCTGATGGCCACCTCGGCCATCGGTGCGGTGGCCATCTACTTCCTGAAGGAATCGGCCAACCGGCCCCTGCCGGGTTCCATGCCCAGCGTGGACACCAAGGCTGAGGCCCAGGAACTCGTGGCCACCCAGGACGAGAACCCGTTGATCAACCTCGACGAAATGCCGTTTGAAGACGAACTGCGGGAAACCGAAAAGGTTCCTGCGAAGGCCTGACCTTGTAGTCCGGAGCCCCGCCCGATGAGGCCTGCTTTGCACGATGTTCGTTTGTGACAGCGTGCAAAGCAGGCCTCCCGCGCGTCTGGCAGACTTTTTGGCGGAAGAACGCACAGACGACAGCTCTGACGAACCACAGCACGGAAGATCGGAGGGACCTGTGAACGAAGCCCTCCTCCGGCACCTGCGCACCCTGCACAGCCTCGGCCCGGCCAACAATGATCATTTGTCCGCCTTGCGCGTGGCGGTCAGCGTGGCCGTCCCCTCGCTGGCCCTCCTCTTCCTCGGCCGCCCGGACCTGATCATCTATGCCGTGTTCGGGGCCCTGACCGGGATGTACGGACGTTCCGAGCCCCACCAGCTCCGCCTCACGCACCAGGCCCAGGCCGCCCTGGTCCTGCTCGGTGGCGTGGGCGTGGGCGTCTTCCTCTCCGTCAACCACTTGCACTCGTGGTGGCTGGTGGGCGTGGAAGCCGTTCTGGCCGGCGTCGGCTCGATGTTCTCCGACCGGGTAAACCTGAAGCCCAACGGCCCGTTCTTCGGCATCCTTGCGCTGGGTGCGTGCGCTTCCGTCCCCACCACGGTGCCCTGGTTCGCAGCCGTTCTCATCGCCGCCGCGTCCGCGGCCTTTTCCATCATGATCGGCTTTGGCGGCTGGGTCCGCGGCCGGACGTGGCAGCCCGGCGCCGCCCGGACGGCAGAACCCCTCAGCGGACCGCGCAGGCAGGCTGCACTGATCCATGCGGCCCGGTACGTCATGGCGGTAGGTTCCGCAGGCACCATAGGCGTCCTCAGCGGCAGCGGCCACCCGCACTGGGCCATGGCCGCTGCAGCCGTTCCGCTCGCCGGAGCCGACCTGCCCAGCAGCGTGCACCGCGGTCTCCACCGCATGATGGGGACCTTCCTCGGGCTGGGGCTGGTCGCCGTCGTGCTTCTCCCGGGCCCCTGGGCCCCGCTGCGGTTGTTTCCCGGAGCGGAAGCCGCCGTGCTGGCGCTGCTGGTCATCGTGTTCCAGTTCACCACCGAGCTTTTCATGACCCGCCACTACGGCCTGGCCATGGTGTCCTTCACCCCCGTGATCCTGCTGATGACGCAGCTCGCCGCCCCGGCTGACCCCCGTATCCTCATCACGGAACGTGCCGTGGAAACCGTGGTGGGCGCGGTCATCGGAATTGCGGTTATTGTGCTGATCCGGCGCCGGCGGAGCCCTCGTGCACAGGCCGCCGCGGCGGGCCCGACGTGAACCGTGCCGGCAATGCGCGGGACACCGCCGCAACCAGCTTGTACCGCTTGGTGGGGATGGACACCGCGCGGCCGCGTTCGTTGTCCGCCAGGCCTTCCCGGACCACCCGGTCGGCGTGCAGCCACAGCCATCGCGGGGCCACGGTCTTATCCATGCCCATGCGGTCGTGGAACTCGGTCTGGGTAAAGCCGGGGCACACCGCCGTCACCTTCACCCCGTTGCCGGCGTAGGCCAGGTTGGCCCACCGGCTGAACGTCACCTGCCAGGCCTTCGCTGCCGAGTAACTCCCCCGGTTGGCAAACGCCGCAACGCTGGCCACGTTGATGATCCGGCCCGAACCGCGCGCCAGCATCCCCTGCAGGGCGGCGTGGCACAGTTCCAGCGGCGCCTGGACATGCAGCCGCAGGTGCCTGCGTTCCTCGTCCAGGCTGTTCTGGTCGAAGGGCTTCAGCAACCCGGTCCCCGCGTTGTTGACCAGGATTTCCACCGGCCGGGACGGATCGGAAAGGCGTTCGACGACGGCGGCCACGCCGGCGTCGTCCGTCAGGTCCGCGCTAAGCACCTCGGCCGTGATGCTGTAGTTGTTCTCCAGCTCGTGCGCGGCGGCCCGCAGCCGCTCCGCGTCCCGGGCCACCAGCACCACGTGGTGGCCCTGCTCTGCGAGCTGGCGGGCGAACTCGGCGCCGATGCCCGCCGTGGCGCCGGTGATCAGGGCGGTGGTTCCGGGAACTTGTGCGGTCATGGCAGAAGCCTAGTGGCGCGCGCGCCGAGATGGCAGGTCGCGGCAGTGGTGAAGCCTGGGACTGCCGTGACATGCCACCTCGACGACGGGACTCGCCGGCCGCCCGGCCGGAGCCACCCTAGGCGAACGCCGCCAGCGGGTTCGCCAGCCTGCCCGCCATCTGCAGGCCTCCGGACGGATCCGTGAGGTCCAGCATCTGCTGGTTGTTGCGCAGCTGCAGCCGGTTGAGGCAGGAGAACTGGAAATCCGCCGCGAAGAGGTCGTGGCGGGCAAACTGGTCCGCGAGTTCCGGGTGCCCGGCCTGGTAATCGCGGATGGCTTCGGCCGCGGTGCGCCAGAACTCCCCGCCGCTGAGGACGCCGTCTTCCTCGAGGAGGGCGCCGAGGAACCGGAAGATGCAGTCGAACACATCGGTGAAGATGGCAAGGACCTTCTCGCCGTCGGGAATGTCCACCTTGATCCGGGACACGGCTTCCGGCAGCTCGAGCCGGTCTCCCATCACCACGATTTCCTCGGCGATGTCCTTCATGACGGCCCGCACCGGCACACCGTCCTGGAGCACCAGGATCACGTTCTCGCCGTGCGGCATGAAGGCCAGTTCGTAGCGGTACAGGCAGTGGACCAGCGGAACAAGGTACGCCTCGAAGTATCGCCGGAGCCATTCCCCGGGCTCCAGTCCGGACTGTTCGATCAGCGCGGACACCATGGGCTTGCCGGCCGCATCGACGTGCAGGAGCGAGGCCATGGTGGCCAGCTGCTGTCCGTCTGCCAGCAGCGGCAGGGGGCTTTCCCGCCACAGTGCGGACAGCATCTTCCGGTAGGGCGATTCCTTGGCCGCGGCCGCTTCGTAGTATTCGTTGTGGTATCCGATGGCGGCCACCTCCCGGATCAATGCCAGCCCGCGGTCCTGGAGGGCCGCGTCGCTGCGGATCAGCTCCTGGAGCCAGTCATTGATGGCCGGCGTGGCCTTCATGTACTGCGGCGACAGCCCCCGCATAAAGCCCATGTTCAGGACCGACATGGCCGTTTTGACGTACGTTTTTTCCGGCGCGGTGGTGTTGAAGAAGGTCCGGATGGACTGCTGGGCCTGGTAGCTGTCTGCGCCGATCCCGAGGTGGACGATGTGCTGCCGGGCGATGTCGGCCGCGAAGGTCACAGTCAGTTTGTTTTCCCACTGCCACGGGTGCACGGGCATGAAGAAATACCCCGCGGGGTCCAGGCCAAGGGCGCCGAGCTCGGCGTCGAAGAAGGCCAGGGCGCCGGCCCCGAGTTCGGCCTCAAGGTGGGCGGCATAGTCCAGTCCGGCGCTGGACGTGAACACTGCCTTGCTCCGGCGCACCGCAATCCACTCCAGCTGCACGGGGGCGCCGGCTTCCGGGGCAAAGGCACGGTAGTCGCTGATGCCGAAGCCCAGCCGGCCGTTGTTGGCCACGAAGCAGGGGTGGCCCTCGGTCATGCTCCGTTCAATGGCCTGGAAGTCCGTGGCGGCGTCTGCCCCGCGGGTCACACCGGCCGCCAGTTCGGCGGACGACGGCTGCCCGGCCCACTGCTTGTAGGCATGGCTCGAAAGGGTGCTGCTGACCTCCTCCAGGTAGACCGGGAGCATCTCCTGCCGGATCCCCAGGGTGTTGTGGAATTCAGTGATGAACCGGAGCGCGTCCAGGGGTGCGTCCTGCCCGTCGCGGCTGCAGGTGATGGAGGCGGCGTCGACCGACCAGTGCTCAAGGTGCAGGATCCTGGCGGAGAACCGGTATTCGACGGATGCGTCGTCACTCAGCACCCGGTAGGCGTGGAGCTGTGACGCGGACCCGGCGCCGTCCCCGTCACCGGGCCCGGCGTTGTCGCCGGCGCTGGTCCGCTCCGGGCTGAGGATGCGCTCGTGGGCGAACTCGGCGAGCGCTTTGCGGACGAGGTGCCGGTTGGCCGCGTCCCAGCGCTCCGGAGTGAGGTGGGTTGCGGCGTTACCTGCGGCGAGGACGGATTCAAGGTCAGCGGTGGTCATCGTGATACTCCCTGGCGGATCGGGGACTGGCGGATCGGGGACTGGCGGATCGGGGACTGGTGCCCCGGGGGTGAATGGAGGGCTGCGCGGGCCGTGTGGAAGGCCTCCCGCGTGCAGAAGCTGAGGAGGGCCTGCTTGTCCGGCAGGGCCACCTCTCCGGCAGGCCGGAAGCCCAGCCGCTCGTTGAGGACGTGGATTTTATGGTTCCGGGCGTCCGGTTCCACCACAACGCGCTCCACCCTGTCCTTGGCGAAGAGCCGGTCCAGGACCGCTTCCATCACCGCTGCGGTGTAGCCGGTGCGCGGCGGGCCGGCGGGCGGGGCCACCAGCAGGTGCATGCCGATGTCGCCCGGCTGCACGGCGTACAGGCCCGCCAGCGGCGAGCGGACCGGGAGGTACTCCTCCATCAGGAAGGCGGGGACGCCGTCGTCGAGCCCCAACAGGGCATGATGGTGCCCGCTGGACTGGATCTTCGAGTATTCCGCCACAACGTCCGCCACGGTGGCGGACTGCATCCCCCAGAAGGAGGCATAGGGCCGGGTGACCCAGCTGTGGAGGAGTCGGGCGTCGGCGTCGGGGTCGAAGCAGCGGAAGGTGAAGCTCATGCGCGTACTCCTGCGGCCCCGGCCATGACCGGCTCTGCCATCGCCGGCGCCCCGAACTGCTGGAAGGCGATGCTTCGTTCCACGGGATAGACCTCGCGGCCGCAGATCTCGCGCAGGATGCAGGAGTTGCGGTAGGCCGCCATGCCCAGGTCCGGCGTGACGAAGCCGTGGGTGTGGAGTTCGGCGTTCTGGACAAAGATTTCGCCGGGTTCGACGCCGGTGCTGTAGTTGCGCTCCACGGCGAACCTGCCGCTGGTGTCCCTGGCAATCCGGCCCTGCACCCCGGCCAGGAACTCCGGCTCGCGGTAGCCGTAGCCGGTGGCAAGGACCACCGCTTCGGTGTCCAGCGAGTAGTCCGCCCCCTGCTCCCCGTGCCGCAACCGGAGGGTGTGCGAACCGGCGGCCGGGTCCCACGATGCGCCGGTCAGCGCCGAGTGCGTCAGCAGCCGCGTGTCCACCAGCCCGGAGAGGCTCTTGGTGTACAGGAGGTCGTAAATGGCGTCGATGAGCTCGGAGTTGATGCCCTTGTACAGGTTCTTCTGGCTCTTGATGAGGCCGTCCCGCTGCTCCTGCGGGAGCCCGTGGAAGTAGTCCACGTACTCGGGCGAGGTCATCTCCAAGGTCAGCTTGGTGTACTCCAGCGGGAAGAACCGGCCGGACCGGGTGACCCAGTTGAGCTGGTACCCGTGGACGTCGATCTCCTGCAGCAGCTCGTAGTAGATTTCCGCCGCACTCTGGCCGCTGCCCACGATGGTGATGCTCCGCTGCCGCTGCAGTTCACTCTTCCTCGACAGGTACTCGGCGTTGTGGAGGACCAGCCCCCCGCTGCCGTTGGCCGCCGCGTCCACTATGCGGCCACAGGCTGCCGGCACGTACGGTGACGTGCCGGTGCCCAGCACCAGCCGCCGTGCGCGCAGCACCTCCGGCCCCGCGGGGCCGTCCACGGAGAGCGTGTACACGCCGTCGTCGTACGTGACCTCGCGGACGTCCGTGCCGAACCGCACGGAACTGAGCTGGCCGGCCACCCACTGGCAGTACTGGTTGTATTCGGCGCGCAGCGGGTAGAAGTTTTCCCGGATGTAGAAGCGGTACAGCCGGCCCGTTTGCTTGAGGAAGTTCAGGAACGAGTACGGCGACGTGGGGTCGGCGAGCGTCACCAGGTCCGCCATGAACGGGACCTGCAGGTGGGCCGGTTCCAGCATCATGCCCGGGTGCCAGTCGAACGAGTCGCGGCGTTCCAGGAACACCGCATCCAGTCCGTCCACGGGCTCCGCGAGCGCGGCGAGCCCCAGGTTGAAAGGCCCGACGCCGATACCGGCGACGTCAAAGATGTGTGCGCCGCTCACGCCGCCGCCTCCTGCCCGGCAAGCAGCGCTTCGCCGGTACTGCGGAGCAGCCCGATGATCGCGTTGATGTCTTCCGGAGTGGCTTCAGCGTTGAGCAGCGTGAACTTGAGGTAATGCCTGCCAGCCACCCTGGTTCCCGCCACCACCGCCTCGCCCGAGGCAAATACCGCAGCCCGGATTGCCGGGTTGAGGGTGTCCGCATCGTCTTCTGCCAGGCGGGTGCCGTCAGGCTGGACCGGGCGGTAGCGGAACACGAGCGTGCTCAGCTGCGGCGCGGCGGCCAGCTCGAAGTCGGGGTCCGCGTCCAGGGCCCGTCCGGTGCGGGCGGCAAGGTCGATCGCCTCGTCCAGCAGGGCGCCCACGGCGTCCGCCCCCATGATCCGGAGCGTGAGCCAGAGCTTCAGGGCGTCGAAGCGGCGCGTGGTCTGGATGCTCTTGTCCACCTGGTTGGGGATGTCCGCCAGGGCCGCGCTTTCCGGGTTGAGGTAGTCCGCGTAGTAGGTCACGTGCCGCAGCATGGCCCGGTCCCGTACCAGCAGGGCGCTGGAGCTGACGGGCTGGAAAAACGTTTTGTGGAAATCCACGGTGACCGAGTCAGCCAGGCCGATTCCGTCCAGCCGGTGTCCGTAGCGGCCGGACAGCATCAGGCCGCCGCCGTAGGCAGCATCCACGTGGAACCATGCGCCGTAGGCCTTTGCCAGGGCCGCCAGTTCCGGGAGCGGATCCACCGCTCCGAAGTCCGTGGTCCCGGCGGTTCCCACCACGGCCATCGGTACCAGCCCGGCATCGGCCGCCTGCGCCAGGGCGCTCGCCAGTGCGGCGGGGTCCATGCGGTGGTCCGCCCCGTACGCCACCGGTACGACGGCGTCGTACCCGAGTCCCAGCATCGATGCTGACTTCCGGATGCTGAAGTGGCTGTCCTCGGATGTAAAGACCCGCAGCTTGTCCAGCAGGCCCGGCAGCCGGAGGGATGCGTTTCCCGGCAGCGTCCGCAGTCCGGCCACGGCATGGTTGCGGGCGATGAGCAGGGCCTGGAAGTTGGACTGGCTCCCGCCGGAGGTGAACACGCCGTCCGCGCCGGCGCCCAGGGACAGCCGCCCCGCGGTCCAGTCGATCAGCCGGCGCTCGATCATGGTGGCGCCCGCGCTCTGGTCCCAGGTGTCCATGGAGGAATTCACGGCGGAGAGGATGCTCTCCCCCACCAGCGCCGGGATGACTACGGGGCAGTTCAGGTGGGCGGCGTACTTGGCATCGTGGAAGTACACGGCGTCCTGCAGGTACACCTCTTCAAGTTCCGCCAGCGCGGCGGCGGTGTCCGGCAGCGGGGAATCCAGGTCGACGGCGCCGACGCGCGCCTTGAGTTCCTGGGGCCCGACGCCGGTAAAGGGCCGGGTGGTCCGCTCCAGTTTGGTAGCCACGGCATTGACCCCCTGGAGCACCTGCGCCACGTAGCGGGGCGCATTTCGGGAGTTGAAGAGGTGGTTGGTGGCGGCGAGGGCGAGCTCCACCCGGGAGCCGAAATCGTGCCCGCCGGTCGGGGCAGGCAGGTCCAGGGGTTTCTCGTCCACACGGGGCAACAGCGTCACAAGGTTTTCCTTTGGTAGGCGTTTGGAGGCGCGCTAACGTAGCAAGGCAAGCCTTACTTAGGTGAACCTTTTAGTCAAACTTTTGTGAGCTAATTACTGAATTGGCGGATTTTCGGGGTTTTCGAAGCTCAACGGAGCGTCATTGACTGTCGCTGGAAGCGGCGTTGCGGCAGAATTCGCCCCTTAGTGCGGGGCTTAGGGCGCGGCGGTGGCTGTCGACCTGCGCCGGCAGAGCAGGGTCCACCGGTTTCCGGCGTCCTCCTTGGCGTAGGAAAACTGGTCCAGCGCCACCTTGGCAAGGGCAAGCCCGCGCCCGCTTCCGGACATGTCATCCGGCAGTTCAGCGGCTGCGAGGTCGATTCCGGCCGGCTTGGCGTTGTCCGTGAATTCTGCATAGAGCCGTTCCGGTTCGCATTCCACCGCCAGGACGAACCGTACTGGGTCGCTCCCGGCAGGCTGGGAGTGCTCAATGATGTTGGACGCCACCTCGATGAGCGCCGTCTCGAACCGGATACGGTCCATGGATTCAATCCCGGGTTCACCGGCCCAGACGTCCTCCAGCAGCCCATGGATCAGCTCCAGGCTTTCGGGAACGGCGGCGGCGCGCAGGCCGAACTGGCGGCTCATCAATAGGCCCCGTCCACCGAAGCGACCGGCTGCAGCACCTTGTTCAGGTTTGTCATTTCCAGGACCGCCGTGATCTGCGCCGTGGGGTTGGCCAGCCGGAGGTCGCCGCCGGCCTGCCGCGTCTTCTTCAGCCCGGTAATCAAGGCGCCCAGTCCGGACGAGTCGATGAAATCAGTGCCGGCCAGGTCAACCACCAGACGCACCGTCCCGTCGCCGATGAGCGCATCGATGTTGGCCCCCAGGTGCGGGGCGGACACCATATTGAGCCGGCCTACGGGACGGATCACGCCCACGCCGTTGGCCAGGGTTTCATTGTTGAATTCGATCACGGAAGTTCCTCTTTCTTTTTGTTGTCCAGCGACTTGTTGCCGTCCAGCCATGCATCGTAGCCGGGGTAGCGGACGGCCTCGACGACCACACTGAAGATCAGCAGGTCAAAGGCAATCCACACAAAGTTCACCGAGCTGCCCAGGAGGTCCCCCTGGCCCAGCAGCAGCCGGATGACGCCCACCAGTGCCGCCAGGACCAGGACGGCCATGGCGATCAGCTGCGGCCGGACCAGGTGCCACGGCAGCCGGTTGCGTGCCTGCAGCGTCTTGGGTGTCACGCGGAAGTCCAGGTCCCGGCCCAGGAACACGTTCCCGAACGCGGAGGTGACGGACGTGATCCAGGTGGGGAAAAGGGCCAGGGAGTACTGCTGGCCGCGCCACGTCTTCACGCCGCGCCCCACCACCCAGAACAGGATCTGGTTGACCACCAGGAAGGGGATGAGCCGGAGGAAGAACTCGTTGCTCAAGGACTGCACCGGCAGGATTCCCAGGGTGAGGTAGATGACCGGGGCAGCGATGTAGACCACTGCGGCGAATCCGGCGAGGTAGCTCCACATGGTGGCCAGGTACATCAGCCGCTGGGCCAGGCTTAGCCCCTTCTGCAGGAGCGGGTTCTCCCGGAACATGACCTGCATGGTGCCCTGCGCCCACCGGAGCCGCTGCGTCAGCATCGAGTCGAGGTCCTCGGGGGCCAGTCCGTCGGCCAGCTTTTCGTGATGGTAGGCGGATTCCCAGCCGAGGGAATGCAGCCGCATGCACGTGGCCATGTCTTCGGTGACCGAAATGGTGGCCAGCGGCATGAGTGCCTGCGCCTCGCCGGCCTTCTCGGCGTTGACCGACTCGATCAGCACGCGGACGGTTTCCACCGCTCCCAGCGGGGACCAGTCGCGTTGCGAGAGCCTGTCCAGCGCAACGTCGTCGACGACGGCGAGCGAACCGTCGACGTCGATGGTCCGGGACAGCCCCTCAATGGAATTCAGCTCCGCATGCAGCGCCGCGAAGTCTTCCGCCACCAGGTTCCTGGCCACGGCGTCCACACGCTCCTGGAACCGGTACGTGACATCGGCAATGGCCTGCCCGTCGCTCAGCTCACGCCGGACCTGCTGCAGGTCGGTGGCCACGGTGGACAGCGCGGCCGCCAGGCGCTCCTGGCCGGGGCCAAGCTGGCGTCGGGCCTTGGCCACCACCTTGTCCGCCGTCCGAAGCGCCTTGTTCAGTGCCAGCTCCGTTTCCGAGACGTACCGCATGACACCCAGCTGCATCAGCGCTTCCCGGCGGATAATCGCGTTGGAACCGCAGAAGAACGCAGCGTTCCAGCCGTCCTTGCCCTGCTGGATGGGGCCGTAGAACAGCGGCGCCTGGCTGCCGAGCGGATCATTGGGCGGGACGTTGACGAACACCTGTGGTGTCTGGACCAGGGCCATCCTGCGATCGTTGAAATAACCCAGCGTATGGTCAAGGATCCTCGGGTCCGGGATCTGGTCGGCATCCAGGATGAGCATGAACTCGCCATCGGTGGCGAGCAGCGCGTTGTTGAGGTTGCCTGCCTTGGCGTGGTGGGGACGGTTGGCCCAGTCCTCGGAACGGGTGATCCAGCCGATGCCTTCCGCTTCGGCGATGGCACGCAGTTCGGCCCGGTTGCCGTCGTCGAGGATCCAGGTCTTGTGCGGATATTCAATGTTTTTGGCGGCCCGCGCCGTCCCCATGACCAGGTCCAGCGGCTCGTTGTAGGTGGTGATGAACACGTCCACCATCAGGCCGGCCGGCGGCGGGGGCGGCGTGCCCCGCTGCCGGTAGCGCCACATGGTGACTCCGAACAACAAGGAGTCCACCAGGGAGTAGGTTTCCGCCAGGACCAGCGGGACCGCGATCCACCAGGCTTCCCAGTTGATGGAAACCATCCAGCGCCAAATGATGTAGTTCAGGCCCAGTATGGCGGTGGCCAGAACGATCAGCCTGATAGTCAGCTGCCGTGGTGTCATGGCCCGGATGTCCCCCTGGGTCCTCGTCGGTGCAGTCAGCCGCCCGTTGAGGTTCCGGCTCCGAAGTGAGACCAATGGAGCAGGACCGGCTGGCTGACCTGAGTCAGTCCAACACTATCCGCACACACGGCAGTTGGACCACGACGCCGCTGGTGACGTGGCCTGGACCTTCCGCGCCGGCCTCAACTGGCGGCGATCTCCTCCTGGGACGGACCCTCGGGCTCCGTCAGGTGCCGCTGGTGGAGTTCCTCAGCCGCCAGTTCGTACCAGGTGTGCGCCCCGAAGGAAGGGCTGCGGGTGTCAAGGTGCCGGTAAAGGGCATCGGCCAATTTGCCGAGGGCATCGTCCGACAACGCCCGGACCGTCGAGGCGGGATCCAGGTTCCCCTCGAGGTACTCGGACAGCTCCAGGCCGTCAATGGTGCGCTGCTCCCCGGCAGCTGCCGGAACTGCATCAATGTCGAAACCGGAGGCGGCGTCAGCGTCCAGGAGGGCGTTGATCTTTCCGTCCAGGGTTGCTTCTTCGCCGCCCGCCAGTCCGGCATGCTCAAGGCAGATCGGCAGTTCCGCAGGTTCGGCGAGTGTGAGCCGGAAAGCTTCGACGGCGCTCTCGCTGGATTCGGCGCCCTGCCCGCCCTCGGCCTCGCGTTCGGCGATGTGGCGCAGGTACATCAGGACTTCCGGGTCAAGATGGGACGCGCCCTGGAGGTCCACAGTGATGTCCTGCTCCGGTGCGAGCCGGCGTCCGCGGCGCATGATGTGCAGCAGCACGGGGTAATTGGCTTGGGTCAGGCAGCCGGCGACCTCTAGGGTCACACGTCCGGGGTCGATATCCACACGGACCAGCACACGCAACTTATGGTTCAAAGCTTCTCCCAATGAGACATCCAAGAGCCAGCTGCATAACTCACCTAAACCATACGATTTAGTTGCCTGCGCCACAAGCCGGCCTCAGGGCACCGGGTCATTCGCCGCCGGCCACAACTAGACTTGAAAGATGGACGAGATCACGCTGGGCACATCCGTGGCCGAACAGCTGCAGGATCTGGTCATCAGCAGCCAGGACGTCAACGCATTCCTCGCGGAACTCTGCGAGCTGTCCGCCAGTTCCTTCTCGCGCAGCCTCGGGCAGGAGGTCTCGTGCGCCGTTACCCTGAGCCGCCACCACCGCACCACAACGGCTGCCTGGAGCGACCCGGAGGCCCGCCTCTTCGACGAGATCCAGCACAACTACGGCGAGGGTCCCTGCCTCCACGCGATGTCCACGGGCACCACGGTGCTGGTCCCGGATACACGCACCGACCCTCGCTGGCCGGAATACGGCCGTGCCATTGCCTCGCTGGGGCGCCTGAGCGTACTGGGCGTCCCGCTCACCCTGGACACAGGCGCCGCCGCTGCACTGAACGTGTTCGCCCCGGCCGCGGACGTTTTCGACGCCGCGTCGATCCTGAAGGCTGAACTGTTCGCTTCGCAGGCGGAGAGGGCGCTTCGCCTTGCGGTCAGGATCGGCGTCCAGCAGCAACTGGCTGCGGACCTGCGGTCCGCCATGGAATCCCGCACCGTCATCGATCTCGCAGCAGGCATCATCATGGGCCAGAACCGCTGCTCGCAGGCGGAAGCGATGGCCATCCTCACCAGGGCGTCCAGCAGCCGGAACCAGAAGCTCCGGGTCGTGGCGGAAAAGGTTGTGGAATCATTCGCCCCGGAAACGCCATCCACGCACTTCGATAGCTAGGCCGCTCCGCCAGTTCGACGCCTAGGTAGTTCGACGCCTAGGCATTCCGCTAGGAGGCGGTCACCTCGTCCGTGGGCGGCTGCTCGGGCCAGTCGATGAACTGGCCGTACGCGTCGTGCTTTTTCAGGTAGCCGTAGATGAACGGGCAATGCGGGATGATCCGCTTCCCCGAGGAGACAACGTCGTCGAGGGCAAAATGCGCCAGCACCTTTGCCAGCCCCTGCCCGGCGAATTCCTTCGCCGTGTCGGTGTGGATGAAGTCCACATGCCCCGGTCTGTCCACGAAACGCGACTCCACTGCCAGCTTCCCGCCCACCCGCAGTTCGTAGCGGTGGAGGTCATCGTTCCGGATGGTGGTGACGTCCGGACTGAAGGTGTCTTCCGTGGATACCGTGTTCTCCGTCATGGTTCGACATTGGCACTTAAAGGCGCCTGTGGCAATGGCCCGCCGGGGGCGCCCGGCGTGCCGTTCGGCGCGGCGGCCCTGGCGGGAATCCGGCCCAGCAGGAGCACGGCCAAGGTAAAGCACACCGCTCCCCCGCCCAGCAGGGCGAGCGTCAGTCCGTTGACCGCCGCGTCGGCCACCGGGATGAACACCACCACAACGGCGGTCACCACTGCGGCGGCGGGGCGGCGGCGGGAGCGGGCCGACGCCGTCGGCCGTTCCTCCAGCCGCCCGAATACGGCGAGCACGGGCAGCAGGAGGGCGATGATGCCGAGCAGGACCAGCGGCCGCGACCACCACCATTCGGCGGTCCCGGCTGATGGCTTTGGAAAGTCTGTGAGCAGCAACAGCCCGGACATTGCAGCCAGGAGCGGCAGGTGCCACAGGTAAACGGTCATGGCCCGCCGTCCGGCCAGGCCCACCACGGCCCGCACCCACCGCGCCGAGGCCGCACCGGTGAGCGCCGGCCGGGAGAGCTGGAGCGCGGCCGCCTGCGCCGCGCCAAGGAGCAGCAGGCAGAAGTTGGGCGGGTTCAGGTTCACCAGCATGTTGCCGCGGTACAGCCCCAGGCCCGTCACCAGGCCCAGGAGGAGGTTGCTCGCCACGATGACAGCTACCAGTGTGGAGGCGCGCGGCTTTCCCGCCGGAGCGTCGGCGAGGATGAATCCCAACTGCTGGACGGCACACCACAGGAAGAGGATGTTGGCGTAGGCCAGCAGCGGCAGGGCGCCGCGGAGGCAGTCCACGGCCACCACCAGCGCGGTGAGGCCGGCCAGGGCAAGCCAGGGGGAACGCTCGTGAAGCGTTGTGAGCAGGGGAATGTTCAGCTGGGCAGCCAGGTACGCAGCAAGGAACCAGAGCGGCATTCCGGCGCCGGTGACGATCAGCTCCACCACCTGCGGTTCCACGCCGGACAGGCGGGCGGCCCACAGCCCGGCGAACATCACGGCCAACAGTGCAGCGGCCGGGCGGATGAGGCGCAGCAGCCGCGCCTGGGCGAATTCGAGGCCGGTCCCGCCACGGGCCTTGAGCCGCCGCCAGGACTGCAGCCCGGTGATGCCGCCGGCCACGAAGAAGAGCGGCATCACCATGAAAATCCAGATGATCGGTTCGAACCAGTCCTGCAGGGCCAGGGTGTTCTCGGTGGTCACGGTTCCGTCGGGGTGGAGCACGGGACTGACCATCATGGTGTGCCCCACCACCACCAGCGCCAGGCAGAAGAAGCGGGCAAGGTCGATCACGACATCGCGTGCCGGCTGCTGCGGCTGCGGAACACCCATTGCGCTCCCTACGGACACCGAACGATACTCTGCGTACTGTCCATTGTCCGCCGGGCGTCCGTCAAGGACCAGAAACCGTGCCGGCTCAGGCGGTGAGCAGCCCCAGGAGGCCGAGCACGACGGCGAGCAACGGCGTCGTGCCTTGCGTTGCGGCGGCGCGGAGGTACTTCCGCCCGCTCAGCGCCAGGACGGCGGCGGCGAGCAGCATGGATCCGCAGGACGCGAAGATGAGGGTCCAGCCGATGACCGGCTGACCGAGGAGGACCGCACCGATCCCGGCCAGCGCGCCGACGGCCAGGAACAGGTTGTAAAAGCCCTGGTTGTAGGCCAGCGGACGGGTGGTCTCGGCGTCGGCCTGCGAGGCGACGCCGAAGCGCTTCCAGGTGGCCGGCCGCGTCCACGTGACGGACTCCAGGGTGAAGATGTAGACGTGCAGCAGGCCGGCGATGAACGCAAAAACGAGGGAGGCCGGGATCATGGCTTGATCCTAGCCCCCCTCGCCGGGAGTTTTTGTCCACTTATCGCGAGCTAATGGCCCTCCAACTCCCGTTATCTGGACAAAAACTCCTACTTGGTGAGGGTGGACAGGGCTCCGGCGGCGAAGTCCCTGGCCGAGGCGTTCCACTTCCCGAGAAGTCCCTGGAGGTTCTCGCCGTCGGCGCGGTGCGGGCCGGTTTCGGCTTCCAGCGTGGCCAGGACGCCGGTGCGGAGTTCAGTGTTGAAGTTGACCTTGCCCACGTTCATGGCGGCGGCCTTAACCAGTTCCTCCGCAGGGATGCCGGAAGCGCCGTGCAGCACCAGCGGGATGTGGGTTCGCACCGCGATGTCCTGCAGCACGTCCCACCGCAGCTGCGGCTCCCCCTTGTACTTGCCGTGCACGTTGCCCACGGCCACGGCCAGCAGCTGCGCGCCGGTGCGGGCCACGAAGTCCTCCACCTGGGCGGAATCGGTCAGCCCGGCGGTGCCGGATCCTGCGTGTGCGCCCGTGGCGGTGCCGTCCGTCAACGGACCTGACGCGTCCGCACCGAAGGCGCGGTCCTCGTCGCCGGCCAGGCCGCCCAGTTCCGCTTCAATCACGACGTCGGCATGGCCTTGCGCTGCCAGCGCGGCGCGCGCTTCGCGGACCAGCGCGATGTTGTCCTCGTAGGGCAAGGAGGAACCGTCGGCGAGGACCGAATCCGCCCCCGCCGCGACGGCGTCGGCAATCACCCGGAGATCGGAAGCGTGGTCCAGCTGCACGGCGATGGGAACGCCGGCGGAGTCGGCCAGCCCGCGGAGGGCGGTAATGAGCCGCAGCCCGTTCGGTGTGGCCGCGGTTTTGGGGGCCACCAGCAGGATGGCGCCGCGTCCGGCCTCTTCGGCCGCCTCCACCACGGCCAGCGCCGTGGTGAAGTCGTAGCAGGTGAAGGCCGGAACGGCTGCGCCCTGCTGGAGGGCGGACACCACCAGGTGGTCGAGTCGGGCACGCATCAGGCGCTCAGGCCTCCCACCAGGATCCAGGCAACGAAGGTCAGGGCGAAGCCGGCCAGGCCCAGGATGGTGGTGAGGACGGTCCAGGTGCGGAGGCCGTCGGCGACGGACAAGCCGAGGTAGCGGGTCACGATCCAGAAGCCCGAGTCATTGACGTGGCTGAGTCCGAATGCGCCGAAGCCGATGGCAACAAGGATGAGCGCCGTCTGCACCGGCGAGTAGCCACCGTCGGCCACTGAGGCGGCGAGCAGGCCCGCCGTCGTAATAATGGCCACGGTGGCGGAGCCCTGCGAAGCGCGCAGGATGGCGGCGAGGATGAAGGCCATCAGGATGACGGGGAGACCTGCGGACTGCAGTCCTTCGGCCAGCGCTTTGCCGATGCCGGAAACTGTCAGGACCTTGCCGAATACGCCGCCGGCGCCGGTCACCAGGATCACGATCGCGGTGGGAGCGAGCGCGGAGTCCATGACTTCACCCGTGTGCTGCGAGGACCAGCCTCGGCGGATGCCGAGGAAGTAGTAGGCGAGGCCCAGGGCCGTCAGCAAGGCGATGAGGGGTGCGCCAACAAAAGCGGCGAGCTGGGAGCCGAAAGAGTCCTTGGGCAGGATGACCGCACCCACCGTGCCCACCATGATCATGAGGATGGGCAGGACAATCAGCGTGATGATCATGGCGGGGCTGGGGGCCGTCTTGACGGCGGTTTTGACCGATACGGCGGAGGTGCCCTGGGGTGAGTCCTGCTCGACCTCGGACTTGCCGCTACCGAAGAGCCGGAACTGCTCGGCCGTGGTGGACAGCATGCTGTATTCGCGGCGGTTCAGTTTCTTGGCCACAAAGTAGCCGAGGAAACCGACGGGGATGCAGATGAGGAGGCCAAAGATCGTGGTCCACCCGATATCGGCCTTAAGGATGCCAGCACCGCCGACGACGCCGGGGTGCGGCGGAACCACTACGTGGATTGCCAGCATGATGGCGCCAACAGGGAGGCCGATCTTGATCGGGTTCACGCCTGCAGCCTTGGAGAAGCCGTAGATGATGGGGATCAGGATGATGAATCCGACGTCGAAGAACACCGGGATGGCGAGCAGGAATGCTGCTGCCGTGAGTGCCGCGATGACCCGGCGCGGGCCCAGCAGCTGGGTGAACTTTCCGGCAAGCGCCTGCGCCCCGCCGGAGATTTCGATCATCTTTCCGAGCATGGCGCCGAGGCCTACCAGGATGGCCACGGAACCAAGCGTCCCGCCCATGCCTTCCGTGACCGTTTTGATGATGTCCGGAAGGGGGATTCCGGCGACGAGGGCTACGCCGACGCTGACGACAAGCAGGGCCAGGAAAGCGGGAATCTTGAACTTGATCACTGCCACAAGCAGCAGGGCCACGCCTGCGACTGCTATGGCCAGAAGAGCGAGAGCGCTCATTGGGTGTCTCCTTTGACAGGCCAGGACGGCTGGCCGGACGGGTGGTACGACGACGGCGGAGGGGGGACCGCCGTCGTCGGGCTTGAGTTGTTCGGAGTTTTTGTCCAGATAATGGCGCCAAATGGCGTCCGAAGTCGCGATATCTGGACAAAAACTCCGGAGGAGGGGGCGGGTGGTCAGGCGGTGCGCTTGGTGGGGGCGACAACCTTGATGACGGCGGAGTCGTCTGCCGCGGCGAGGCCCTGGGCCTGGCCCAGCAGGTAGAGCTGCTCAGCTGCTGCGGCGACGGGGGCGGCGAGGCCGGCCGCCCGGGTGGCCTTGCCCACGATGCCCATGTCCTTGACGAAGATGTCCAGGCGGCTCAGCACCTCGGCGCCGTCCTCCGTGTAGGCCTCGAGGATGCGCGGGCCGCGGTTGGAGAGCATGAACGAACCGGCGGCACCGGCTTCGAGCGCCTTGAGGGTCTTCTCCTGGTCCAGGCCGAGGGCGTCGGCCAGGGCCAGCGCCTCGGCGGCAGCGGCGATGTGCACGCCGCAGAGAAGCTGGTTGACAGTTTTGAGGGCCTGGCCGTCGCCGGGCTTGTCGCCCACGACGGTGAGGGTGGAGGCCAGCAGCTCCAGCGCGGGGCGGGCCTTTTCCCGTGCCTCCGGCGATGCGCCCACGACGATCAGCAGGTCGCCTTCACCGGCGCGCTTGGGGCCGCCGGACAGGGGTGCGTCCACCAGATCGACGCCGTATGCGGCCAGCCGGTCCACGGTGGCCGGGATGGCCTCGGTGCCCACGGTGCTGCCGAGGATCACGACGGCGCCCGGCTTGAGCACGGAGGCCACACCGTTCTCGCCGAACAGGACGTCGTTGAGCTGCTCGCCGTTGCGTACTGCCAGGAGCAGGGCGTCGGCGCCTTCGGAGGCCTTGCGTGCGGAGGCGAAGGTGCGGATCCCGGCTTCTTCGGCGAGCTTCAGCCGTGGTTCGGCGATGTCGAAGCCGTGGACGGTGAGCTGGCTGGCCAGGCGGGTGGCCATGGGCAGGCCCATGGCGCCGAGGCCCAGGACGGTGATGGTGTAGTTGCTGGTCATGGTGTTCTCCATTGAATGGGTGGTGCCGGTGGGGAGGTTTAGAAAGTGTTGCTGAGTTTGCGCGTCACCTGGGTGAGGGATTCGTCGTCGCCCACGTTGCCGGCGAAGACGATGTACGGGATGCCCTTGGCGGGACCGTCCACCGGCTCCCAGAGGGAGACAATGCCCGGGAGCATGGGCCCGCGGACAATCGCGTGCCGGATTTCCAGGCCGTGTGCTGCCACGTCCGAGGACGTAATGCCGCCCTTGGCGATGACGAAACGCGGCGGGAACGTCTTGAGCGTTCGGTTCACGACGGCGACGACGGCGGCAGACACCGTGCGCGCGATCCGCAGGCTCTCGGCGGCATCGCCGGTTTTGATCAGCAGGCGGCTGGTGTGGACAATGACGTCGCCACTCTGCAGCGCGGTGACGACGTCGGATACCACCGTTCCGATATAAGCCTCCGCCACGTCTTCAGCGGCAAGCAGCTTCTCGACGTCGATCTCGACGATCCGCGCTGCGCTGTGCTGCTTGGTGAGGTCATTGAGCTGGCGCGTGGTGACGCCGACGTGGGAGCCCACGACGATCAGGCCGCCGGCCGTGGAGGGAGTGTTGCCCGCGTAGGCCTCCTCGCCGCTGAGGGCGGGGCGGATGTCCTGGCCGATGCGGCCGCGGACGAACGGAGGACCCACGCGGTACAGCAGTTTCTTGCCGCGGCGTTCCGCTTCCTCAAGGCCCAGCGCCAGGGCACGGAAGTCGTTCTCCGTGACGATGTCGGCAACAATGGGCGTGGAGTCAGCGGCGGGTTCGATGGCGTCGGCGATTGCCTTCGCGGAGACCATGGGGTCGCCGTCCGGCCCGGCGGCGCGAATGATGTTCAGGTCCAGGACGATCACCGAATCCGCGGCAAAACGGCCCTGGGACTTCTCCTCCACATACTTGGCCATTTCGGAGTTGGCGTAGCCGAAGGTGGCGTCCTTGGCGAACTCCGTCTCGGCCACGGGGATCAGCGTTCCGGCGTCCCCGCGCATGTAGTGGACGCCCCCAATGGTGACGCGGCCGGCGTCGGGAAATGCCGGGACAATGACGACGCCGTCAGTCACCTCGCCGCTGACCGCGGCCACGGTGCCGGCGATGACGTCGGGTTCGAGCGGGTAGTGCCCGCGGAGGGTGGAGTCGCTGCGGCTGACGAACCCGAGCCGGAGCACGCCTCCTTCGGTGGCCCTTGCCGCGGTGAGCGCATTCCGGACGATTTCTTCGTTCCGCGCAGCGGCTTCGGCGGGGTCCAGGCTGCGGGTGTTGGTCAGCACGTAGACGGCGGGCTTGGTCTGGTTCTCCCGAATATGGGTGAACGCCCAGGTGAAATCGGCTACGTCCCAGCGGGTGAGGACCGGCAGGTCGGCCACGGACTGCGTTCCGGTGGGGTCGTCGTCGAGCACTACCAGCACTCGGGGGGAAGCTGCCGAGGACGCCGCTACAGCGTTGGCAACCAGCTCAGCGGGAATCTGGACCTCTGCCGGAAAGGCTGCCAGTACGTCTGCTTCAAGGGGCACTTTGCACTCCGTTGTGTATGAAATCTCTGTTGCGGGTAGGTATTTGTAAGATGTCAGACATCTAACATTTGAATGCTAGTGTGGCACAAGGCACAGGGACGCGCAAGTAGACTTGTCGGACAAATCGTCGCTCACCGCTGAACGGGGGAAAATTGGCACGTAAATCACTGGTCGGCGTGGTGGCCGATGAACTCCTGGACCGGATCATTGCCGGCGAGTTCCCTCCCGGGTCCAGCGTCCCCGGCGAACTGGAACTGAGCGCGAAGCACGAAGTCAGCCGCATGACCGTGCGGGAAGCCATGAAAACACTCGAAGCGCAGCGCATCCTGAGCGTGGAGCGGGGCCGTGGCACGTTCGTCAACCCGCTCAACCGCTGGGCGTCCCTTGAAGCCGTCCTCCGCGCGGCATCAGAAGGCGTGAATGATGCCTCTGCCGCCATCCAGCTGATTGAACTCCGCCGGATGCTGGAAACGGGCGCCTGTGAACTGGCGGCCGGCCGGATCAGCGAAGACGAAATCAGGGTCCTGCACGGGTATGTTGCCGCCATGCGCAAGGCCCATGACTCGGACAACCTGCCCGCCTTTGTGGAAGCCGACCTCGCGTTCCACGACGTCATCCTCCGCGCCTCGGAAAACGTGTTTGTGGCCGTCCTGTTTGAGCCGCTGCACCGCGTCCTGGAGAAGCGCCGGACCCAGACGTCCAAGTTCCGCGAGATCCAGGAACATGCAATCGGGCACCACCAGGCAATTGCCGAGGCGCTGGAATCGCGGGACGCCGCACGCTCGCGCAGCGCCATGGACGCCCACATGCAGCAGACGCTGGATGACCTGAAGACGTACGTGCTCGAGGCCAAGACGGCCTGAGCGGGCTAACAACCCGGGGGCTTAGCCGCCCGGGATCCTAGCTTCCTGCGGCGCGTCAGCCGCTAGGCGAGGGAGAGGAAGAGCTTCTCCAGCTCAGCCTTGTCCAGGCTCGGGTCTTCCTGCTGCATGCACTGCTGCAGGCCCGTGGCGATGATGGAGAATCCGGCCCGGTCCAGTGCGCTGGAAACAGCAGCCAGTTGCGTGACCACGCTCTTGCAGTCGCGCCCCTCTTCGATCATCCGGGTAACGGCGGCGAGCTGCCCCTGCGCGCGGCGCAGGCGGTTGATGACCGGCTTCATGTCGGCGGGATCGAGTTCCATTGCTTCCTCCTGGCTTTAGGGCTTCCCCCATCTTATACCCCCCTTGGTATTTACACCCGCCGCTGTCGTAAGAATCACAGCATCGGGCCGCCGCCGCCGGACGCGGTAAATTGCGCCCTTCGGCCCTGTTTTCGGCCTTGGGACGGGGGTCACCATGGGAAGGTGAGTACGTTCAGTATTCCTGGACCGGCGCGGACACCCTCCGCGGCGAGCACTCCGGCTCCGCACCCCTGGAACCGATACGTGGCACTGGGAGATTCCTTCACCGAGGGGTACGGCGATCCGGAACCGCGAAGCCCCGGCGGCGTCCGCGGCTGGGCAGACCGGGTTGCGGAAGAACTGAGCCTGGGCCACCAGGACTTCGCCTACGCCAACCTGGCGGTCAGGGGCCGCCTGCTCCAGCAGATCGTGGATGACCAGCTGGGGCCGGCCCTTGAACTCAAACCGGACCTGGTCACGCTTTCGGCGGGCGGCAATGACATCGTCTTCCGCGGCAGTGATCCCGACAAGCTGGCAGAGAAGCTGGACCCGGTCATCGGGCTCCTCAGCGCCACCGGAGCAACAGTGGTGCTCTTCACTGGCCCGGATTGGGGAGGGACTCCGGTATTCGGCCGTATCCGCGGCAAGGTGGCCATCTTCAACGAAAACCTGCGCAGCATAGCGGCCCGGCACGACGGCGTGGTGGCCGACCTTTGGACCCTGCGCCAGTTGGCGGCTCCGCACATGTGGGATCCCGACCGCCTCCACTTCTCTCCGCTGGGCCACCACACCATCGCAGCCTTGGTGCTGGAAGCCCTCAACGTGCCCCACACCCTGAAGCCGCTGGAACCAAAGATCCTGCCGACCAGCAGCTGGCGGCAGGCCAGAAGCAGCGATCTGGTGTGGGCCAAGGACTACCTGTTCCCCTGGGTGGTTCGCCAGGTCCGGCAACGCCCCGCGAATCTGGGCCTGAAAGCCAAACGACCGGAACCGGGCCCGGTGTTCGGACCCGGCCTGGCGCACGGGCCTTTAGCTGCAGGTTCGGAAGGCGGAGGTCCGTTCCCCACAGGTCCAGTGACCGCCGTAAAGCCCTAGTCGCGCCGCCCCCGGTCCGCTACTCTGCAGGGACGGCCCGCAGTTCCGGGTGTCAATGGAGATTATGAGGAGCGAAGTTGTCGAATCACACCTACAGCATTTCTGAAATTGTCGGAACTTCAAACGAAGGCGTGGATGCTGCCGTCCGCAACGGTATCGCCGAGGCCGCGAAGACCCTCCGCAACCTGGACTGGTTCGAGGTCAAGGAAATCCGCGGGCACCTGGAAAACGGGCAGGTGGCCGACTGGCAGGTGACCATCAAACTGGGGTTCCGGCTGGAGCGTTAGAGCCCGGACTGTTAGCGGGCGGTGTCGCCCGACGTGTTGCGGCGCCAGAGGGTGGGCGAGCCGTTGTACGCCGGGAAAATGTGGCCCTCAAATATGGTTTGACCGTCATGCGGTGCGTCCACGGGAGCCCACAGTCCGGAAGCCGGGCAGTGGGTTCCTGTGGCGCCGGCTGTGGCCACCCGTTCGCGGAGCAGTGCGATGCGCTTCATCGTTGAATCCCATCCTTGGTAGTGAAAAAGGTCTACCCCAAGGCTAGGAAAGCTCCCCCACTCCCCCAATGGGCGTTTGCCCAGAATCAGGCCTGTTCATGTGGCAGCTGCACAGCTGCGGCCGCTGTTTCCCTGTCATCGCCTTGCACCCCGGCCCCGAAGCTGCCCAGCAGGCTGAGGGAATCGGCCGACGGCGATCCCGGCTTTGCGGAAAACACCCGCAGGACCTGGTCGGGGTCGTCCGGCAGCACCAGGTTCTCAAAGTTCAGTTCCAGGTCGCCCACCACCGGATGACGGAGCCTGAGGGTGCCCGCGGAGGGCGCCGCCACGCGGTGCCCGGCCCACCATTGCCGGAAATGTTCGCTATGCACCGCCAGTTCGCCCACAAGTTGATTGGCCTGGGCATCGTTGGGGTGCCTGCCGACATCCACACGGAGGGCGCCCACGGCCTCCGCGGCCACGGATTTCCAGTCGCGGAACAGCTCGCGGGCGGACGGTTCAAGCATGAGCCAGCGGGTCAGGTTCCGCTCCCCTGCCGGCATGGCCGGGAAATCGGCAAACAGCAGGAAGGCCAGCCGGTTCCCTGCCAGGACGTCGCTCCGGCGGCCCAGGACCAGCGCGGGAACATCGCCCACGGCGCCGAGGAGCTGGCGCAGCCCCGGGCGGACGGCCTGCGCCTGAAGCGGCGGCCGCTGGGATTCCGCGCAGTTTTCGAGCAGGTCCATCATGTGCGCCTGCTCGCTGGAATCCAGGCGCAGGGCCCGTGCCACGGAATCAAGGACCGCCCTGGACGGGTGGATGTTCCGGCCCTGCTCAAGGCGCGTGTAGTAGTCCGTGCTCACGTCCGCCAGCCGGGCTATTTCCTCGCGGCGCAGCCCGGGTACCCGCCGGGCGCCGGAGGTTCCGGGCAGCCCGGCATCCTCCGGCTTCAACCGTGACCTCATGGCCTTCAGGAATTTTCCAAACTCGGCGCTCTGACCCATGCCTTCCATTGTGCACGGCTCCGGCGGCTCCGTTCTACAACGAACGTAGGACTGCCGGTCCTAGGAAAAACAGGAACAGGAATCCCTGCTGACAGGGACCGGCAAAGTGCATAGGCTCGATGCATAAGCCGCCTGAAAGCGGTTTCCGCCAGCCCCGCCGGCGCGTCCCGCACGCGACTGCCCCACCGAGCCCTACGACCGGAAGTACTGACGATGTCACAGATGAACCAAGTCACCATCCCGCAGCTAACCCTCAACAACGGAGTCCAGATCCCGCAGTTCGGCTTCGGCGTCTTCCAGGTGCCGCCGGAAGAAACGCAACGCATCGTCGAAGACGCGCTCGAAGCCGGTTACCGCCACATCGATACCGCCGCTGCCTACCGCAACGAAGCTGGCGTGGGCGCCGCCATCGCCGCCTCCGGCATTCCGCGCGAGGACATCTTCATCACCACCAAGCTCCGCAACGGCGAACAGGGCAACGCCCACGAGGCCTTCCAGAACAGCCGCAAGGCACTCGGCGTCGAGTTCGTGGACCTGTACCTGATCCACTGGCCCGTCCCGTCCCAGGGTCTCTTCACCGAGGCCTGGAAAGCGATGGAGAAGCTCTACGCCAACAGCCAGATCCGCGCCATCGGCGTGTCCAACTTCCTCGCGGAACACCTTGAGGCGCTCCTCCCTGCGGCGGACGTGGTCCCGGCCGTGAACCAGTTCGAAATCCACCCCACGTTCCAGCAGGAGGAACTGGCCGCCACCTGCCGGGAACTCGGCATTGCGGTGGAGGCCTACAGCCCCCTGGGCCAGGGCGCGGACCTGAATGCAGCGGCCGTCAAGGACCTTGCCGGCAAATACGGCGCCACTCCCGCCCAGATCGTCCTGGCGTGGCACCTCGCGCAAGGCACCATCGTCATCCCCAAGTCAGCCGATTCGGCGCGCATGCGGGAGAACCTGGGTGCCGTCGACGTCGAACTCTCCCCCGCCGAACTCAGCGAAATCACCGCCCTGGAGTCGGGCGCCCGCGCGGGCGCCGACCCCGCCGTCGCCGCCTTCAGCCAGCTCTAACCGAAAGGACCCTTCCTCATGCAGTACACCCACCTTGGCCGCTCCGGCCTTAAAGTTTCCCGCCTGTGCCTGGGCACCATGAACTTCGGGCCCCAGACCGAAGAAACGGCCGCGCACTCCATCATGGACGCCGCCCTGGAATCCGGCATCAACTTCTTCGACACTGCCAATGTCTACGGCGGCACGGGCCACCGCGGCTGGACCGAGGAAATCATCGGCCGCTGGTTCGCCCAGGGCGGCGAGCGCCGCGAACGCACGGTGCTGGCCACCAAGCTTTACGGCACCATGACGGACCGGCCCAACGAGTCCAAGCTGTCCGCCCTGAACATCAGGCGGGCGCTGGACGCGAGCCTCAAGCGCCTGCAGACGGACTACATCGACATCTACCAGTTCCACCACGTAGACCGGGACACACCCTGGGACGAGATCTGGCAGGCCATGGACGTGGCTGTCCAGCAGGGCAAGATCCTTTACGCGGGCAGCAGCAACTTTGCCGGCTGGCACATCGCCCAGGCGCAGGAATCCGCAGCCCGGCGCAACTTCACCGGCCTGGTCAGCGAGCAGTCCATCTACAACCTCCTCACCCGCAACCTGGAGCTGGAAGTCATCCCGGCCGCGCAGCAGTACGGGCTGGGGCTGATCCCGTGGTCGCCGCTGCACGGCGGCCTGCTGGGCGGCGTGCTGAAGAAGGAGCGCGACGGCGTCCGGCGCACCGAAGGGCGGGCGGCCGAAACACTGAAGAAGCACCAGGACCAGATCCGCCAGTACGAGGACCTGGCCGACGACCTCGGCCACGAACCCGGGGATGTTGCCCTCGCCTGGCTGCTGCACCAGCCTGCGGTCACCGCACCGATCGTCGGTCCCCGCACGCAGGAGCAACTCGACGCTGCCATCCGGGCCCTTGAGGTCAAACTCGACGCGGATGCCCTGAAGCGCCTCGATGACATCTTCCCCGGCCACCGCACCGCCCCGGAAGACTACGCCTGGTAAGCCTTCCTGCAACGGCTGCCTTCCTGAAACGGTCGGGATGAGTCACCGCGAAAGCGTTGAAATGCTGAAATACCGTGCCATTCGGCCACTGTGCAAACCGACTCCGATAGGAAAGACTTTTGAAATGGCACTTTCACCAGTGATTGAGCTCAATGACGGACACCGGATTCCCCAGATCGGACTGGGGACCTGGCCGTTGGACGACCAGCAGGTGGCCGCCGCCGTCGCCGAAGCAGTTGAGGCCGGATACCGGCACATCGACACTGCGGTGAAATACGGCAACGAAACGGGCGTGGGAAACGGCATCCGCTCCAGCGGCCTGGACCGGTCGGAGCTGTTCATCACCACCAAACTCGACGGCGAATTCCAAGGTCAGGACAGGGCCGTGGCGGGGCTGGACGGGTCACTAAAGCGCCTCGGACTGGACTACGTGGACCTGCTTTTGATCCATTGGCCGCTCCCCCGCCGGGACGAATTCGTCTCCACCTGGAAAACTTTTGAGCGGCTTCAGGCTGCCGGCAAAGCGCGGTCAATCGGCGTCTCCAACTTCAAGCCTGCGCACCTGGAACGGCTGATGTCCGCCAGCGATGTTGTGCCCGCCGTGAACCAGATCCAGCTCAGTCCCGCCGTGACCCGGATCGTGGATGCCGCCTACAACCGGCGGCATGGAGTTGCCACCGAGTCATACAGCCCGCTGGGTGCGGGCAATGACCTCCTGAACGCGCCAGTACTGGGAAGGATCGCCCAAAAGCATGGCCGGACCCCCGCCCAGATCGTGCTCCGCTGGCACGTAGAACAGGGCTTCGTTGTCATTCCCAAGTCGGCTCATCCGCAACGCATGAAAGAGAACCTGGACATCTTCAGCTTTGCCTTGGATGCGGACGACACAGCAGCTATCGCCACGCTGGATGGAGGTGACGAGTCCGGGGTTAATTCCGACGTTCAGGGCCACTGAAAATCGGCGCTTCAAGGAATTCACAGGTACGCCGACTGGCAGATTAATACTAAGCATGATTAGTATTGGGGTAGAAGGATGTAGCGTGCTCGGGATCCGGGCACCTCCTCAATGAAGAAGAAGGAACGATAAAATGGGTTTTTTCGCATTTCTGATTCTGGGTCTTATCGCCGGAGCAATCGCTAAGGCAATCCTCCCCGGCCGTCAGGGCGGTGGCATTTTCATCACCCTGCTCCTGGGCGTCGTAGGTGCTTTCCTCGGCGGCTGGATTGGCAGCCTGCTCTTCGGTGTCGGCATCAACGAGTTCTTCTCGCTGTCCACGTGGCTCCTGGCCATTGGCGGTGCGATCATCGTCCTGCTTGTTTACGGCATGATCACCAAGCGCACGGCCCGCTAAAGCGGAGTCCGGCCTGAGAAAACGGCCCCGGGATTTTTCCTGGGGCCGTTTTTTCATTCAAGGCCCCAGCGGGCCAGCCCGAGTACGGAACCTTCTCACAGAGCAGGAGTACAACATGAAATCCAAACTTCTCTTCGGTACTGGAATGGCAGCGGGCTTCGTCCTGGGATCCAGGTCCGGTCGCGCCGCCTATGAAAAAATCAAGGCGAGGGCAGCTGCTCTCTGGGACAGCAAACCCGTCCAGGACAAAGTCACCGCTGCAGCAGAAGCGGTCAAGGAAAAGGCGCCCGAAGTCTCCGACCAGCTAACTGAGGCTGCCCGCCGCGCAGGCACAGTCATCAGTTCCGCGGTCCACCGGGACAAGTCAACGGACGGCAGCAAAGCAAGTACTGCCACAACCGGCGTTCCCGCCACGGAGGGCGACCTGCCGGCCGGTGACTACGTTCCGTCCCACAGCACGCACCCGGAGACGGTCAACCTAGGCACCTCGGACAGCAGCGCCGCCAAGGGCGCCGCCCCGGACGTCACCAGCGATCCTGCGCTCGGTGACTCCACGGGCCAGGACTGGTCCGACGAGGGCGGCGCCACGCCTGCCGGCGCCGCCACAAACACCAACCCCGAGCGGACCTAAAACCCCGCAGGAGTCGCGCCGCCCCGCCCGGACCATTGGTTCCGGGCGGGGCGGCCTTTTTGTGCCGCAGTCCGGCCCCCACACGGGTCCGGGCCGGCCCCCACAAGGGTCCAAAGCACCTTGTCCGAGCCAGCGCGGAATTCTAGAATGTGGGTGGCTAAGCAGTCAGCCTTTGATCCCCGGTCCGGAGTGATTCATGAGCTTTCGACGTGCGGCCTGCGTTCCCCCGCGATCCGCGGCGCGATCCCTTCCATGGCGCCACGCATGAGCGGCTGGAACTTGGATACGGCCGGGTCCACCGGCCACAATGCCGTGACCATCGTTGAAGGTTCGTCATTCTTCATCTCTGCCGGCAACGGGGACCTGGACGCCGGCCTGGCCCAGGGTGTCTTCTATCAGGACACCCGGATCGTGTCCCGGTGGAACCTGCTGGTAAACGACCACGTGGTGGAAGGGCTCATGGCGGTGAACCCGGAACCCTACCGGGCCGTCTTCACCGGGCGGGCGCCCCAGCCGGACGGGGCCGCCGACCGGCCCATGGTGATCGAGCGGGACCGGCAGGTGGGCGACGGCGTCCGCGAAACCCTGACCGTGCGCAACTACTCCAACACCCCGGCGCCCTGCAGCATCAAACTGGCCGTGGAGGCCGACTTCGCGGACCTCTTCGAAGTCAAAGCCGGCCGCAAGACCCGGCAACTGCGCCCCTCCCACCGGCCCGAAGGCGACCGGCTGATCATCAGCGGCCGCCACAACGGCAGGCTGCTGGCTGTGACAGTCCGCGCCCCGGGGGCTGTGGTGAACCGCCACGGGGTGATGTTCAAAGTGACAGTTCCGGCCAAGGGATCGTGGACCGCCACGATTGTGGTCACACCCAGTTCCGACGGCAGCGAACCGGCTGGCAAGTTCTCGGCCAGCATTCCGCAACACGAATCGGTTCCTGCCCGCCGTCACCGGACGTGGCGCGCCGCCGCACCCCAGATCAGCATGGACAATCCAGCGCTCGAAAGGACCATGCGCCAGAGCCAGCACGATCTGGGTTCGCTGCGGATCGCGGACCCTGCCCATCCGGACCGCACCGTGATCGCCGCCGGCGCCCCCTGGTTCATGGCGCTGTTCGGCCGCGACTCCCTGCTGACCTCCTTCATGGCGCTTCCGGTGGACCCCGCCATCGCGCTGGGCACGTTGCAGACGCTCGCCGAGCACCAGGGCCAGAAGGTCAACAAAATCACCGAGGAGGAGCCTGGACGGATCCTCCACGAGGTGCGCCTGGGTTCTGGTGCCGCCCTGTCGCTGGGCGGCGACAAGACCTATTACGGTACGGCTGATGCCACACCGCTGTTCGTCACGCTCCTGGGCGAAATCAGCCGCTGGGGGCTGGAGCACCACGCGGTGCAGGAACTCCTCCCCAATGCGGACCGGGCCCTGGAGTGGGTTACCAACTACGGGGACCGTGACGGCGACGGCTTCGTGGAATATGAGCGCGCCACGAGGCACGGCCTCATCAACCAGGGCTGGAAGGACTCCTATGACGGGATCAACTTCGCCGACGGCACGCTCGCCGAGCCCCCCATCGCCCTCTGCGAGGTCCAGGGATATGTCTACAGCGCCTACGTAGCCCGGGCGCTGCTGGCCCTGCACGCCGGCGACAACACACTTGCCCGCAGCTGGGGTGACCGCGCGGCCGCGCTGAAGGAGAATTTCAACCGCAGGTTCTGGCTGCCGAAACGCGGGTATTTCGCGGTGGCCCTGGACAAGGACAAACGGCCCGTGGACGCCTGCGCCTCCAACATGGGACATTGCCTGTGGTCAGGAATCGTGGACGATGACAAGGCGCCCCTCGTGGCGCAGCGCCTGATGGAACCGGACATGTTCTCGGGCTGGGGAGTCCGCACACTGGCTTCGACCATGGGCGCGTTCAACCCCGTGAGCTACCACAACGGCTCCGTGTGGCCCCATGACAACGCCCTGATTGCCGCCGGCCTGATGCGGTACGGCCTGATCGAGGAATCGCAGCGGGTGGCCATGGCCATCTTCGACGCCGCGGAGGCTTTCGGCGGCCGGCTCCCGGAACTGTTCTGCGGTTTCCCGCGCGAGGCGGGCCTGCCCCCGGTGTCCTATCCGTCGTCGTGCTCTCCGCAGGCCTGGGCCTCGGCTACGCCCATCCACCTCATTCGCGTCCTCCTTCGCTTTTATCCTTCCGCCGACAACGGCCGGCTGTGGCTGAGCCCCGCCTTCCCGGACGGATTCGGCTACCTGAAGAAGGAGCAGGTGCCGCTGGCCGGTTCCCGCCTCACCATCGAGGTGTCGGGCAATGCCGCACACGTGACGGGGCTGCCGCCGTCGATTGAACTGCATCTGGGGACGCAGGAACCCCTGGCGGACCTGATCCGGGTCCACCACGACCCCGGCCGGAAGGCCGGCTGATGTAGGAGGCGCAATGCGTATTGGCATCCTGGCACCACCATGGATTCCCGTTCCCCCACCAAGCTACGGCGGGACGGAATCGGTGGTCCACACGCTTGCCGCGGGCCTCGCGGAGGCAGGGCACGATGTTGTGCTGGCCGCTTCGAGTGACAGCACCTGTCCCGTTCCGCGGGTTCCCGGGCTCTCGGAATCCTCCGAGCTCAGCATGGACTCGGGACGGCAGGAGATCCTGCACGTGCTCCGTTCCTACGACGCCATGGGGGACGTTGACATCGTCCACGACCACACACTGCTCGGTCCCCTGTGCCGGCGGAGCATGCAGGACATCCCTCGCGTCACCACGCTGCACGGGCCTTTCGACGACGAACTCACGCTGATCTACCGCGCCATGAACCGGGAGACGGCGCTCGTGGCCATCTCGCACCATCAGGCTTCCACCGCCCGCGGCGTGAAGGTGGACGCGGTCATCCACCACGGCCTGGACGTCCGCAGCGTCCGGTACAGCCCGACGCACAACGGCGGAGCATGCTTCCTGGGACGTATGCACCCCAACAAGGGCCTTCTGCAGGCCATCATGGTGGCGCGTCAGGCGGGCATTCCGCTGCGGATCGGTGCCAAGATGCGCGAACCGTTTGAGCTGGACTACTTCCATGACGTGATCGAACCGCTGCTTGGCCCGGACGTTGAATACCTCGGCGAGCTGGAGTCAGCGGAGAAGTACCGGCTGCTGGGCGAGTCCGTGGCACTGCTGAACCCCATCCAGTGGCCGGAACCGTTCGGGATGGTGATGATCGAGGCCCTGGCGTCCGGCACCCCCGTAGTGGCCACGCGCCGCGGTTCCGCCCCGGAAATCATCAGCGACGGCGAAACCGGGTTCCTGGCGGACAGCCTGCAGGGTCTGGCAGAGGCGCTGCAGGGCTGCAGCTGGTTGCGCCGCAGCGACTGCCGGCGGGCGGCCGAGCAGCGCTTCAGTTCCCAGCGGATGGTCCGGGAGTACCTCCGGTTCTATACGGAACTCCTGTCCGGATCACCCCGGGCCGCGGAGGAGACAGCAGCTGCGGGCTTCTAAGCTGCCGTACCTATCACCACCGCTCCTATAGCTACTGTGGCGTCCAGCTCCGGGTCCTGCGCCAGCCGGGCGGATAGTCCTGCCTCCCGCATCAGCCCGATGGTCCTCCGCGCCTGGCCGCGGCTTGTCTCGATCAGCACATGCCCGCCCCGTGCGAGCCAGGCCGGCGCCGCCGCAATGACCCTCCGCTGGATGTCCAGCCCGTCCGCGCCGCCGTCCAGGGACATCCGCGGCTCGTGCAGGCGGGCCTCCGGCGGCATGGTCCCGATTGCGGCCGTGGGGACATAGGGGGCATTGGCGACCAGGACGGTGATGCGGCTCCGCAGCCTCGCCGGCAGCGGCTCGAAGAGATCGCCCTCATGGACGTGCCCGCCGGCCGGTTCGATGTTGCTTCTGGCGCACAGCACTGCGGCGGGGTCCAGGTCCGAGGCATGCAGCTCAATGCCGCCTACGCGCGCCAACAGTGCCGTGCCCACGGCACCGGAACCGCAGCACAGATCCACGACGGCGGGAGCGGGGGCGTCCCGCCGCCCGGCGTCGCGGGCGGTCCCGCCGAGTAACAGCTCCGCCTGCCGGACGAGGAACTCGGTGCGGCGGCGGGGCACGAATACTCCCGTGACCACACCGATGCGAAGCCCGCAGAAGTCGGCCCAGCCAAGGATGTGTTCCAGAGGCAGCCCGGCGGCGCGCCGCTCGATCATTGCGTCCAGCTCGGTGGCGGAGCCGGCAGCGCCAGCCAGCAGCCCTGCTTCCTCCTCGGCGAACACGCAGCCGGCGGCCCGGAGACGGCGGACTGCCTCTTCCGGGCTGGCGGAAATGCGGGGTTCTGGCGGCAAGAGCAGGCTCCCTCAGCTGCGGTCGGTGGGTTTCATGCTACCGAATCCGGACCGATAGCAAGCAACCTTGGGATTCGCTGGAAAAAGTCGGTGCAAGCGCTTACAGTTGTGACTTGGCTCTCAATAGCCGGTCTCCCGCATCATCCTTCACAGCAGCAACGTCGCTTTCCGGAAGGTCTTCCTATCGTGTTTTTCCGCAGTTCACACCCCAAGAATCCACCCTGCAGCCAGCCGGCCAGGGGCGTCGCGGCGGCGGTTGCGGCGCTGGTGGCCGCGGCCGCCCTGGCCGGCCCGGCCTACGCGGCCCCGGAGCCAAAAAGCCCAGGAGCGCCGTCGGCCTCCCATTCGCTCCGTGCACCGGTGACGGACGAGAACTTCTACTTCGTCATGGCGGACCGTTTCAACAACGGAAGCAGCGCGAACGACGACGGCGGGCTGGGCGGGGGCCCCATGGTCTCCGGCTTCGATCCCACCAAAAAGGGCTTCTACAACGGCGGCGACCTGAAAGGCCTGCTGGACAAGATCGACTACATCCAGGGCATGGGCACCACGTCCATCTGGTTGACGCCCAGCTTCAAGAACAAAGCAGTCCAGCCGGAAGACAAGTCAGCCGGCTACCACGGCTACTGGGTCACCGATTTCACGCAGATCGACCCGCACCTGGGCACCAACGCCGAGCTGAAGGCACTGATCGACGAAGCGCATTCCCGCGGGATGAAGGTCTACTTCGACATCATCACCAACCACACCGCGGACGTGATCGGCTACGGGGAAGACCCCAAGGATGCCCGCAAGCCGTACGTCTCCAAGGATGCCGTACCCTACAAAACGGCGGCCGGCGACGTGTTTGACGACCGCGACTACGCCGGAACGGACGAGTTCCCGGAGCTGGATCCTGAGAAGTCCTTCCCCTACACGCCGGTCCTGGATGAGGCCGAAAAGGACCTCAAGGTGCCTGAGTGGCTGAACGACCCCACGCTGTACCACAACCGTGGCGACACCACCTTCCAGGGCGAGGACTCCTTCTACGGGGACTTCTTCGGCCTGGACGACCTCTTCACCGAGCACCCCCGCGTGGTGGACGGCATGGCGGACGTGTATGAAACATGGATTGGCGACTTCGGTGTGGACGGCTTCCGGATCGACACCATGAAGCACGTGAACGACGAGTTCTGGCAGGAGTTCGGCCCCCGGGTGCTGGACTACGCCAAGGCCCACGGCAAGGACGAATTCTTTATGTTCGGCGAGGTCTTTGACACCTCCAAGAGCTTCACCTCGCAGTTCACCACCCGCAACAAGATGCAGGCTGTGCTGGACTTCCCGTTCCAGGATGCCGCCCGCAACTTCGCCTCCCGCAGCCAGGACGCCGGCCAGCTCGAGGCCTTCTTCGCCGGCGACGACTGGTACACGGACGCCGACTCCAACGTCTACCAACTGCCCACCTTCCTGGGCAACCATGACATGGGCCGGATCGGCAGCTTCATTGCCGCGGACAACCCCGGCGCGGATGACGCCGAACGTGTTGCCCGCGACCGGCTTGCCCATGAGCTGATGTATTTCTCCCGCGGCAACCCGGTGGTGTACTACGGCGACGAGCAGGGCTTCACGGGTCCCGGCGGGGACCAGGATGCCCGCCAGACGCTCTTCGCCAGCAAGGTGCCGGAATACCTTGACGATGACCTGCTGGGTACGGATGCCACCCATGCCGCGGACAACTTCGACACCGGCCACCCGCTCTACAGCAAGATCAGCGAGCTCGCCGCGCTGACCGCCGAGCACCCGGCCCTCCGCAACGGCGCCCACCAAAGCCGGTATGCCGCCGAGGGCAAGGGGATCTACGCGTTTTCCCGGACCGACGCGACGGATCAGCGCGAGTACGTCGTGGCAGTCAACAACAGCGGGACCGAGCAGACGGCCGCGGTGCCCACGTACATTGCCAAGCGCACCTACACCCGAATCTACGGCGGCACAGGTGACTCCGGCGGTTCCGCCGCCGAAGTCAAGACGGCCGACGACGGCAAGCTCACCGTTTCCGTCCCGCCGCTTTCCGCGGTGGTCTACGAATCGTCCGGGCGGATTCCGCACTCCAAGGCGGCTCCCGCCGTCGCCCTTCAGGAGCCCGCCACGGCGGAAGGCGACAACGGCAGGATCCGGGTGGCGGCCGACGTCGACGGTTCCTCGTTCTACGAGGTCACCTTCCAGGCGCGGACAGCGGGCGGAGACTGGGCGCCGATCGGCACGGACGACACCGCCCCGTACCAGGTGTTCCACGATGTCACGGAGCTGAACCCGGGCACCGCCGTGGAATACCGAGCAGTCGTCCTGGACAACGGCGGACACACCTCCGCCAGCGCCGCCCGGGCCGGCACCGTTCCCGCCCCGGTCCTGGCCATGCAGAAACCGGCCGAAGGAAGCAGCGTGGACGGCACGGTGGAAGTCAGTGCCATGGCCAGCCCTGAAAAAGCTGACTACACCGTCAGCTTCGACCGCAGCGTGGACGGCGGCGCGTGGGCACCGATCGGTTCGGACAGTTCATCCCCCGCCTACACGGTGTTTGACGATCTTGCGGCCCTTGGCCTCGCAGACGGCACCGAAGTCCGCTACCGGGCCACCATGTCAGTTCCCGGCGCCGAGAACGTGGTGAGCGATATCCGGACCGTGGTGGCCGGTGAAATCCCGCAGCCGGACTCCGTCACCGTGGCGGGCAGCCTGAATGCCGAGATGGGATGCGGGGAATGGGATCCGGCCTGCGCGGCGGCCTTGATGACGCTGGACCCGGCGGACAAGGTCTGGCGCCTCACAGTGCCTAAACTGCCGGCGGGCACGTATGAGTTCAAGGCCGCACTCAACGGCGGCTGGGATGAGAACTATGGAGCAGGCGGCGCCCTGGACGGCGCGAACATCGTGCTGGAGCACCCGGGCGGGGCCGTGACGTTCCGCTACGACCACACCACGCATGTGCTGAGCCCGGTCTACGCATCCCAGCAGCCCGGCGCTGTCGCGGCCGCGGGGAGCATGAACCTTGAGCAGGGGTGCCCGGAGAACTGGATGCCCGCCTGCGACCAGGCCCAGCTGAAACTGGACCCGGAGGATCTCGTGTGGAAGCTGTCCGTGGAGGGCCTTCCGGCGGGCACGTATGAGTTCAAGGCAGCCCTGGACCGGTCGTGGACCGTGAGCTACGGTGCCGGCGGCTCTCCGAACGGCGCCAACATCGGCCTGGTGCACGACGGCGGCCCGCTCACCATCCGGTACGACCACTTCACTCACGTGATGACTGCGGGGTAGCTACCTCCGTTGGGCACAAAAGCAGTGCCGCCCTCACCTGAGGGCGGCACTGCTTTGTTCTTTACTGCTCCGGGTCGCTGACGCGGCCTGGCTAGCTGAGCGTCGCGGTGTCGATCACAAAGCGGTAGCGGACGTCGGAGGCCAGGACGCGTTCGTAGGCCTCGTTGATCTTCGCCGCCGGAATGACTTCGATCTCGGCACCCAGGTTGTGCTCGGCGCAGAAGTCGAGCATTTCCTGGGTCTGGCGGATGCCGCCGATCATGGAACCGGCGAAGGAGCGGCGGCCGCCGATGAGTGCGAACGCGTTCACCGGGAGCGGTTCCGCCGGAGCACCGACGTTCACGAGCGTGCCGTCAAGGGTCAGCAGCTGCAGGTAGGAGCTGATGTCGATCGAGGCGCTGACGGTGTTGATGATCAGGTCGAAACTGCCGGCCAGATCGGCGAACGTGTTTTCGTCGCTGGTGGCGTAGTAGTGGTCGGCACCCAGTTTCAGTCCGTCTTCCTGCTTCTTGAGCGACTGGGACAGCACAGTGACCTCGGCGCCCATGGCGTGGGCGATCTTGACGGCCATGTGGCCGAGCCCGCCCAAGCCGACGACGGCCACCTTCTTGCCCGGGCCTGCACCCCAATGGCGCAGCGGCGAGTAGGTGGTGATGCCGGCGCACAGCAGCGGGGCGGCGACGTCCAGCTCGATGCCTTCGGGAATCCGGACCACGAAGTCTTCGGTCACCACGACGTGGGTGGAGTAGCCGCCCTGGGTGATGGTGCCGTCGCGGTCAGTGGCGCCATAGGTGCCGGTGTTGCCCTTGAGGCAGTACTGCTCCTCGCCCTTCTGGCAGTTGACGCACTCACGGCAGGAATTGACCATGCAGCCGACGCCGACGCGGTCGCCGACGGCGTGCTTGGTGACTGCGGCGCCCACCTCGGTGACGATGCCGGCGATTTCGTGTCCAGGCGCCAGCGGGTAGTGCTGCGGTCCCCAGTCGCCGCGGACGGTGTGGATGTCCGAGTGGCAGATGCCGGCGAACTTGATCTCGATCAGCACATCGTGGGGGCCGACGTCGCGGCGTTCGATGGTGGTGGGGACCAGGTCTCCATCAGCGGACGGGGCGGCGTAAGCGTTAGCGGTAAACAATGTTGTCTCCAATGTTGGGTGTTCGCTGGATTCGTTGGGTGATGAGGTTCGGTGGGTGGTTGAACGACAGTTTCAGGGGCGGATGAGCACTTTGAGCGCTGTACGGTCCGCCATGGCGCGGTAGCCGGCGGGGACATCATCGAGGGCCACAGTCTGGTCAAACACCTTGCCGGGCTGAATTGTTCCCGAGAGGATGTCCGGCATAAGTTCTTCGATGTAGGCCCGGGCCGGGGCCACGCCGCCCGTCAGGGTGATATTGCGCATCACGGTGCCGAAATTCATGGGCACATCGGTGTACTGGGCAGCTCCCACCCTACCAATGGCACCGCCGTCGCGCACGGCGGCGATCGCTGTGTTGATGGCGTCCTGGGTCCCGACGCACTCCAGCACGGCATGCGTCCCATCGCCCCCGGTGAGTTCACGGATCCGGGCGATCCCCTCCTCACCGCGTTCGGCGATGATATCCGTGGCGCCGAATTCACGGCCCAGATCGGTCCGGTCCTTGTGCCGGCCCATGAGCAGGATCCGTTCAGCGCCGAGGCGCTTGGCTGCGATCACGGCCGACAAGCCCACCGCGCCGTCGCCAATCACCGTCACAGTGGTGCGCGGGTTCACCCGCGCCGTGATGGCGGCGTGGTGTCCGGTGCACAGGACGTCGGAGAGCGTCAGGAGGGAGGGCAGCAGCGGCGAGTCCTCCCCCACGGGCAGCTTTACCAGCGTGCCCTGCGCCTGCGGGACGCGGACTGCTTCGCCCTGGCCGCCGTCGAGGTTGTGGCCCCACCCGCCGCCGTGGCGGCAGGACGTCTGCAGGCCCTCCCGGCAGAAATCGCAGGTGTTGTCCGACCAGACGAACGGCGCCACCACGAGGTCGCCCCGTTTGAAGCCCTGGACCTCGGAGCCGAGGTCTTCTATGACGCCGAGGAATTCGTGCCCCATGCGCCGGCCCTGGTCCAACGCCGGGAGGGAGGCGTAGGGCCACAGGTCGCTGCCGCACACGCAGGACAGGACAACCCGCACCACAGCGTCCGTGGCTTCCTTGATGGCCGCGTCGGGCACGTTTTCCACGCGCACGTCGCCGGCACCGTACATGACTGTTGCTCGCATGAGGATCCTTTTCGGGTTTTGGAGTGGGGCGGCAGGCGCGGCCGGACTGCTTAGCCGCCGTGCGCCGTCGTCGGCTGTTCAGCGGGCTGTTCTGTCAGGACTGCCGTTCGCCCATGGGGTGCTCCTTAGGAAGTTTTCGCTGCCTATCCAGCAAACCGCGTTCCCTTCGCGCGGGGAAGGTCCTGTTGGTACAGGTACTGGCAGGGCCTCCCTACAGCCGGGGACGGCTCCTAGTGTTGAAGGGGTGGAATGCCGCCCCCCCACAGGGGCGGGTAACCAGCGATTGAGGAGAACTGTTGGAAATCCAGCCCAAGACGCCAAGCAACAAGGGACCGGCGGAAATGTTCACCGGCGACGTCTGGTTCGACGTCATCGCCAAGGGCGAGGCACCCTCGCAACTGCGCGTGAACATGGTCCGCTTCGCCCCGGGCGCGCACACTGCCTGGCACTCGCACGTGAACGGCCAGACCCTACATGTGACCGAGGGCCGCGGCCTGGTCCAGTCCCGCGGCGGCGAGGTGATCGAGCTCCGTCCCGGCGACACCATCTACACGCCGCCAGGTGAAGAGCACTGGCACGGCGCCGCCGCTGACCACTTCATGTGCCACCTCGCCATGTGGGAAGGCCTGGGCGAAGACCAGGAGGGCCCGGAAACTGCGTGGGGCGAACACGTTTCCGACGAGGAATACGGCGCGAAGTAGGCGGCCTGTGCACGGCCTGTGCGCGGGCCGGCATTATTGTCTGACCCTCGCGGCACACTTATCCCATGGAAGTTATGGGGGAACTTGCAGCAGGAGGGGCGTTGCGATGGGCCGGACTGCCCGCCGCTTCTGCCGTTCGGCCCGCTTCCGGCCCGGGTCTCCGCAGTGTCCCCGCCGGGCCGGGGGCTTCTCAGTCGTTGGCGTCCGACGGCGGCGGGTCCCTTGATCTCGCCCGGATCCTTGCGCTGACGGGAGCTTTGAGTTCGACGGCGGTCGACGACACCGCGGTGATGGGCTTCCGAGAGGCGGCTGACTTCGCGGCAAACGTCGAGGAGATCAGCCGGCAAATGGACTATCTGCAGGTGGTTGCGGCCGGGGCCGTAGACCGGACCAGGCGCCAGGCCCAGGCGGCTGCGCGGGCCGGCTCGGGCTCCGGTGCCGCGGTTGGCTGGGCCACCGGGTGGGGCGAAGCAACAGCCGTCCACGGGCCCATCGGCTGGGCCTCCAGCCAAACTGCTGGCACCGGGTGTGATCCGGCTACCGAGACGCCCGCGGGAACTGAAACTCAAGAAACCCGGGCCCCGGACCCGGCGGACGACGGGTGCCGGAACTCCGCCGAGTTCCTCCGCGCCCGGCTCCGGATCGGCGCCGCAGAAGCACGCCGCCGGCTCGCCCTCGCGGACTCTCTGCTCCCGAGGACCGGGATCACCGGCCACACCGAACCGCCGGAACGTCCCGAACTCGCCGCCGCCGTGGCAGCGGGGACAGTTGCGTCCCGCGCCGCGACCATCATCACCCTTGCCCTGGACCGGGTCCGCCACCATGCCCCCGAAGGCACCGTGGCCCGGATGGAACACATGCTGACCCGCCAGGCGGCCGAGAGTGATGCCGATCTACTGGCCCGGGTCGCCCGGCGCTGGGTCGACGGGCTCGACCAGGACGGCTCCGAACCGTCCGAGGAAGAACTCCGCCGCCGCCAGGGCGTCTTCCTCCGGCAGCCCCGCCGCGGGCTCCAGCACTTTGAAGTCTTCGCCACCCCGGACCAGTTCGAGCCCCTCCTGACCGCGATGAACACCGCCGCCAACCCCCGCACCCGCACTGGCACTGGCATTGGCGACGCGGACACCACTGCAGCCGATGCCCTGGACCTGCGGACCAGGCCGCAGCGGCTCCTCGACGGCCTCGTCGGCGCCTCCAAAGCAGGCCTCAGCACCGGAGCCCTGCCCGCTGCCGGCGGACTGCGGCCGCAGGTCATGGTCACCATCGACTACCGCGACCTGTTGGAACGGTTGGACGGGTTGGACCGGTTGGCGTCGTCAGGCACCGGAACCTCCGCCACTGCCACGAACACCGGCATCCCCGGCACGGGCTCGTTCACGTTCACCGGCCCCGTCACCGCCTCCACCGTCCGGAAGATCGCCTGCGACGCCGACATCATCCCCGTCCTCCTCGGCAGTCAGGGCCGCGTCCTGGACATCGGCCGCACCACCCGGATCTTCCCGCCCCACATCCGCAAAGCCATCACCGCCCGCGACCACGGCTGCGCGTTCCCGGGCTGCACCATCCCGGCCCCCTGGTGCGAAGCCCACCACATCACCTACTGGTCACACGGCGGAACCACCAGCACAGACAACGGCACCCTGCTCTGCAGCCATCACCACCACCTGATCCACAAAGAACAATGGCAGATCCGCATCCAAACCGGGATCCCGTGGTTCATCCCGCCACCCCACATCGACCCACACCAAGTACCCAGACGGAACCACTACTTCCGGTGCTGAATGGCGGCTCTTTCCAGGCTCTGTTGAGCACAAACCGGCCGGCCACCACTAGCCAACTTGACCGGCCGGGCGGTGGAGACCGGGCTTGACGCCACCCCGTTGTGAAGCCCGGTATGCCGAGGGACTGCTGCCGTACGCGCGGGTGAAAGCAGTGCTGAAGGTGAAGGCGTTGCTGTACCCCACCCGGGCAGCAATCACCGCCAGTGTGTCAGCGCTCGTCGAGAGGCGGTCGGCAGCCAAAGCCAGGCGCCACGCCGCAAGGTACGTCATGGGTGGCTGTCCCACAGTGCTGCGGAACCGCGCGGCCAGCGTGGCCCGGGAAACGTGGACTCGCCTGCCCAGTTCAGCAACAGTCCATGGGGCCGCGGGCTCCCGGTGCAGCAGGGAAAGCGCCTCGGCGACGATCGGGTCGCGGTTGCCGGATACCCAGCCGGGCACTGCGGTCCCGGGGCGTGCGGCCCAGGCGCGCACCAGGTGGAGGAGCAGCAGGTCCAGAACCCTGTCCAGGGCGGTCTGCTGGCCGAGGCCCTGAAGCGTGAGTTCCCGGTGCAGCATTTCCAGCAGCGCCGGATCCACCTCCTCCGCAGTGAACGCGACGAGCCGGGGCAGCGCCGCGGTGACGAGCCGGCCTACCGCGGCATCGCTCTGGTAGGTACCAATCAGCATCACCGTCTCAGCGTCTTCCCGATCGCCCCAGGTCCGGACACCGTGCCGCATGGTGACCTCCACATGGTCACCGGACGGCGTTTGGCAGGATTGGTCCGGACCGATCACAACAGTGGGTGAACGGTCGGGCGAATCGGCCACGAGGTAGCGGTCCGGTCCCCTGACCGTGGCGGCCTCGCCGGGATTCACAGACTGCGTTTCGCCGCCGGCTGCAACCCAGGCTGTCCCCCGCACAGGGACTATCACCGTCAGCGCGGCCCCGTCACGGACGTCGATGGCAAACGGCGGATTCAGCGCGACCCGAAGGGCGAAAGCCTGCCGCGCCTGGGGACCGGCAAGGAACTCCGTCATAGGATCCATGCCCTGAGCCTAGACGATCAAAGATGCTCAGTGGACGCTTAGCTATTCATCGTCCAGCCCCAAGCCGGAAGGCTGAGGTTATGACGATCATGAATTCATTTTCCAAGCCCACGCCCAGGGCCTGCCCGTGAACGCGTGGCTTCCGGTGGTTGCCGGCACGGGTTCCGCTGTGGCGGGCGGTTTCTACTTTGCCTTTTCGGCCGTGGTGATGCCGGCGCTGCGTCAGCGGCCCGCAGCTGAGGCAGCGGCCGCGATGGCTGCGATCAACGAGCGGGCGGTCACGCCGCCCTTCATGATCCTCTTCTTCGGAACGGCGGCTGCCTGCGGGGCCAACATCATCGCCGCGGCAGCCGATCCCCAGCATTCCACGCCCCTGAGGGTGGCCGGATCCGTGGCATACCTGACCGGCTGGGCCTTGACCATGGCAGTGAACGTCCCCCTCAACAACAGGCTTGCCGGCACGGAGCCCCGGGGGATGGAGGCCATGTGGGGCGTGTTTGAACAGCCATGGACCCGGGCAAACCATGTCCGCGCCGCCCTGTCCGTCGCCGGCGCACTCGGACTGATGGTGCCGGTGTTGGTTGACCCCGTGCACTGAACGGACCGGGCAGCAGTCCCGTGACACGGAATGTATTTCACTCATTGGAAAGCACGACGCCGGGCGGACAGCTTTGAGGGCATGCTGGTGTCCACGCCACGGCGAAGCTCCGGACTGGAAAGAAGGAACCAATGTCCCTCAGCGTTGAGGAAATGAACACGCAACTCCCGGTGGCGAACGCGCTGCCCGGCGAGGCTGTCCCCTACTACATGGCTTCCGGCGAGGGCGCCCGGTATGAAATCAACGGGCAGCTGGTCACCGTCATTGCCCGCGCGGCGGACACCGGGGGCATCTTCAGCGCCGCCTACATCTCCGGCGGCATGGGGGCCGAATCACCGTTCGTGAGCCACAAGGTGGAGCACAAGACCCTGTACGTTTTCGACGGCATCCTGCACGTCTGGCTGCCTGGTGAAAGCCGCATCCTCACCCCTGGCGATTCCGTGGTCATCCCGCCCGGAACCCCGCACGCCTACCGCATGGCCAGCCACTACACCCGCTTCCTGAACTGGATGACCCCCGGCGGCGCCGAGGCCTACTACGAACGCGTCGGCACCCCCATCGATTCACACGTGCCGCCCGTTCGCCCCGGCCACAAGCGCAGCGCCCAGGAGCAGGCGGAAGTCGGCGCCGAATTCGGCATCACTTTCCCGGACGTGGAACGGGTGGCGCCCTCCTTCCAGCAGGACGCGGGACTTCCTGCGGCCCAGAGCCCGTACTTCCTCAGTGCCGGCGAAGGTGAGCGGATGGTCAGCTACCAGACCATGTTCACCTACCTCTCCCGCCCGGCGAACACCGGCTCCAACTACTTCGCAGTGCACACCAAGGGGGCCAAATCCCCGTACATCCCGCTGCATTTCCACGAACAGCACACCGAAAACTTCCTGTGCACGGAAGGCCGGATGTGGCTCTACGCCAACGGCCGCGAGGTCCTGCTTACCAAGGGTGACTTCCTGCATGCCCCGGCCGGCACCATCCACTCCTTCGCGTTCGATGCGCACAACACCCAGATGGTGGGCTTCCTGACGCCGTCGGTCTTCAACGGTTTCTTCGAGTACTTCAACAAGCCCACCGAGGACTACATGTACACCGAAGGCGGCCAGCCCTACATGGACATGGAAGGCTTCGGGCGCGCCCAGGCCGAAATGGACCTCACCGTGGTGGGCCCGCCGCCGCAGCGGCGCACGGCACTGGACATCTCCTAACCGCCCTCGCCGCAGAGAAAACAACGGCCCGGACCTCCGCAAGGAAGTCCGGGCCATTTCTGCTCTCAGGTGGTCATCGATTGCTCCGTAGGCGCCCTATTCACCCCGGAAAAGGGCCGTTACGGAGCAATCGACGGGAATTGGCGCACCAGTTCGCGGCCGTAATCGTTGCCGTTCGGGGTGCGGAGCACGGTATGCATGTGGAACGGCGCCGGCTCGTCGTTACTCAGGAAGACGCCCGTGTGGTGGTCCAGTTCCATCACCACCACGGGGCTCTGCAGCCGGAAGTAAAAAGCCTCCTGACCTTCCCAGCCGCCGATCCAGCTGAACCAGCTCTCCCCATAGTTCTCCTGGATCTCCCTGCGCCGCGCGGCCCTGGGCCCGTCCGGCAGGTAGGCGATGAAATCCTCCACCACTTCGTCCAGCACGGCCCGGGCCGCGGGCGGCATCGAGCCGACGGGGATGCCCTCGTAAGGAATCACCCGGTTGTCCTGGAAGCAGCCGGCCAGGTGCCGTTCGTCGCCGGGGTGGATCCGTCCTTCGGGCATGGCCGGGTCCACCATGGCGCCATACACCGTTGCGTCCTTGCGGAGGGCGTCAGGCAGTGCCCCCATCAGCTGCCGGGCCAGTGCGATGCGCTCCTTGAAGACTTTGACGCCCCGGTACGGACCGGCGTCGATGCCATCCGGCTCCGCGCCGAGGAACACAGGCGAGATCACCAGCTGCGTGCCCGCCACCAGGCAGTTGAGCGCCACATGGTGGCCGAACATCTGCCACCCCCAGGGTTCAGTCTCGGACGGCTCGCCAAACAGGGCGAAGTTGTAGCTGAATTCGTTCATCAGCTGCGGCAGCTCCACCAGCTCACCCAGGAACCCGTTGATCCGCATGAGGTTCCTGGCCAGTTCGAAACCGGTCGGGCTCAGGCTCGCCTCCACCACCGCCAGGGCGGCATCGCGGAGGGGCGAAGCCAGCTCGTCAAGGCGCAGCCCGGTGTCGTGCTGCATGAACTCCGGGTTGGCCCAGCCCTGCCATTCATGGGCATCCACGGCGTAGCGCAGCCTGGCTGCTTCCTCCGGGGCGGCCACTTCCAGGAGCTTGCGGCCGGCGGCCACCATCGCGGCCGTGGGAGCTTCCTCCCCGGGCCGGGCTGGTTCCAGCGGATACAGTCCCGGGCGGATGACGCCGTCGTTCGTGATGCCCGTGAACGGTTCCGGATAGAGCACGTCCCAGCCCTTGATCATGGGCCCGGCAAAGGAGTCGGTCTTGGCTGCCTCGGCATAATCCCGGGCAGTGAGGCCGCGGATGCCGGCCACCCGCGGATGGTCGGGGGCGAAGAGAAAATCACGGAATGACGGCGCTGACACGGGAGTCCCTTTCGTTGGACTGCGACGAGTGGTGTTGTGACGAGTGGTGCTGCGTCGGGTGGTGCTGCGAAGAGTCTGGCGATGCCGCGCCCCAGCCTGCGGCCACGGACAGCGCTGCCGCAGCAGCCTCCGGCACACTCCCTCGCCAAGCGACGTGCTGGTCCGGGCGGACCAGCACTGCGTCGGCCCCCCACAGTTCCCCCATCGGCGTCCCGTCGTCGGAAGGCCCGACGGCGGCGACGGTCACCGGGATGCCCCGCCGCGCGGCTGCGACGAATACCGGTGCGAAGACCTGGTCCGCCTGCGCCCCGCCCAAGGCGGCGGCATCGGCCAGAAGGGTGAAACCCGGGCCGAGGCGGCTGTAGACGGAGGTGTTGGCGTCCAGCCACGCGTGCGGAAGCAGGGCGCCCGGGCTGGCCGACGCGACGTACCGGATGGGGTCTTCGGCGGGAACCGGCGAGCCGTCCGGCACCACCAGGGGCGAATCCGCGTAGGCGTAGCCGAGCACCAGCCCCAGCGAATCGAACTCGCTCTGCTTGACCGCGAGCGCCTGGTAAGCCGCCTGCCTGGCCCGGAGGCCGTCGCCGCCGTCGCTGCGCAGCGCCGGATCAGCGAAATGGTAGGCGAGCGCCTCGCCGTTGGTGGCGGCGTCCCGGATGGTGCGGGCGGCCACCGGACGGCGTTCCAGGCCGTAACTGGCCAAAAGCCCCGGGCCGCCCCAGCCGTTCAGGCTGGCCGCGATTTTCCATGCCAGGTTCGCGGCGTCCCCGATGCAGGTGTTGAAGCCGTGGCCGCCCCAGGGCGGATTCAGGTGTGCCGCGTCGCCCACCAGGAACACGCCGTCGCGGCCGTATCCGGGAGCAAGGAGCATGCGCGCGGTCCAGGGGTCCGTTGCCACCACGTTGATATCCACGTCTGCGCCCACGAGTTCGCGGACCATGGCGACGGCTTCGTGGTCAGCCAACCCGCCCGCTGCTGCGGCGTCCACTCCCTGGATGATGGCCCACCAGGTGTCGACGAGGTCCATCCGGCCCACCATTCCTGCGGTTTCCCCGCCCACCACCCAGTACTGGACGGCCGGGGGCAGCGTGATCGCGGAGCCGAGGCCCTTGGAACGGAACAGGATGCTGATGTTGGACAGGGCTGCGGAGCCGCCTTCCAAGCGGATGCCAAGGCTGCGGCGCACAGCCGACGACCCGCCGTCGGCCCCGACCACAAAGTCCGCGGCGATGGTGCGGGTGCGCCCGGCGCCGTCCGCCACGGCGACGGCGGATCGAATGACGGCGGGTGCGGCGCCTGCTGTTCCGGGATCCATGGTGCCTGGATCGATGGATCCGGAGTGAACACCTCCGTCATGGGCAGTAACGTCCTCAACGTGCCACCCGGTCAGCAGGGTGACCAGGGGCGCCTTGGCCACCGCCGCCCGGAGGACCTCCTCCAGGACCGGCTGCGGAACCTGCTGCCCGCATTCGGGTTGCGGACCGTAGCGGCCGGGCACCAGCTGGAAGGCCTGCCGGAAGGTCCGCAGCCCGTGGGCTGAGGGACCGGCCAGACCGGTGCAGAAGATCACGTCCTGGGCGTACTCCACGGGAAGCGGGGCAGCGGCGCGCAGGGCGTCCGCCAGTCCCAGCCGGCGCAGGTGCGTCATGGTGCGGGCGTTGGTGGTCTTGGCCCGGGGCCTGTCCGGATCCACGGTTGTCCGGGGTTCAATCACCACGCTGGGAATGCCGCGGGAAGCCAGGTCCAGCGAGAGGAAGAGCCCGCTGGGGCCGCCGCCGGAGATCAGGACCTGCACCTCCCCGGGCACCGCGTCAGGGGAGGCGGAGTGCAGCGTAACCATCAGGCACGGCCACGGAGTGAGCTGTCGCCTACGGGGGTGGTCAGCGTGCCGAGGCGGTCGATTTCCACTTCAACCGTGTCGCCGGGCTGCAGCAGCCACTGCGGTGTGCGGGCGTACCCCACACCCTCCGGGGTTCCGGTGGCGATCACATCGCCGGGATGGAGGGTGAGCGTGTGGCTGATCAGCGAGACGATGGCGGGTACGGAGAAGATCATGTCCCGTGTGTTGCCGTTCTGGACCTCGGTGCCGTTCACCCGGGTGCGGACCTGGAGGCCGTCCCGGAGGTCGCCCGCCTCGTCGCGGCTGACCATCGGGCCCAGCGGCCCGCTGAAGTCACCGTTCTTGCCCAGGGTCCACTGCGAGGTGAGCTTCTGGGCCCGGCGGGCGGTCAGGTCGTTGAAGGTGGAGTAACCGAAGACCGACTCCGCGGCCTCGGCTTCGTTCGCGGATTCCACCCGCCGGCCGATGTATGCCGCCACTTCGCCTTCCCAGTCCAGGCCGTCTTCGCCGGCAGGCACCGGAACAGGCACATTTCCCACCGACAGGGATGCGGTCCAGCGGCCGAACAGTGTGGGGTGCGGAGGGAGCTCCTGCTCCTTGTAGCTGCCCTCGGCGGCGTGCGCCTTGTAGTTGAGTCCCACGCAGATGACGCGTGCGGACGGCGGCACCAGCGGCACCTCGGTGACGCTGCCGCGCTCAAGCCAGCCGCCGTCGTCGTCGGACTGCGGGCTGCCAGCCGTCAGCGAGACAGACTTGTCTTGCCAGCCGGCGGCGTCGGCCCAGAACTCGCCCACGGGCGCCAGCGGGAAGACGCGGGAGTCCACCAGGGCCGCTGCCCAAGGTTCCCCGCGGTGGTTGATGCCGATGTACTGCATGTGGAGCCTTTCAGGTCTAGCCCGGGCACGGCGAATGCCGGTCAGGCGGGTTCAGGAGGTAGTGCAATGTCGGGAAGTGCAATGTCAGGAAGCGCAATGTCAGGAAGCGCGGGCTTGCCTGCGGAAGAAATCGATGGTGGCGTCCAGGACCTTCTGCGCCGCTGCCGGGCTTTCGTCCGGCAGCAGCCACATGTGGTCGGCACCCTCAATGAGGTGAAGTTCGACGTCGGCGCCCGAGGCTTCCAGCGCAGCGGCCAGTGTGGTGGCCTGGGCCGGCGGGACGAAGCGGTCCGCGGTGCCGTGGGCCAGGAAGAACGGCGGGGCGTGCCCGCCGACGTAGCTCAACGGACTGGCGGCAGCCGCTTTCTCCGGGGCGTCGGCGGGCCGGGCGCCGATGAGGAGCGCTTCCCGGGAGCCGGGATCGTCGGCCGTGGCGACGGCGTCGGGCAGTGCCTGGGCGCCCATCCGCACCAAATCAGTGGGCGCGTACCAGGCGGCGACGGCGGCAACACGCGCCGCTCCTGCCTGTCCGCCGTCGCCGCCGTCGCCGGAACCGTCCACGTCGTAACCGCCGGAACCGTCCGCGCCGAGGCCCACCAGGCAGGCCAGGTGGCCGCCGGCGGAGTCGCCCCAGGCGTAGATCCGCTCCGGGTCCACGTTGTAGTCGGCCGCGTGGCTCCGGAGCCAGGAGACGGCGGCCCTGGCATCGAGGAGCTGGGCCGGAAACACCGCCTCCGAGGACAGCCGGTAGTCTGCCGACACCACGGCGAACCCGGCTGCTGCCAAACGCTCAAAAGGGGTCAGCGAGAACCCGTCCGTGACCGGGCCGAGGGAGGAACGCTCCCCCGTCCGCCAGCCGCCGCCATGGAAGTGCACCACGGCCGGCACCGGGACCTGGGTGCTGCCCCCGCCCGGCAGGTAAAGGTCCAGCAGCAACGGCGAACCGCCGGGAATCGAAAACTCGATTCCCCTCAGGACTTGTCCTGCAGTCATCAGTGACTCCATCCGTTGCCATGGCCGGTATCAGGATCGATCCGGCGTCTCCCCTAAGCCTGCTGGACGGAAGGCCCACTGGAAACGGGAAATTTCAATCATTGGAACGGCTTCGCGGAGCCCACTTCGTCGGCCAGGAACTGCAGGCCGCGCTGCACAATGCCCAGTCCGGCGGAGTGGTTCAGGTACCCGTGAGTGGCACCGGCTTCCAGGCGTGCTTCCACGGCGATCCCGGCAGAGCGGAGACCGCGGATGAACAGCTCGGCGGAGTAGCGCAGGTCATCGTATTCGGACACCAGGACCGCGGACGGCGGCAGTCCGGCGGGATCCGCATGCCCGGGCATCGCATAGGAGGATGCCATCAGGAGGGGACCGCCAATGTAGTTCTCCACCAGGGCGCGGCAGTCGTCCGCCGTGAAGCGGAGGATGCGCGGCAGGCCGGACATGCCTGCTGAATCAGGGTTCCCTGACGCCGGCAGCTCCGCGTGCAGGAAAGGGTAGGCCAGCACCAGTTTTGCAGGCAGCTGGCGGCCCGAATCCTTGAGGTACAGGGCTGCTCCGACTGCCAGGTTGCCACCGGCACTGGCACCGCCCAGGCACAGTGTCCGGGGGTCAGCCCCCAGTTCCGCGGCGTGCTCGACGGCCCAAAGCCATGCCGCCAGGACGTCATCGTGCGGTACCGGGAAATGCACGCCGTCGCGGGCCAGCCGGTAATCCACGGACAGCACGATCCCGCCCATTCTGGCCGCCACTTCCCGCGACAGCTGGTCCGCTTCCCGCATGTCCAGGCCACCCCCGGCGAACCCGCCGCCGTGGATCCACACGAGGGCGGGAAGGCCCCCGCCAGCAGCGCCGCCGGAGGCGCCCGCAGTGGAGTCGCCCGCAGTGGAAGGGTCCGCGCTGGAGGAGTCCGACGCCGGTCCGGCGTAAATGCGCACCGGTACCGGGCCGTTGGGTCCCGGTACATCCACGGTCCGGACAGCTACGTCGGGTGCCGTATACGGGGCACCCCCGGCGCTGAAGGCCTCCAGTCGCTGCACGCCGGACGGATCGGCAAGGAGCTCGGCGAAGGAGCCGGCGCCGGCCACGTGGTGCAGGAGGCCGGCCAGCTCCGGATCCACGGTCATGGCCGTGCGGCGAGCTCGGGTGCCCGGACGGCGCCATCAGGCAGCGCCGCGGCGCAGCTGAACGAGTGCGTCCCGGAACCCACGCCATAGGTACTCCCTTCAGCGTCGGGCAGCACCACCGTGGCGGTGCACCCTGCGGGGACGGTCAGCTGCAGCGTGAAGTCCCGGCCCGCCAGGTCCCACCGCACCGAGGCCACACCGTACGGGGTTTCGTGCCGGGCTTCCGCCCAGTCCAGCCCGCCGCCCGGCCGGGGCCGGACCAGGAGCTTCCGGTAGCCCGGTTCAGCCGGCGCCAGGCCGGCCAGGCTGCGGTGCATCCAGTCGGCCACGGCACCCAGGGCGTAATGGTTGAAGGACGTCATTTCACCCTCGTTGATACTGCCGTCCGGAAGCATGGAATCCCAGCGCTCCCAGATGGTGGTGGCCCCCATGGTCACGGGGTACAGCCAGGACGGGCATTCCGTCTGGAGCAGCAGCCGGTACGCCGCCGTCGCATAACCGTGGTCGGTCAGGGCGTCGCACACCAGCGGCGTCCCGACGAAGCCGGTGGCGATCCGGTAGCCGTCGGCCTCCACGGCAGCTGCCAGGCCCGCCGCCGCTGCAGCCCGCTCCCCGCCCTCCAGCAGCCCGAAGCTCAGTGCCACGGCATAGGCCGTCTGCGTAGGCGGCATCAGCAGCCCGCTGCCGGATATATAACGCTTCCGGAATACTTCGGCGGCCCGCTGCGAGAGCCCGTTCAGGGCGGCGGAATCCTCCCCCAGCAGCTCCGCGGCCTCAGCGGCCACCCGGGCGGAGCACGCCAGGTAGGCCTGCGCCACGAGCTGCCACGGCGTCCGGGCGGCGCCGGGATCGTTCGGTGGCGCCGCCGGGTCCAGCCAGTCACCGAACTGGAACCCCTGCTCGAACCGCAGCTCCGGTCCGGCGGCCCGGGCCGCAGCGTCCAGCCACGCGGTCATTCCGGGCAGCTGCCGCCGCAGGAACTCCAGGTCGCCGCTGCGCTGGTACAGCACCCACGGAACCAGCACGGCCGCATCACCCCACGCGGCCATCACCGGGCGGACCGGGAACGGCGGCTTGTCGAACGTCACTTCGGGGACAACCAGGGGCGGGGGCCCGTCGGTTCCCTGCTCCGCCGCCAGGTCCTTCAGCCAGGAGGCGGTGAACCCCGGGATCCGGTAGAGGAAGGACGCGGTTGCTGCGAAAATCTGGAAGTCCCCGGTCCAGCCGAGCCGCTCGTTGCGCTGCGGGCAGTCCGTTGGCACATCGACGAAGTTCCCGCGCATGCCCCACACCACGTTGGAATGGAGCCGGTTCAGCATGGCGTCGGAACATTCAAAGGTGCCGGTCCGCGCCAGGTCCGAGTGGACAACGACGGCGGTGAAGGCTTCCGGGTCGAGGTCACACGGCCAGCCGCTCACCTCCACGTAGCGGAACCCGTGGATGGTGAACTCCGGCTCCCAGGTTTCCTCGCGGCCGCCGCGCAGGATGTACCGGTCGGTCTGCCTGGCGACCCGCAGGGGCCTGGTGCCGAGTTCTCCGTGTTCCAGGACTTCGGCGTGGCGCAGGACCAGCTCCGTGCCGGCCTCGCCGCTGACCCGGATGCGTACGTGCCCCACCAGGTTCTGGCCGAAGTCGAGGATGGTCTTCCCGGACGGCGTGCCCAGCACGGCGCGAACGGACAGCTCTTCAGTGGCCCGCACCGGCGGACCGTCCGGGGCCACCAGCACCGATGCCTCAAAGTCCTCCACGGCTACAGGGCCGAGGGCGGCATCCCCGGAGCCGGCCCAGCCGCCGTCCTCCAGCCGGGCGTCGTACGTTTCGCCGTTGTAGAGATCGGCGCCGAGCACCGGGCTCCTCCCTGCCAGCCAGGACCTGTCGGTTCCGATGACCGTGATCCGGCCGCCGTCGTCGGCGATTTCCAGTTGGGCGATCGCCGCTGTGCGGTCCCCGTAGGTGTTCCGCTTGTCCTGGAAGCCCAGGTTGCCCCGCCACCAGCCGTCGGCAAGTTCGAGTCCGATGACATTGGTGCCGGGCCGCAGATAGCCGGTGACGTCATGGGTCTGGTAGCGGAGGCGGTGGTGGTAGCTGGTCCAGCCCGGTGCCAGGCGGTCGCGCCCCACGCGCCGGCCGTTGATCGAGGCGACATAGAGCCCGTGGGCGCTGGCGTAGAGGCGGGCGGAGGCCACGGGACCGGTGACTTCGAACGTCCGGCTCAGCCTGGCGGCGGGTTCCGTGTCTTCGCTGGCTTCGTGCCAGGCCGGCCGGATCATGGCCGCCTGCCAGTCCCCGGGATGCAGGAGCCCGGCTTCGACGTAGGCGACACGGCTCCACCCGGAGGGCCCGTCGTCGCCCGTTCCCCAGACCCGGACGCGCACCGCGACACGCTGCCGGCTCTCCAGTGGCGGCGCCGGCCACGGCTGCAGGAGCTGTTCGGCGGATTCAGTCCGGCCGTAGCTGACCAGGCGCGCTTCATCGGGCCCGAGCTCGAGTTCGTACGCGGACTGGACCCAGCCCGAGGTGTCGGTGCTGACCTGCCAGGAGAGCCGCGGCCGGTCTTCACCGATGCCCAGCGGCTCCTCGTGGTGTTCGAAGCGGACGGCGGAAGGTACGGCGGTGTGATGAGTCAACGTCGGCTCGATTCGTCAAGAACGGGGAAGGCTTATGTCTTCCTCCAGCGTTCCGGAAACGCCAACAACCCCGCTAGCGAAGTTTCATTGACTGAAAACAGGGCCAGCGAACCGCTCCAACCGCTTCGTTCAGCCGCCTAGCTCAGGCAGAGGCAGAACGGGTGGCCCGCCGGGTCCAGGAAGACGCGGAAGGTGGTGCCGGGCTGGGTCCCCGCTTTGGTGGCGCCAAGCTTGATGGCCTCTTTTTCGCCGTCGTCCAGGTCATCCACCACAAGGTCCACGTGCATCTGCTGCGGCCGGGACTGGCCCGGCCATTCGGGCGCCTGGTAGCCGTCCACCTGCTGGAAGGCGATGCAGTTGCTGCCGTCGTCGGGCCGGATCTCGGTCCAGCCGTCGTCCACCTTGATGTTCCAGCCGAGCAGGGCGGCGTAAAAGCCCGCGAGGGCGTCGGCGTCGGGGCAGTCAATAACAAAGCTTGGGAAGCGTGCGATAGCCATAGCGGCATGCTACCTGCCCGCCGTCGGCCCTGTCCTGAGGTCCGCGGATTTAAAGTTCGCGGACGAAGTAGTCCACCGCCGTGCTGAGGATTCCGTCCAGCTGGTCTTCGGCGAAGAAGAAGCAGTGGTCGCCGCCCCGGATGGTGACCAGTTCGTTGCGGACACCGGCGTCCGTCAGCGCCGCGGCCAGCAATTCGCTCTGCGAGAGCGGGACCAGGCCGTCGCTGTCGCCGTGAATGAGCAGGAACGGCGGTGCTGCTGCGGTGACGTACCCCAGCGGGCTTGCCGCCGCCAGGAGGGCGGGGTCGGCGGTGCCGCCCACCAGCATGGGTCCCGGTTCCATGGTCATGCCGGGCGGCACGGCTGCGGCCAGGGCGCCGGACATCAGGCCGGCAGGCACATCCCTGGGCGGCATGTCCGGCAGTGAGGACACCCCGTAGAAATCCACCACCGCACTGACGGCACTGGAGTGCCCCCGGACTCCCAGCCCGCCCTCAAGATCCTCGCGCGTCCCCGTGACGCCGAGCAGCGCAGCAAGGTGTCCGCCGGCGGACTCGCCCCAGGCGCCGATGCGGCGGGCGTCGATGCCCAGGACGTCAGCATGCTCCCGGAGGTACCGGACGGCCGCCTTCAGGTCGTGCAGCTGCGCGGGGAAGGGCGCTTCCAGGGCATGGCGGTAGTCCACGGTGGCGCACGCGATGCCGGCCTCGTTCAGGCGGCGGAACACGGAATCCGGCGCAAAGGTGGGCGGCAGTTCGCGGCGGTCGCCGAGCTGGAAGGCTCCGCCGTGGATCCACACCACTACCGGGACAGGTCCGGCTGCCTCGCGTGGCAGCCAGACGTCCATGGCCAGGCGCCGGAACCCGACGGCGATGGCATAGCTGAGTTCGCGGTGCACCGCGGACACCTCCGATGCCGCCTGCGGAGTTCCCGGCGCGTGGAACGCCGGGAACGGAGGCGGTGAAGGCAGTCGTGCCGGGGCAGTGGTGGTGTTGGTTTCCTGGGTCATGGCGTGCTCCCTGCATAGTCCGGGTGGGTGTGGGCGCCGGCCGGCATTGCGCTGCCGGGCATAGCGGCGGTGAAGGAATGTGTTCCGGGTCCGACGACGGCGGCCGGTCCGCCCGGCAGGCGGACTTCGGCGGTGGTCCCCGACGGCAGGGCCGCGGTGAGCGCCAGCACGCCGTCGTCGATGGCCCATTCGATGTTGATGAGGCCCTGCGGGCCCCGGTGCGAGGTGCTGGCGGACGTCAGCCCTGCACCCGGCCGGGGTTCGATGATGATCCGCTCCCAGCCGGCACTCCCCGGCGACTGGCGCAGCCCGGCAGTGTAGCGGTGCAGGAACGAGGCCACGGCGCCCTTGCTGTAGTGGTTCAGGGAGCCCTTGGGGCTCCCGTCGGCCCCGATGCCGTTCCAGTCCTCCCACACGGTGGTGGCACCGCGGTCCACCATCACCAGCCACGAGGGCTCGGAATCCTGCATCAGCAGCTCATAGGCAAGATCGAGGCGGCCGTTGTCGGCGAGCGCCGGAAGCAGGTACGGCGTGGCAAGGAAGCCGGTGCCCAGATGGGTCCCCGCCTCCCGGACCAGGGTGGCGAGCTGCCCCGTGACGGCGGTCCGGGCAGTTTCCGGCACGAGGTCGAAGGCGAGAGCCCGCACGCAGTTCGCCTGCGTGCCGCCCTCGCCCGTTTTATCCCGCACCGTTCCGTCGGGCAGCAGGTATTCCTGCTGCCAGGCGCGGCGGACATTCCCCGAGAGCTCGCCAAGTTCGCGGGCTTCCGCATCCCTGCCCAGGACGGCGGCAATCCCGGCCATCAACGCGGCGGAGTGCCGGTAGTACGCGGTGGCCACAATGCCGTTGTCCATGGACCGGGCGGCGAAGAGGTCAGGCGCCGGGCCGCCGGGTTCCATCCACTCCCCGAAATGGAAGCCGGTGTCCCAGAGGTATTGCTCATGCGGGGCCGGCGCGGGCTCCGCGGCGGCCCTGGCCGGATGCCGGTTCCCCTCCGCGGTGCTGCGGACGAAGCCGAGCCACCGGTTCATCGCGTCCCAGTTCTCTTCGAGAATGCCGGTGTCCCCGGTGGCGAGGTAAATTTCCCAGGGAACCATGACCACCGCATCGCCCCACCCCGAGGACCCGTTGGTGAAGGCCATGAATTCGGCCCCGGTTACGGCAGGCCCGGGTGACGGGGAGATGTTGGCGACGACCCCGTTGTCCCACTGGTCGGCACGAACATCGTTGAGCCATTTCCGCGAAAAACCTGCCACGTCGAAGAGGTAGGCTGCCGTGGGCACGAAGAGCTGCCAGTCGCCGGTCCACCCGGCCTTTTCACGCTGCGGACAGTCGGTGGGCACCTCGCAGGCGTTGTCCCGGAAGCTCCATTCGACGATCCCATGCAGCTTGTTGAGCCGGCCGTCGCTGCAGCTGAAGGTGCCCAGGCGTTCCAGGTCGGTCTGGACCATGCAGCCCGAAATATCCGCCGGCCCCAGCGTTTCAGCCAGGCCCCGGACGGAGACGTAGCGGAAGCCGTGGACGGTGTGGCGCGGCTCAAAGACCCCTTCGGGTGCACCGGCGGAGACCACCGAGTCCACTTGCCCGGCGGCCAGGAACTGCCCGGGTTTGGTGAAGTCGATGGGCCGGAGATGGTCCTGGCTGACATCCCCGTCGACATCCAGGGTTTCCCCGTGCACCAGGGTGACTTCGGTGCCCCGGGCGCCCAGCCGGCTCAACCGGACCCAGCCGTTGATGTTCTGCCCCAGGTCCACCATCTGGTGGCCGTTGCCAAGGCGGGTGATGGACGCCGGAACGAGTTCCTCCACGATCCGGGTGGGTGGTGCCACCGGGCCGGAGAGGGTGGCGTAACTGCCCTCCCGCAGGGCGGCGGGCCGGGCCTCCGTGCCTTCCGCAGCCGCGGAGCGGAGGTCCACGCGCTGGCCTTCCATGAGGTCCGCCGAGACGATCTCTGTTCCGGAAACAAGCCACGAACCGTCGGTGCCGATGACCGTCCGGGTTTCCGCGGACTCAAGTTCCAGCTGCGCCAGGAACGCTGTCTGCGTCCCGTACATGTCGGCGTCGCGCGTGAACCCGAAGGAACCGCGGAACCAGCCGTCTGTCAGGACGGCCCGCACAGTGTTGCTCCCGGGCCGGAGCAGCCTGGTGATATCGAACGCCTGCACCTGCAGGGTGCTGTGGTAGCTCGTGGAACCGGGGGTGAGCTGCTGGTCCCCCACCCGCCGGCCGTTGATGAAGAGCTCGTAGATTCCGTGCGCTGTGGCATAGGCCCGTGCGGAATCCGGCACGGCGGCCAGGGCGAATTCGCGGTGCAGGGCATAGCCGGGACGCTGCCCCGGCGCCGGGACCACGTGCTCGTCGGGGCCGATCCACTGTGCCAGCCAGTCCCCCGGATGCAGCAGGCCCAGTTCCACGGACATGGGCTCCGCCCACCCGGACAGCACCTCTGTGCCGTCCGGGGCCACGTTCCACGTCCGGACCTTCCATTCAAAGCGGTCACGGGAACGGAGGACGGGCCCGTCATACGGGACCAAACGGTGCGCGTCCGAGGCCACCCGGCCGGTGTCCCAGCCGTTGCTGGCAGTCAGCTGGTAGGCGGCCTGCCGGACCGTCCCCTGCGGCGGTGTCCAGCTGAACCGCGGGGCGGTGCCGGTGATGCCGAAGGCCTCCGCCAGCTGGTTGGTCCGCAGCCGGGCGGCGGCCGGGCCCGCAATTTCACTCACTGTGGGCCCCATCAGGCGTAATGGCAGGCGACGTCGGAGGCGCCCACCCTGCGCAGCGCCGGCCGTTCGGAGGTGCACCGTTCGGTGGCGAGCGGGCAGCGCTGGCTGAAAGGGCAGCCGCCCGGCGATGCCGCCACCGCGGCCGCAGTGCGCACGCCCAGGGCCTCGCGCACGGCCCGCCGCTGGGCCTGTTCCGCGGGCCTCGGCACGGGTGAGGCAGCCACGAGGGCCTGCGTGAACGGGTGTTTGGGCGCCTCGGTGACGGCGGCGGCCGGTCCGCTCTCCATGACCTGGCCGCGGTAGAGGACCACCACGCGCTGCGCGAGGAACTGGACCACCGAAATGTCGTGGGCGATGAACAGGTAGCTCAGGCCGCGTTCGTCCCGGAGGTCCGCCAGCAGGTTCAGCACCTGGGCCTGGGTGGAGAGGTCCAGGGCACTGACCGCTTCGTCGCACACCACCAGTTGGGGGTCGCAGATCAGGGCGCGCGCCACCGCGATGCGCTGGCGCTGGCCGCCGGAGAACTGGCTGGGATAGCGGTCCACGGCATCCCGGGGCAGTCCCACTCGTTCCAGCATGGCTTCGGCTTTTTCCCGCGCCTCGGCTGCAGGGACTCCGCGGAGGCGGAGCGGTTCCGCCAGGGAAGCACCGACGGTCTGGCGCGGGTTCAGCGAGGAGTTGGGGTCCTGGAACACGGCCCGCAGTTCGCCGCCCAGGGCTCGGCGTTCGGCGGCGCCGGCGCGGGTGATGTCCTTCCCCCGGAAGCTGACGGACCCGCCGGCCACCTTCTGCAGGCCCAGGATCGCCTTGCCGATGGTGGATTTCCCCGAGCCGGACTCCCCCACCAGGCCCACGGTTTCGCCGGGGAGGATGCTGAAGCTCACCCCGTCCACCGCTGCCGCCAGGGCTGCGGCCTTGCGCCCGCGGCCGTAGCGGACCACCAGGTCCCTGACTTCCAGCATGGGCTGCTCCGGCGCGGCTGCCCGCGTGTCCTGACGTTCTGCCGTCTCGATACTCATGCCAGGTCCTTTTCAACGATGTCCAGTACGCGGTGCGAGGGCACTTCGGTGGCAAGCCACTCCAGGCCCTCAACGGCCAGTTCGTCCGCCTTGACGCAGCGGACCTCGCCGGCTTCGGAGCCGGACGGGAGCAGCGGCACCGGGGCGGCGCAGGCCGATCCGGCGAACTGGCAGCGGGCCATAAAACGGCAGCCGGCCGGCCAGTCCTTGGGCTGCGGGACCTGCCCGCTGATGGTGGCCAGCCGTTCCGGCATATCAGCCGCCGTGTTGGCGTGCGGGTCCGCGGCAAGGAGGGCCAGCGTGTAGGGGTGGCGGGGGTTGTCCAGGATGTTGGCGGTCCGGCCGCTTTCCACCACCTGGCCGGCATACATGACGGCGACGTTGTCACAGATGTCCGCGACGACGCCGAGATCGTGCGTCACCATCACCACCGACATGCCGGTGTCCTTCACCAGCGAGCGCAGCAGGGACAGAATTTCAGCCTGGACCGTCACATCCAGTGCCGTGGTGGGCTCATCGGCCACCAGCAGCCGGGGACGGCCTGAGAGTGCCAAGGCGATGGCCACGCGCTGGGCCATGCCGCCGCTGATCTGGTGCGGATACGTCGTGAGGATGCGTCCGGCGTCCACAATGCCCACCTTTTCGAGCAGGCTGAGTGCCTCCCCACGTGCCTCGGCTTTGCCCATCTTCCGAAGGCGCCGGATGGCTGCGGTGAGCTGGTAGCCCACGGTGAACATGGGGTCCAGGGCCCGCATGGGTTCCTGGGAGATCAGCGCGATGTCGCGGCCGCGGATGCCTTCCATGTCGCGTTCCGCGGCTGACGCCAGGTTCTTTCCCTTCCACAGGATCCGTCCGCCGGTGGCCGAAACGCCGGAAGGAAGGAGTCCCAGCAGGGACAGGGCGGTCATGGTCTTGCCGCAGCCGGACTCGCCGACGAGGCCGAGCACGGTTCCCTGTTCGACGTCGAACGAGACGTCCGTGACCAGCGGAGTGCCGCCGTCGACCGCAACCGAAAGTCCGCGGACGCTCAGGACACCTGGGCCGGGCGCGTCGTCGAGCGGCGCCTCGACGGCGGCTGCCGCAGCTGCGGCGGCAGCCCGCCGTCGTCGGATTGCGGCCGAGGGAAGGTGCGATGCCGCGGCGTTGGGCGCCCTGCCCAGGGCGTTGCCGATCGCGTTGGCCGCAAGGACAGTGATGGCCAGGACGGCGCCGGTGGGGACCATGAGCCAGGGGGCGTCGTAGACGTGCTGGGATGCGCTCTGGATCATCCCGCCCCAGCTGGGCTGCGGGATGGGCGGGCCGAAACCGATGAAGGCGAGGCCGGCCTGGATGAGCATGCCGACGGCGAAGATCAGGGCGGACTGCACCACGATGGTGGTGGTCAGGCCGGGCAGGACGTGCCGGAGGCTGATGCCCACGGCGCTGACACCGTCAACCTTGGCTGCATCCACGTAGAGCTGCGATTGAAGGGACTTCGCCTGGCCCAGCATCACCCGGTAGATTCCGGCGGAGATGAGGACGCCAAGGATCGCCATGATCAGTGGAATGTTGGTCCCCACTGCGCCAATGACGGCCAGGATGATCACCGTGCCAGGCAGGGACATCATGATTTCGGTGACGCGGCTGATGACCGCCTCAACGCGTTCGCCTGCGGCGGCCGCCAGCATCGCCAGGACGGTCCCGAGCCCGACGGCGACAATCACCGTGATCATGGACGTTCCCAGCGTGCCGGCGGCGGAAGCGAAGATACGGCTCAGGAGGTCCCGGCCGAGCTCGTCGGTTCCGAGCCAGTGGGCCGCGGTGGGACCGGAGAGCACGGCGGTGAAATCCTGGTCCTCGGTCTTGAACGGCAGCCACCACGGGGCCGTCAGGGAAGCGGCCACCAGGGCGGCCAGCCACACCACGCCCGCCACGCCGCCGGGAGAGGTGAAGAGGCGGTGGCTGGAGAGTTTGGTGAAGGCAGCCTTCGGGCCGGACTTGGGCAGGGCCGCGGCGGCAGCTGTGCTGTCCGCGGCGGCAGGGGCAGGGGCAATGGAGGGGATCATGCGGCACGCAACTTCGGGTCGAGGAACTTGGTGGCGAGTTCCAGCACCAGGTTCACGGCAACCACCACAACGGTGGCGATCACCACGACACCCTGCACGGACGGGGCATCGTGGGTGCTGACGGAGTTTTGGACGGCCTGGCCCAGGCCAGGCATGGCGAACAGCTGCTCGGCAATAACGGAACCGCCAAAGAGGCCGATGAACTGCAGGGCTGTGCCGGCCACGATGGGGAGGCTGGCGTAGCGCAGGGCGTGGACGTAGAGGATCTTCCAGGTGGGAGTGGCTGTGGCCCGGAGGGTCCGGATGTGTTCCTGCTGCAGCGCCTCGAGCATCGACGCACGTGTCTGCCGGGCAATGAATGCGGCACCGCCCACGGCAAGGGTGATCACGGGCAGGGCCAGGGACAGCGCCCAATCCTGCGGGGATACCTCGAACGGAACATAGCCGGTTGCCGGAAAGACCGAGGACTGGACGGCGAGGAAGTAGACGAAGATGATGCCGATCCAAAAGGCGGGCAGGGCCACGGCCAGGCCGCAGACTCCGCCAACGATGCGGTCCACCGTGCCGCCCCGGACAGCGGCGGTCACGCCCAGGGCGATGCCCAGCACGGCGCTGAGCAGGGTGGCTCCGGCGGCCAGCGACGCGGTGACGGGAAGCCTGCTCAGCAGGTCCGTGCTGACGGAACGGCCGTCAATCAGGGAAACGCCCAGGTTCCCCTGGACCGCGTCGCCGAGCCAGCGGACGAACTGGACCGCCAGTGGATCATTCCAGCCGAGCCGCTGGTTGACCTCATCGATGGCTTCCTGGGAGGCGCCGGCTCCGAGCGACAAGGCTCCGGGGCTGCCGGGCATTGCGTGCACCAGCAGGAATGCCAGCACCGCAACCACCAGCACAGTGGCGAGCGCCATCAGCAGGCGCTTGGAAATGAATAGTGCCATGGTGACCTCCATCGGTCAGGACCTGCCGGGTTGCCTTCCGGTGCGCGGAGGGCAACCCGGCAAAGCCGGTTTATTAGCAGCCGGTTGTTTGGCGGCAGGTTTATTAGCGGCAGGTGACTAGCTGGCCGGTGCGTAGGACGAGAGCAGCGGGTACGCGTTGGTGCCGGCGAACTCCACCTGCTTGATCTTCTTGGTGTTGTAGCCCTGGTTCGTGAGTGACTCGTACAGCGGGATCATCCAGCCGGATTCCACCAGGCGGGTGTTGAGCTTGGTCAGGGCGGCCTTCCTGGCGGCGTCGTCCTTCGCGGCTGCGGCTTCGCCCGTGGCGGCCGTCAGCTGCTCATCGGTGGCCTTCTGCACATTGGTGAAACCGTTCAGGACCACGCCGTACATCAGGCCCACCGGATTGTCCCAGCCGAGCGAGGCATAGCCGAGGGGTGTGGTGGCGACTGCCGCGAAGGCTTCGTCGGTGGAAGAGGCCATCTTGATGTTCATGGTGATTCCGACGGCGGCCAGATCCTTCTGGACGGCCTGCAGGTCCGTCTGCGTTTCAGCGCTGCCAACAATGGTGAATTCGAAGCCGTCAGCGTAGCCGGCCTCAGCCAGCAGGCTCTTGGCTTTCGCCGGATCATAGGCGAACTTGGTGTTCAGCTCTTCGGTGAACCCGGCGGAGTCCTTGGGCAGGGCGTTCCAGGCCGGGATGTCTCCCTTGTGGAGTGCGTCCACCAGTGACTGGCGGTTGATGGCGTACTGGAACGCCTGGCGGACTTTCTCGCTGGCAAACGCAGGGGCGGTCTTCCCGATCTTGTCGAAGGAAACCATGGTGTGCAGGGTTCCACCGATCTGGGACACGCCGAGGCCCTTGGACTTTGCGAAGTCCACCGTGGGGGAGGTGAGCATGGCGACGTCGGCCTGGCCGGAGACGAGGGCGTTGGCACGCGCCTGGGGGTCCTGGATGACGCTGAAGGTGATCTTGCTGAAGGCGTACTTCGAAGCCTCCGGGCTCTTGTCGTTCTTGACCAGCACGTACTTGTTGCCCTTCACCGTGGAGGGGTCCAGCGTGTAGGGGCCCGAGCCGTCCGGGGTGGCAGCCAGGCTGGCGGTGTCCGCCACGCCGGTCTTGCCAACGATCATGCCCATGGTGGACGTGAGGTTCTTTTCAAAGCCCGGCTGTGCCTTCGCAAACGTGAGGGCCACCTTGGTGGGACTGACGACGTCCACCGAGGTGATCTCCTGGGCGCCTCCCTTGGCGACTGCCGAGTAGGCACTCAGTGCCGGATCCGTGCGGCGGTCAAAGTTGGCCTTGACCAGGGCCGCGTCCAGGGTGGAACCGTCCGTGAAGGTGACGCCCTCCTTGAGGGTCAGCGTCAGAACCGTGTTGTCCGCGTTGTAGCTGAACTCCTTGGCCAGGCCCGGACCCGCGGATCCGTCCGGCTGCAGGGTCATGAGGTTCTCGTAGAGGCCTTCGAAGAACTGCCGCTGCGCATCGGCAACGCGCAGCGGATCAAAACCGAACGAAGCAGAGTCGCTATCGATGGCGAGGGTCAGGTTGCTGGTGTCGGCCTTGGCAGCCGCCTGGCCCGAGCCGCCGCAGGCGGTGAGCGATCCCAGCAGGAGCGCTCCGGCCAGGACGGCGGAGCTCCCGCGTGCAGCGGAGTTCAGAAGTTTCATGTAGTGCGCCTTTGCATTCTGATGTGACAACGGAGGGAAAAAGCTAGGGGGCCAGGCGAGTGGCCGGCTCCCCTCAAGCATCAGCGGCGGCTGTTTGGCGCAGACACGGGGATTTCATTGGTTGAAACACTTATGTGGTCCCCGTCACGGCGGGGCCAGGCGCGAAGAACTGCTTGGAGGAAGAGTCTTTCAACCAATGAAAAGGGCAACCCCCGGCCCGGCCTTGAACGTCGACGATGGACAGTCAGCCCATGCACAGTCGCCTGGCGCTCGCATCGAAAGGAACCAGATGACCGACTCTTTTGCCTTCCCGCAGGATTTCCTCTGGGGCGTCGCCACGGCAGCCCACCAGGTCGAAGGAAACAACGTCAACAGTGACTGCTGGTTCCTGGAGAGGCTTCCCGGCACGATTTTTGCCGAGCCGTCCGGCGACGCCGTGGACCACTACCACCGGTACCGCGAGGACATTGCCCTCATCGCCGGCCTGGGGTTCACCAGCTACCGCTTCTCGCTGGAGTGGGCTCGCATCGAGCCCGAAGAAGGCCATTTCTCGGTAGCCGAACTCAACCACTACCGCCGCGTGCTGGAGACCTGCCACGAGTACGGGCTCACGCCGGTGGTCACCTTCCATCACTTCACCTCGCCCTTGTGGCTTCTGGCGGCCGGCGGCTGGGAGGATCCCCGCACCCCCGAACTCTTCGCCCGCTACTGCGACCGCGCCATGCGGCATCTCGGCGACCTCATCGGCGTTGCCTGCACGCTCAACGAACCCAATCTTCCGTGGCTGCTCAAGGAGCTCGGCCTGGGCGGCGAAGCCCCCGGGCGCAGGGCGGACGTGCCGCTGTGGGCGGCAGCGGCGGACCGGCTCGGCATCGACGCGAGCCGTGTGGCCCCCTTCCAGTTCACCGTCTCCGAGGCAGGCTTCGATATCAAGCTCGCGGCCCACCGTGAGGGCAGGGCCGCCATCAAGGCGATCCGGCCTGAGCTCCCGGTCGGCTGGACCCTGGCCAACACGGACGTCCAGGCAGCCGAAGGCGGCCAGGACCGGGCGGACAGGATCCGCCGGGAGGTCAACGAACGCTTCCTCGTGGCGTCCCGCGGCGACGACTTCGTGGGAATCCAGACGTACGGCCGGACCGTGTTCGGGCCGGACGGGGTTATGCCCGCCCCCGAGGGTGCCGAGACCAACCAGATGGGCGAGGAAATCTACCCCGAAGCCCTTGAAGCGACTGTCCGGGAAGCCGCCCGCGTCGCCCGCATCCCGGTCATCGTCACGGAGAACGGCCTGTCGACCGATGACGACGCCCAGCGCCTGGCCTACCTCCGCACAGCGGTGGCCGGCGTGGCGTCCTGCCTGGCCGACGGCATCGACGTCCGCGGGTACATCGCCTGGACCGCCTTCGATAACTTCGAATGGATCTTTGGCTACGGCCCCAAGTTCGGCCTCATCGCGGTGGACCGGACCACCCAGGAACGGACCCCCAAGGAGAGCGCGCACTGGCTCGGCGCCCTTGCCCGCAGGAGGGAGCTGCTGCACCAACTATGAGTTTCATTGGATGAAACACTAGGGTGGTGGACGTCACTGGCGACGAAGAAGGAACGGTGTGACATGACAGCATTCCCGGAGCAGGATCCGGACCACACCGGGCCCGTCGCCACTGCTGCCGCCCGCGGCAAGAGGCCTAAGCAGGGCGAACCCGTCATCGACCGTGCGTTGAGCCTGCTGGCCGTGTTTACCGACCGTCGTCGGGCCCTGACACTCTCCGAAATGGCACGGTATGCGGACATGCCGGCGCCAACGGCGCTGCGGCTCATCGCCCGGCTGGTGGCATGGGGTGCACTGGAAAGGCTCGACGACGGGCGGTACGTCGTGGGCGTCCGCCTCTGGGAAGTCGCGTCACTCTCGCCGCGCGGCCACGGCGTGCGCGAAATCGCCCTGCCCTACCTCGAGGACCTCTTCGAGGTGACACGCCACCACGTCCTGCTGGCAGTGCGCGACGGGAACGAGGCCGTGCTGATCGAGCGGCTGTCCTCCAAGGAGGCCACAGAAGTGGCCTACCGGGTGGGCGGCCGCGCGCCGCTGCGGTCCACCGCCGTCGGGCTCGTCCTACTGGCCGGCGCGGACACAGCGTTCCAGGACGCGGTGATCCGGCAGCCCGCCGACGTTGAGGCCGGTGTGGACGCCATGCCGGAGGGGCAGCTCAGGCGCACCCTGTCCGACGTGCGCCGCACGGGCGTGGCGATGATCAGGAGGTCGGCGCCCTCCCGGACGGTGTCGGTGGCGTCGCCCATTTTCGACGCCCAGGGCGCCGTTGCCGCCGCGCTTTCCATCGTGGTTCCCGACGGCGGCACTCCCCCGAACGTGCTGGCGCCGGCTGTCCAGGCCACGGCAAGGGCGGTGTCCCGGAACCTCGGGTTCAAGGCCGAGTCCAGTTCCGGGGTGCGGCATCTGGCGCAGGCGTGACCGCTTTAGGAAAGAGGCTGGAGAAATAGGACACATAAAGTTTTCTTAATTCCGGGAATCACCGGTACTGTTTCGTGGTTAGGCCAGCCTAAGCACGTAGTTGAGGACCACCATGATTCCTGCCCCGCCACTCGTATGCCCGGACCCAGGGCAGGACCTCGGCCCGGCAACCTTCGCTTCCCGGCTCGCCCGGCACGGCGATCTTCCCGCTGTGCTGACGGACGCGGCAGCCCTCTCCTACCGGGAACTGGCTGAGCGCGTCGATGCGACGGCGGCCCTCCTGGGGCCGGTGCGGCGCCTGGTGCTGCTCGCGGCCCGGAACGACCTGGATTCGCTGGTCGCGTACCTGGCAGCCCTGTCCTCGGGCCACCCGCTGATCCTCGTTCCGGCGGACAAACCGGGCTCCATCGAGTCGATCATGGCGGCATACCGTCCGGATGTGATCGTCCGGTCCGGTGAGGGCAGCGGGCCGGCCGTCGAGGAACTGCGGCCCGGCACACTGCACCAGCTCCACCCGGACCTCGCCCTGCTCCTGAGCACCTCGGGATCCACCGGCTCACCGAAACTCGTGCGCCTCTCCCACGCCAACCTGCAGTCGAACGCGGATTCCATTGCCGAATACCTTGGTATCCGCTCGGCGGACCGCGCGGCCACGACCCTTCCAATGTCCTACTGCTACGGGCTGTCCGTCATCAACAGCCACCTGTCACGCGGTGCCGCGCTGGTGCTCACGGACCTGTCCGTCGTCGACCCGTGTTTCTGGGACCTTTTCGCCGCCCGTGGCGCGACGTCCTTTGCAGCAGTCCCTTACACCTTTGAGCTCTTGGACCGCGTCGGGTTTAGCGGGATGGATTTGCCGCACCTGCGGTATGTGACGCAGGCCGGCGGAAGGCTTGCCCCCGAGCAGGTGCGCGAGTTCTCGCGGCTGGGCCGGCGGCGGGGCTGGGACCTGTTTGTGATGTACGGCGCCACTGAAGCAACGGCCCGGATGGCGTACCTGCCTCCGGAACTGGCTGAAACCACGCCCGAAACCATCGGCATCCCCGTGCCGGGCGGCGCCTTCCGGATCGACCCGGTTCCGGGCCTGGAGGACGGCGAGCTCGTGTACACCGGCCCGAACGTGATGCTCGGCTATGCCGAGGGCCCGGAGGACCTCTCAGCGGGCCGGACAGTCACCGAACTCCGGACGGGCGACCTGGCCCGGCAGCATCCCACCGGCATTTACGAAATCGTGGGACGGCGGAGCCGGTTCGTCAAGGTGGTCGGGCTGCGGGTGGATCTGGGGCAGGTGGAGCGGATCCTCGACGGGCTCGGCGTTTCCGGGGCCTGCGCGGGGTCCGACGACGGCCTGGTGGTCGCCGTGGAAGGCGACCACGATGAACGGCTGCTGGGCAAGGTCCTCGCGCAGAGCGTGGGGCTGCCGCGCACGTCCGTGGATGTGCACGCCATGGAGGGCCTGCCCCGGCTGGGGAGCGGGAAGGTGGACTATCCCGCGATCCTTGAGCTCGCCGCCGAGCGGGCCGCCCCCGCACCCACAGAGGATGCGGCCGCTTCCCTTCCCGCCGAGGGACCTGGGGACGTCCGGAGGATCTTCGCGGAACAGCTGGAGAACGACGACGTCACGGACGACAGCACGTTCGTCACCCTTGGCGGGGACTCACTGTCCTACGTGGCCGTCTCCGTCCGGCTGGAAAAGGCCCTTGGCAACCTCCCGGCCGACTGGCATGTCCGCACGGTCCGCGACCTCATGAACCCCGGCACGCCCCCGCGGCAGCGTCGCGGGCGGTTCTTCGCCCCGCTCGAGACGGGGATCGTGCTGAGGGCCCTGGCGATCGTGTTCATCGTCAGCACCCACGTTGGCCTTTTCAGCTGGCAGGGCACCGCGCATGTGCTGATGGCCGTTGCCGGGTTCAACTTTGCCCGCTTCCAGCTCGCCGGAGAACGGCTGCCCCGCCTTCGCCGCCAGCTGCGCAGCCTCGGCCGGGTGGTAGTCCCCAGCGTCGTCTTCATCGGCGTTGCCTACCTGCTCACCGACCGGTACAGCATCGCCAACGTCCTGCTCCTCAATGCCATCATCGGCCCGGAAGAGGTGACCACGCAGTGGCACTTCTGGTTTGTGGAAGTGCTGGTTTACATCCTTGCTGCGGCAGCCGCCTTGCTGGCCGTTCCCTGGGCGGACCGCGCGGAGCGGCGCTTTCCGTGGGCTTTCCCCCTGGTGCTGACCGGGGTGGGGCTGCTGGAACGCTTTGAACTGGTGGACCCCGAGGTGCCCAACACCGGGCCGGTACTGTGGCTGTTCGCGCTCGGCTGGGCAGTGGCGCGTTCGCGTGGGCTCCTCCAGCGGGTCGCCGTCACGGCACTCACGGTCCTCACGGTCCCGGGCTTTTTCGACAACCCGAACCGTGAGGCGACCCTCGTTGCCGGCGTCCTCCTGCTCATCTGGCTCCCCAGCATCCCCGTCCCCGCCCGCCTCCACCGCTTTGCGGGCCTCCTGGCCGCATCCTCGCTGTACGCCTACCTCGCACACTGGCTGGTTTACCCGCTGCTGGTCGACGTCAGCCCTGCTTTGGCGGTGGCCGCTTCGCTTGCCGCCGGAGTGGCGTACTGGGCGCTCTCAATGCGCGTGATGGCGGCACTGCGCCGCTGGAAGAGGCCCCGGCCCGGGAAGAGGCCCCGGGTCAGCGGCCCTCCGCCGGTGCCTTGCCGGGTGCAAGGTTCCTTGTGGCGGGGCCCTGGATCACGGTGCCATCGGTGCTGAACCGGGAGCCGTGGCACGGGCAGTCCCAGGTCACGTCCGCCGCGTTGAACTCCACGGTGCAGCCCAGGTGCGTGCAGACGGCCGATACCGCGCTGACGTTTCCCGCCGGGCCGACGTAGACGGCGGTCTTTGCCCCGTCCACGTCCACCACGCTTCCTGAACCCCGGACGAGGTCCGACCGGATTGGAACACCCGGCTCGGGGGACGGCGCCGTGACATCCTCGGCAGCGGCCGGCGTGGCGGCCGGGGCCGGTACAGCCCGCGTGCTGTCGAACAGGGCCGCCCACGGGTTGCCCGTGCCGCACAGCGTGTCCCGGAGGACCAGGGCCGCGGCCGTTCCGTTGGTCAGCCCCCATTTGCGCAGCCCGGTGATTACGTGGACATGCCGGAAGTCCGGCGACAAGCGCCCGACGTAGGGCAGCCCGTCCGCGGGCATGGCGTCCTGCGTGGACCAGCGGAAGGCGATCTCCCCGGCACCCAGGCGGTCCCGGGCAAATCCGCTGAGCCGCCGGTACCGCTCCGCGGAGTCGGTGCGCTCCGACGCGGGGTGGCCTTCACCGCCGACCAGAATGTAGCTTGTGCCGTCGAGGCCAAAGGTCAGGATGGAGCGCATCGGCTCGTCCGCGCTGAGGAACGTGGCGTCCCGCGGGGGCAAACCGGAACGGGCGGCAACGATATACGAGCGGTGCAGGTAGCACCGTTCGTCGAAGGTTCCGTTGTCCCCGAACGGCACGTTCGTCGCCACAATGACCTCGCGGGCCCGGACCGAGCCCCGCTCCGTGTCCACCACTGCCGGCGCCCCGTCCCGGAACCCAGTGGCAGGGGACTCCTCAAAGACGAAGCTGCCACCCCCGTCCACTGCGCGGGCCAGTCCCTGCACGTATTTGAGCGCGTGGATCTGCGCCTGGTTGTCGAAGCGGACGGCCCCCTTGACCGCGAAGGGCAGCGGGACGTCGGTGGTGAAGGACGCCGGAAGCCCCAGCCTGGCTGCGAGCGCCGCTTCCTCCCGGACCAGGCCGAGCGTGCGTTCCGATTCGGCGTAGGTGTAGTTGGATACCCGCCGGAAGCCGCAGTCGATTCCTTCGTCCGCCACTATGCCTGCAACGTGCCCAATGGCGGCTTCGTTGGCCTGTCCGTAGACGCGGGCTGCCTCGGTGCCGTGCCGTCCGGCAAGTTCCGTGTAGGCCAGCCGGTGCAGGGACGTGACTTTGCCGGTGGTGTTCCCGGTGACTCCGGTGCCAACCCGGGCCGCTTCCAGCACTGCCACCGTCTGCCCGGCCCGCTTGAGGGCCAGCGCAGCGGTCAGGCCTGCAATGCCGCCGCCGATCACGGCTACGTCCACGTCTATGGTTTCCCCGAGGGCGGCGTAGCCCGTGGATGCACTGGTGGTTGCCCAGAGGGAGGCGAACTGGCCTGCGGGCTGCTCACTCACGGTATCCGCCTTCCACTCCACCCCGGCCGGGTATCAGTTCCCAGTGGTCTTCGCGGCCTTGGCAGCGGCTTTGGCGGCCTGCTTGCTGGCGCGCACCTTGCTCAGCGACTCGGGATCCACGATGTCGGCCACGGACAGGTAGGCGTCCTCCTGGCCGTAATGTCCGGCGGCCTCGCGCCACCCTTCGGCCTTGAGTCCGCACTGCTTCCCGAGCAGCGCCAGGAAAATCCTGGCCTTTTGCTCGCCGAATCCCGGCAGGGCCTTCAGCCGGCGCAGCACCTCCTGGCCGTCGGGATCGCCCTGCGTCCAGATTGCCGTGGCGTCCCCGTTCCAGTCCTGGTGCACTGTCTCCGCGAGCGCCTGGACGCGTCCGGCCATGGATCCCGGGAACCGGTGGACGGCCGGGCGCTCCTTGAACATCTCAACGAATTCCTGGGGGTCGTACCCGGCGATCGCCGCCGGGTCCATGGAACCGATGCGCGTCCGGATCTTTTCAGGGCCGGCGAACGCTGACTCCATGGTCACCTGCTGGTCAAGCAGCATGCCGGTGAGCAGCGCAAACGCGTCGTCGCTGAGTAGTTTGTCGGCAGCCGGGTCCCCGGTGATGTGCAGTTCCATGCGTCCTATCCTGCCACCCGCCTGGGCCCGCGTCATGGGTTGCGTCAAGGACCTGCCTCCACCCGAGCTAAACGGTCTGCGACCGGCCCTTCCACCGCTCCCGCCACACCGCGGCACCCCAGGCAGCCAGCAGCATGGCCACCAGCAGCAGTCCGGCCTCGCCCAGGTCCACACCGCCCAGCCAGGTGGTGAGGGGATCGTGCCATCCGAACGCCGCGTTGAAGAATCCGCCCAGGGTGATGGCCGAAATAAACAGGGCGGACACGGCCGAGATTCCGGTGACCAGCGCATTGAACCCGAGTTTCCGCTGCGGATGGTGGATGGCACGGCGGTACATGCGCATCATGGCCACACCGTTGGCCGTGTCGCACAGGGTCATGGCGGCCGTGAACGCCAAGGGCAGCGCCAGCAGTACGAACGGGGAGACACCGGCGAGGGATGCCGCCGTCGTCATGACCAGGAGCCCGATGGTGGTGGCGGTATCGAAACCCAGGCCGAACAGGAAACCGATCACGTAAATGTTCCGCGGCCGCCGGACCCTGGACAGAGGCCTGGCCAGCAGGCGTGCCACGAAGCCCTTCGCCTCGAGGTCTTCGTCCCGCACTTGCCCGCCGCCCTGCACCTTCCGGTATGCCTGCGCTGCCCGGATGAACGCCGAGCCGTTGAACAGGCCCATAGCCAGCAGGAACAACCCGGACACGCCGCTGCCGATGAGGCCCAGCACCAGGTTTCCGGCGGTGCCGTCCTCCATGAACTGGCCCATCATTGCCGCGCCGCCCACCACCAGGATCCCGGCCAGGATCACCACCGAACTGTGGCCCAGGCTGAAGGCGAACCCCACGCTCACCGGGTCCTTGTGCTGCGCCACGAACTTCCGCGTCGAGTTGTCGATCGCGGCGAGGTGGTCCCAGTCGTAGCTGTGCTTGATGCCCGCCAGGTACGCGGTGAGCACCAGCCCCAGCGCCAGCGGCTGCGCCCCTTCCATAGTCCCGGCCCCAATACTCCCGGCCCCCAGGCTTCCGGCCAGCAGAAGTACGACGGCGGCAAGATGCAATGCGGCCACCGCGCCGAAGGCGAAGAGCAAGCGGGTCCGGAGCGGCAGCTTCTCCCGTTCCCGGTACATCGCGGCGAACCCGGTGGGAGCGGTCATCAGTACTTCCTCAGGTTCAGGGGCGCCTGCCCGTGCCAGCGGTTCCGCAGCAGGGCGGTGCACGCCCCCAGCAGCCGGTTGAGTTCCTCCGTGGAGTTGGACAATGACCGCAGCACCAGGCCGGTGGTTCCGCCGGCGGAGGCGGTCAGCGACACACCGGTGTAGGCGTCGTGGCCTGACGTGAGTGCGTGGAATTCGTCGGCGAGGGCCTGGTCCACGCGGGGGTCCACCACCACCAGCGATCCCAAGTGGCTGAAGCCCTCCATGAATCCCATGCCGGTGACATCGCCGAGGGGCGGCCGGATCAGCAGGTTGTCCAGCGCCAGCAGTTCGGTGCCGCTGTCCGCCTCCACGTGGATCTCGGTGCGGAGCCGCAGTTCCTCGTACCGGAACGAGGCCCCGTCCGGCGACCACCCCGGCGTGACCACTTCAGCCATGACCAGGCTCGACGACGGCCGCACCGTAACGTGCGTGTTCTGCCGGTAGCTGGCCTCGCGGTACGCGATCAGCTGGTCCGGGGCCAGCTCCAGCTGCGCCCCCTCCCCCAGCCGCAGGGTCATCCGCTGCTCGGCAAACGACCCCGGAGTCCGGTAGATCTTCGTAGCGGACTGGGTGGTCAGCAGGAGCCTTGCCGCGTCGCCCACCTCCACGTCGATGACATAGAGATCGGCCCCAAGATACGCCCCGCCAGGATTCACCATCACATAGCAAACCTGCCCGGACCCATCCAGGTAGTGCGGCCGCAAAACCCGCAGGGCGCCCCGGTGGTACTGATGCGCAGCCACGGACCTGCCTCTCCGAACAGCGACGACGAGCTCGAGCTCTCCCATCGGCGGCTTAACCGCTGGGGCGGCCGCCGGCTCCAGCGCCGCCGGCTCCAGCCCAAGAGCCGTCATGGGGCGAGGTCGAGCATCAGGACGTCGCGCCGCACCCACTCAATGACGGCGTCGAGCCCTTCGTCGGTTTTCAGGTTGGTGAAGCAGAAGGGTTTGTTGCCCCGGAATTCCTTCGAGTCCCGTTCCATGACGGCAAGGTCGGCGCCCACGTGCGGGGCGAGGTCGGTTTTATTGATGATGAACAGATCGGACTTGATCATGCCCTGGCCCGCCTTGCGCGGGATCTTCTCCCCCTGCGCCACGTCGATGATGTAGATCGAGAAATCCACCAGCTCGGGGCTGAACGTGGCGGAGAGGTTGTCGCCGCCGGACTCCACGAAGATCACCTGCAGGTCCGGATGGCGCTTCTTGAGCTCTTCGATCGCCGCCGTGTTCATGGAGGTGTCTTCACGGATCGCTGTGTGCGGGCAGCCGCCGGTTTCGACGCCGATGATCCGGTCCTCGGGCAGGATGCCGTTGGCGGCCAGGATCTTGGCGTCCTCGATGGTGTAGATGTCGTTGGTGATGGCGGCCATGGAGATTTCGCGGCTCATATGCCGGGTGAGACGCTCCACGAGCTGGGTCTTGCCGGCACCGACCGGTCCGCCGATGCCGATTTTGATGGGTTCAGACATGGTGTCCTCCTGCTAGCTCATGAACATGCGGGCACGTTGACGTTCGTGCCGCATCTGCGAAATTTCCAGTCCGGGGCTGACGGCCCCGAAGTCGTCCGGCGCAAGGCGGCCGATCCGTTCGGCGGCGGCAGCGACGTCGTCGGCCGCTTTCCGCAGCAGCCGCTGGCCGGCGTTCTGCCCCAGCGGAATGGCGCGGACGGCGTTCTGGGTCAGTGAGGTGGCCGCGGCGAAAAGGTACGCGGCGAGCGCCTCGGTGAGCGGCACCCCCAGGGAACGGGCGACGACGGCGAACGCCAGCGGCTGGTGGCCGGCGGCGCGGCCGGCGGTCACCAGCTCCCGGTACTCCGCCAGCTCCGGGGAAGGGAACACCTCGGAGCCGATCTCCAGCAGCCGGGTGCCCATCTTGGTGCTCGCCTCCCGCAGCTGCCGAGGGAGGAGCTGCGCGGTCAGCAGCGCATCCAGGTCCGCAACGGGAACGCCCTCGTAGAGGAAGCGGATGGCCAGGCCGTCGGAATACGTGAGCTGCTGCTCCACGAATGCCGAAAGCCACACCCCGAAGGTCGCCTCGTCGTGGACCAGGCCGCGTTCGATGTAGGTCTCAAAGCCCAGCGAGTGCGCGAAGGCCCCCGTGGGCAGGGCGGAGTCGGTCAGCTGCTGGAGCGCGAGCTGGTGGCTAGTGGCTGTGTTCGGCATGGCGGAAGGGGACGGGCATGACGCGTTCCTGGCGGTCGTAGGGCACGCCGACGTGTTTGAGGTAGTCCTCCACGGTGTGGTCGTAGGCGCACACCATCACCTCGGCCGCGTACTCGGAGGACGAATCGAAGAACTGGGCCTGCAGGTGACGGTTGCCCAGGGAGTGCGCCACCACACCCATCTCGTGGATGGTCCGGGGCGCCACCACCAGGACGTCGGTGGGCAGCACGGACACCACGATCATGTTCGCGTCGGCCACATGCAGGATGTCGCCGTCGCGCAGGTCCCCGGAACCGGACGGCAGCCGGATTCCGATCTCCTGGCCGTGGTCCGTGGTGACGCGCTGGATCCGTTTGACCAGCTGGGCGCTGGGCAGCACCACTTTTTCCTGGTGCAGCCCTGCGAAGGCCGCGGTCTCAGCGGCGGGGAGGTCGTGCAGGTTGCCGAGGATCTTTTCGATAATCACGGGGTGCTCCGGTGCTCGGGAGGTTAGAAAAGGAAGTAGCGCTGCGCCATGGGCAGCACGTCCGCCGGTTCGCAGGTCATGTCCTCGCCGTCCACCGTCACCTGGTACGTTTCCGGGTCCACCTGGATGTCCGGCGTGGCGTCGTTGAACTTGAGGTCGGCCTTGGACAGCGTGCGGATCCCGGATACGGGCCGGATGACCTTCTGCAGGCCCAGCTCTTCCGGCACCCCGGCGTCGATCGCGGCCTGCGACAGGAACGTGATGGAGGACTGCTGCACCGCCTTGCCGAACGCTGCGAACATGGGACGCATGGTGCGCGGCTGCGGGGTGGGGATGGAGGCGTTGGCGTCGCCCATCAGGGCGTAGGCAATCTGGCCGCCCTTGAGTACCAGCTCCGGCTTCACCCCGAAGAACGCGGGGTCCCAGAGCACCAGGTCCGCGAACTTGCCTTCCTCCACCGAGCCGATGGAGTCGGCCATGCCCTGCGCGATCGCGGCGTTGATGGTGTACTTCGCCACGTAGCGCTTGATCCGGAAGTTGTCGCTGTCCTCGGAACCATGGGCACCGGCCGCGCTCTCCCCCCGGGGGTCCTTCAGCACCCCGCGCTGCTTCTTCATTTTGTCCGCCACCTGCCAGGTGCGGGTGATCACCTCGCCCACCCGGCCCATGGCCTGGGAGTCGGAGGAGGTGATGGCGAAGATGCCCAGGTCCTGCAGCACGTCCTCGGCGGCGATGGTCTCGGCGCGGATTCGGGAATCGGCGAACGCCACGTCTTCCGGGATGTCCGGGTTGAGGTGGTGGCACACCATGAGCATGTCCAGGTGCTCTTCGATGGTGTTCCGCGTGTACGGCAGCGTGGGGTTGGTGGACGCGGGCAGCACGTTGGGCAGCCCGGCGATCCTGATGATGTCCGGGGCGTGGCCGCCGCCGGCTCCCTCGGTGTGGAACGTGTGGATCACCCGGCCGCCGATAGCCCGGATGGTGTCCTCCACGAAGCCGCACTCGTTGAGGGTGTCCGTGTGGATGGCCACCTGGACGTCGAATTCGTCCGCCACCTTCAGGGAGTTGTCGATCGAGGACGTGGTGGAGCCCCAGTCCTCGTGGACCTTGAGCCCGATCGCGCCGGCCCGGATCTGCTCGGCGAGCGGTTCGACGGCGGACGCGTGGCCCTTGCCGAACAGGCCGATGTTGATGGGCATGCCTTCGGTGGCCTGCAGCATCCGCTGGATGTGCCATTTGCCGGGAGTGACGGTGGTGGCCTTGGTGCCTTCGGCCGGCCCGGTACCGCCGCCCACCATGGTGGTCACGCCGCTGGTGAGGGCCGTGGGCACCTGGTCCGGGGAGATGAAGTGGATGTGCGTGTCCACGCCGCCGGCCGTGAGGATCTTCCGCTCCCCGGCGATGATTTCGGTGCTGGCGCCGATCACAATGTCCACGCCGTCGGCGATCTGCGGGTTGCCGGCCTTGCCGATCTTGAGGATGTGGCCGTCCCTGATCGCCACGTCCGCCTTGTAGATGCCGGTGTAGTCCAGGATGACGGCGTTGGTGATGACGGTATCCGGAATTTCGGCGCCGAAACCAGTACTGCCGTCCCCGTCCCGGGTCACCTGGCCGTTCTGGCCCATGCCGTCGCGGATCACCTTGCCCCCGCCGAACACCACTTCCTCGCCGTACACGGTGAGGTCCTTTTCAATTTCAAGGAACAGTTCGGTGTCAGCGAGGCGGATGGCGTCGCCCGTCGTCGGGCCGTACAGGTCCGCATACTGCCGGCGGGTCAGTTCGAAGCTCATTTGGCGTCCCCTTTGCCGGAATCGGCCGTAGCCAGTGCACCGTTCACCGCGTTGCTGAGTCCGTACACCTCGCGGCTGCCCGCCAGTTCGATCAGCCTGACGGTCCTGCTGTCCCCCGGCTCAAACCGGGCCGCGGTGCCGGCCGGAATATCCAGCCGGCGGCCGTAGGCGGCCTTGCGGTCAAACTCAAGGGCGGCGTTCGCTTCCGCGAAGTGGTAGTGCGAGCCCACCTGCACGGGCCGGTCACCGGTGTTAACCACAACGACGTCGGCCGCCTCGCGTCCGGCGTTGATCACCACGGGCGTGGAGCCGAGGACGTACTCACCTGGAATCATCGCCTGCCCCTTAGCGGATCGGATCGTGGACAGTGACGAGCTTGGTGCCGTCCGGGAACGTGGCTTCGATCTGGACGTCGTGGATCATTTCCGGCACGCCCTCCATCACGTCCTCACGGGTGAGGAGCGTGGTGCCGTAGCTCATGAGGTCGGCGACGGTGCGGCCGTCCCGGGCGCCCTCGATCAGTTCATAGCTGATGATGGCCACGGACTCAGGGAAGTTGAGCTTCAAGCCGCGGGCCTGGCGGCGCCGGGCCAGGTCAGCGGCGACCACGATCATGAGCTTTTCCTGCTCACGGGGCATCAGATGCATCGGAAATCCCTTCAACGTACTGCTTTGTGACCACAGTAGGCCGGTCACGTTTCCGTGAGGTTTCCGGGGCCCGTCTCCCGGTTTCAGGGATGGCGGGAGACGGTGTGGCGGCCCTTAGCCTTCGCAATCAACGCAATAGGCGTGGCCGTTCTTTTCACGGGCGATCTGGGACCGGTGCCGGACCAGGAAACAGGAGTAGCAGGTGAACTCATCCTGCGCCTGGGGAACGACCTGGACCACCAGTTCCTCGGCGACGAACTCGCCGCCGGGGACCATGCCGTCGTCGAGCGCGTCGGTCTCATCCAGTTCCCGGACAACGCTTCGAGCATCGGGGGCGTTGGCGGACTGAAGAGCCTCGAGGGAGTTCTCCTGGGATTCCTTGACGTCGGATCGTACTTCGTCGTAATCGGTTGCCACTTGGGTGTTTCTCTTTTCTAATGTTCTTGACTGACGGGAATGCAACCTACACCATCGCACCCTTATTCCCGCGCCACCAGCGCGAAGTAAGTCGAGGTGGTGTAATGTTCGGCACGCCGGGGACAAAATCAGCCGGCGGGCGCCGCCGTGGAGTCCCTGACCACCAGCCGGGTAGCCAATTCTACGTGTGTTGATTCAAGGGCCTCCCCGCCGGCCAGCCGCAGGATGGATCGGAGCGCCGTCCGCCCCATCTCCTGCAGCGGCTGGGCCACGGAAGTCAGGCGCGGTACGGACTGTTCGGTGACGTCGGTCCCGTCGAAGCCCACCAGGCTGAGCTCGCCGGGAACGTTGATGCCCTGCGCGCGGGCTTCGTCCAGGACGCCCAGGGCGATCGCATCGTTGCCGGCAAAGATTGCGGTGGGCCGGTCCGCGAGGGCGAACAGCTGGCGCGCACCGGCAACGCCAAAGTAGCGCTGGAACTGGCCGGCCACAATATAGTCCGGATTGGCCGGGATGTTGTTGGCACGCAGGGCCGCCAGGTAGCCGTGGAGCCGGGCGACACTGCATTCTGCGGCCTCGGGGCCGCCCAGGAAGGCGATCTTCCGGTGCCCCAGGGAGATCAGGTGCTCGGCCGCCGCCTTGCCGCCGGCCCAGTTCGTGGCACCGACGCTGACGAACCCGGAGCGGGGCGGATTCAGCGGATCGATCACCACCACCGGGATGTTCCTGCGCCGGAAGGACTCCAGCTGGCCCGGAGTGATTTCGGAGGTCACCAGGATGAGGCCTTTCCTGCCCGCGTCGAAGAGCCGCTGGGACCACTGCTCGTGGTCCGTGTTCTTCAGCTTGTCCGGAGTCACGCTGCTCAGGACCACCTCAACGCCCTCCTCGGCGGCGCAGCCCACAATCCCGGACATCACCTCCAGCGAGTAGGAGCTGTCCAGCCCGTCAAACACCAGGTCCACGAGCACCGGGCCGCCTGACCTGACCCTGCGCTGCATCGGAGACTCGTAGCCAAGCTTGACGAGGGCCTTCTGGACCCGGGCGCGGGTTGCCTCCGCGACGTCGTCACGGCCGTTGATGACTTTGGAAACAGTGGGCGCGGACACGCCGGCCAGGGCCGCGACGTCAGCCAGGTTCAGCCTGGCCTTCGGTGTCTGTGCAGGCATCGTTGCAACTTTCTCGAAAAATTTCGGTAGCTGAAGTCTGCACCAACAGCAGCGCGAACGTCAATATTTGCAGGGAAACCCTTGACGCCGGGGTTGAAACAGGACTAGCTTCTATCTCAGTTCACGAATTAGTTGCGAAATATTTCGAAAACATCTGCTCATCGCTGGTGCCGCCCGACCGGCCGGCACCACCACCGGCGCCGCAATGCCGCGGCTCTTTTCAATGGAGATCAGAATGGAACCACGCCTTTCGTCACGCAGGTCATTTCTTGCCCTTGCAGCCCTCACTCCCCTCGCCGCCTGGACGGTGACCGCCTGCGGTACCGCGGGACCCGGCACGGCACCGGCCGGCGGCGCCACGTTCTGGTCCCTGACCGGGGAACCCAACGAATCCATCCGGAAAAAGAGCCTGGAGGCCTTCAACACCGCCAACCCGGATTCCAGGATCGTGGCCACGGTCTTCCAGAACGATGCCTACAAGACCAAAATCAAGACGGCCATCGGCGCGGGCCAGGCTCCCACCATCATCTACGGCTGGGGCGGCGGAACCCTGAAAACCTATGCCCAGGCGGGGCAGGTTGAGGACCTCACGGGGTGGTTCGACGCGAATCCCGACGTCAAGGCCAAGCTCTTCCCGTCCTCCTTTGCCGCGGCCACCGTCGACGGCAAGATCTATGCCGTGCCAACGCAGACCGTGGCGCCGATTGTCTTCTACTACAACAAGGAACTCTTCTCGAAGGCCAACGCCGAGCCGCCCAAGACCTGGGACGACCTCATCGCCCTGGCCAAGACCTTCAACGACATGGGCGTGGCCCCGCTGTCACTCGGCGGCCAGTCCCGCTGGACGTCCATGATGTGGCTGGAATACCTCCTGGACCGGATCGGCGGCCCGGACGTCTTCCAGGCGATCTTCGACGGCAAGGCCAACGCCTGGTCAGATCCGGCGGTGCTGGAAACCTGCGCCAAGATCCAGGAACTGGTCTCCGCCAACGGGTTCATCAAGGGCTTCTCCTCCATCACGGCGGACAGCAACGCGGACCAGGCGCTCCTGTTCACCGGCAAGGCGGCGATGATGCTGCACGGAGCCTGGACGTACGGGGGCATGAAGCACGACGGCGGCACGTTCGTCCAGGACGGAAGGCTCGGCTGGTTCGACTTCCCCACCGTCGCCGGCGGCAAGGGCGATCCCCTCAACACCGTGGGCAATCCCGCCCAGTACCTGTCCATCTCCGCCAAGGCGAGCGCCGCGGAAAAGGAAGCAGCCAAGAAGTTCTTCAAGGACGGCCTGCTGACCACGGATGAAATCACCGCCTACATCTCGTCCGGTGCCGTGCCCATCGTGCAGGGCATCGAGGACAAGCTCGCCTCCAGCGAGGACAAGGACTTCCTGAACTACGTGTACACGCTGAGCAAGAACGCGCCCAGCCTGCAGCAGTCCTGGGACCAGGCCCTCAGTCCCACGGCGGCCGAGGCTCTGCTGAGCAACATCGACCAGCTGTTCCTCAAGTCCATCACCCCGGCGCAGTTCGCCGACAACATGAATGCGACGCTTGGAAAATGAGCGCCGGAGCACTCACTGCCGGTGGAAGGGCCCGGGGCGGGTCGCTGGGCTGGATGGTCCTGCCCGCCCTCCTGTTCTTCGCGGTCTTCGCCGTCCTTCCACTCCTGGGCGTCGTTGCCCTGAGCTTCGCCAACTGGGATGGCATCGGCGCCATCAGCCTGGCCGGCATGGACAACTGGCTTGCCGTTCTCTCCGATCCCGTCATGTACAACGCGGTGTGGCTGACCTTCGTGATCATGGTGGTGTCCTGGCTGGTGCAGACGCCCATCAGCCTGCTGCTCGGCACCTTCACTGCCGGCAGCCAGAAGTACCGGGCGGTGCTGGCGGTGCTCTACTTCCTGCCGCTGCTGCTCTCCTCGGCCGCCATCGCCATTGCGTACAAGGCGCTGCTTGACCCCAACTTCGGGCTGGCTGAAGGCCTGGGCCTGCCGTTCCTGGCGCAGGACTGGCTCGGACAGCCGCAGCTGGTGCTGTTCCTGGTGATCTTCGTGATTGCGTGGCAGTTCGTTCCGTTCCACACCCTGATCTACCAGGGCGGCGTCCGGCAGATCCCCAAGTCCCTGTACGAGGCTGCCGAGATCGACGGCGCGGGCCGGATGAAGCAGTTCTTCTACATCACCGTGCCGCAGCTCAAGTACACGATCATCACGTCCTCCACCCTCATGGTGGTGGGATCACTGACCTACTTCGACCTCATTTTCGTGCTCACCGCCGGCGGCCCGGGCAACTCCACCAGGATCCTCGCCCTGGACATGTACCTGACCGGTTTCCGGGCCAACCTGATGGGCCCCGCCAGCGTCATCGCCGTCATCCTGGTGGTGGTGGGACTTGGCCTGGCCCTGCTGCTGCAGCGGCTGGGCGGCAAGAACGCCGGCGGCAGCCAGCTGGAAGGACTCTGACCATGAGCGCCACCCTCACGAAAGCAACGCCCGCGGCCCTGAAGCCCGCGGAGCCTGCGCCGAACCGCGGCCTCGGCCGCCGCTTCCGGAAACTGAACCTCCCCGGCGGCCTGGGCGGCTGGATCTGGCTCGCCGTCATCATCATTCCCATCTATTACATCGTGATCACCAGCTTCAAGAGCCAGGCGGGATACTTCAGCGAAAACCCGCTGGCACCGCCGTCGAACCCCACGGTGGACAACTACCGGATGGTCCTGGAAGCCGACTTCGCACGGTACTTCCTCAACAGCTCGCTGGTGACGGCGGGAGCCGTACTGCCCACGGTGCTGTTCTCCTTCATGGCGGCGTTCGCGATTGTCCGCGGCCGCGGGAAGTTCCTGAAGCTCGTCAACGGCCTGTTCCTGATGGGCCTGGCCATCCCGCTGCAGGCCACCATCATCCCGGTGTACCTGCTCATCATCCGGTTGAACCTCTACGACAGCCTGCTTGCCCTGATCCTGCCGTCCATCGCGTTCGGGATCCCGCTCACGGTGCTGATCCTGGCCAACTTCATCCGGGACGTGCCGGACGAACTGTTCGAGTCCATGCGCCTGGACGGCTGCAACGAATGGCAGACCATGTGGCGGCTCGCGCTGCCGCTGGTGAAACCGGCCATCGTCACCGTGGCCATCTACAACGGCCTGGGGGTGTGGAACGGCTTCCTGCTGCCGCTGATCCTCACCCAGAGTCCGGAACTTCGCGTCCTGCCGCTGGCGCTGTGGACCTTCCAGGGCCAATACAGCGTGAACATCCCCGCGGTGCTGGCCTCCGTGGTCCTCACCACCCTGCCCATCCTTGTCCTGTACGTCGTGGGCCGCCGCCAGCTGCTGAGCGGCCTCACAGCCGGCTTCAGCAAATAGACCTCAATGGAGAACACACCCATGAGCACGCCGCACAACGGAACGCCCGACAAGACGGCCCCGCCGATCCGCGTCGGCATGGTGGGCCACGCCTTTATGGGCGCCGCCCACTCGCACGCCTGGCGCACCGCACCGCGTTTCTTCGACCTCCCGCTAGTCCCCGAACTGACCGTCCTGGCCGGCCGGGACGGCGCCCGGGTCACCGCGGCAGCCCGCCGCCTGGGCTGGGCCGCCACCGAAACGGACTGGCGGGCACTGGTGGAGCGGGACGACGTCGACCTGGTGGACATCTGCACCCCAGGTGACACGCACGCGGAGATCGCCATCGCCGCACTGCGGGCCGGGAAGCACGTGCTCTGCGAAAAGCCGCTGGCCAACAGCGTGGCGGAAGCCGAGGAGATGACGGAGATTGCCGCCGAGGCTGCGGCGCGCGGCGTCTTCGCCATGTGCGGCTATTCGTACCGCCGCACCCCCGCCCTGGCCCTGGCCCGGTCTATGGTGCGGGACGGCAAACTGGGAACCATCCGGCAGGTGCGCGCACAGTACCTGCAGGACTGGCTTTCGGACGAGAACGCACCGCTGACCTGGCGGATGGACAAGGCGAAATCCGGTTCCGGCGCCCTCGGGGACATCGGCGCGCACAGCATCGACGCCGCCCAGTTCGTCACCGGGCAGAGCATCACGGGCGTCTCAGCGATCATGGAGACCTTCACCAGGGAACGTCCCGTGGGCGGGGACTTCGTGGGCCTCGGCGGGAACGGCGCGACGGGTGCCGGCGTCGAACGCGGTCCGGTGACCGTGGACGATGCGGTGATTTTCAGTGCACGGTTCGACGGCGGCCCGATCGGCGTCTTCGAAGCGAGCCGGGCGGCGCTCGGCAGGAAGAATGCCATGCGCCTGGAGGTGAACGGCTCGCGCGGGTCCGTCGCCTTCGATTTCGAGGATATGAACTACCTGAACTACTACGACGGCGGCAGCGGCGCCGATGCGGATTCGCTCGGCTTCCGACGGATCAACGTCACGGAGGCCCACCACCCGTACACCGGGAACTGGTGGCCGGTGGGCCACGGGCTCGGTTACGAGCACGGCTTCACGCACCAGGTGGTGGACCTGCTGACGGCCATCGGGGCCGGAACCCAGCCCACGCCGTCGTTCTCCGATGCGCTGCAGGTGCAGCGGGTGCTGGCGGCAGTGGAAAACAGCGCAGGCGGGGATTCCCGCTGGACTTCAGTGGACTGAGAGAAGGAAGAACAATGACCGCTACACAAAACGCTTTGGTGGTCCGGGGCGGCTGGGACGGCCACCAGCCCGTCGAAGCCACGGACCTTTTTATTCCGTTCCTCCGCGAACGGGGCTTCACCGTGAGGGTGGAGGAGTCGACGGCGGTGTACGCGGACGCCGCATACATGGCCGGGGTGGACCTGATCGTGCAGTGCAACACCATGACCACCATCGAGAAGGCCGAGTTCGAGGGCCTCCGCACCGCGATCCAGGCGGGCACCGGAATGGCGGGCTGGCACGGCGGAATTGCTGATTCGTACCGGAACAATTCGGACTACCTGCACTTGATCGGCGGCCAGTTCGCCTGCCACCCGGTCAAGGACCACGGCGAACTGCACGGGGACGCCACGGACAATTTCCGGACGTACACGGTGAACATGCTGCCGGCGGCGGCAGAACACCCGGTCACTGCGGGAATCGGCGACTTCGAACTGTTCACCGAACAGTACTGGGTGCTCTCCGACGACTACATCGACGTCCTCGCCACCACCACGCTGCCCGCCCGGGACAAGGACGCCTGGCACCGGGACGTGGTCTCGCCGGCGGTATGGACGCGTTCATGGGGCGAAGGCCGGATCTTCGTGGCCACACCCGGCCACAGCGTGGAGATCCTCAAGGACAACAACGTCCGCACCATCATTGAAAGGGGCATGCTGTGGGCCAGCCGTTAGGAACCACCGAATTGGAGTCGTCGTCTGCGTCACCGCTGCGGATCGGCGTGGTGGGCTGCGGCAACATCATCGCCGCCTACCTGGCCACGTTCCCGCGGCTGGACAGCGTCCGGCTGGTGGCCGTGGCGGACCTTGACCCGGCCCGGGCGGAGGCCGTGGCGGCCGGCCAGCCGGGGGTGCGTGCGCTGGGTGTGGACCAGTTGCTGGCGGACCCGGAAGTCGACCTGGTGCTGAACCTGACCATCCCGGGAGCGCACGCGGACATCGCCCTGCGGGCCGTCGCCGCCGGCAAGGCGGTGTACGGCGAAAAGCCGCTGGCCGCCACCACCGAAGAGGCACGCAAGGTGCTGGAGGCAGCGGCGGCGGCGGGCGTCGTCGTCGGCTGCGCACCGGACACGGTCCTGGGGACCGGCATCCAGACCGCCCGGAAGGCGATCGACGACGGCCGGATCGGCGCGCCGATCTCGGCGACGGCCACCATGGTGACCCCGGGCCACGAACGCTGGCATCCGAACCCGGACTTCTACTACGTTCCGGGCGGCGGTCCGCTGCTGGACATGGGGCCGTATTACGTCTCCGCGCTGGTGACGCTGCTGGGGCCGGTGGCGTCGGTGATCGGGGCAGCGAGCCATACCCGCAGTGCCCGGACCATCGGCACCGGACCGCGCGCCGGCGAGAGCGTTCCGGTCACCACGGACACCCACGTGACGGGCGTGCTGGTGCACGAATCCGGCGCGCTGTCCACGCTGGTGATGAGCTTCGATGCGGTGGCCACCCAGTCCGCCAACCTGGAGATCCACGGCGAAACGGGGTCGCTGGTCGTGCCCGATCCCAACCATTTCGACGGCGACGTGAAGCTCCGCAGCCTGGGCGGAGAGGGCTGGGAGGTGCTCCCGATCTCGGCCGGCTACGTGGATTCGGCCCGCGGCTTCGGCCTGCACGACCTCGCCACGACCCCGGCCGGCGAAGAGCCGCGGGCCGGCGGGCAGCTGGCCTTCCATGTGCTGGAGGTGATGGAATCCGTGCTGGAATCGGCGGCCCTGGGGCAGGCGGTGAAAGTGGCCAGCCGCTGCGGGCGCCCCGAGGCCGTGCCACTGACGGACGTCTGCAGCTAGGGTCCCGGGCGACGAAGTGGGGGCGAATCCGCGAGGCGGCGCCGCCGGCGTTTATTGTCGGTGCCTGCTGGGATGCTGTGGGTATGGATAGCAGGGCGGTTGCGGAGACGGTGGAGGCGATGGAGGCTTCCCTTGCTGCGTTGGCTGCTGTGGTTGGTCGCGGTGCCGGGGATGGTGCGTTGGCTGGTGCTGATCCTCTTCGGGATGAAGCGGACGCGTGCCTGGACGGTCTGGGCGTGGCGGGCCGGATGGAAGCCATGCTGGCGGGGTTGAAGGTGCATTTCGCTGCGGGGTATGCCCGCGCTGCCGCCGCCGTGGCGGTCCCGGCTGTTTCCCCGCAGGAGTGCACCGCCCGGGAAATGGCGGTGACGGCAGAGGTCGCGTGTGTCCTGACGGTGAGTGAAAGGGCGGCGGCGGCATTCCTGGCGGAGTCGGCCGCGCTGACCACGTCCCTGCCCTTGACGCTGTCTGCGCTGGGATCCGGGAGTATCTCGTGGCAGCACGCGCGGGTGATGTGTGATGAAACCGCCAACCTGGACAAGGGTGGCGCTGCTGCGTTGGAGGCGCATTTCCTGGACCCCGACGCTCCGTTTGCTGCGCGTGGCTGCCCGGCGGGGGAGCTGGTGCCGGGCAGGTTCCGGGCCAAGGCGCGCAGTTGGCGTGAGCGGCACCATCCGGTGGGCATCGAGGAGCGGCACCGCAAGGGCGTGGAGGACCGGCGGCTGGAGTATGTCCCGGACCGGGACGGCATGGTCTGGCTTTCGGCCTACGTGGCTGCGGATGTGGCAGCGGGTGTGTGGTCCCGTGCCACGGAAGCGGCGCGTGCCCTGCAGGGGCCGGCGGAATCCCGGACCCTGGCCCAGTTGCGGGCGGACGTTGCTGCTGACTGGCTGCTGGCGGGGGTGGTGGATGGCATCCCGTCACCGAGGGCGCAGGTTTTGGTGAGTGTTCCGGTGTTATCGCTCCTGGGCGCAGGCGAGGAACCGGCCACGCTGGACGGGTATGGTCCCGTGCCGGCGAGTATGGCCCGCCGGCTTGTCGGGGATGGCGCAGAGTCGTTCCTGCGGGTGCTGACCGATCCGCGGACCGGAGCACCCCTGGAGATCGGACGCGAGAGCTACCGGGTTCCGAGGGCGATGCGTCAGTGGCTGCGGCTTCGGGACGGCCGGTGCCCTTTTCCGGGTTGCAACAACTTTTCCCTGGATAATGAAGCGGATCATCTGCTGGCGTGGTCCGAGGGAGGCGGCACCGGGATCACGAACCTGGCCCAGCCCTGCCGGAGGCACCACCGCCTCAAACACACCACAGCGTGGAAACCGGTCGGTGCGACCCGGGACAAGCCGCCGGGCTGGATCTCACCGGCGGGACGGTCCTATCCGAGCGAACAACAGGAGTGGGAACCGCCACACTGGCCCGACCTTCCCGCCAACGCGGGCGACGACCAAGACCGGGAACCGCCTGACTGGCTGAATGTCCTTGCCAGTGCCGCCGGTCTCGATGAGACCGGGCCGCCACTACCGGCGGATCCCTTCCCTGACTGGGCACTCTTCATCGCGGCGTAAGGTGGACCCTCCACGGCAGCCACGGTCACCCGTGGTGACTAGTCAACGCCCTGGGGGCAACCGTTGTGGACGCGCGCTGCTGTCTGCAGCCGTCGCCTGCCGGTGCCGGCGGATCCGCCAGATGACCAGCACGCCGATTGCCACTGCGGCAACCACGACGGCGGCGGCGCTCCCGGCAGTGCGTGCCACCTCGTCGTACAGGTTGCCGGCCAGGTATCCCAGGGTCACGAAGAGGCTCCCCCACAGCACGCCGCCGGTGATGTTCCAGAGCGCAAAGCGGCGGTAGGGCATACCGCTCAGCCCGGCCAGGGCGGGCATCACGGCGCGGAAGAAGGCGGTGAACCGGCCCAGGAAGACGGCCGGGCCGCCGCGCCGCTGAAGGAACTCCTGTGCTTTCTCCAGCTGGGGGCGCTTCCGGTCAAAGATCTTCCGGGAAATCAGCCGGGGGCCCAGGTGCTTGCCGATTTCGTAGCCAACGGTGTCGCCCAGGACCGCGGCGGAGACCACCACCGCGATCATCACCGCGAGCGGGATGCCGCCCTTTCCTGCGATCACGCCACCCACCACGGCCGCCGTTTCGCCCGGGATGACGAAGCCTATGAAGAGGGCGTCCTCGGCGAAGACCAGGGCGAACACGACGCAGGTCACCAGCAGCGGGCTGGCGTTGAGGAGTCCGTCGAAGAATGCCTGCATCAGGAACAGTGTGGCAGTTGATGCGGGCAGGCGGGAACCTTGCCGGCGGGCGCCTGCCGCGGCAACGGCAGGGTCTCCTATGCTGGGGCCATGGGACCCTCACAGCAGCCGGGCACTAAGCCGATTCTCACCCTCACGGTGAACCCGGCACTGGACATCAGCACCTCGACTGAACGCGTCAGCAGCGGACATAAACTCAGGTGCGGGGCGAGCCGGCTCGATCCGGGCGGCGGGGGAGTCAACGTGGCGAGGGTCATCCAGCGGCTCGGCGGCCAGACGCTGGCGGTGTACACCGCAGGCGGCCCCACCGGGGAGGCCTACCGCAGGCTCATTGAGGCAGAGCGCATCCCGTCCCTGGCGGTTCCGATCCACGGGAGCACGCGCGAGGATTTCACCGTGGATGAGACGTCCACCGGGAAGCAGTTCCGGTTCGTCCTCCTGGGCCCGGAGCTCAGCGAACCGGAGTGGCAGGCGTGCCTGGACCGTGTTGCCGGAGCGATGCCAGTGGGCGGCTACGTGGTGGCGAGCGGCAGCCTCCCGCCGGGAGTTCCGGAGGACTTCTACGCGAGGATCGCCCGCCTGGCGCGCCAGGCCGGAGCGCACTGCGTTGTTGACGCCTCCGGGCCGGCTCTGACCGAGGCGCTTGGCGAAGGCGTGTTCCTGGTCAAACCGAGCCTCCGCGAACTGGGGGCGCATTTCGGCGCTGCCCTCGACAGTGAACAGGGCCAGGTGGACGCGGCATCCGCTCTTGTGGCTGCCGGGGCCGCGGAACACGTCGCCCTCACGCTCGGCGGGGCCGGAGCCTTGCTCGCTTCAAAGTCCGGCCTGATCCGGTTGACCGTGCCGGATGTGCCGGTGGTCAGCACGGTCGGGGCGGGCGACAGTTTTCTCGGCGCCTTTGTGCTCCGGCTCGCGCAGGGCCGCCCGCTTGATGCTGCTTTCCGTGCCGCCGTGGCAGCAGGAAGCGCCACGGTCATGACGCCTGCCACCGAACTCTGCCACCGGGCCGACGTCGAACGGCTGGAAGCCGAGCTGTCTGCTGCGGCCAGCTGAGCGGCGCCTTACAACCCGGCTTCGAGAAGGGATTTCAGCTTGGCCAGGTCCTTGCGCATGGCGCGGCGCATCATCGGCGCCATCACCAGCGCCGCTACGGCGGAGAAGCCTGCCGGCGTTCCGGTGTTGCGCAGGGTCATGCGCGTGCCGCCGCCGTCGGAATCGGTCCAGGTGTAGGTCGTCTCCATCGGGAAAGGCCCTTGGGCGGTGCGCATGACCAGCTTCCGGCTGGGGTCAAGCTCGGTGAATTCGTAGACGTATTCCAAGGTCTTTCCAAGGAACTCCGCCGTGAAGGCGACTTTGGATCCCAGGGCCACTGGGGGCGGCGTCTCCCAACTGACGGTCTTGATATTTGCGTACCAGGCCGGAGCGTTCTCCGGATTTGCCGCAAATGCGGCCACCACCGCGCGCGGTTGCCGGATCTCAATATCTGTCACTACATCAACCATGCCTACTGATTCCTTTCGAGCCACTTCGGCTCAGGCTACGGGACGCAGCCTGAATCAGCGGACTGTGCACCAGCCACGGGAACACAGCAAAAGGGCGGCGGCAACCCGTGCAGGTTGCCGCCGCCCCGACCGCCGGTTAGGCGGCCGCCGGTTACACGATGACTGGCTACGCGACCGCTGCGGGCTCCTTGACCTTCAGCGGTTCAATCTTGCCCATGACGAACAGGTAGTTGGCGGCGCCCACGAGGGAGACGGCGCCGATGACTGCCAGCGGAGCCACAAAGGACCCGGTCTGGTCCACCAGCACGCCGATCAGGATGGGGGTGAAGATGCCGGCCAGGTTGGATGCGAAGTTCTGCAGTCCGCCGATGGATCCGACGTGCCTGGAGCTCGGGGCAACATCCGCAGGCAGCGACCAGATGCCGGTCGCCGCGACCGTGAGGCTTGAGTAGGCAACGGAGAGCAGCGCCAGCGCCATCCAGGCTTCCGGAACGAGGGCGGCGAACATGATCACGGAGCCGCCGATCAGGCCGCCGGCGATGGTGGCCTTGCGGACCTTGGTGACGGGAACGCCGCTGCGTACGGCGCGGTCGGCCAGGTATCCGCCCAGCCAGCCGCACAGCACCGCGCAGATGCCGGGGATGGCACCGAAGAAGCCCAGCTTGAGCAGGTCGAATCCGCGTTCCTTGACGAGGTAGCTCGGGAAGAAGGTGATGAAGAAGTAGATGGCGCTGTTCAGGCAGAAGAAGCCGAACATCATGCTGAGGATGGTGCGGTACTTGAAGAGTGAGCGCCAGGGAAGCTTCGCAGCGTTGGCGTCGTCGCTGCCTTCGCCGCGGGCACCGCCTTCCTCGATGTAGGCCACCTCGGCCGCGTTGGCGCCTGGGTGCTCCTGCGGGCTGCGGTACACCTTCCACCAGACGGCGGCCCAAATAATGCCGGCGACGCCGATGATGATGAACACTGCATGCCAGGAGGTCAGCGCCACGATCAGGGTGACGATGGGCAGTGCGATCACGGCCCCCACGCGGGAACCTGAGTCCCAGATGCTGGTGGCGAACGCCCGCTCACGGACCGGGAACCAGGTGGCCACCACCTTGGCTGCGGTGCTGGGCGCAGGGCTTTCGCCGACGCCCAGGAGGAAGCGGGCAGCGAACAGGGACCAGAAGTTCGTCGCCGCGGCGGTCACCATCGTGAAGATGGACCACCAGACAGCCGCCAGCGAGAACGACCTGCGCGGCCCCACCTTGTCCACGTACCAGCCGGCCGCCAGCTGGCAGAAATCGTAGGCCCAGAAGAAGGCGGCAAAGATGAGGCCCTGCTGGGTGGCGGTCAGTTCGAAGTCCTTGCCCATGAAGGGCAGGGCAACGCTCAGGCTGGAGCGGTCCAGGTAGTTGATGCTCAACCCGATGAAGGCCAGCCAGATAATGACCCAGCGCTTCCGGGTCATGGTTCGGGGATTTTTGAGGGATGACGTACTGGCAACTTTACTTCCGAGCGCAGTCATGTGGTCTCCTTCGACGTAAACATGGCTTCGGGCGCCTGTGGCACCGGGGGAAGACACCGAAGATATCGATGCCAAATCATATAGGAATCGGGTTAATCATATAGAAAATGTGATGCGGATCAAGTCCCCCTCGAAAAAACCTCCGCACACCACCCGCCGGGGCGGCGGAAGGCCGGGTGGAATATGATTCCCCCAGCGACTCCAACCCGGACAACACCCAACCAGCACTAAGAGGTCAGCGCGTGCCCCCACGTCAGTCTTCCGATATCTCCCGAGGCAAAGCCGCCGTCAGCGATGTGTATTCGTCGATGCGCGCTTCCATCCTCGAAGGCGAAATCGCACCAGGCACCCGGATCAACATCGACGCCGTATCGCGGAGCTTGGGTGTGTCACAGACACCGGTGCGCGAGGTCCTGCAGCGGCTGGAGGGCGACAACCTGGTGGTCTACAACCCCGGCAAGGGCTACAGCACCACACCCCTGCTGGACCTGGCCGAACTGCGTTCCCTCTTTGAATTCCGGCTGCTGGTGGAGCCCTGGGCGGCACGCTCGGCAGCCGTAGACCGGCTGGCCAACCCCGCGGCCGCCCTCGAAAAGGAAATTGCGGCGTTCCGCGGCGCCATGAAGTCCGACGGCGACCTGCGGCAGGACCTGGTGGCCCACGACACCCGCTTCCACGACACGATCCTCGCCGCCGCCGGCAACACCGTAGTCCGCCACGCCTTCGCGCAGACCCACTGCCACCTGCACACCTTCCGCCTCTACCCGGCGGACGTCGACGGCGCCATCACCGTAGCCGAACATTCCGCGGTCCGCGAGGCCATCAAGGCCTGCCAGCCGGAACAGGCCGAAGCGGCCATGGCGGAGCACATCCGGAACTCCTTTGCCCGCTTCGCCCAGGCCTTCGAAGGCCACGCCGACCTCACGCCGCTGCAGGACAGCGGCCCGCCCAGGCGGCACATCGTGCAATAGAGCCAAGCCCCGGCCCCTCGGCCGGGGCTCTTTTTTGCCCCGGCACTTGATCTGGATCACAGTTCCTATATGATTATGTAAATTCATATAGGAAATCATGCACACCCTCCAGTTCAATCCGAGAGAAGAGATCCATGCCTTCCATCACTTCCATCACCACCCAGGACGTCCGCTTTCCCACGTCCCTGGAACTCGATGGGTCCGACGCGGTCAACGTTGACCCCGACTACTCCGCCGCCTATGTCGTCATCCGCACCGATGCGGGCGATGAAGGCCACGGCTTTGTGTTCAGCTGCGGCCGCGGCAGCGAAATCCTCACGGCGGCCATCGACTCCTACGCAGAGCTGCTCCGGGGCCGGGACATCGACGAACTGATCTACGACCTGGGCAACGCTTCGAAGCGCCTCATCCACGACTCGCAGCTCCGCTGGCTCGGCCCGGAAAAGGGCGTCACCCAGATGGCGGCCGGCGCGCTGGTCAGCGCCCTCTGGGACATCCGCGCCCGCCGCGAGAACAAGCCGCTCTGGCTGCTCCTGAGCGAGATGTCCCCGGAGGAGATCGTGGACGTTGTGGACTTCACCCACATCCGCGACGCCCTGAACCCGCAGCAGGCACTGGACATCCTCCGCGCAGGCCAGGACGGCAAGGCGGCCCGCATCGCAAGCCTCAGGGCGGACGGCTACCCCGCCTACACCACCTCGCCCGGGTGGCTGGGCTACAGCGACGAGAAACTGGTCCGGCTCAGCAAGGAAGCGGCAGCCGCCGGGTTCTCCATGATCAAGCTCAAGGTGGGCGGCGACATCGCCGACGACCGCCGCCGCATGGCCCTCGCCCGGCAGGCCGTGGGCGACCTGCCCATCGCCATCGATGCCAACCAGCGCTGGGAGGTGTCCGAGGCGATTGAATGGGTCAACCAGCTGGCCGAGTTCGATCCCTACTGGATCGAAGAGCCCACCAGCACCGATGACATCCTGGGACATGCGGACATCCGGAGGGGCGTCGCTCCGGTCCGCGTCGCCACCGGCGAGGCCGTGGCCAGCCGCATTGTGTTCAAGCAGCTGCTTCAGGCCGGCGCCATCGACGTTTTGCAGCTCGATTCCACCCGGGTGGGCGGCGTCAACGAGAACATCGCCAACCTGCTGCTCGCCGCCAAGTTCGGCGTCCCGGTGTGCCCGCACGCCGGCGGCGTTGGCCTCTGCGAGCTGGTCCAGCACTTCTCCTTCTTCGATTACGCCGCCATCACCGGGAGCCAGGACGGCCGCATGATCGAATACGTGGACCACCTCCACGAACACTTCGCCGAACCGGTCCGGATCGTTGGCGGACGCTATGCCGCCCCCGAACTGCCCGGCACAGGGGCCGAAATGATCAGCGCCTCCCGGACGCGCTGGGAATTTCCCGCCGGCGCGGGGTGGCTTGAAGTGGGAAACCGGGCCGCCGTCACGGGCGCCAGCCTGGCACCGGCGGGAGCCGGCCGATGAACACCACTGTGAGCGAACTGGACGCAGCCGTCGGGGCCGCCCACGCAGCCTTCGAAAAGGCCCGCCTGGCCAGCCCAGCCACACGGGCAGCCTGGCTGGACGCGGTGGCCGCCGGGCTGGAAGGCGACGCCGCGGCCCTTGTGGGCATCGCGGCCAGGGAAACCCACCTCACGGAAGTGCGGCTCCAGGGCGAACTGAAACGCACCGTCTTCCAGCTCCGCCTTTTCGCCGAGGAGATCCGCCGCGGCGAGCATTTCGACGCCACGATCGACCATGACGATGCCGCCTGGGGCATGGGGCCCCGGCCTGACCTTCGCCGGTATAACGTTCCGCTCGGCGTCGTCGGGGTCTTCGGGGCGTCCAACTTCCCCTTCGCCTTCAGCGTGATGGGCGGCGATTCCGCGTCGGCCCTGGCGGCCGGCTGCGCCGTCGTCCACAAGGCGCACGACGGCCACCGGGAGCTCGCGGTCCGGACCGCCGAAACGGTGACCGCCGCGCTGGAGGCCGCCGGGGCGCCGTCGGGCCTCTTCGCGCTGGTCACCGGCCGCGAGGCCGCGGAAGCCCTGGTTGACCACCCGCTGGTGAAGGCCATCGGGTTCACGGGTTCGACGGCGGGCGGCCGGGCACTGTTCGACCGTGCGGCCGCGCGGCCGGAGCCGATCCCCTTCTTCGGGGAGCTGGGCGGCATCAATGCCGTTTTCGTCACCGGCAGCGCCTGGTCCGCACGCCGCGAGGAGATCCTGGCCGGCTACGCCGGCTCCTTCACCCTGGGCATGGGGCAGTTCTGCACCAAGCCGGGCGTGCTGTTCGTCCCCGCCGGGCACACTGACGAGGTCCGGGACAGCCTCCGGAAGGCCCTCGAGGACTTCACCCCGGCGCAGCTGCTCAGCGAGCGGCTGCACGAAGGGTTCCGGCAGGCAGTTGCCGGGCTGCGGGACACGGCGGGCGTCCAGGTGCTGCTCGACGGCGATTTCGCCGAGACTCCGGCACCCACCGTCCTGCTGACGACCTCCGACGCGGTCCGCCGGAATCCCGGGATCCTCCGCCAGGAGATGTTCGGGCCCGCCAGCCTGGTGGTGCAGTACGCCGACGAATCCGAACTCGCCGCCCTTGCCGGGCTCCTGGAAGGCCAGCTGACCACCACACTTCAGGCGGAACCGGACGACGACGTCGCCGAGCTGGCCGGCAGGCTCGCGGACATCAGCGGGCGGCTGCTCTGGAACGGCTGGCCCACGGGCGTCACCGTCAGCTACGCCCAGCACCACGGCGGGCCATACCCGGCCACGACGTCGGGCACCACCTCCGTGGGAACGGCCGCCATCCGGCGCTTCCTGCGGCCGGTGGCCTTCCAGTCCTTCCCGGAGCCGCGGCTGCCGGAACCGCTGCAGGATGCGAACCCGTGGAACGTCCCGCAAAGGGTCGACGGCGTCTGGCAGCGGCCTGCCGGCCGGCAGGAGGGTCAGCTGTGACCGGGCTGCCGGCTTCGGTCGCCGCCGTTCTGCCCGAGGACGCCGAAGAGGCACTGCTCATCGGCCGTCTCTGGGATGTGGAAACCTCGGGTCCCCGGGTGGTGGCAGTGCGGGGCGGGGATGTGTTCGACCTGCAGCACCTCGCCGGCACGGTGTCGGAGCTGCTGGAGCGCGCGGAACCGGCGGCGGACGTCCGTTCGGCCATGACTGCGGCGCGCTGGAAGACCGCGGACGTCGTCGAAGCCTCCCTGGCGCGGGACACGGCGCGTCCGCACCTGCTGGCACCCGTGGACCTCCAGGTCATCAAGGCCTGCGGAGTGACGTTCGTGGACAGCATGATCGAACGAGTCATCGAGGAACGCTGCGGCGGAGATGCCGGCAGGGCCACCGAGATGCGTGAACTTGTGGGCAGGGCGCTCGGCGGCAGCATCGGCGACGTCCGGCCGGGCTCCCCCGAGGCTGCCGAGGCCAAGCGGGTGCTGATCGCCGAGGGGCTGTGGTCGCAGTACCTGGAGGTGGGCATCGGTCCCGACCCGGAGGTCTTCACCAAGGCGCCGGTGCTGTCCTCCGTGGGCCTGGGCGCCGGCGTCGGGATTCCTGCGTTTTCCTCGTGGAACAACCCGGAGCCGGAGCTCGTGCTGATCGCCACGTCCACAGGCCGGATTGTGGGTGCGACGCTCGGCAACGACGTGAACCTCCGCGACGTTGAAGGACGGAGTGCGCTGCTGCTGGGCAAAGCCAAGGACAACAACGCCTCGAGCGCGCTCGGGCCGCTGATCCGGCTGTTCGACGGCCGGTTCACCCTCGACACCCTGCGGCAGGAAGAAATCCTGCTCCGGGTGGAGGGCCCGGACGGTTTTCAGCTGGAAGGACGGAACACCGTGGCCAGGATCAGCCGCCCGTTCGAGGAGCTGGTGGCCGCGACCTTCGGCAGGCACCACCAGTACCCTGACGGGTTTGCGCTGTATACCGGCACGCTGTTCGCACCCACGCAGGACCGGGACCAGCCGGGCCAGGGATTCACCCACAAGATGGGGGACGTGGTGACCATCCGCAGCCGCCACCTCGGCGCCCTGGTCAACACCGTGGGTGCCGCCGAGGAGCTGCCGCCCTGGCACTTCGGTCTGCGTGAGCTCTTCGGTTACCTCGCAGTGCGGGAGAACTTAGGGAGCCGAGTCCCGCACTTTTAGCTCGAAAGCCGCCTCGACATGGAGGCCCTCGGCGGCTGTCTCCGCGCCTTCGATCCGGTCGATGAGCAGGTTGACGGACCGCTCGGCGATTTCCTCCATGCCGGGAGACACCGTGGTGAGGGACGGCGACGCGAAACGGGCTTCGTCGATGTCATCGAAGCCTGCCACTGCGACGTCGTCCGGCACCTTAATGCCGCGGACCAGGAGTTCATGCATGGCGCCAAGGGCTATCGCGTCGTTCAGGCCGAAGACGGCGTCGAACCGGATTCCGCTGTCCAGCAGGCCGACGACGCCGGCCGCCCCGCCGTCACGGCGCCAGTCGCACTCCACCACCAGGGCGGGATCAAACGCCACTCCGGCAGCGTCCAGCGCCTCGCGGTAGCCGTTCAGGCGCAGGCCGGGACTGTCCGCCGTGTCGCCGGCCGCCGCGCCCAGGACGGCGATGCGGCGGCGGCCGCCCGCGAGGAGGTGGGCGGTGATTGCCGCAGCCGCCTCGGCATTCTTCATGGTCACGAGGTCGAACCGCCGATCCGCGATGTGCTCCCCCAGCATCACCACCGGCTTGGCGCCCCGGTGCGCGGCGATGGTTCCGGCGTCGAGGGCCAGCGGGGTGAACAGCAGGCCGTCCGTCAACTGGCGGAAGGGGCCCTGGAGCGCACTCAGTTCATGCGGAACCGTGGCTCCGGACTGCTCCACCAGGACGCGGTAGCCGCGGCTGCCCGCCACTGTCATCAACCGGGATGCGAGCTCCGCGTAGTAAGGAATGGAGAGATCGGACAGCACGAGCCCCAGCATGCGGGTCTTGCCGGAGCGCAGGCTGCGTGCCGTCAGGTTGGCTTCGTACCCCAGTTCCGCAATGGCATCCAGCACTTTCTGCTTGGTGGCAGGCCTGATGAATTCGTAGTCGTTGAGCACATTCGACACCGTCTTCAACGAGACGCCGGCGGCGCGCGCAACGTCGTTCATGGTCACAGCCACAGGTGATTCCCTTCCCCGGCAACACTTTCAGCTACATCGTTGCAGACCCGTCCCGCTTTTGCCCTGTCCACCGGATATACAACGTTATAGGCTAGCTGCGACTGCCGCATCCGAGCCGGCCTGGGGCCGGCATTTCACAAAGGAACCGCCATGCCGCTGCCCCCGTCCCCCCTCTTCCGCTGCCCGGTGTTCGACGGCGCCGCTGATCCCACGGTGATCCACCGCCGCGGCACCTCCGAATGGTGGATGTTCTACACGGCCCGCCGCGCCACCCTCGCCACAGGCGGCGTGGACTGGATCACGGGGACCAGGATCGGCGTCGCCGTCTCCGCGGACGCCGGCGCAACCTGGCAGTACCGCGGCGTGGTGGAGGGGCTCGATCCGGAAGACTCCCCCGCACTGAACACGCACTGGGCCCCGGAGGTGGTGTGGCACAACGGGAAATATCACATGTTCCTGACCTGGGGCGCGGGCGCTCCGGGCACTTGGGCGGATCAGACCCGGCGCCGGCTGGTGCACTTCACCAGCACCGACCTGGAGCATTGGACTTTCGAAGACCGGGTGGACGTCGGCTCGGAAAACGTCATCGACGCTGCCTTCGCCATCGTGGCGGACGGGCGCCCGCGCCTCTGGTTCAAGGACGAAGTGGACGGCTCCACCACATGGTCGGCGGCCTGGGAGGAAACGAACGACGGCGGCCGCTGGCGGGCCGAGGGCCAAGTCATCGGGCTACCCGCCCACGAGGGCCCCAACGTGTTCCGCCTGGGCGGCTGGTACTGGATGGTGGTGGACGAATGGCGCGGCCAGGCCGTGCACCGCTCGGCAGACGGTTTGGCATGGACCCGGCAGGAGGCAAACAACGGCCTCATCCTGGACTCCCCCGGCACCGGGGCGGACGACGCCACCTACGGGCGGCATGCTGATGTGGTCACCCAGGGTGACCACGCCTACATCTTCTATTTCACGCACCCCGAGTGGCAGGACACGGAAATGGCGAACGGCATGGCGGATCCGGCCCGGGCGGCCCGTGAACAGCGCACCAGCATCCACGCCGCCCGGCTGCACGTGGAAGGGGACGTCCTGGTCTGCACACGCGACCTGGACGCCCCCGTTCACCTGGACCCCTCACTGCTTGAGGACTAGCTGCTGGAAGGCTGGCTCCGGCTGGATTCCGGCCTAGCCGCCGGCGCCGTCAACAGCCAGGCGGATCATGCTCCAGGACACCGCAGGGAGCTCGGCGGCGAGCCGGCCGCCGTCGAGCTTTACACTCACATTTTCGCCGGGCAGCACCGAAGTGGAATCGTCCGCCGTCGCCTGCCAGTACGGGTCCTTGTTGGCGTAGGTGACTGCCTCGACAACCTTCATACGTCCCAGCCCGCCGACGGCGGCATCCAGCGTGAGCGAGTCCGTCGCCGAGCGGTTCACGGCAAACACCACCGCCTCGCCGGAGTCCGGATCGAACGTGGCGACGGCGGACAGTGCCGCGAAGTCCGCCGTCTTTCCGCCGCTGAGCAGCGGGGAGTCCACGGCGAGCTGCAGCACCGTGCCCTTGGCGTGCTCCGATGTCAGGGCGAACGGGTGGAACGTGGTCTGCTTCCAGGCGCGGCCGCCGGGCTCGGTCATGATGGGGGCAATGACGTTGACCAGCTGCGCCAGGCTGGCGGAGTGGACGCGGTCGGTGTTGCGGAGCAGCGTGATCAGCAGGTCGCCCACCACCACGGCGTCCGCAACGGTGTAGCGGTCCTCGAGCAGCACCGGGGCCACGGGCCAGTCCTTGCCGGTGGGTGCCTTGGATTCGTCGCGGCTCATATGCCAGACGTTCCACTCGTCGAAAGAGATGTTGACCTGCTTGGCGGACTTTTTGACCGACTTCACATGGTCGATGTGGGACACGATGTCCTTGATGAACGCCTCCATCCTGTGGCCGGATGAAAGGTGTTCCTGCAGGTCGCCGAAATCCTCGAAGTACTGGTGGGCCGAGATCAGGTCCACGAGGTCGTAGGTCTCGGTGAGGACCACGCGCTCCCACTCGCCGAAGGTGTCCATGGTGGGGGCGGAACTGCCGCAGGCCACCAGTTCCAGGTCCGGCTCCACCATCCGCATGGCCCGGGCGGTATCGGCGGCGAGCCTGCCGTATTCCGTGGCGTTCTTGTGGCCGATCTGCCAGAAACCGTCCATCTCGTTGCCCAGGCACCACATCTTGATGCCGTAGCCGTTTTCGGCCCCGTTGGACCGGCGTTGGTCGGAGAAGGCCGTGCCGCCGTCGATGTTGCAGTACTCCAGCAGGTCGAGTGCTTCCTGGGTCCCGCGGGTGCCCAGGTTCACGGCCATCATGGGTTCGACACCGGCCTTGACGGACCACTTGGCGAACTCGTCCACGCCCACATGGTTCGGGTCCGTGGAATGCCACGCGAGGTCCAGGCGCACGGGCCGCTGCCCCACCGGGCCCACGCCGTCCTCCCAGCGGTAGCCGGAGACGAAGTTGCCGCCCGGGTAGCGCACCGTGGACACGCCGAGTTCGCGGGTGAGTTCCAGGACGTCGGTCCGGAAGCCGTCCTCGTCAGCCTGGGGATGGCCCGGCTCGAACATGCCGGTGTAGACGCAGCGGCCAAGGTGCTCCACGAACGCGCCGAACGTGCGGCGGCGGACGGGGCCCACGGCGAAGGCGGGGTCCAGGGTGATTTTGGCGGTTATTTTGCCTGCGGCAGCTTCGGTGGTTCCCACGTAAACATCCTCGTTTTCTCGTTCTTTACAACGTTATAGAAATCTATTGTTGAGGGTGAAAGGCGCTGCCGTCAAGGGCCGGCTCGGACTTGCCGGTCCTGTCGGGTCCGTAACGAACGAAAGGCAGTCGGATGAGCATCTCGAAGAGGGAAAGCCGGTATCCCGTACGGCTAACGCTGGGCGTGGCAGTGGTCATCGGCCTGACACTGCCTGCCTGCACATCGAGCCCGCCGCCGGGACCGCGCCCCACTTCCGAGGCCAGCACCCCGGCGCAGCCCGCGCAGCAGACCGCCCAGCCGGGTACTCAACCCGGCACACCACAGTCTTCGGCGGACATTCCGTCCATCGTGGAGAACGTCCAGCCGTCCGTTGTCACCATCCTGACCGACGGCGGCGTGGGCAGCGGCGTGGTCTTCGCCGCAGAGGGACTGATCCTCACCAATGAGCATGTGGTGCGGGGTAGCACCGACGTTGAGGTCGCGTTTGCCGACGGCCAGCGCGTCGCCGGCACCGTCAGGGCCATGGACCCCATTTCGGATCTGGCCCTGGTGGAGACCAGGCGCACCGGGCTTCCCGCCGCGAAGTTCCAGTCCGGCCTACCCCGGGTGGGAGAACTGGCGGTCGTGATCGGCTCGCCGCTGGGTTTCGAAAACACCGCAACAGCGGGCATCATCTCCGGGTTGCACCGGGAGATCCCGGGCTCGGCAGCCAGCAGCCAGTCCCTGGTGGACCTGATCCAGACCGATGCCGCCATCAGCCCCGGAAACTCGGGCGGCGCCGTCGTCAATTCCCGGGGTGAAGTGATCGGCATCAGCGAGGCGTACATCCCGCCGCAGTCCGGCGCCGTGGCGCTGGGCTTCGCCATCCCCGCCGCAACAGCAGTCCGGGTGGCCGAACAGCTACGCGAGGACGGCACAGCGGACCACGCCTTCATCGGCCTGCGTCCGGGCGAGATCACCTCGCAGATCGCCGAACAGCTCGGACTCCAGGACACCCGCGGCGCCCTGGTGCTGTCGGTGGTCGACGGCGGGCCCGCCGACCGCGCCGGCATCCGGCCCGGGGACGTGCTGACCGCGCTGGACGGCAAGGAGATCGCCTCGCCCGAGGACCTGCTGGCGGAGCTCCGCGGCAAGAGTCCGGACCAGGCGGTGAACGTCGGCTACCGCAGGGGAACGGAATCGAAGGAAGCCAAAGCCACGCTCGCTGCCCGCCCCGCCGCGGAGGGCTGAGCGGGCAGCGAGCGGCAGTCCCTACAGCCCGCCGGCCAGCTTGTAGTAGGCGGCGTTCCAGTTCAGTTCCTTCTTGAACTGTTTGATGGTGGTGCCTTCGTCGATGGTGAGGAGTTCCGTCTGCGCAATCTCGGCGAAGTCCTCGAACACGTCCATGCCCACGGCGGTGGACAGCACCGTGTGGTGCGCGGCGCCGGCGGTCAGCCAGGCCGCGGCGGAGGTGGCGAAGTCCGGCTTGGGAGACCACAGGGCCCGGGCCACCGGCAGGTTGGGCAGCGGCTCGTCCAGGTCCACAACGTCCACGGCGTTCGCCACGAGGCGGAAGCGGTCGCGCATGTCGGAGAGCGCCACCACGACGCCGGGTCCGGCGTCGGTGTCGAACACCATCCGGACCGGGTCCTCCTTGCCTCCGATTCCCAGCGGGTGGATCTCCACGCGCGGCTTCGTCGCGGTCAGCGACGGGCAAACCTCCAGCATGTGCGCGCCCAGGATCTTCTCCTGCCCCGGGGCGAGGTGGTAGGTGTAATCCTCCATCAGCGAGGCGCCGCCGGGCAGGCCGGCGCCCATCACCTTGGCGGCGCGGACCAGGATGGCTGTCTTCCAGTCACCTTCGGCGCCGAAGCCGTAGCCGTCGGCCATCAGCCGCTGCACGGCCATGCCGGGCAGTTGACGCAGTTCGCCCAGGTCCTCGAAGGAGGTGGTGAATGCGGCGGAGCCGTTGGCCTCGAGGAAGCTGCGCAGGCCCAGTTCGATCCGGGCGCTGTAGCGCAGCGATTCGTGCCGCGCTCCCCCCGCCTTCAGCTCCGGCGCCACGTCGTAAAGGCGCTCGTACTCCGCCACGAGGGCGTCGACGTCGGACTCCGCGGCGCCGTGCACGGCCTCGGCGAGCTCGTTCACGGACCAGGTGTTCACCGAGACGCCGAAGCGCAGCTCGGCCTCGGTCTTGTCACCTTCGGTGACGGCCACGTTGCGCATGTTGTCGCCGAAGCGGGTCAGCTTGAGCGTCCGGACGGCGGCCCAGCCGGCCGACGCGCGCTGCCACGAGCCCACCTGCCGGGAGACCTCCGGGTTGGACACGTGGCCCACCACGGTTTTGCGGGGAATGCCCAGGCGCGACTGGATGTAGCCGAACTCGCGGTCGCCGTGCGCGGCCTGGTTGAGGTTCATGAAGTCGAAGTCGATGTCTGCCCACGGCAGCTCCACATTGGCCTGGGTGTGCAGGTGGAGCAGCGGTTTCCGGAGCAGGTCCAGGCCCTGGATCCACATCTTGGCCGGGCTGAAGGTGTGCATCCAGGCCGTCACGCCGATCACGGAGTCGTCGGCGTTGGCTTCCAGCGCCGTGCGGCGGATGGCGTCAGAATCGGTGAGGACGGGCTTCCAGACCACCTTGACCGGGACGTCGGCGGATCCGTTCAGTGCGGCGGCGATCTCCTGCGACTGCGCTGCAACCTGCTTGAGGACGTCCTCGCCGTACAGGTGCTGGCTGCCGGTAAGGAACCAGACCTCGTAGTGGCCGAGAGAGGTTCTGTTGGCGGACGTGTTGCTGGTGTTGCTCATAAGGGTTCTCCTGAAGAAGGTGCGGGTTGCCGCGTTACTGGCCGTAGACGTTCTGATAGCGGGCGTAGAGGGATTCGATGCTGGCCTGGTCGATGGGCAGCGGCTCGCCCAGTTGGCGGGAAATGTGGACGGTCCGCGCCACTTCCTCGCACATCACGGCGGCCTTCACGGCAGAGCGGGCGTCCTTGCCGATGGTGAACGGACCGTGGTTCTGCATGAGGACCGCCGGTGACGTGGAATTCCGGAGCGTCTCCACGATGCCCTGTCCGATCGAGTCGTCGCCGATCAGTGCGAACGGGCCGACGGGAATGCTGCCGCCGAATTCGTCGCTCATCATGGTCAGCACGCACGGGATCGCCTCACCGCGGGCCGCCCATGCCGTGGCGTAGGTGGAATGGGTGTGCACCACCCCGCCCACTTCCGGCATATGCCGGTAGACGTATGCATGCGCGGCAGTGTCCGACGACGGCGAGAACGGCGGGTTGCCCCACTCCCCGCCGGCGGGGATGCCATGGAGGTCAGTGACAACCATGCTCTCGGGCGTGAGGTCCGCATAGGAGACTCCGGACGGCTTGATGACCATCAGGTCGTGGCCGGTAACACGGGCGGACACGTTGCCGGCAGTCCACACCACCAGTTCGTACCGGGTGAGTTCCGCGTGCAGTTCGCAGACCTCGCGACGGACCCGGGCGATGGTTTCCAGAAGATTGCTCATGCGGAGACCTCCGCCAACGACGGCTTCGCCGCGCGCTGGATGGCCTTGAGCCGGTGCATCACGCTGTTGGTGCCGCGGCCGAAGTAGTCGTGCAGGGTGCGGTATTCCTGGAAGAGTTCCTCGTAGGCGGCAACATTTTCCGGAATGGGAATATATACTCCGCCGGGCTCCGACCCCATGGCAGCGGCAGCGGCCCGGATGTCCGAATACGCTCCTGCGGCGACGGCGGCATGGATGGCGGAGCCAAGCGCCGGCCCCTGGGCGGAGCCGATGGTGGACAGCTGCAGCCCGGTGACGTCCGCGTAGATCTGCATGAGCAGCTTGTTCTTCAGCAGGCCGCCGGCCACGATGAACTCCTTGACCGGCACCCCCGAGTCGCGGAACGCGTCCACAATGGTGCGTGTGCCGAAGGCCGTGGCTTCCAGCAGTGCACGGTAGGTGTCCTCGGGCCTGGTGGCGAGGGTCTGGCCCACCACCACGCCCGACAGCTCGTGGTCCACCAGCACGGAGCGGTTGCCTGAGTGCCAGTCCAGTGCCATGAGCCCGTGCTCTCCGATGGCCTGCTTCGATGCCAGTTCGGTGAGGTATTCATGGATGCCCAGGCCCGCCGCCGCTGCTGCCTCGTGATATTCGGGCGGGACCCCGTACGTGGTGAACCAGCCGAAGATGTCCCCCACCCCGCTCTGGCCGGCCTCGTAGCCCCACAGCCCGTCAACGATTCCCCCGTCCACCACGCCGCACATGCCCGGGACTTCACGCAGCTCGTCGCCGTTCATAACGTGGCAGGTGGAGGTGCCCATGATGGCCACCAGCTGCCCGGGCTCCACGGCCTTTGCAGCCGGTGCGGTGACGTGGGCGTCCACATTGCCTACTGCGACGGCAATGCCTTCCGGCAAGCCCGTCCAGGCTGCCGCCTCGGCCGTCAGGTAGCCGGCGGCATCGCCGAGCCGTCCGATGGTGTGCGCCAGCTTGGCGCTGACAAAATTCTTGAACTCCGGGTTCAGGGCGGCCAGGAATTCTTCGGACGGGTAGCGGCCGTCCTGGTAGATCCCTTTGTACCCGGCGGTGCAGGCGTTGCGGACGTAGTTGCCGCACAGCTGCCAGACGATCCAGTCGGCCGCTTCCACCCAGTGGTCCATGGCAGCGTAGGCTTCCGGATCTTCCTCCAGCAGTTGGAGTCCCTTGGCGAACTCCCACTCAGAGGAGATCAGCCCGCCGTACCGTGGCAACCAGCTTTCGCCGCGCTCCGCGGCCAGCTCGTTGATCCGGTCCGCCTGCGGCTGGGCGGCATGGTGGCGCCACAATTTTACGTAGGCGTGCGGGCGGTTGGCGAAACCGGAAACTTCGTTCAACGGTGTGCCGTCGGCCTTGACCGGGACCATGGTGCACGCCGTGAAGTCGGTGGCGATGCCCACCACGGCTGCGGGGTCGATCCCCGCCTCCGCAATCGCCGCCGGCACGGCGTAACGCAGCACATCGCGGTAGTCGTTGGGCACCTGCAGCGCCCATTCCCCGGGAAGCCGCGAGGCGCCGTCGCCCGCCAGACCCGCCGGAAGTGATTCGGTGACCACGGCGTGCGGGTATTCGAACACACCGCTGCCCAGCTCCCTGCCGTCCCGGACGCGGACCACCACGGCCCGCCCGGACAGCGTGCCGTAGTCCACGCCAATAACGTAGTTTTCTTTGCCGTCTGCTGTGACGTCCATGAAGTCCTCCAGTAACCAGTCCGCAACTGCGCGGACTGAACTAATTGTGAGCGCTAACAAGTACGACGTCAAGCGGACCTCCGCGACCGCAGGGGGAACTGGCGGGCACGCATCGCACCCTGGCCGCGGTAATCACATTGTGATTTGCTTCACAGGAAAATGAGGCCTAATCTTGGATAAGTTGTTAGCGCTAACAGAGCTGTTGGCGTGAACATTGGTCACAAAGAAGTCGGCCTGCGCCCTGCGGTTGGGCGAGGGGACTGAGGTGGTCGACAGTATGGCGAGGAGCATTTCGCTTTCCGCTTCAGAAACCAGTTCGCGGCGCATCCCCGCCGTGGAAGGAGAAACCGTGAGAATCAAGAAACTCCTGGGCGTCGTTGCAGTCGCCCTCGCCCTGACCGTCGGGGCAACCGGCTGCGGCTCCCGGCCGGGCAGCGCGACTGCCACCGGAAGCGCGGATGCGGCGGGCTCATTGGTGGGAATCTCCATGCCCACACAGACGTCCGAACGGTGGATTGCCGACGGCGGGAACGTTGAGAAGTCCCTGAAGGATCTCGGCTACAAGACGGACCTGCAGTTCGCCAATGATGACATCCCCACCCAGGTGTCCCAGATCGAAAACATGCTCACCAAGGGCGCCAAAGCCCTGATCATCGCCGCCATCGACGGCACCACGCTCACGGACGTCCTGGCAAAAGCCAAGGAGCAGAACGTCAAGGTCATCGCCTACGACCGGCTCATCAACGGCACGCCGAATGTGGACTACTACACCACGTTCGACAACTACACCGTGGGCGTCCAGCAGGCCACCTCGCTGCTGACCGGGCTGGGCCTGCTCGACGCAGCCGGCAAGAAGGTGGAGGGCAAGGGCCCGTTCAACGTCGAGCTGTTCGCGGGCAGCCCCGATGACAACAACGCCAACTTCTTCTGGACCGGGGCGATGGACACCCTGAAGCCGTTCATGGATGCCGGCACCCTGAAGGTGCCCAGCGGCCAGACCAAGTTCGAGCAGGCGGCAATCCTTCGCTGGCAGGCACCGGTGGCGCAGAAGCGGATGGAAGACATCCTCACCGCCGCTTACAGCTCCGGCACCAAGCTCGACGGCGTCCTGTCGCCGTACGACGGCCTTTCCATCGGCATCATCTCCGCACTGACCAGCACCGGCGGTTACTCCAAGGGCAGCCTGCCCATCGTTACCGGGCAGGACGCTGAAAAGGGTTCGGTGAAGTCCATCATTGCCGGCGAGCAGTACTCCACCATCTTCAAGGACACCCGCAAGCTCGGCGCGCAGGCCGTCAAGATGGTCGACGCTGTCCTCAAGGGCCAGGAGCCGGAAACGAACGACACCAAGACCTACGACAACAAGGTGAAGGTGGTTCCGGCCTACCTCCTGGAGTCCGTCATCATCACGAAAGACAACTACAAGCAGGAGCTGATCGACTCCGGCTACTACACCGACGCCGACGTCAAATAGGCACCGTGAAGGGTGCGGCCGGGCCAGCCGCCCGGCCGCACCCTCCAGGGGCCCTGCACCCGCAGGCGCCCGGCTCCAACCAGTCAGCGGGAAATGACCATGAACGCACCCATCCTCCAAATGCGGGGAATCACCAAAACCTTCCCCGGCGTCAAAGCCCTCCAGGACGTCACCCTTGACGTCAACCGCGGCGAAGTCCACGCCATCTGCGGCGAAAACGGCGCCGGCAAATCGACCCTGATGAAAGTGCTGTCCGGCGTGTACCCGCACAACACGTTCGACGGCGACATCCTCTTCGAGAACGAACCCTGCGACTTCGCCACCATCAGCGACAGCGAGAAGCGCGGAATCGTCATCATCCACCAGGAACTGGCCCTCAGCCCCTACCTGTCCATCGCCGAGAACATCTTCCTGGGAAACGAACTGGCCACGCGCGGCTGGGTGGACTGGCGCAAGACCAACCTGGAGGCGGCCAAGCTGCTCGCCAGGGTGGGCCTCAGTGAGAACCCGGTGACGCCGATCCAGCACATCAGCGTCGGAAAGCAACAGCTGGTGGAGATCGCCAAGGCACTGTCGAAGGAGGTCAAACTGCTCATCCTTGACGAGCCGACGGCGGCCCTCAACGATGAAGATTCCGACCATCTGCTGGACCTCATCCTGCACCTGAAAAACCAGGGCGTCACCAGCATCATCATCAGCCACAAGCTCAACGAAATCCGCAAGGTGGCCGACGCCGTGACCATCATCCGGGACGGCAAGTCGATCGAGACCCTGCGGCTGAACGAGGGCCAGATCACCCAGGAGCGGATCATCCGCGGCATGGTGGGCCGGGACCTCGAAAGCCTCTACCCTGACCGCTCCCCCGTCATTGGCGGGGAGGTCCTGCGCATTGAGGACTGGTCCGTCCGGCACCCGCAGGACCACTCCCGCATGGTGGTCCGCAACGCCAGCCTGAACGTCCGGAAGGGCGAAGTGGTGGGACTCGCCGGACTCATGGGCGCCGGACGAACCGAACTGGCCATGAGCGTGTTCGGCAGGACCTACGGCCGCGCAGTCTCGGGCAAAGTGTTCAAGTACGGCGAGGAAATAGACACCTCCACCGTCCCCGATGCCATCCGCCACGGCATTGCCTACGCCACCGAGGACCGCAAGCACTACGGCCTGAACCTGATCGAGGACATCAAGCGCAACATCTCCATGGCGGCCCTCGGCAAGCTCGCCAAACGCGGCTGGGTGGACGGCAACGAGGAAACGAAGGTGGCCAACCGCTACCGGAAGAGCATGAACATCAAGGCTCCCTCCGTCGCCGCCATCACCGGAAAGCTCTCCGGCGGCAACCAGCAGAAGGTGGTCCTCAGCAAGTGGATGTTCTCCGACCCCGACGTCCTGATCCTCGACGAACCCACCAGGGGCATCGACGTCGGCGCCAAGTTTGAGATCTACACGATCATCGCCGCGCTGGCAGCCGAGGGAAAGGCCGTCATCGTGATCTCCTCCGAACTGCCTGAGCTCCTGGGCATCTGCGACCGGATCTACACACTGTCAGCCGGGCACATCACCGGTGAGCTGCCCATTGCCGAGGCATCCCAGGAAACCCTGATGCACTACATGACACTAGAGAAGGAATAACGACCCATGTCTGCCCTACGAGAATCCCTCGGCTTCCTGGCAAGCCGCCTCCGCCAGGTCGGCATCTTCGTCGCCCTGATCCTGATCGTCATCCTGTTCCAGGTCCTCACCGACGGCATCCTCCTGCAGCCGCAGAACGTCACCAACCTGGTGGTCCAGAACAGCTATATCCTGATTCTGGCCATCGGCATGGTGATGGTCATCATCGCCGGCCACATTGACTTGTCCGTCGGTTCAATTGCCGGTTTCATCGGTGCCGTGTCCGGCGTCATGATTGTCCACTGGGGCTGGGCATGGTGGATCGCCATCCCGGCGTGCCTCCTCGTCGGCGCCCTTGTTGGCGCCTGGCAGGGTTATTGGATCGCCTATGTGGGCATCCCGGCGTTCATCGTGACCCTCGCCGGCATGCTGATCTTCCGCGGCCTGACACTTATTACCCTCAAAAACCAGCAGATCACGCCGTTCCCCAACGAAATGCGCGCCCTCGGCGGCGGCTTCCTGCCGGACATTTCAGGGGGAGCCTCCGTGCTGGAATGGCTGACGGTCATCCTCGGAGTCGGCGGAACGGCCGCCATTCTTTTCCAGGCCATCAAGGAACGCCGCGTCCGCCGCAAGTTCGACCTGGAAAACGAACCCATGGCCTGGTTCGCCATCAAGACCGCCTTCATCGCGGTGCTGATGCTGACCATCACCTTCCTGCTGGCAAGCTACCGGGGCACCCCGATCGTCCTGATCGTGCTGGCCGTCCTGGTGATCGTCTACTCAGCCCTCATGAACAACAGCATCTTCGGCCGGCACACCTACGCCATCGGCGGAAACCTGCACGCGGCGGAGCTGTCCGGCATCAAAACCAAGGCCGTGACGTTCCGGCTGTTCGTGAACATGGGTGTCCTCGCTGCGCTGGCCGGACTGGTGTTCACTGCGCGCCTGAACTCAGCGCAGCCGGCTGGTGGAACCGGCTTCGAACTTGACTCGATCGCCGCAGCCTTCATCGGCGGCGCAGCGGTACAGGGCGGTATCGGGACCGTGGCCGGGGCCATGATCGGCGGGCTCATCATGGGCGTCCTCAACAACGGCATGTCCATCCTCGGACTAGGCACGGATTACCAGCAGCTGATCAAGGGCCTGGTGCTGCTGCTTGCCGTCGGCTTCGACATCTTCAACAAGAACCGCAGCGCCAGCGGGTCGGGTTCGGCCATCGGCAAGCGGTTCAAATGGAAGGGGACTCCGCCGGCGGCGGCAGAGCCTGCCAAGGCCCCGGTTCAGCCGGAAGCGGCGCCGGCAAACTCCGCAAGGTAGCCGCGCGCCGTCGTCGTTCCGGTAACCGCCCCGTCCCCTCTTAGGGGACGTTGGCGTCAGATGGTGGTGCGGTGCTCATCCGCACCACCATCTGCGGTTCCACCACGGTGGTGCCCGCCGCGGCGCCATCCTCAAGCAGCCGCAGCATCAGGTCCACGCAGCGGCGGCCAAGTTCCTCGAAGTCCTGGCGGACCGTGGTGAGCGGCGGCGTAAAATAGCCGGCTTCCGGCTGGTCATCGAATCCCACCACGGAGACGTCCTGCGGCACCCGCACGCCCGCTTCGCCGAAGGCCCGCAGCAGCCCCAGCGCCATCTGGTCGTTGCCCACGAAGACCGCCGTTGCGGCCCGTTCGACGGCGAGTTTCTGCCCGATGCTGTAGCCGCTGCCGGCGCTCCAATCGCCCTCGACAAACAGCTCATCATTCAATCCGGCCTCTGCGAGCGCCGCCCGCCAGCCTTCGGCCCGCGCCGCGCCATCGATCCAGTCCTGCGGACCCGAGATGTGGCCGATGCGCCGGTGGCCCTGTTCGATCAAATGCCCGACGGCGAGCCGCGCACCCAGTTTCTGGTCCACCATGGCGCCGCTGAACCGGCCTTCGCCGCTGGAACCCACCACCACCACAGGAACATCCAGGTTCAGCTTCTCCAGGGCCTGCAGCGTGTCCGTGTGCGGAACCAGCGCCACGATCCCGTCGACGCCCTGGTCCATGAAGTGGCGCGCGGCATCGGATATCGCTTCCGCTCCGACCTCGCGGATGGCCGCGATGCTCACGAAATAGCCGGCGTCGCGGGCGGCCTGCTCCACCCCGAGCAGGGTGTTGGCGGGCCCGTACTGGGACAGCTCGCTGGCCAGGACGCCGATGGTGTGTGAGCGCCGCGTGACCAGGCTGCGCGCGGCAGTGTTCCGCCGGTAGCCGAGTTCGGCGATGGCCGCTTCAACACGTTCCCTGGTGGACTTGCTCACGTTGGGGTGGTTGTTGATGACGCGGGACACCGTCTGGTGCGAGACACCGGCACGCTCCGCCACATCTTCGAGTCGCGGGAGGCGCCGCTCGCTGCTGTTGGCCATACAGCTATTGTGCTCGAGCCTGCAGCGCATCCACGAACACACTCGGGATGTCCTGCGGATTCCTCGCAACATAGCTGGTGCCGCCGGTGGCTTCGGAAATCTTGCGGAGGGTTTCGGCGTCCGCATCCTCGGTGATGCCGATGCTGACGATCACCACGGGCTTGGCGGGGTCCCGTTCGCGTTCCAGGGCCTCGAGCAGCTCCTCGAGGTTGAGGGAATCCGGATCCTCGTTGGCGCCGTCCGTAAACAGGATCACGCTGTTGATGGCGCGGGCATCGTAGTTTGCCTTCACGGTGCGGTACGCAGCGAGGGTCGTGTCGTACAGCCCGGTGGCACCGCCGGTCCGCTGGTCGAGCCCGGAGATGTCAGCCACCAGGCGGTCCCGCTGGGTGACACCGTCCACCACCTGGTCCATCCTCCTGATGGGGTCGAGCTCAACGTAGTCCTGGCTGCCCCCGCCCAGGCCGATGGAAAACGCCCACATGCCCAGGGCAGCAGTGTTGGGAAACAGCTTGCTGCCCGCAATCGCCGCCTGCTGCGTGAGCTGCATGCGGGTCTGCCCGCCGGCCTGGAAGTTCATGGAGCCGGAGACGTCCATCACCACCAGCGACCTGAAAGGAATGGCTTGCAGGGACCAGCCCTTCAGTGTGCGCTGCACGGTTTCCGCCGACGCGGGCTTGAGCGCCGCGACACTGCCCACGCCCTTCTGGTCCGGTGTCCGGCTGCCGTCCGCGGGACGCAGCCCGTTGTCCGCGAGCGCCTTCGTTCCGTCCTCGGTGGCCATGGCGGCTGCCAGCGCCTTGGCAGCGTCAGCGGCGGCACTGCCGCGCGCCTTGCCTGCGGCGGTCAGGGCCACGGGGTAGTCCAGCGAGACGGAACCTGTGTGCGGCATCGACGCCGACAGCTTGGCGCCGGCGGCGGTCTGCGCGAAGGACAGCCAGGCCTGTTCGGTGACGATGGCGAATCCGCCGCCCGCGGCCACCGCCTCGAGCTGCTTGTCATCGGTGAGTTTCTCCCCGGTCCGGCGGCTCTCACTCTGTGCCAGCTGGACTGTCGTGGCCTGCAGCGTTTTCGCCTCCGCACGGCCGGCTTCAACCTCGGAAAGTGCGCCCAGCAGCGCCACCTCCCCGCTTCCTGTTACCAGCGGGTCGCTGAAGCGCACACCGGGAGCCTGCAGGGCGCTGATCCACGTGGCGAAGCCGGGGACCTCGCCCTGCCGCCCCACAATCACCCCGGGGGTGGAGGCCAGGGACGGCACGGTGATCTCCGGGGGCGCGGGGGCCACAACGCGCTGGACCCGGACCGCGGAGTCGGACACCCACAGGTCCGGGGCGTCCTTGCCCGCGGTCACTATGGCGGCAAGCTCGGGCTGGGTCCGGGTTTCGATCGTGTACTTGATGCACGCCTCAGCGGGAACCCTTGCGGCCGCGCTCTCCAGCGCCGGGGCAATGGTGGCATCGGCACCGACGCGCACTTCGGCGGGCATCTCGCACTGCTTCGCAGCCAGTGGCGACTTGCTTCCCGTGATCCAGAGGACGGCCGCAGCAGCTACTGCAATGGCCACCATTACGCCAATGGTCATCATGATCCGGGGCCAGAAGAACGGCGACTTGCGGGGCAATCGGCCGTGGCGCTGGCGGTCTGCTGCTCGGCGACCTGACATGGGCGCATACCTAACTGCTGGGGTTCCGGGTGGGCGGTGGTGTTTGCCGGCCACCCTCCCCGGCAAACGGGGAAGCCCCAAGTCTGGCTGCAAAACCGTTCCAGTATACGTAAACGAGTGTCCGGCATCACATTGCAGTGTGCGCGGGCAGGGAGTCCGGCCTGGCGCCCGGAAAACGATGGTTGAAGTTTCAACTAAATCCTCGTAGGATTGATACATGACGCAGACACTCGACCGCCCGCCCGTACTGTTCCTCAGCCACGGCGCCCCTCCCCTGGCTGACGACGCCCGCTGGACCAGCGAGCTCAGCGCCTGGTCGGGCTCCTTCGGCAAACCCAAGGACATCCTGATGGTGTCCGCCCACTGGGAAAATGCCCCGGTGACCCTCAGCGCCACGGTGAACAAGCCGGGCCTCGTGTACGACTTCTGGGGCTTCCCGCAGAAGTACTACGACGTGACATACGACGCGCCGCAGGCCGGGGAGCTGGCCACCGAAGTGGAGAAGCTGGTGTCCACGCACGGCCACCACGTGGAACGCGACGAGGAGCGCGGCCTGGACCACGGCGCCTACGTTCCGCTCGTGGAAATGTTCCCGGAGGCAGACGTCCCGGTGCTCCAGATGTCCATGCCCACCCTTGATCCGCAGGGCCTGTTCAACCTGGGCAAGACGCTGGCGCCGCTGCGGGACCGCGGCACGCTCATCGTGGGCTCGGGCTTCACCACGCACAACCTGCGCTGGTTCAACCCGGCCGCCGGACCGGACACCGCGCCGCCTTCCGTTTCCAGCGAATTCGACCACTGGGCCGAGGAAACCATGGCCGCCGGCGATGTCGACTCCATCCTGGACTTCCTCAAGAAGGCCCCCGCGGCGCGCGAAGCCCACCCCCGCAGCGAGCACTGGGCGCCGCTCTACGTGGCCCTGGGTGCGGCCTACGAATCCGGTGACCTGAAGGCAAAGACTGCCATCGACGGTTTCTGGTTCGGCTTGTCCAAGCGGTCGTGGACGCTCACCGGCAAGTAACCCGGGCTGGAAACCCCCGGACCGGTTCCGGGCAACAAAAAACCTCCGGCCCCCTGTCGCCAGGAAGCCGGAGGTTTTCCACTCTTCGCTAAAAGAGTGGGCCCTGTGGGGATCGAACCCACGACCCACGGATTAAAAGTCCGATGCTCTACCAACTGAGCTAAAGGCCCCAGCTGACGCCCGCGGCTGCGCTGCAATCGAACGCAATCGGACCATCAGCCCAGTCCATTTCTGGACGTTAAATACTGTACCGCACGCCAAGGGCAGGTTTTGCACAACGGCGCGGGGCGCCGTCGTGCGTTAAGCGGGGCGCCGTCGTGCGTTAAGCGGGGCGCCGTCGTGCGTTAAGCACGAGCCCAAACAGTCACGATGGCATTCGCAGCATGCCTCAATACTCCTAAAGCCGCCCGGCGGCAAGCTCGATAACAGAACAGCACAGGAGTAGCGTGGGGGCATGAGCGAGCAAGCAGGACCCAAGGCCTACGGCGGCGCAAACCGGCATCACAAGCCCAAGCCTTTTGCGCCCATCGACTTTGAGCCGTTCGCGGGCGGCGCAGACCCTGCCCGCGTATCCGAGGCCGCACACCTGGCGGCCCAGGCGCTGGTGCGCCACGGCCGCGACAGCGACGATCCCAAGGTCACCAAGCGGCTCGTCAAACTCGCGGATGAGCAAGGGTTGGAGGCTATCGCCGAAATGTGGGCCGAAAGCCCGGCACGGTCCCTGCCCGGCGCCCTCTGGCGGCTGTACGCCCTGCGTGCCGCCACCATCCAGGACCCCGAACGCATCTCCGTCTACTTCAAGGCCGGCAAGGACACCGCACAGGTTTCCAACGTGGTGGCGGGCGCTGCCGAGCCGCCGGGAGCGGATGAAATGAAGTCGATGGCGGATGCCATCCTCTCCGGCGCGTTCGACGGCGAGTTCGACGTCGCGCTGGAACGTTCCGCCGCGTTCTGCCGGGTGGTGGCCCTGGGCCAGGCCACCTTGGCCGACGGCGCCGAACACAGCAACGAAAACCACGCCAGCAAACTCACGCGCAACTCACATCTCCTGGTGAAGACCGCGGAGGACCTTGAGCACGCAGCAAACGCCTGGCGGCTCGGCGAGCTGGACTGACGCGTCCGCTGCGCAAGTCCGCCAGTGTGACGCACGGAGCGGCCCGGCTGTCAATGTTGACTTGGTTCAGCCAAAGTAGAAAACTGAAACCGGTGCCGAACCGCGAAACCCCCGGGCTTCAACATTTAGCCGCCTAGAGCGGCCTACCGCCGAGAGGCGTATCCGGTTCGGCACCACTTTTATGCCCGCGTGCAACTGCCGGTAAAGTAATCCCCATGTGCGGGTCAACGTCAAGTCACATGGCCCTGCGGCCACATTCCCTGCCGGACCCTACCCATAGCGGAATCCGAAGGTGAAGCTCCGCCTCTTTCCCCAGGAGCCAGCGGGGCTGCACCTGCTCTCGCAGATGGCCCGCCAGATCGTCCTAGCCACCGGAACCCTCGCCGAAATCCTCGGCGTCCCCGCCACGGAACACAACCGCCTGGTCGAAGACATGCACGACCATGAGGCCAAATCGGCCGAACTGCAGTTCGCGCTGTTGACCCACATGCGCACCAGCTTCGTGAATCCGCTGCCGCGCGAGGACATGTACGCGCTCTCCCGCTACCTCAACGAGGCCATGGAGAAGCTGGACGCCGCCGCGGAGCTTGTGGCCCTGTACAAGCTCGAACGCCTCCCCAAGCGCGCCGCGGACCAGCTGGAGATCATCAGCAGGCAGGCCGAGCTCACCGTCGACGCGATGCGGCAGCTGAACAACCTGGATGACCTGGAGGATTACTGGATCGAGATCCTCCGCCTGACCAAGCGCGCTGAACGAACGCACCGGGTGTGGGTCGCGGACATGCTCAAGGACATGAAGTCCGCCCAGTACGCCCGGAACCGTGACGTCGCCAACCAGCTGGTCGAAGTCACCAAGGACATGCGGCGCATCGCCACCCAGGTAGGCAGCATCATCGTCAAGGAATCCTGACGTGACCGTGTTCTTTTTCGCCGTGGTGGTGCTGTTCGCCGCCGGGTTTGCCTTTCTGAACGGCTTCCGGGATGCCTCAACGTCCGTGGCCCTTGCCGTGCGGACCCGGGCGCTCACGCCCACGGTGGCTGTCCTGCTGGCGGCCCTCTTCAACTTCGTCGGAGCCGCACTGAGCGGGTTCCTGGCGCTGGAGGTGAGCAGAACCTGGATTTCGCTTCCCCGGGGTGAGAACGGCCTGACCATCCTGGCGGCCGGCCTGCTCAGCGCCGTCGTCTGGGGCATTTACACCTGGTGGCGCGGCATTCCGTCGTCCTCCACCCACGCCCTGGTGGGCGGGCTGGCCGGCGCCGGCCTGGCCAGCGTGCTGGTGGGCGGCAACGCCGTGGGCGGCGTGAACAACTCCCTGTTGTTCCAGGTCGTGCTGCCCCTCCTGGTGTCCCCCATCATCGCGTTCGCGGGCGCGTACCTGCTGGTGTGGCCGGCCACCTGGGCGGCACGCTACACGCCGCCCGGCGTGGTGAACAGCCGTTCGCGCCGTACGCAGTCCATCGCCGCGGGGGCGGTGGCGTTCGGCCACGGCCTGCAGGACGGGCAGCGGACCGGCGCGGTGCTGCTGCTGGCGCTCCTGGCCGCGGGGCTGTCCGACGGCGGCGCCATGCCCGGCTGGGTGCCGCTGCTCACCGCGGCGATGCTGACGGCCGGAACGCTGGCCGGAGGCTGGCGCATTTCCTACACCATCGGCTACAAGCTCACCCGGATCGATCCCCTGCGGGGCTTCGTGGCCCAGCTCTACAGCTCTGTCATCCTGCTGCTCGGGGCAATCGGGCTGCACTGGCCGGTTTCCACCACGCACACGGTGACGGCGGCCGTGCTGGGCGCCGGGAGCAACCAGGGCTTCCCGGTGACCAACCGCAGGCTAGTGCTCAGGATCCTCGCGTTCTGGGTCCTCACCCCCGTGGTGACGGCGGCGGCGGCCTTCGTGCTGGAGCTCTCACTCTCGCCCCTCGCGGACCTTTAAAGCACCATCGGTTGCTCGGCAACTGCCGTTTTGAGGTTCCAAAAGGGCGGTTACGGAGCAACCGATGAAGGGAGGCAGCGCTTATCCGAAGCGGCCGGAGACGTAGTCTTCCGTGGCCTTCTGGGTGGGGTTGCTGAAGATGGTGTGGGTGTCGCCCACCTCGATCAGCTTGCCCGGCTTCCCGGTGCCTGCGATGTTGAAGAACGCGGTCCGGTCCGAGACGCGGGCGGCCTGCTGCATGTTGTGCGTGACGATGACCACCGTGTACTGGTCCTTGAGGTCGTTGATGAGGTCCTCAATGGCCAGCGTGGAGATGGGGTCCAGTGCTGAGCAGGGCTCGTCCATCAGGATGACCTGCGGTTCCACGGCGATTGCACGGGCAATGCACAGGCGCTGCTGCTGTCCGCCGGAAAGTCCGGATCCCGGCTTGGCCAGGCGGTCCTTCACCTCATTCCACAGGTTGGCGCCCTGCAGGGAACGCTCCACGAGGGCATCTGCCTCGCCCTTGGAGATCTTCTGGTTGTTCAGCTTCACGCCGGCCAGCACGTTGTCCCGGATGGACATGGTGGGGAACGGGTTGGGCCGCTGGAAAACCATGCCGATCTGCGAACGGACGGTCACCGGATCCACGCCGGGGCCGTAGAGGTTGTCCCCGTCCAGCAGCACTTCGCCTTCCACCCGGGCGCCCGGAATCACTTCGTGCATGCGGTTCAGCGTACGCAGGAATGTGGACTTGCCACAGCCGGACGGGCCGATGAATGCCGTGACGGACTTGGCCTCGATGTTGATATTGACGTCCTCAACGGCCAGGAACTTGCCGTAGTAGACGTTCAAATCCTTGACGTCGATGCGCTTAGACATGGTATTCCTTCACTTGCTGGATACGAATTGAATATTACCGGCGAACTAGCGGCCGGTCTTGGGTGCGAAGGCCCTGGCGATCAGGCGTGCGCCGAGATTCAGCAGCATGACCAGGATGATGAGCACCAGCGCGGCACCCCAGGCCCGCTGCGAGGAGGGGTCCGGGTTGGACGGCGAGGTGGGGTTCAGGATCTGGGTGTAAATGAACGTGGGCAGCGAGGCCATCCAGCCGCTGAAGACGTTGTTGTTGATGCTGGTGGCGAACCCTGCCGTCACCAGGATCGGCGCCGTTTCGCCGATCACGCGGGCGATCGCCAGGGTGACGCCGGAGGCGATGCCGGAAATCGCCGTCGGGATGACCACCTTGAGGATGGTCCGCCATTTGCGGACGCCCAGTGCGTACGCAGCCTCGCGGAGCTCGTTGGGCACGATCTTGAGCATCTCCTCGCTGGAGCGCACCACCACCGGGATCATCAGGACCGAAAGGGCGACGGCAGCCACGGCCCCCGTTTTGGTGCCGGGGCCAACCACGGCGAAGAAGAACGCAGCAGCGAAGAGGCCGGCAACGATCGAGGGGATGCCAGTCATGACGTCCACGAAGAAGGTGATGGCCCGGGCCAGCGGACGGTCCTCGCCGTATTCCACGAGGTACACGGCGGTCAGCAGCCCCACCGGAACCGAGATGACGGTGGCCAGCAGGGTGATCTGGATGGTGCCGAGCAGGGCGTGGTAGATGCCGCCGAGGACCGGCGCGCCCTCCTCAACGCTCTTGTTGTCAAAGGCGCCGGTGACACCGTTCATGGAGGTGCTGAGGAAGCCGGGGTCCAGGAGGCCGGGCAGCCCGTTGACCAGGACCGTCCAGATCACCGAAATCAACGGGAGCAGGGCCACCAGGAAAGAGCCCATCACCAGGCACGTGGCGAGTTTGTCCTTGGCCTTGCGCCCGCCTTCGACGGCGGCGCTCCAGCCCACAAGGCCGGCCGTGAACAGGATGGCGGAGACGATGCCCCAACCGAACGCGTTGAAGCCGATTACGGCCATGATGGCGGCGCCGACCACCAGCGCCAGGGCAAGGACCACGTACGGCGCGAACTTGGGCAACTGCCCCTTGGTGAGCGCGGAGCGCTTGCGGACGGGGGTGAGGGTGGAGGTCATTTAGTTGGCTCCCGAGAATTCTTTGTGCCGGCTGATAATCCAGCGGGCAATCATGTTGACGCCCAGCGTGATGACGAACAGGACCAGGCCTGCCGCGATCAGCGTGTTCACCTTCAGGCCGCCGGCCTCAGGGAAGTTCAAGGCGATTTCCGCGGCGATGGTCTGGTTGCCGGACTGGATCAGGCTGGCGGTGAGGGCGCCGGAAGACAGCACCAGGGCCACGGCCATGGTCTCGCCGAGGGCGCGGCCCAGGCCCAGCATGACGGCGCTGACAATGCCCGGGCGGCCGAACGGCAGGACGGCCATCTTGATCATTTCCCAGCGGGTGGCACCCAATGCGAGCGCGGCTTCCTCGTGCAGCTTGGGGGTCTGCAGGAAGATTTCACGACTCAGGGACGTGATGATGGGAAGGACCATCACGGCCAGCACGATACCGGCGGTGAGGATGGTCTTGCCGGTGGCCGAGGCGGGGCCCTGGAAGATCGGCAGCCAGCCCATGTTCTTGGCCAGCCAGTCGTAGGCCGGTGAGATTTCCTTGGCCAGGAAGGCGGCACCCCAGGCGCCGTAGACCACAGACGGGATGGCGGCCAGCAGGTCAATCACGTAGCCCAGGCCGGAGGCGAGGCCGCGCGGTGCGAAGTGCGAAATGAAAAGCGCAACGCCGATGGCCACGGGCGTGGCGATGACCAGGGCAATGATGGCCGCAATCAGGGTTCCGACCACGATCGGCCAGATGTAGGCGAAGAAGCCTTCACCGCCTTGGATCTTGTCAGGCGAAGCCACCAGTGCCGGCATCGCCTGGACAACCAGGAACAGGGCAACGCCGAAGAGCACGGCAAGGATCAGGCACCCTGCGGCCAGGGCGGCTCCGGAAAAGACTTTATCTCCGGTGCGCCCTGCGCCCCGGGACTGTGTCAGGGAGGTGGTGGTCACAAACGATCCTCTGGGTTCGGATAGAACCGACTGCCTCGTCCGGGATGGTTCCGGAATGCAGCGGTGAAACTGGCTTTACTTCGGACAAACACCTAGGTTCCCTGCCCCGGACGCGACGGTCTGTGACCGCCCTGCCCGGGACAGGGAACCTGGTTCAGGCTCGTGTTTCCACTATGCCTTGCTGTGCAGCGAAATCCCTAGGACTTGGCCTTGATGGATTCGATGGCCGCCACGGCCTTGTCCTGCAGCGTCTTGGACAGCGGAGCGGACTTCGCTGCATCGGCGGCGGCCTGCTGGCCGGCGTCGGACACTACGTAGCTTTCGAAGGCCTTGACCAGGTCAGCGGTTTCCTTCTTGTCGTAGGTGGTGCAGACAATGTGGTAGGAAACCAGGACAACCGGGTAGGCACCGGCAGCGGTGGTCTTGCGGTCCAGCTTGATGGCAACGTCGGTGGCGGCGCGGCCTTCAACCGGCTTGCCGGCTTCAACAGCCTTGGCGGCTGCCTCGGCGGAAATCTTGACGAACTCCTCGCCCACCTTGATGGCAGCGGTGCCCAGCTTGCCGCCGACAGCGGAATCGTCAGCGTAGGTCACGGCACCCGGGGTGTCGGTGACAGTCTTGACAACGCCGGAGGTGCCCTTGGCGTTCTCGCCCTTCAGGGAAGCAGGCCACACGCCCGAAGACTTGTCGGTCCAGACCTCGGGAGCGGCAGAAGCCAGGTAATCAGTGAAGTTGGTGGTGGTGCCGGAGTCATCCGAACGGTTGACCGGGGTGACCTTCAGGTCCGGCAGCTTGGCATCCGGGTTGAGGGCGGCAATCGCGGGATCGTTCCAGTTGGCGATTTCGCCGCGGAAGATCTTGGCGGCTGTCGCTGCATCGAGGTTCAGTTCCTTGACATCGGGAATGTTGAACGCGATGGCGATCGGGGAGATGTACACGGGGATGTTGATGGCACCCTCGGGGCCGCACTTTTCCTTGGAGCTGGCCAGCTCCTCATCCTTCAGGTAAGCGTCGGAGCCGGCAAACTGGGCCGAGCCGTCGATGATGGCCTTGCGTCCTGCGCCGGAGCCGTCCGGGGAGTACTGCACGGAAGCGGACTGGTTGGCGGAAGCGAAACCGGCCTTCCAGGCGTCCATGGCGGGGCCGGTGGAGGAGGCGCCAATGCCGGTCAGCGTGCCGGTGACGTTGGCTCCCGTGGCGGACGGGGCACCGGACTGGGCCGTGTTGGTGGCGTTGTCGGAACCACAGGCGGTGAGCGCGAGTGCGCCGGCTGCGATGACAGCGATAGCCGCGTGGCGGCCGAAGCGGAGTGCCTTCACTAGATGTACCCCTTCCAGGGATTTTCTGATGCGTGCCGGACCGGAGACGTCCGAACAAAAGAAGTTGTGTACTTTTTGTACCTTTATTGAAGTTAGGGGCCTTAGGTAACGGGATATGTGGACCAAAGTGAACGGAAGGTTAACGAGGGCGGGACATCGGCTTACATATGCGGCGTCAGCATTGCGCACATCACATCTTCGGTCGTAGTGGATTCCAGGTGAATAGACTGGAACGCATGGCCATCCCAGCAGGACTCTCAGCGGGCGGGCGTTTCCTGCGTGGCCGCATCCGCACCGGGCTGATCCGCAGCCGCAACTCGTTGTTCCCGGCCATCCAGATGACCGGCTGTGCCGTCGGCGCGTACGCGTTCGCCGAGCACGTGCTGGGACATTCGGGTCCATTGTTCGCCGCCACGTCCTCGCTGATCGCCTTGGGCTTTTCCCGGGAGCCGCGGCTGCGCCGGGTGGTGGAAGTGGGGCTGGGCTGCACCATAGGCATTGCGGTGGGTGACCTGCTCCGCCACTGGCTGGGCGGCGATATCTGGGTGGCCGCCGTCGTACTCCTGATTTCCATCCTGCTGGCCCGCTTCCTGGACAGCGGCAACATCTTCACCACGCAGCTGGGGCTCCAGTCGCTGCTGGTGGTACTGCTGCCGGCGCCGGCCGGAGGGCCGTTCACTCGGAGCATCGACGCCATTGTGGGCGGGCTGTTCGCCCTGCTGGTGACCATCCTTGTGCCGAAGGATCCGCGCCGCGAGCCCCGCAAGGATGTCCAAAAGCTGCTCCATGAACTGGCCGAGGTGCTGCGGGAATGCGCCACGGCCCTCACCAACAGCGACTCCACGCAGGCGTGGCACGCGCTGATCCGCGGCCGGAACTGCCAGCCGCTGGTGGACGCAATGCGCCACACCCTGCGCGCCTCCGGCGAAGTGGCCACCCTTGCGCCGGCCTACCGCCGGCACAGGGACGAGCTGGACCGGCTCAAGGAGTCGCTGGACTTCATCGACCTGGCGCTGCGCAACAGCAGGGTCTTTGCGCGCCGGCTGACCAGCGCCATCAACCACGCCGCGCTGTCCGACGAAGCCACTGACAACATTGCCGGGGTGCTGCAGGAGACCGCTGCCGCGATCGATGAGCTCTCCCTCGGCCTGGCGGAAACGCACGACGGCGCCCGGCGCGCGCACCTGCGCACCGCCCGGCAGGACCTGAGTGAAATCGCGCTGCGGCTGCACCCCAAGCTGCTGGAAGTGGAGCGGCTGGAGGGCGAAACCGTGGTGATGCTGTTCCGGCCGCTCATGGTGGACCTGCTGGAAGCGACGGGGATGGATTCGCGCGAGGCCCGGGACGTGCTGCCGGCCCTTTAACCCGGGCGGGGAATGTCCGGCCCCGCCGCTAGGGTGGAACCCATGGCAACAAAGACTTCCCGGGCATCCAAAGCCCCGGCCTACAAATGCGCCGAATGCGGCTGGACCACCGTCAAGTGGGTGGGCCGGTGCGGCGAGTGCCAGGCCTGGGGCACCGTTGAGGAAACCGGCGCCGCCGTTGCGCGTACGACGGCGGCCACCACAGTTCTGGAGCCCGCCCGCCGGATTGCCGACGTCGACGCCACCACCGCAGCTTTCCTGCCCACCGGTGTGGACGAACTGGACCGCGTGCTGGGCGGCGGGCTGGTTCCTGGCGCAGTGATCCTGCTGGCCGGTGAACCCGGTGTAGGCAAGTCCACGCTGCTCCTCGACGTCGCCGCCAAGTTCGCCCGCACCGCCCAGGATGTCCTGTACATCACCGGTGAGGAATCCGCTGCCCAGGTGAAGCTGCGGGCGGACCGGATCGATGCCGTTGCCGAATCCCTCTACCTGTCTGCCGAAACGGACCTGGGCCAGGCGCTCGGGCAGGTGGAGAAGCTGGAACCGCGGCTGCTGGTGGTGGACTCCGTCCAGACGCTCAGCAGCGCGGATGTCGAAGGCAGCGCCGGAGGCGTCTCGCAGGTGCGGGAGGTGGCCGCTTCCCTCATCGCCGCGGCCAAGCGCCGCAACATGACCACCCTGCTGGTGGGCCACGTGACCAAGGACGGGTCCATTGCCGGCCCGCGCCTCCTGGAGCACCTGGTGGACGTGGTCTGCCAGTTCGAAGGCGAACGGCACTCCCGGCTGCGGCTGCTGCGGGCCGTCAAAAACCGCTACGGGCCCACGGACGACGTCGGCTGCTTCGACCTCAACGAGGACGGCATCGTCGGCCTGGCCGATCCCAGCGGACTGTTTGTGTCCCGCACTAAGGAGCCGGTATCCGGCACCTGCATCACGGTGACCCTGGAGGGGCGCCGCCCGCTGCTTGCCGAGGTGCAGTCGCTGCTGGCCGAGAGCGCCAGCTCCCAGCCGCGCCGCGCCACCAGCGGCCTGGACAGCTCCCGCGTAGCCATGCTGCTGGCGGTGCTCCAGCAGCGCGCCGGCTGTTTGCTGCAAAAGGACGACTCCTACGTGGCAACCGTGGGCGGCGTGAAGCTCAGCGAGCCGGCGACGGACCTTGCCGTGGCCCTCGCCGTGGCCTCGGCCAAGGCGAAAAAGCCGCTGCCCATCCGGCTGATCGCGTTCGGCGAGGTGGGGCTGGCCGGTGAAGTCCGGCCGGTCCCCGGCATCAACCAGCGCATCCAGGAAGCCCACCGGCTCGGTTTCACGCACGCCGTGGTTCCGTCCAGCCCCAACGGGCCGGGACCCGTTCCGGCAGGTTTCTCCGTCCGGGAAGTGGGGCACCTGGCCGAGGCCCTGAGCCTGCTCATCAGCTGAGCTGACCGCACAAGCGACTTAGGACCCTAGTGGAGTCCGGGAAGCGGGCGCACTGTTGGGGTAGGAAGCGCATGCCACGAAGGAGGCAGCCATGATGTGGGGTTACGGTCTGGATATGGGATGGATGTGGCTCTGGGGAGTGCTGATGTTGCTGGGCATAGCCCTGCTGGTGCTGGTTGCCGTGCGAGTGTTCTCCGGCGGCCGCGCAGGGTATCAGGGCGGCTTCCCTCCTCCCGGCCAGCCGGGACCCGGGGGCCACTGGCCGGGCCGTAGCCGGGCCCGGCAGATCCTCGACGAACGGTTCGCCAAAGGGGAACTGACCGCCGACCAGTACCGCGAGCAGGTCAGGGTACTCGGCGAGGAACCCTAGTGCCTCCGGCAAATCCCCCATCAAGCCCGCCATCGGACCCGCAGCCTTTAAGCCAGCCCGGCCCGCCACCAAGCGCGCGTCCCAAGGTCCGCCGGCCCATCAGCAGGCGCAGCGCTCTGCTCTTGGGCGGCCTCGGCGCCGCCGGCACGGCAGCCGGCGGAGCAGGGCTGTGGTGGTCGCTGGCTTCACGGCCCTCGTCCCGGCTGGCACCCGAGACCGGTGCGGAACTGTCGCAGCCGTCCGAGATGAGCAGCGCCGGCGGCCGCCTGGAAGTCCGGCTTGAAGCCCGCGCCGGCCAACTCCAGCTCGCCGGGCGGCAGGCACGGGCATTGGGCTATAACGGCGGCATCCCCGGGCCCACCCTCCGTGTGCAGCCCGGCGATGTGCTGAGCGTCCGGCTGTCCAACAGTTTGGACCAGCCAACAAACCTGCACGTGCACGGCCTGCATGTCTCACCGGAGGGCGCCGGGGACAACGTGTTCGTCGTGGTGAATCCGGGCGCTGCCTTTGACTACGAGTACCGGATTCCAGCGGACCACCCTCCCGGCGTGTACTGGTACCACCCCCACCACCACGGCATGGTGGCGGACCAGATTTTCGCGGGCCTCTATGGCGCAATCATTGTGGAGGATCCCGAGCCGGTTCCAGTCAGCACCGAACGAGTCCTGGTCATTTCGGACACCACCCTGGACAGCGGCGGGAGCGTTGTCCCTGTCTCGCAGATGGAACGGATGCTGGGCAGGGAAGGTGAGTTCATCCTGGTCAACGGACAGAGCAATCCGGAGTTCACTGCTGTGCCGGGCCAACGCGAGCGGTGGCGCATCATCAACGCCTGCGTGGCCCGCTACCTTTCGTTGCGGCTCGACGGGCAGCAGGTTCAGCTGCTGGGTATGGACTCGGGCCGCTACCCCGCGCCGTCGGCCGTGGAGGAACTGTTCCTGGTGCCCGGCAACCGGGCAGACCTGCTGGTCACCACAGCCGCCGGGGACTCCATCCTGCGTGCCGCGTACTATGACCGGGGCAGCATGGCCGGCATGATGGGCCAGGGGCGCGGCCCCAGGCAATCGGGCCGGCCGGACAGTGCGGGCGCGGCGCTGGCAACGCTTCGGGTTGCCGGGAGCAGCGGCCCCTCCCCCTCCCCTACGGGTTCCCCGCTGCCGCCGACGCAGCTTCCGCTGCCCGCTTTCCCGGAACCGGACGACCTCAGGACGGCGGCCGTGGCGGCGCGCCGGCAGCTCACACTCTCCTCCGGCATGGGCATGGGCATGGGCATGGGCGGCGGCATGATGGGGTTCACCATCAACGGCCGCGAGTTCAACGCGGCGCGAACGGACACTACCGTCACGGCGGGCACGGTGGAGGAATGGACGCTGACCAACCCTAGCCCCATGGACCACCCGTTCCATCTGCATGTCTGGCCGATGCAGGTGGTTGAGGAGGGCGGACAGGCTCTGCCAAAGCCGGAGTGGCGCGATGTGGTCAACATTCCCGCACAGGGGCGGGTGAAGGTCCGGGTCGCTTTCCGGGACTTCGCCGGCCGTTCCGTGTACCACTGCCACATCCTGGACCACGAGGATCTTGGCATGATGGGCGTGATCGAAGTCCGTTGAGCGCGTCGCCTACTGCGGGCGGACTAATGCCCTGACGAACGGCGCCTTGCCCAGGGCTGTCCGTTCAAGGTGTTCCACCACGTGCACATCCACCCGGGTTCCCACAACACCGGCTTCATTGAGCGCGCCTGCCACGGCTGCCCGCGCTCCTTCAGCGGAAGCTCCCGGCGCGAGGCCTGCCAGGAGGACCTGCAGCCCGGCGGGCTCCTGGATGACCTGCCACCCTGCGCTCCCGGCCTCATCGAGGACGTGGTGGAACACGATCGGATGGACGCTGACCGGTCCCTGTTTGCCCGGCAGTTGCAGGATGTCTTCGATGCGGCCTTCGATGCCCTCCAGAAGGGCGAACGGTCGTCCGCAGGGGCAACCCCGTCCGTCCAGCCGCACGGTGTCTGACATTTCGTAACGGATCAGTGGAAGGGTGCGCGAAAACAGGACAGTGACCAGGAGCCTGGCCCCGGTTGTCCCGGCGGGCACGGGCTTCCCGGCCTGGTCCACCGGTTCAATGATCAGCAGGTCCTCGTAGACATGGCGGTTCCGGTAGGTGCAGGGGGAGGCGATGCCGGCCGTTTCGGTGGCGGCATAAACGTCGAAGGGGGCGCTTCCCCAGGCCGCCTCCAGTTCCGCGGCGGTGTGCGGGCTGAGCACTTCGGAGGCGGACATCACACCCTGCGGGGAGATGTGCAGCCGCCCGGCGCGCTGCTCCGCCGCAAGGGGCTTGAGTGCCGAGGCGTAGCCGACCAGGATCCTGGGCTGGAAGCGGTCCAGGGCGGCGACCGTCTCTTCCATGGGTGCGGTGACGTCCAGGCGGAGGGTGGGGACGATTCCGGAGCGCAGGGATACGCCGACGACGGCGGACTGGTGTGTGGGGACGAGGGAGCTGACCAGGCCCATTTTCAGGGGCCGGGTGAGCCCGGCGGAGATCCCGGCCCAGTCGTTCGCACGGGCGTAGGAGGCCAGGACGGTTGCCCATTCGGAACGGTTCCAGACGAACGTTCCGCGCCAGCCCGTGGTCCCCGCCGTTGCGGCGGCCCACCACCGGCCCTTCCACGGCACCCCCGGGTCTCCCCCGCGCTCCGTCAGTGCCCGCAGATGGTTCTCTAGATCCACCAGCCTCAGGTCCGGTGTGGTGACGGCCTCGTCGAAGTGGTCCATCAGTTCCGCTTTCGTCACGGACGGCAGTTGGTCCAGGGGAGCCTCGTGCAGGCCGGCGTGATGGCGCCGGTAGAACTCCGAGCCGGCGTACGCTGCACGGCGCAGGTCCCGGAGGGCGTGTTCCTGGTGGGCGGCGATCCGGGCGGCGTCCCAGTGGTCCCGTCTCCGCCAGGCGGCCCGCAGGAACAGCACGCGGGCCATGAGGCGGAGGTCCATGACGGGGAGCCTAGCGGGTCCCGGCCGGGGCAAGCGGCCGGGAAGCGCGTGCCGTGGTGGCCTCGGGCGTTTCCGGACGCGGCAGCCGGAGCCTCTTGAGCAGGAGGGCGTTGACGGCGACCAGGAAGCTGGAACCGGACATCGACAGCGCCGCGATCTCCGGGCTGAGGACGATCCCGGCGAAGGCGAAGACCCCGGCAGCGATGGGGAGCGCAATCGCGTTGTACCCCACGGCCCAGCCCAGGTTCTGGCGCATCTTCCGCAGGGTGCCCTTGCCGATCCGCAGGGCTATGGGCACATCCAGCGGGTCCGACCGCATCAGGACGACGTCGGCCGTTTCAATGGCCACGTCGGTGCCCGCGCCAATCGCGATGCCGAGGTCGGCCTGGGCCAGGGCCGGCGCGTCGTTGACGCCGTCGCCAACCATGGCCACCTTTCCGCGCTGTTGCAGTTCGGCGATCTTCGCTGATTTATCGCCCGGCAGCACTTCGGCGATCACGGTATCGATGCCCAGTTGACCGGCGATCCGCTGGGCGGTTGCTTCGTTGTCCCCGGTGAGCATGACCACTTCGATCCCGGCCTCGTGCAGGGCAGCTATGGCGGCGGCGGCTGTTTCCCTTGCGGCGTCCGCCAAGGCGATCACGGCTGCGGCCCTTCCGTCCACGGCGACGAGCACGGCGGTCCGTCCGGTGGCGGCAAGCCTGTCGCGCACTGCGGCCAGCGGCCCAAGGTCGATTCCTTCGTCGGCCATGAGCTTGCGGTTGCCCACCAGCACCCGGTGTCCGTCCACGGTGGCGCCGGCACCGTGGCCGGGAACATTGAGGAAATCCGAGGCAGCCAGGGCAGATGCGCCGTGTTCTTGAGCGTGCCGCACGACGGCCGCAGCGAGCGGGTGTTCGGATTCCTGCTCGACGGCGGCGACCAGCGCCAGAAGTTCGCTTTCGCTTATTCCCTCAACGACGACGTCGGTCACTTCCGGTTCGCCCTTTGTCAGGGTGCCGGTCTTGTCCATCACGACGGTGTCGATCCGTGCGGATACCTCCAGGGCGGTGGCGTTCTTGAACAGGACGCCGCGTTTGGCACCGAGTCCGGTGCCCACCATGATGGCCGTCGGGGTGGCCAGGCCCAGCGCGTCAGGGCAGGTGATCACGACGACGGTGATGGCGAACAGCAGGGCGGCCTGGATGCCGGCGCCGAGGGCGAGCCAGGCGGCGAACGTCACTGTCCCGCCGATCAGGGCGACCAGGACCAGCCAGAACGCGGCCCTGTCAGCCAGCCGCTGGCCGGGTGCCTTGGAGTTCTGGGCCTCCTGGACGAGGGCCACGATCTGCGCCAGGGCGGTGTCGGCGCCGACCTTGGTGGCCCGGACCCGCATGGTGCCGGTGGTGTTGATGGACGCGCCGATTACTTCCGAGCCAATGGTTTTGGTCACCGGAAGACTCTCACCCGTGACCATGGACTCATCGACTTCCGACTGGCCGTCCTCGACTTCCCCGTCAACGGGGATTTTCGACCCCGGCCGGATCAGCAGCAGGTCCCCGGTCTGGACCTCCGAGGTGGGGATCTCGACAGTGTCCCCGTCGCGGATCACGACCGCGACCGGCGGGGCCAGCTCGAGCAGTGTGCGGATGGCCTCATTCGCCCCGCCGCGTGCGCGCATCTCGAACCAGTGGCCCAGCAGCACGAAGGAGGCAAGGACAGTGGCGGCTTCGTAGAACACTTCACCGCCGCCGGTGAAGGTGACCCAGACACTGTAGAGCCACCCGGTGCCCACGGCGATAGCGACCAGGACCATCATGTCCAGGGTGCGGGCCTTCAGCGCCCGGTAGGCGCCGTCGAAGAAAATCCAGGCAGAGTAGAAGATGACAGGCAGGGACAGGATCAGGGCCATCACGTCGTCACGGAGCCCGAACGGCGTCGGAGCTGTGAAACCGAACATGTCCCGGCCCATCGGGGACCATAGCGTCACGCCGACGGACAGGACCGCGGCGACCAGGAACCGGTTGCGCATGTCCTTGACCATGTCATCCATCGACATTCCGGCATGATGCCCGCCGTGGCCCATCATGTCCTGCGGCGTCCGGGGCTTCTCACCATGACCAGCGTGCATTGCCGGGTGCACATGTTCCGCCGGATGCATTGTTTGGTCCATCGGGTAGCAGACATGGTCGGGGACCGATTCCCCGCGGCAGTGGTACCCGCAGTCCCGGATCCAACCCGAAATCTGCTCCACGGAGGTCACGGACGGGTCAAAGCTCACGGTGGCAGTCTGGGCGACCGGGTTTGCGTCGACGGCGGTGACTCCGGGCCGCTGCAGCAGCACGTGTTCCACCACCGCCTTGGAGGTTGCCCAGTGGAGGCCCCGCACTTCCACAACCGTGTTCCGCAGGGGCGTAGTCACTGCTCCGTCGGCGGGCTTCGGGCCGGCAGTCATGGTGCGTCCTTTCGCAAGGGTGTCCGAGGAGGGCAACGGGCGATTCACCCGCTGTCGGACCTTCACTGCGTAGAGGCTCTCGCCCGCGACGTCGTTTTCCGGTATCCGAAACATATACCCCCCAGGGGTATGCGTCAAGGGCTGCCGGCAATCATGCCCGCCACCCCAAGCCAGCTCCTCGTGCGTTGCTCTCAGTGTGTTCCCCGCATGATTTTTGCCGCAAGGGCCGAAGATCCCGGGTGGTCACCTGCGCCAGACATGCCTGAACCAGAATCCGATGCAGGATAGTGGTAGCAAGACCGGCCAGCCACGCTGAACCAAGGAGGCACCGATGCCGGAAACCAACCCCCGGAATTCATCCTTCGGCCCCTACTTCGCCCGCGTCGGCCCGCGCATGGACGCACGCGGGGCGGCGGACCACCGCCGGCGCCTCGTCGAGGCCGCGCATGGTGCCGTCGTCGAAATCGGGGCGGGCTACGGGGCCACCTTTCCCTACTACCCTGCCGCGGTGACCAGCGTGCTGGCGCTCGAACCGGACCCGACCCTCCGGGCGCTGGCGCTTGCCGAGGCCGGCAAGGCACCGGTCCCCATCACAGTTCACGACGGCGTGGCGGAGTCACTGCCGGCGGCGGACGAATCGGTGGACGTGGTGGTCTCCAGCCTGGTCCTGTGCAGCGTGGCGGACCAGTCAGCCGTCCTGGCGGAGACCATGCGGGTTCTCCGGCCCGGCGGTTTGCTGCTGTTTTATGAACATGTCCGGTCCGAACACTTCATGCTCGCCGGACTGGAGGACCTGCTCACTCCCCTATGGAGCCGGCTGGCCGGCGGATGCCACCCGAACCGCGACACCGCCACCGGGATCGCGGCAGCCGGCCTCACAGTGCAGACCGTGGAGCGCTTCGGATTCTCGGCCCTTCCCGGCAATCCGCGGGTAGCCCACATCCTTGGCTCGGCGGCAAAGCCCCCTGAATAGCTCTCACAAAAAGGGACGCCTGCCGCGATGGCAGGCGTCCCTTTCGTCAAATACTCAGGCCCGTTGTGGACCCCGGCATCAGGCCTTCTTGGGCGGAAGTGCCAGCTTGAAGACCTTGGCCCAGGTGGAGCCAACCTGCTTCCACATCGGACCGGTGGTGTACGGCAGGCCGTAGCGCTTGCAGATCTCCTGCACCTTCGGCGCCACCTCGGCGTAGCGGTTGGACGGAATGTCCGGGAAGAGGTGATGCTCGATCTGGTGCGACAGGTTGCCCGTCATGAGGTGCATGAACTTGGAACCGGAGATGTTGGCCGAACCGATCATCTGCCGCACGTACCAGTCACCGCGGGTTTCGCCTTCCACCATTTCCTCGGTGAAGGTGTCCGTCCCCTCGGGGAAGTGACCGCAGAAGATCACCGCGTGGGCCCACACATTGCGGATCGCATTCGCGGTCAGGGTGCCGTAGAGCGCCTGCTTGCCGGAGCCGGTCAGCATTGCGACCGCCGGGGTTGCGGCGTAATCCTTGGTGAACTGCTTGAGGGCTTTCACGCCGAGGGCCTTGAGGTCCTTGGTGAGGGCTTCCTTGGACTTGTTGCCCTCTTTGAAGTCCTGCAGTTCAAGGTCGTAGATCGCGATGCCCCACTCGAAGACCGGGGCCAGCAGGGCGTTGTAGAGCGGGTTGCCCAGGTTGAACGGCTTCCACTCCTGCTGCGGGTCCATGCGCAGGAGGTTGTATCCGACGTCGTTGTCCTTGCCCACCACGTTGGTCCACCGGTGGTGCAGGTCGTTGTGGGTGTGCTGCCAGGCGCGGGCGGGAGTAACGAAGTCCCATTCCCAGGTGGTGGAGTGGATGTCCGGGTCCCGCATCCAGTCCCACTGGCCGTGCAGCACGTTGTGCCCGATCTCCATGTTTTCCAGGATCTTGGCCAGGCTCAGCAGGGTGGTGCCGGCAACCCAGGCGCCCTTGTTCCGGCTCACCAGGAGCGTCGCGCGGCCGGAGATCTCCAGTCCGCGCTGGATCTTGATCATGCGGCGGATGTAGGCGGCGTCGGAGGCTCCGCGCTTGGCCAGGATGTCGTCCTTGATGGCATCAAGTTCGCGGCCCAGCTCAGCCACCTGCTCGTCGGAGAGGTGAGCCGCGGCCGGTGGACGGACCAGGGGGCTGCCGGAGGTGGCCAGCGCCCCGCGCCGCGCCTTCGCAGCGGGCACTACGGCGTCTTCCGTGGTCTCGGCTTCGTGGTTGGTAACTATTGCCATGCGGTGGTGCTCCTCAAATGTCGAGGTTAACGGGTCCGGCTGCTGCCGATACACACGTCTGGATTAGTTGGCCCGGCTCGCCGTGGACTTCGCCGGTGCGGAGGTCGCGGACATGCCCTGCCCGCAGGGGGGTGAGGCAGCTGTGGCATATGCCCATCCGGCAGCCGCTGGGCATCAGCACGCCGGCGTCTTCGCCGACGTCCAGGAGCGGGGTGCTGCCGTCCGCCTCCACCTCACGGTCGGAGGCCTCAAAGGTGACCAGTCCGCCGTCGTGCCCGGCCCCGGCGGCCAGGCTGGTGGTGAACCGTTCGATGATGAGGTTGATCGGGTCGGCAGCAAACGGCCCCTCCGGCTGGTGGGATTCTCCGCCAGCGGCGGAACCGTGAGTGGCGGACCCTTCAGCCGCCGCAGCGGCGGCTTCCGCGGACCACAGCGCTTCGGCGTCGTCCAGGAAGCCCTCCGGCCCGCAGGCATAGGCAGCGCGGTGGCGCCAGTCCGGGCAGAGCTCGTCCAGCACGGCGGCGGAGGAAAAGTCCACCCGGCCGCGTTCGCCGGTGAACCAGTGCGTGACCTTGAAGTTGGGGAACTGGTCGGCAAGCTCCGAAAGCTCTTCCCGGAAGATGCTGTCCGCCGGGGTCCGGGCCGAATGGATCAGCACGACGTCCGCGTCCGGGCGGTGCGGCACCAGCGTGCGCACCATGGACATGACGGGGGTAATGCCGCTGCCCGCAGTGAGCATCAGCAGCGGCCTCGGGTGCTCGGGGAGGACGAAGTCGCCCTGCGGCGGGGCCAGGAACAGCACGTCACCGGGTCGGGTGTTGCGGACCAGGACACCGGAAACGGCGCCGACGTCGGTCACCGTGATGGCGGGATCCTGGCCGGCGGGTGCGCTCAGTGAATAGGAACGCCAGTGCCGCACGCCGTCGAGTTCGACGCCGATGCGGGCCCACTGGCCAGCCTGGTGCGCCTTCCAGCCACGGCCTGGGCGGAAGAAAATGGTGGCGGAATCGGCCGTCTCGGCGACCACCCTGGTGACCACGCCGCGCAACTGGCGGGCGGAGAACACAGGATTGAACAGCGACAGAATATCTTCTGGAGCTAGCGGGGTGGTCAGTACAGATGCGGCGCGCGCCAGCTTACGGAGCCGGATCATGTTATTAACCTTATGTTGGATCGAGGCATATTTCTTCTCCCAAGGCATACGATCGAACGTTCTAAACTGTTCCCCCGAAACAACTTATGGAAGTCTCTCATGAACCCTCCCGCCTCGAAGAGTCCCGCAACCCCCGCGTATGATCCGCCGTGGCTCGCCTTGCCCCGGGAAGTCAGCGACCTGCTGCGCCCCAGGATGCCCGGCATTGTGGAGGCCATCATCGGTGCAGTCCCGCAGCTGGTTCCGGCCTATGCCAGGCCCATCGAAGGCCGCTTCGGGCGGGGCCTGAGGCGCGGGGTGGCTGCGGCACTGGAGCGGTTCCTCCAGCTGCCCGGCACCAGGCTGCCCGCCCTGTCCGAGGAAAGCCGGGAGCTTGTGGCCGGCCTCGGCAGCGGCGAATTCCGCCAGGGCCGGAGCATGGACGCACTGCTGAGCGCCTACCGCATGGGCGCCCGCGTGACCTTCCGGGAGATGTCCCGGATCTCGATGGAGAAGGACCTGGGCCAGAGCGTTGTGGTGGACCTGGGCGAATCGATCCTGGCCTACATCGACGAACTGTCCGCCGTCAGCGCCGAGGCCTACGCCTTCGAACAGTCCGAACGCGCGGGGGCGGTGGACCGGCGCCGGACCGAACTGCTGGAACTGCTGCTGATGGGCCAGGCGGACGAGGCGGCCCTGCGGCAGGCCGCGTCCATGGCCGACTGGTCGCTGCCGGCGAGGCTCGTAGTGGTGACGCTTCCGCTGGACCGGTCCGCCGGGCTCCGGCTGCAGCTGGGTCCGGGGACGCTGGTGGTGGAACGCGAAACAGATGCCGTGGCCCTTGTTCCCGCCCGCAAATCCGACTCCGCCCGGGCCGCGTTGGAGAAGGTGTTGAAGGGCCGGTCCGCTGCCGTGGGGCCGGCGGGCAGCTGGGAAAAGGTACCTGACTCGCTGCGCTTGGCCGTCCTGGCCGCCTCGGTGCTGCCGCCAAGGGAGGACCCCGAGGATCCGCCCATCTGGGCCGACGACCACCTGGCGCAGATCATTCTCGGTTCCGAGCCCTCGGCCATCGCGGAACTGGCCGAGCGCAGGCTTGCACCCCTGGAAGGGCTCCGGCCGGCCCAGCGGGAAAGGCTGGCGGAAACCCTCCTCTCGTGGCTGCGGCACTGGGGCCAGCGGGCTCCGGTGGCCGCCGAGCTCGGCATTCATCCGCAGACCGTGGGTTACCGGGCGGCGCAGCTGCGTGAACTCTTCGGCGACGCGCTGGAAGACCCCCGGGCCCGGTTCGAGCTGGAGCTGGCTTTGCATGCGGGGCGGCGCTAGCTACTTCGCAGGGTTGTGGGTTCCGATCGGCACCAGGGTGAGGTCCGGATGGTTCTTTTCGATCCGGCGCAGCGCCCAGATGTCGTTGAACAGGGCAAGGTATTCGCCGTCGGAGCGCAGCAGCACCTCGGCGCCCGGCACGTTGGCCAGCGCCGGCATGGCGTCCGCCGTCGAAATCCTTGCCATCGAGTACGGGAGGCGCTCCAGGCGCATGGGGGCGCTGAAGTCGTGCGCCATGCGGTCCTCCACCACTTCGAACTGCATGGGACCGACGGCGGCGAGCACCGGCGCCTGGTCACCGCGGATGTCGGAGCGAAGCACCTGGATGACGCCCTCGTGTTCAAGCTGCTCGATGCCGCGGCGGAACTGCTTGAAGCGGCTGGGGTCCTTGGAACGTGCCACCTGGAAGTGTTCCGGCGCGAACAGCGGGATCGCGGGGAACTCCACGGGTTCGTCCAGGAACAGGCTGTCGCCCACCCGGAGCGACGAGGCGTTCACCAGTCCCACGACGTCGCCGGGGAACGCTTCGTCGATGACCTCGCGCTCACGGCCGAACACCTGCTGCGCGTACTTGGTGGCGAACGACTTCCCGGTGCGCGTCTGCGTGACCACCATGCCGCGCTCGAAGACGCCGGAGCACACGCGGATGAACGCAACATGGTCGCGGTGGGCCTTGTTCATGCCGGCCTGGACCTTGAAGACGAAGCCCGCGAACGGGGCGTCCACCGGGCGGGGGTCGCCGTCGACGTCGGGACGCGGCGCCGCCGGCGGAGCGAAGTCAACCAGGGCGTCCAGGATTTCCTTGACGCCGAAGTTGAGGGCGGCCGAACTGAAAAGGATGGGGGTTGCCTTGCCGGCGTGGAAGGCGTCGACGTCGAACTCGAGGTTGGATTCGATGACCAGCCCGGCTTCGTCCACGGCGTTGGACCAGTCGTCACCCTGGTTGGCTGCGGCCTCTTCCGGGGTGAAGTACTCGGTGAGCGCGATGTTGGCACCGGCGTTGTTGCGCTGGAACCGGGCGAAGCGGTCGTTGCGGAGGTCCCACACGCCGCGGAAGTCGCCGGAGATGCCCACGGCCCAGGTCAGCGGCATGGGCTGGAGTCCCGTCCGCTCAGTGATTTCGTCCATGAGCGCCAGGGCATCCAGGCCCGGACGGTCCCACTTGTTGATCACGGTGATGATGGGCAGGTTGCGCTGCTTGCACACCTCGAACAGCTTCATGGTCTGCGTCTCGAGGCCCTTGGCGGCATCAACAAGCATCACGGCGCAGTCCACGGCGGCCAGGACGCGGTAGGTGTCCTCGGAGAAGTCGGCGTGGCCGGGGGTGTCCAGGAGGTTGATCACGGTGTCCCGGTAGGCGAACTGCAGGGCAGCGGAGCTGATGGAGATGCCGCGGTCCTTTTCCATCTGCATCCAGTCCGAGACCGTTTCCTTGCGGTTGGCCTTGCCGCTGGAGGCGCCGGCAGTGCCGATCACCTTGGCGTGCAGGGCCAGGGCTTCAGTAAGCGTCGACTTGCCGGCGTCAGGGTGGGAAATGACCGCGAAGGTCCGACGCCGGGCCGCCTGCTTATGAATCTCGTGGACTCGGGCGGGGCTGAGGACTTCTTGGGACACGGTGCTACTTTCGCTGCGACATGGGGTCTGGTGGGAATTTGAACGTGGGGGCCGTCACGCGTGAACTGTGCAGCCAAGGTTTCCAGTTTATCGCAGGGCGGGAAACGCCGCCGGTGGGACGCCCAAGTGCCGCTTCCCGCCGTCGTCGTCCACAGCCTTTCCGGACCGCTGTCAGCGGCAGCCCAACGGGCCACTTTGAGGCTTGTCCGTGCGGTTAATGCGCTTCTTTGCCCCTAGTATGGAGCCAGTGGGAAAATGAGTACTTTTGATCCTGCCGGCGGCATCGTAAAACCGGCATACCCGCAGGCACCGGCTTGCACCTTTGAAGGGACAACCTATGGCTCGGAGCCCTGAAGATTCGCTTAAGGCGACTCTGGGCAGAGTGGCTCCAGGCACCGCTCTGCGCGACGGCCTGGAACGCATCCTCCGCGGACGCACCGGCGCGCTGATCGTCCTGGGCTCGGACCGCACCATCGAGTCCATCTGCTCCGGCGGGTTCGATATCGGGATCGACTTCTCCCCCACCCGCCTTCGCGAGCTGGCCAAAATGGACGGCGCCATCATCTGCGATAAGGACGCCGGCAACATCCTCCGGGCTGCCGTGCAGCTGGTTCCGGACTCGAGCATCGAAACGCAGGAATCCGGCACCAGGCACCGCACGGCGGAACGCGTCGCCATCCAGACCGGTGTTCCGGTGATTTCGGTCAGCCAGTCCATGCAGATCATCGCGCTCTACGTGAACGGGCTGCGGCACGTCCTGGAAGGCTCGGAAAAGGTCCTGGCCCGCGCCAACCAGGCGCTTGCCACCCTGGAACGGTACCGGTCCCGCCTGGACCAGGTCACCAGTTCCCTCTCCGCCCTGGAAATCGAAGCCATGGTGACCGTCCGCGACGTCGCCGTGACCCTTCAGCGCCAGGAGATGGTGCGCCGTATCTCCGAGGAGATCTCCCAGTACGTGCTTGAACTGGGAGAGGACGGACGCCTGCTCTCCCTGCAGCTGGACGAGCTCACGGTGGGCCGCGGACCCGGCAGCGACGTGATCATCCGCGATTACGCCGGTCCGAACGCTTCCCCGGAGGACATCGACGGCGCCGTCAACGCCCTGCTCAACCTGGGCCCCACCGAGCTGATCGACCTCAGCAGGATCGCCGGAATCATCGGCTTCGCGGGCGGCGTGGACACGCTCGACGCCGTGGTGCAGCCGCGCGGGTACCGTCTCCTGTCCGGCCTGAAGGCCGTGCCCAAGGCCGTTGCGGACAGGCTCGTTGACCACTTTGGCGGCCTCCAATACCTGATGGCGGCCACCATCGACGACCTCATGACCGTGGATGGCATCGGCGACCAGCGGGCCCGCACGGTCCGGGAGGGACTGAGCCGCATGGCCGAGGCAAGCCTGCTGGACCGGTTCCTCTAAACGCCTTCTCAGAGAAGCTGGAAAACGGCTTTGGTGCTGGACTTCGTTCCGAGCCTCGCCACGAACATGTAGTACGCCCCGCCTGCGCCGGGCTTCGCGGACACCGCGCCGCAGCCGGGCACGCTGCGGTTGCGCTGCCACGGGAAGTTGGCAGTCTCGCTCTGGCCCGGAGCAATGGTCTTCACCAGGTCACTGCTCTCCGCCTGGCAGTCAACCGAGGAGAAGATCCGGTCGGAGCCGCTGGTCACCGTGTACTCCATCTGGGACGTGCCCAGGTTCACCTCGCACGCCACTTTGCCGCCGTTGGTGACCTTCAGGCTGAGCAGCGGGGTCTCGTCCGCCGCGTAGGCAGCCTTGTCCGTCGACGCGGAGACAGTAACCAGGCCCTGGTCGCACGTTGGCGTCGCCGGGGTGCTGGGCGTGGCAGATGCGGACGGCTCGGCGTCGGGCTTGGACGCGTCCGAACCGTTCCGCTCCGTGGAGGAGGCCTGCTCGGAGGAACGCATGGCGCCGGACACGGCAGCAAAACCTCCCAGCGCCACCGAGGCAACCAGGAGCAGAACCAGGCCAACGAACAGCCTGCGACGGCGGTAGACAGCCTTCAGCGGAGGCCGCCCCGGCTTCCGGCCGGGGGTGCCCTTCGGTTTCGAACCGTTCTTTCCTGAAGTGCCTTGCCTGACCATCCTTCTAGGCTAGAGAACGCCGGGCACATTGGCGCACCACCACGCCGGGAAGGCGGACCCCTGGCCAGTATCCACTACAGTATTTGCATCGAAGCCTTAGCCACACCCACTGCCACGTCCCCGGCGAGTCGCCCCGCGCTGCCGCCGCTCGCGCCGCTCCACGAAGCGCTTGACCGCTGGTTCGCTGACACCGCAAGGGAGCTGCCCTGGCGCGACCCTGACTGCACGCCATGGGGTGTCCTGGTCAGCGAAATCATGCTGCAGCAGACGCCCGTAGTCCGTGTCCTCCCCGTGTGGGAGGACTGGCTCCGCCGCTGGCCCACGCCCGCGCACCTCGCCGCCGAAGCGTCCGGCGAGGCAGTCCGGCACTGGGGCAGGCTCGGCTACCCGCGGCGGGCACTGCGACTGCACGCGGCAGCCGCCGCCGTCGTCGAGAAGCACGACGGCGAGGTGCCGGGAACGTACGACGCCCTGCTGGAGCTTCCAGGAGTGGGCAGCTACACGGCCGCAGCGGTAGCGGCGTTCGCCTTCGGCCGCCGCGAGACCGTTGTGGACACCAACATCCGCCGCGTCCACGCGCGGCTCTTTTCGGGCACGGCCCTGCCGGCGCAATCGCTGGCAGCGGCGGAAATGCGGCTGGCCGCTGAACTGCTGCCGGCCGACGTCGGGCTTTCGGTCCGCTGGAACGCGGCGGTGATGGAGCTGGGAGCCCTGGTGTGCACGGCAAGGGCGCCGAAGTGCGGTGACTGCCCGGTGCGCGGTGCCTGTGCGTGGCTGGCGGCCGGCGAGCCGCCGCCGTCGTACACTCCGAAAGGGCAGTCCTGGCACGGCACCGACCGGCAGGTCCGCGGCGCCGTGATGGCCGTTCTCCGCCTGGCGGACGCGCCGGTAGCGCCGGAGATGTTCCACCAGCCCGCTGCGGACCTTGGCTTCGAAGCCAGCGGCATCGGCGTCCCGCTTGCGGCGCTGCACCGGCTGAATTCCGCCCCGGAACAGCTGGAACGGGCCTTGGCGGGGCTGGTCAGCGACGGCCTTGCCGAGCTGCACCCTGGCGGCCTGCGGCTCCCCGCCTGAGGTCCGATCCTGAGGTCCGTTACGCATTCGTTCCGGAACTGGAATCACCCTGTGCTGGTGTGGCCGGCGCCGGCGGATCTACGCTGAAGCATGCGCAGCTTGGGCGTGCTTCTGGCAGCGGTCACGACGTCGATCCTCCCCTCCGCGTGCCTGCCGGAGGCAGTGCCTTGCCCGGCCATCGCGCAGGCATCAGTGGTGGCGCTGACCGTGGCGGCCAGCTACGCGCCACACGTCAAGGCCATCCACCTGAAGGCCTGCCAGGACGGCACGTGCCGGGAAGCCGACCTTGACCTGATGCCCGGCAGCACCGCAGTGGACCTGGGTTGCGAGCCCTCCGCGGGCCCCGACGGCGTATGCTCCGCAACGTCCTCGCCTGACGGCACCCTCACGGGAATGCTGATGATGGATATCCTGACCGAATCCCGCATTGATGCCACGGCCACGGGCACCTCCACGGCGGGGATTCCGCTGCCGGAGCGCACGCTGAGCTTCCTGCCACGGGCGGAGTACCCCTACGGCGAGCAGTGCGGAAAGTTCATCACAGCCGGCGTGCTGCTGGATGAAGACGGGCTCAGGCCGGCCGGCTAGGGCTCGCCGAACCCAGCTTCCACCAGGCCGCCGACGTACTTCACAGCCTTGCCGGCATCCGGCCCCCAGGCCTCCACATGGAGGACTGATCCCTTGCCCGCACCCAAGGTCATCAGGCCCGTCATGGACGCGCCGTCCACCCCGTTGACCGTCACGTCCGCGTCCATGCCCGCCAGTCCCCCGGCGATCTTCGCGGCGGGACGGGCGTGCATGCCCGCCTGGTTGACCAGCGCAAAATCACCCGCGGCCTCGGGCGGACCGGACATCTCCGCTTCCGCCGGCACCTCCGGCGCCGGAGCACGGCGGACCGCTTCGGCCGCCTGCTTCACCCCGGTTGCGTCCGCCCCCGACTGCGCCGCAACAGCCGCCGCCACCAGCCCCTCGACCAGGGGCGCATCGGCCAAGAGGACCGAGTCCGGATCCGGCAGGAATTCCACAGCCGATTCGGCCGTCATCACGGCGGAGCCGAGGTCCGTCAGCACCACCACGCCGTCGCCGCCGGCCGCCTGTTCCAGGGCCGCCATGACCTTTTCGAGGCTGGTCCCGATCCGGCCGTCATCGGTGCCGCCCGCCGGGAGGATGACGACGTCGGGTGCCATTTGGGCGGCCAGCTCCACGGCGCCGTCGGCGATTTTTTCGCTATGGGACACTACGACGAGGCGGACCGTCATTCAGCTGCCCCGGCCGCGGCGCGCAGGATGAGGGCGGTGGAGACGGCGCCGGGGTCGCGGTGGCCGGCGCTGCGCTCCCCCAGGTAGCTGGCGCGCCCCTTGCGGGCGATCAGCGGATCAGTGGCGACGGCGCCCGCCTCGGCGGCCTCCGCAGCCGCGAGGAGGACTTTGACGACGTTCCCGTCGCCTTCGGCGGCTTGCGCTGCTGCGGCGTCGACGGCGGGCGTCCAGGCGTCCACCATGGTCTTATCGCCGGATTCGGCCTTGCCCCGGGCCACCACGCCGTCGCGGGCGGCTTGGATGGCAGCGGCCAGCGCGGCAGGATCGATGTCCGTTGCGTCGCCCAGTGAAGTGGAAGCACGCAGGAACGCTGTGCCGTAGAGGGGGCCGGCGGCACCTCCCACCTTGGACATCAGAGCCATCGCGGTGAGCTTCAGGGCCGCTCCCGGCGTGGCGGGGGGAGCCTCGGCGAGCTTCGCCATCACGGCCTTGAATCCGCGGTCCATGTTTTCGCCGTGGTCCGAATCCCCGATGGCACGGTCCAACTCGATCAGTTCCACCCGGTGGTCCGCCATGGCCTGCGCGGAAAGGGTCAGCCAGCGAACGGCCCAGTCAACGTCCAGCCCCATGGTCAGATGCCCCATCGCAGCGCGGCAGTGTGGACCGGGGCATCCCAAAGGCCGGTGAGTTCGTCGTCGAGCCGCAGGACGGTGATGGAGCAGCCCTGCATTTCCAGGGACGTGATGTAGTTGCCCACCAGGGAGCGCTCCACCGTGACACCCTTCTCCGCGAGCACCTGGGCGGCGCGGCGGTACACGATGTACAGCTCGCTTTGGGGCGTCCCGCCCATGCCGTTCACGAACAGGAGCACCTTGTCGCCGGAGGCAATGCCAAGGTCGGACAGGATGGGCTCCAGAAGGCGGTCGGTGATGCCGTCGGCGTTTTCCATGGGGATCCGGTGCCGCCCGGGCTCACCGTGGATGCCGATGCCGATTTCGATTTCGTTCTCTTCCAGGTCAAAACTGGGCGTCCCGGCGTGCGGCACGGTGCAGGCAGTCAGGGCGACGCCCATGCTGCGGACGTTCTGGTTGACCCGGTCTCCGATGGCGGCGACCGCGTCCAGGCCGTCCCCGCGTTCCGCGGCCGCGCCGGCGATCTTCTCCACCAGGACAGTGCCGCCCACGCCGCGCCGGCCGGCAGTGTAGAGCGAGTCCTCCACGGCGACGTCGTCGTTGACCAGGACGGTGCGGACCTGCACGCCCTCGGCTTCCGCCATTTCGGCGGCCGTTTCGAAATTCAGGACGTCGCCGGTGTAGTTCTTGACGATATGCACGACGCCGGCGCCGGAGTTCACCGCGAGGGTGGCCGGAATGATCTGGTCGGGCGTGGGTGAGGTGAAGACGGCGCCGGGTACGGCGGCGTCGAGCATTCCCAGTCCGACGAATCCTCCGTGGAGCGGTTCGTGGCCGCTCCCGCCGCCGCTGACAAGGCCCACCTTCCCCGCCACCGGGGCATCTTTGCGGGTAATGAACTTGGGCTCGGCGCTGATGGTCACGAGGTCCGCATGGGCCAGGCCGAAGCCTTCCACGGACTCGTCCACTACAGCGCGGGGATCATTGATCAGCTTCTTCATTGGAGGGCTCCCTGGAAGGTCCTGGCGGCTTTGTCTTGACCCTACTACCGCGGCCCGTGCAAGGGTAGCGCCCTGTCACATCGTGGTGCTAGTGCCCCCCCGGCAACGCCGGCGAAAGAGGGCAAACGAAAAGGGACAGCCCCCAATTGACTGTCCCTTTCGCTTTCCGAGCTTGTGTTCCCGGGCCGGGCTCAGCGTTTCCCCCAGGAAGCCGGGATCAAATCCGGCCACGCGGCGGCGCCTATATGGAATGCCGACGCCTCGGAGGGCCGGCTGAGCGGATCGCTGCGGGTCAGAACCGCAGGCACATCCATCTGAAACGCCGAAAAATCCGGAAAAATGGCGAGCTCGCGCATTTCTGTCCTTAGAGGTGGTTTCGGGATCCGTGTCTTAGCAGGCAAGCTCTTTAATTTTATACATCGATTCGATATAAGGGAAGACTGAGAAATAAGACGTTATCTGGAGCGCAGAAGTTTGGCGAAAACCTGCCTAGAGGGCTTTGATCATGCGGGTGTTGCCCAAGGTGTTCGGCTTCACCCGTGCGAGGTCCAGGAACTCCGCCACACCTTCGTCATGCGATCGCAGCAACTCGGAATAGACCACCGGATCCACGGCTGTCTGGTCGGCCATGACGTCGAAGCCGTGCTTCTTGAAGAAATCCACTTCGAAGGTCAGGCAGAACACACGCGATACACCCAGCGCTTTGGCCTCCTCTAGAAGGCTTTCCACCAGCACGTGGCCCACGCCCTTTCCACGCCACGCGTCGGAGGCCGCAAGCGTGCGCACTTCCGCCAGGTCCTCCCACATGACGTGCAGGGCGCCGCAGCCGATCACCTCGCCGTCGGCCGACTCCGCGATCCTGAACTCCTGCAGGCTTTCGTAGTACGCCACAGTCTCCTTGGCCATCAGGATCCTCTTGTCCGCGAGCGGCGCCACGAGGCGCTTGATGGCAGCTACGTCGCTGGTGCGGGCGGGGCGGATACGGAAGGTCTCAGTCACAGCCCCCATCTTACGACCGCCCCGCCCGCCGCCTCACAAGCCCAGGTCGGCAGGCAAAGGCACGTCCTGGTCCAGCACGTTCTTCGCGAGGAAGTGCTCGACGACGCTGTACCAGACCTTGGCATGCTGCGGCTGCAGGATCCAGTGGTTCTCGTCCGGGTAGTAGAGGAACCGGTGCGGAGTGCGGCCGGCGTCGTCGGCAGCCAGCTGCGACTTGGACAGCAGTTCGTACCAGAGCCGCAAGCCCTCGCCGATGGGCACGCGGTAGTCCTTGTCGCCGTGGATCACCAGCATGGGCGTGCTGATCTTCTCCACGTGCAGGTGCGGCGAGTTGTCCAGGGCCATCTCGGCCGTCATTTCCTTCAGCCAGTACTGTGACGCATCCGTCGTGGGGCCGAACTGGTCCAGGGCCCACAGGCTGGCATGGGTGACGATTGCGTCGAAGCGGTCGGTCTGGCCCGCCACCCAGTTGGCCATGTAACCGCCGAACGAGCCGCCCATGGCAGCTGTCCGCGAAGCATCGATGTCCGGGCGTTCCACCGCCACGTCCGTGATTGCCATAAGGTCCACGTAGGGCGCTTTGCCCCATTCTCCCCAGCCCCGCTGGATGTAGGCCTGGCCGTAGCCGGTGGACAGCGCGGGGTCCGGCAGGAGCACGGCATACCCTCTGGCCGCCAGCAGCCAGGGGTTCCAGCGCCAGGTCCACGCGTTCCACGAGCCCAGGGGGCCGCCGTGGATCCACAGGAGCAGCGGCGCCGGGTTCTGCGCGGAGGTGCCGTCCGGCAGGGCCAGGTAGGCGGGAACCCGGGCGCCATCGGCAGCTGACGCGTGAATGCGCTCCAGGGAGCCCTGGATGCGGGGACGTTCAGCAGGAGCCGGAAGCCGGGTGACGTCACCGCTCGCCAGGTCGATCCGGACCGCCTCGGGTGGAAATTCGTAGGAACTCCGGAGCGCGTACGCGCTCAGCCCGTCAGGCGAAACCACGACGTCGGTGTAGGCCGCCGCGTCACGCGTCACCCGGGTGACACTCGCGGCGGCGGCAGGCTCCGGAACGGTGATCCGGAAAACCGGCGACGCGCCGTCGTCGTCGGCTGTCACCAGGAGGGCCGAGCCGTCCGGCAGCCAGGCCGCCTTGATGGCCCAGCGGTCCCAGTCGCGGGCCAGCGGCCGGAGGTTCGCTTCCGGCTCCCCCGGTGCACCGGAGTCCGGGGCGCCGGCGTCCGGTGCACCGGAGTCCGGGGCGCCGGCGTCCGGTGCACCGACGTCCAGAAGGTGGAGCCTGACCTGCGGAGCCTGGTGCGGAGTGGTGTCCGATTCGCTCATCACCACGAGGGTGCGGTTGTCCGGGCTCACCGGTCCCGCGAAGTAGCTCATGCCTTCGCCGTCCAGCAGGACCCGGTGCGTGGCAGTGGCCACGTCAATGGCCACCAGGACCGACCGTGAGTCGGCCTTGGCCAGTGGCTTGTCGAGGCTGGTGTAGATCGTCCTGCCGTCGGGACTGACCACCGAATCTGCGTTGCGCAGCATGCCTGCCACGCCCGGGGTCAGGTTGCGGAGCTTCAGCGGCGCGGCGGCATCGACGGTCGCCGGCTTGCCGGGTTCCTTGTCCTCCCCCGGCTCCACAGCAAAAATTCGCGGCTGGTCCGGGCCCAGGTCGGCATCCCAGTAGCGCACCGGATAGCCGCTGTGGAGGATGGCGGACACCTTGTTGTCCTTGCGGCTCTTTCGCCGCGCCTCGTCCGCTTCCTCGTCCGGGGAGCCCGCCAGTACGGATGCGGTGACGAAGGTGGCACCGGCGTCCTTGGCTGCCATCACGTGGCTGACCCCGCCGGCGCGCGAAAGTACCACGCGGGCTTCGCCGCCGTCGGCGGGCAGCTGCCAGAGGGCGCTGACGGGCTCGTCGTCAGGGCTCTCAGGATCGGGTCGCGCCGACGTGAAGTAGAGATCGCCCGTGGAGGAAAAGGCCGCCCCGGCCTCGCCCTTGGCGCTGCGGGTGATCCGGCGGGCATGCTTCTCCCCCGCCGGATCAAGTTCCCAGAGCGCCGTCACATACTCGGTGCCCTTGGCGTTCAGCGTGGCAACAGTGGTCACCAGCCGTTTTCCGTCCGGGCTCAAAGCCAGCCCACTCACCCGGGGGATGGCCAGGTAATGGTCAATGTCATGGAAAGGGGTCGCGGGTTGTTCACTCAGGATCACTGAGTTTTCAGAAGCCATGAACAGATTCAACACCGACTGTGGCGCGGATCACAGCGCGTTCACTACTAGTGAAACGGTGTTTTCACAACCTGCCCACACGGAAGGCGACGGGGCGACGGGAACCGAGCGGAAATGCAAAAGGCCCCGCCCGCTCTTTGCAGAGGGGCGGGGCCTTAGCGGTAATGCTTAGACGCTCGGAGCGATTTCCGGGATGCGCGGCTTGGCGTTTCCTTCGAAGGTGAACTTGGCGTCGTCACCTTCGCCGTCCACATCCACCACCACGATGTCGCCCGCGTGGATCTCACCGAAGAGGATCTTTTCGGACAGCTGGTCCTCGATCTCGCGCTGGATGGTGCGGCGCAGCGGCCGCGCACCCATGGCGGGATCGTAGCCGCGGGTGGCCAGGAGCACCTTGGCGGCCTTGGTGAGCTCGATGCCCATGTCCTTGTCCTTGAGGCGCTTCTCCAGGCGGCTCACGAACAGGTCCACGATCTCGATGATCTCGTCCTGGGTCAGCTGCGGGAACACCACAACGTCGTCAACACGGTTCAGGAACTCGGGGCGGAAGTGCTGCTTGAGCTCTTCGGTGACCCGGGCGCGCATCCGGTTGTAGCCGGTCTGTGTGTCCGTGCCGGACTGGAAGCCGGTGGCGACACTCTTGGAAATGTCCCGCGTACCAAGGTTGGTGGTCATGATGATCACGGTGTTCTTGAAGTCCACCACGCGTCCCTGGGAGTCGGTCAGGCGGCCGTCCTCCAGGATCTGCAGCAGCGAGTTGAAGAGGTCGGCGTGGGCCTTCTCCACTTCGTCGAACAGGACCACGGAGAACGGACGGCGGCGGACCTTTTCGGTCAGCTGTCCGCCTTCTTCGTAGCCGACGTAGCCCGGAGGGGCACCGAAGAGGCGCGACACCGTGTGCTTCTCGGAGTATTCGGACATGTCCAGCGTGATGAGGGCGTCCTCTTCACCGAACAGGAACTCCGCCAGGGCCTTGGCGAGCTCGGTCTTGCCGACGCCGGTGGGGCCGGCGAAGATGAACGAGCCGCCCGGACGCTTGGGGTCCTTCAGGCCTGCACGGGTGCGGCGGATGGCCTGGGACAGGGCCTTGATGGCCTCGTTCTGGCCGACGACGCGCTTGTGCAGTTCGTCTTCCATCTTCAGCAGGCGCGAGGACTCTTCCTCGGTCAGCTTGAAGACCGGGATGCCGGTGGAGTTCGCCAGCACCTCGGCGATGAGATCCTCATCCACCTCGGAGATGTCGTCCATGCCGCCGGTCTTCCAGTGGCGTTCCTTCTCGGCCCGCTCGGCAATGAGCTTCTGCTCCTTGTCGCGCAGCGAGGCGGCACCTTCGAAGTCCTGCGCGTCAATCGCGGACTCCTTCTCCATCTTGAGTTCGGCGATGCGCTCATCCATGGCCTTCAGCTCCGGCGGAGCCGTCATCCGGCGGATGCGCAGGCGCGCGCCGGCTTCATCGATGAGGTCGATCGCCTTGTCCGGCAGGAAGCGGTCCGAGATGTAGCGCTCGGACAGGTTCGCTGCGGAGGCGAGGGCGCCGTCGGTGATGGTCACGCGGTGGTGGGCTTCGTAGCGGTCGCGCAGGCCCTTGAGGATCTCGATCGCGTGCGCAACCGACGGCTCCTTGACCTGGATCGGCTGGAAGCGGCGCTCAAGCGCTGCGTCCTTTTCGATGTGCTTGCGGTATTCGTCCAGCGTGGTGGCACCGATGGTCTGCAGCTCACCGCGGGCCAGCATGGGCTTCAGGATGGATGCGGCATCGATGGCGCCTTCGGCGGCACCCGCACCCACAAGGGTGTGGATTTCGTCGATGAACAGGATGATGTCGCCGCGGGTGCGGATCTCCTTGAGGACCTTCTTCAGGCGCTCTTCGAAGTCACCGCGGTAGCGGGAGCCTGCCACCAGGGAGCCAAGGTCCAGCGTGTAGAGCTGCTTGTCCTTGATGGTCTCCGGAACGTCCCCGCGGACAATCGCCTGGGCAAGTCCTTCGACGACGGCGGTCTTGCCGACGCCGGGTTCGCCGATAAGGACGGGGTTGTTCTTGGTGCGCCGGGAAAGAACCTGCATGACGCGTTCCATTTCCTGTTCGCGTCCGATCACCGGGTCCAGCTTGTTCTCACGCGCAGCCTGGGTCAGGTTGCGGCCGAACTGGTCCAGGACCACGGAACCGGCGGGGGTGCCCTCCGGCTGGCCGGCACCGACGCCTGCGCCGGTGGTCTCCTTGCCCTGGTAACCCGAGAGCAGCTGGATCACCTGCTGGCGGACGCGGTTGAGGTCAGCTCCGAGCTTCACCAGCACCTGTGCAGCCACGCCCTCACCCTCGCGGATGAGCCCCAGCAGGATGTGCTCCGTGCCGATGTAGTTGTGGCCCAGCTGCAGCGCTTCGCGGAGCGAAAGCTCCAGCACCTTCTTGGCGCGCGGGGTGAAGGGGATGTGGCCTGACGGGGCCTGCTGGCCCTGGCCGATGATCTCCTGCACCTGCTCGCGTACGCCGTCGAGCGAAATGCTCAAGGACTCCAGAGCTTTGGCGGCAACGCCCTCACCCTCATGGATCAGACCCAAGAGGATGTGTTCGGTACCGATGTAATTGTGGTTCAGCATGCGTGCCTCTTCTTGGGCAAGCACAACTACGCGACGGGCACGGTCCGTAAATCGCTCAAACATTTCGCCACACTCCTAGCTACGACGTACTTTGATGCTACGTGGCGGACCCGGACTTGTGGAGCGTGTTCGCCACAGGGGAAACCCGGGACCGGTGTCCGGGGTTGACGCCGCCCGCCTGGGAGGGTCCCGGACCAGCCGAACCGGCCGCTTTTTAGCTTTGATGCGGCCGCTAATCCGGCTTACTGCGGGGCATCAATTGCGCTGCAGTTGCCTGGAACTTGAACCTGGCTAGTTCCACAACAAGTTCCCGGCCCGGCCCGCCGCAATAACCCCGAAATAGCCGCCCCATCTTTACCGCGGCGGGCTCCGACGCAGGGGGCCAAACAAATGGCAATGCCCCCGCCGTGAGGCAGGGGCATTGCTTTTCCACGCAAAACTGCGGCAGTGCTAGGAATTTGCCTTCTGGTAGGCTTCCTGAATTTCAGCCTGGATGCGGCCGCGGCTGTTAACCGCATAGCCATTCTCCCTGGCCCACTGACGAATCTGTGCAGAGTCCTGGTTCCGGCCGCCTGAGACCTTGGTGCGGGTGGCGCGGCCGGTGGACGTCTTGCGGGCGCTTGAAACAAACCGCTCCAGCGAGGAGCGGAGTTCTGCAGCATTGGCAGCCGACAGGTCAATTTCGTAACTGACGCCGTCAAGGCCAAATCGGACAGTTTCGTCCGCGGTTCCCCCATCCAGATCATCGACAAGGATGATTTTTACTTTCTGTGCCATATAAATTCTCTCTTGTGGAAAGGACGGGTATGCAGAAAAGCAGGATGTATCTGTAAAAAGTATCCCCCGGTTTATGGCAACGCGTCAAAGCGGCAAAAAGTTCCTGTGAATGGTGGGCAGGAATACACAGGAAGTATTAGTTTGTGCCGTTCCCGTTGCCGGCATTCGTGCCGGTATTCGGTACGTCATTCTGTCCGCCATTAGGTCCGGCCGCGCGGGCGTCCGCCTCGGCCTGCGCGCGCGCTTCTGCCTGGCGCTCCGACTTGTCGGCATTGAAAATCGACTTCATCGCGAACCAGAAGAGCAAACCGACCACGAGCGAAGGCAGGAGGACTGCAACGTACTCCACGGTCAGTGCCCTTCTGGCTTCAGCAGCGGGAACAGGATGGTCTCGCGGATGCCGGCGCCGGTGAACAGCATCACCAGGCGGTCGATGCCCAGCCCGATGCCGCCCATGGGCGGAGCGCCGTACTCCAGGGCACGCAGGAAGTCTTCATCCAGCTGCATGGCCTCGACATCTCCGGCCGCTGCATGCATGGACTGCTCCGTCAGGCGTTCCCGCTGGATCACGGGGTCGATGAGCTCCGAGAAGGCAGTGCCGCGCTCCATGCCGCCGATGATCAGGTCCCAGGCCTCGATCAGGCGGTCGTCGTCGCGGTGCTGGCGGGCAAGCGGCTGCGCGGAGGGCGGGTAGTTGTAGACGAACGTGGGGTTCAGCAGGGTGGGCTCCACGATTTCGCCGAACAGTTCAACGGCCAGCTTCTCCGCATCCCATTTCGGATCGACCTTGACGTCGTGCTTGGCCGCCACGGCCCGCAGTTCCTCCACGGTGGTGTCCGGCGTGATTTCCTGGCCCACGGCGTCGGAAAGTCCCGGGTAGACGGCCAGCCACTTCCATTCGCCGTCGAGGTTGATCTCCCCGGCTTCGGTCTGGATGGTGCGGCCCACACCGGCGGCGTCGGCGGCGTCGAGGATGATCTCCTTGATGCGGTCCGCCATGACGAACTGGTCGGCCCAGGCTTCGTAGCATTCGAGCGTGGTGAATTCCGGGCTGTGGGTGGAGTCCACGCCTTCGTTGCGGAAGACCCGGCCCATGTCGTAGACGCGTTCGATACCGCCCACCACGGCACGCTTGAGGTACAGCTCGGTGGCGATGCGCAGGGTCATCTTCTGGTCGAAGGCGTTCATGTGGGTCTCGAACGGCCGGGCCAGGGCGCCGCCGTGGACCAGCTGGAGCATCGGGGTTTCCACCTCGACGTAGTTCCGCCGGTGCAGGCTTTCGCGGATGGAACGGGTGATCGCGGCGCGGGTGTACACCATTTCGCGGGCCTCATCGCGGACCATCAGGTCCACGTAGCGCTGTCGGACGCGGGTTTCCTCGTTCAGGCCGGCGTGCAGCACGGGCAGCGGGCGGAGGGCCTTGGAGGCCATGGACCAGGAGTCGGCCATGACGGACAGCTCGCCGCGGCGGGAGGAAATAACCTCGCCCTTGATAAAGACGTGGTCGCCGAGGTCAACCAGGGCTTTCCAGTCCGCCAGGGACTCCTCGCCCACGTTCGCCAGACTCAGCATGGCCTGGAGGCGTGTTCCCTTGCCGTCGGTGCCGCCCTCCTGGAGCGTGGCGAAGCACAGCTTGCCGGTGTTGCGGATGAATACGATGCGGCCGGTGACGCCCACGACGTCGCCGGTGGTCTCATCGGCCTCGAGGTGTGCGTACTTCTCCCGGATCTCGCTGAGGGAATGCGTGCGTTCAACACCCACCGGGTAAGCCTCGCCGCGTTCAATCAGCTTGGCGCGCTTCTCCATGCGGATGCGCATCTGCTCGCTGGCGTCCGCCGGTTCGGCAGCATTGGTCGGGGTGGGGGTGTTTTGGGAAGTCACAATCCCTAAGTTTACCGGGAGTTCTCCGGCATGTTTTTCCGACCGCCCATGATCCCCCTCACCCCGGAGTTTTTGTCCAGATAATGGCTCCAACCGGCCGCTTATCCCCCATTATCTGGACAAAACTATTGGCCGAGTCCGCTGAGGGGCGGGGAATAGACTCGGGGCTGTGGAAACTCGGACGATCAGGACGGACGACGGCGACGGTCACCTTCAGGTGCACTCCTTCAGGCCTGCCCACGGCCGGGGACTGCCCGCAGCGGCGGGCGACCCGCGGGACAGCCTTATCGGAGGTCCGGGCAGCGGCCCGGACGCAACGGCGCAACCCGGCGTCGTCGTCGTACACGGAACCCTGGTGACCGATGCACTGTACCGGCCCTTCGCGATGAAGATCGCGCGCCTGCTGGGACGGCCCGTGCACACCTACAACCGACGCGGCCGCGGCGGCTCCTCGGGCCAGGGCGGGGACTACTCGGCGGCGACGGAGGTCGGCGACCTCCGTGCCGTCATGCGGGCCACCGGTTCCACGGACGTCGTCGCCCACAGCTACGGCGGGTTCGTGGCCCTGCAGGCGGCCAGGACCGAGCCCATCCGGCGGCTCGTGACCTACGACGCCGCGGTTTCCCTGTCCGGCAGCCTCAGCCGCCGGTGGCGGCCGGAACTTGAGCACTCCATGGCCGCCGGACAGCTCGACCACGCGTGGGCGCACCTGGTCCAGGGGCTGGAAACGGCCGGGCCGGTCTCCAAACTCCCCCTCGGCGCCCTGCGCATGCTGAGCATCCTGTCCGCCCGGACCCGCCTCGGTGCGGAAATGCGGCAGCTGCTGCCCACCGCCGTTGCCGAAATGCGGGCGGTGCTCCAAGCCGACGCGGAACTTGGGGACTTCGCGGGCGTCACCACACCCACCCTGATGCTCAGCGGCGGCTGGAGCCCGGCGTACTTCGCTGAGACCGGACGCCAGCTGGCGGCGGCTGTCCCGGCGATCGACTTCGCCCTGATCCCCGGGCAGCTGCACGAAGGCCCGCTCCGCCCCGGGCACCGCCTGGCCCTCACCACCGCGCGGTTCCTGGCCAACGACGCCGGCCTGCGGCTCCAGCGCATCCGCGCCGCCCGGCTCCCGCAGGGCGGCCGTTTTAGGATGGGCCCGTGAAAGAAACCCGCGAACGTGACGGAACAGTGAAGCAGCAGGTCGTGGACACGCACGACGGCGGCCGGCTGGCCTTGTACAGCTACGGAACCGTGGATGCCCCCGGCGAGCGCCGGGTGGTGGTGATCGGCGGAGCATTCCTGACGGCACTGATCTACCGGCCGTTTTCCGAGGCGTTGTCCAAGGGCCTGGGCGACGGCTGGGCGGTGGACGTCTACGACCGGCGCGGGCGCGGGGATTCCACCCCGCAGCCCGAGGACTATTCCATGGCCACCGAGATCGCCGACGTCCGGACAATCATGGACGCCACCGGCGCCCGCAACCTCTTCGGCCACAGCCTGGGCGGCTCGGTGGCGCTGAACGCGGTCCAGGAGTTCACCGGCACCCCGTATGTACCGGACAAGCTGGCCGTCTACGACGCCGCCGTGAACATCGACGGCAGCATTGACACCGCTTGGCTGGACGGATTTGAACACGCCGTCAACAACGGCAAAGTGGGCCACGCCCTGGCTCACATGAAGAAGGCCACGAAGCCAGGAACAGCGATGGCCAGGATCCCCGAACCCATACTTGCCGGTCTGATGGCGCTCGTGTCCCGCACCAGGCTCAACAAAATGTTCAGCGGGGTCATGCCCAGCGCAGTGGGAGAGCTGCGGGCCGCCTACAACGAAGCCGACCACGCCCGGGACTTTAGCGTCCTGCCGGCCGCCACCCACTTCATGGCGGGCGGCAAAAGCCCCAGCTACTACAAGGTCACCGCCCAGCGCCTCCACGCCGCCGTGCCGGGGAGCACCTATGAGCTGTCGCCCAAGGGTTTCCACGGCTCCATCCCGGCCGCTGTGAAGGAACTCGTCTCTGACATCTCTGAATACTTCAAAGGCTGACCGAACCCCGGCCGTTTCCTGCCGCTTCCCTGTACATCCCGCCCCGCTACTGCGCGGTTCCCGCCGCCCCGGGTAGGCTCGGAACATGACGCGCGAGAACATCAAAACACCCGACGGCGGAACGCTGGAGCTCTACACCACCGGAGCCGAACTGGCCTCGGCGGGCTCGGGCGTCGTCGTCGTCCAGGCTTCAATGGTCACCGCCGCTGACTACACGCGCTTTGCCCAGAAACTGAGCGCCTCGCTGGGCCGGCCGGTGCACACGTTCAACCGGCGCGGACGGGGAGCATCATCACCGCAGCCTGCGGACTACACGCTGGACGTGGACATCCGCGACCTGGACACCGTGATGAGGCACACGGCCAGCACGGACGTCTTCGGGCACAGCTTCGGCGGCGCCGTGGCGCTGCACGCCGCGCGCACGCTGCCGGTGGAACGGCTGGCTGTCTACGACCCCGCCGTCTCCGTTAACCACAGCGTCAAGGCAGACTGGATCGCCGAATACGAACGCGCCACCGCGGCCGGGGACGACGACCGCGCCCTCGCCGTACTGCTCAGGGGCCTCGAGACGGGCGGCGCCCTGTCCTCCCGGATGCCGCTCTCGATGCTGACGCTGGCGAACAAGCTCACCGCCGGAACACCCCTCGGCAGGCAGCAGCGGGAACTGATGAAAGCCGGCGTCCGCGAGATCAAGGCAATCATTGCGGCGGACATGCCGGCCGAGCCGTTCCTGGCACTGCCGCTGGAAACGCTGATCATTGTGGGCGAAAAGAGCCCGGCGTACTTCGGCATCGCGTGCGGCCAGATCCACGACGTCCTGTCCGGCTCGAGCTACACCATCCTGCCGGGAGCCGGCCACGACGGCGTCAACCGCGCGCCGGACAAGCTGATCACCGAACTCAGCGAGTTCTTCGCCGGCTGAGTCCCCGCACCACAGCAGCGCGAACGGACACTTGAGGCCCCGCGTTTTTGGGGCCTCAAGTGTCCGTTCGCGCTTAGAGTGTGGACTTCTAGTGGGCCGCGGGCACCGGGTTTTCCGCACCTGCGGTCTTGCGCATCATGGCGGCGAGCACGACGGCGGCGACGGCTATGACGGCCGCCGTCAGGAAAGCGGCATGCATTCCGGCGACGATGCCCGAGCCTGCGGACACCACGGCGTAGATCGACACCAGGAGCGCGGTTCCGGCGGCCCCGGCCACCTGCTGCAGCGTGCTCATGATGGCTGAACCGTGCGAGTACAGGTGCGGCGGCAACGGGTTGAGCCCGGTGGTGAACGCCGGGGTAAACAGCAGCGCCAGGCCCAGGCTGAGGACCACGTGCAGCGCCACGATCCACCAGACGGCCGTGTCCGCGTTCAGCATGGAGAACTGCCAGAGCGACAGCACCATCATGAGGGAGCCGGTGACCGTCAGCGGCAGCGGACCCACCTTGTCGAACAGGCGGCCGATGAACGGCCCCAGCAGACCCATGGCCAGGCCGCCGGGCAGGAGCGCCAGGCCGGTCTCCAGGGACTTCAGCCCGCGGATTTCCTGAAGGTAGAGCGGCAGCAGGATGACGGCGCCGAACAGGGCGATCATGGCAACCACCAGGAGCAGCACGGACACCGTGAACATTCGGAAGTTGAACGCACGCAGGTCCAGCAGCGGGCCGTCGGACTTCTGCAGTTTCAGCTGGCGGAACACGAACGCAGTCATCGCCACCAGGCCCACTGCCAGCGCAGCGACAGCAGCGGTTCCGGGGCCGCTTTGCCCGCCGTGGCCGCCGCCGATCTGGCTCAGCCCGTACACCAGGCCGCCGAAGGCGGGCACGGTCAGCAGTACGGACAGGATGTCCAGCCGGGTCTTCTCCGTCTCACCGATGTTGGTGAGGTAGCGGGCTCCGATGGCGAAGGCCGCCAGGGCGATGGGCAGGACGAACACGAACATAAAGCGCCACGTGAAGTGCTCGAGGATCAGGCCGGAGACGGTGGGACCCATGGCGGGGGCAACGGAAATGGCGATGCTCACGTTGCCCATGACGGCGCCGCGCCGTTCGACCGGGACCAGGGTAAGGATGGTGGTCATCAGGAGGGGAAGCATGATGGCCGTACCGCCGGCCTGGACAATGCGTGCCAGCAGCAGGATTTCGAATCCCGGAGCAAGCGCGGCGAGGAGCGTGCCGCCCGAAAAGAGTCCCATGGCCAGCATGAACACGGCCCTGGTGGACAGCCGCTGCAGGATGAACCCGGTGGTGGGGATGACCACGGCCATGGTGAGCATGAAGCCCGTGGACAGCCACTGCACCGTGGGGGCGTCGACTCCGAGGTCCACCATGAGCCGCTGGAGGGCGACGTTCATGATGGTTTCGTTGAGGATGACCACGAACGTGGCAACCAGCAGGGTGACGATGATGGTGACCGACTCGCGGGACATCTTCACCGGACCGGCCGCCTGTGCCGCCCCGGCCGCCGGAGCGGGCGGGGCCACGGGGTCGCCGTGGGCGTTGGAAGAGACGTCTGTAGACATGGGGAATTCCCTAGGGAGAGGTGAAGTGGTTTCCGGCGAGCGTCGTCGCTGCAGATTCCAACAGTGTATCCCCCGGGGTAATTCCCGTCATTGGAAAAATTTTCAGGAACTGAGCGGAACGTTGTCGATCAGCCGGACCGGCCCCACCTTCGCTGCGATGATGGCCAGGCCTTCGCCGCGGAACGGCGTCTCCTTGCAGTTCTCCGCCAAGGGCTCGAGAGTCTCCGGGTCCACCACGTCGAAGTAGTCCAGCCCCACCATGGGCTGCGATTCCACCAGCGCCTGGGCGGATTCCAGGTCCAGCGGCTCGTGGGCGTTGGCGCGCTCTTCAAGGAGCCGCAGGGCCCGCGACAGAACCAGGGCGGCCTCCCGTTCCTCCCCGGACAGGAACCTGTTCCGGCTGCTCAGGGCCAGGCCGTCCGCGGACCGGACCGTGGGAACAGCCACGATCTCCACCGGAAAGTTCAGGTCCGCCACCATGCGCCGCACCAGGGTCAGCTGCTGGGCGTCCTTCTGGCCGAAGTAGGCGCGGTAGGCGGGCAGGCCCGCACCGGCGCCGGTCACGAAGGCGCCTCCGCCCGGCAGGCCCGTCCCGGGGATGCCGTAGTGCAGCAGCTTGGCCACCACGGTGAGGGCACCATCGAAATGGCCGGGACGGGACGCGCCTTCCCACTTTTCGGCCAGTCGGCCGGCAGTGACCCGGACCAGGGGCTCGCCGCCCGGGTAGACCTCGTCCACTGACGGCGCGAAGATCAGGTCCACGCCCTCGGCCTCCAGGAGTTCCATGTCCGCTTCAAGGGTCCGGGGGTAGCGGTCCAGGTCCACGGCCTCGCCGAACTGCAGCGGGTTCACGAAGATGCTGGCCACCACAACGTCGTTATGTTCGACGGCGGTACGGGCAAGCCTGGCATGGCCTTCGTGCAGGGCGCCCATGGTGGGAACGAGGCCCTGCGACGCACCCTGTTTCTCCGTCAGCAGCCGTGCGCTTTCGGCCCGCAGCTCTGCCGCAGTGGTTACGAGTTTGATCGCCAAGTCAGTTTCCTCCAGTGGCCTGCGGCCCGTCGTTGTCCACGCCGTCGTTGTCCCCACCGTCGTTGTCCACGCCGTCCAGGGCGTTCCGGATCGCCTCCAGCTGGTCCGGTTTCAGCAGCCCGCGGCTCGCTGCCCGGCGCGCGGTGGCCCGCGCCATGGCCAGGTAGGCCTCCAGAATATCGCCGCCGGCACCGGCGTCGTGTTCCCGCAGCGCCTCGGCGTGCGCGGCAACCGTGCCGGCGTCGCCGCGCGCCACCGGCCCGGTCAAGGCCGACTCGCCGGAGGCGAGGGCGTTTTCCAGCGTCGCCCGCAGCAGCGGCCCCAGCATTCGTTCAGGGAATTCGACGCCCACTTCGCGCAGCAGCTGCGAGGCCTGGGCAACCAGGGTGACCAGGTGGTTCGAACCGTGGGCCAGGGCTGCGTGGTACTGGATGCGGTCGCCCTCGGCGATGGCCACCGGCTCGGCCCCCATCTCCACGACCAGGGCCTGCGCGATGGGCAGCATCGCTGCGTCCGCCGTGACCCCGAACGTGCAGTCCAGCAGCCGGGTGAGGTCCAGGCTCATGCCGGTGAAGGTCATGGCCGGGTGCAGCGCGAGCGGGACGGCGCCGGCTGCCCGCACCGGATGCAGGATCCCGACGCCGAAGCGGCCCGAAGTGTGGGCTACGAGCTGTCCGGGCTGCCACGCACCAAGCTTGGCGAGGCCTTCCACGAGTCCGCCGAGGGCGTCGTCCGGGACGGCCAGCAGCACCAGCTCGGACCGTTCCACGATGTCCTGCACCTCGAGCACCGGCACGCCGGGCAGCAGGGTTTCGGCACGTTCGCGGCTTGCGTCGGACACTGCGGAAACCCCGACGACGGCGTGCTCGGCCGCGCGGAGCGCCGCGCCGAGCACTGCTCCCACCTTGCCGGCTCCGATGATTCCGACGCCGAGGCGTCCTGGCTTAGCCATGTTGCTGGCCCTCCTGCTGGTTCTGTTGGTCGACAGGCGCGGTTTCGGCGGGCTCAGTTTCGCCCCCGGGCTCAACCACCGTGGCCGGGGCGACCTGCGCGAGCCACTGCTCACTGGTCTGGCGTTTGCGGGCTTCCCGGGCGCGCGCCGCCTGGGCATCGAACAGGGCACGGGCTTCGTCCAGTCCGGCCTGGATGACCCGCGGCGACACCGGACCGGCTGTGGTGTGCAGGACCAGGTCGGCCACTCGGAAGCGTCGTGCCAGCGGCCCCTGGTGCAGGGCCATGGACTGGGTGCGCTGGTGCGGAACCACCACCAGTTCGCGCCAGAGCCGGCCGGAGCGGATCAGCAACGCCGTACCGGTCGCGGCGAAGCCGTTGCGGCGCCAGCCCAGGGGAGCCAGCAGCCGCACGCGGCGCGGGCTGGTGACAAAACCGCCGTCGGGACCTTCGGCGCCTGGCTCTCCTGCATAAGTCCCTCCGGCCCGGGCCAATCCGGTGAGGCCGGCGGCAAAGACGCGCGCCGGGTCCGGCGTCCCCGGGTCGGGGAGCACCAGCGACAGCATCCTCATGACGTCCGCCTGGACGCCCACCGGAAGAAGCGTGGTGCGCGAGGCGCCCTCGCCGTTGCTGCCGGGGCCGTAGCCGGCCACGTTGACCTGCATCCGGTACCAGCCGAAGATCCGCCACAGCGGCGGCTGCGAGACTTTCAAGGCCTGGATCCTGCCGGGCGGCAGGGTCTGGGCCTGGGTGTCCAGCAGCCCGTACCGGAGCCGGATGCCGTCCGGCGAAATGGCGGCGGTGAAGTTGTAGCCCTTGTTGAACGACGCCCAGTAGGCGGCGGCCAGGCCAAGGGCGGCGGGGATCAGGTAGAAGTAGAAGCTGCGGTTCTCGGTGAGGACGGACAGCACCACGGATGCCACGGCACCCAGGGCCACGAAGAAGCTCTGCTCGCTGAGTAGCAGGGAACCGACCAGGCGCGACGGCGGCACGGACAGAACGGCGAATTCCGGGGCTTCCGGCAGGACTGCGTCAGGCCGTTCCGGGTCGGGTTCGAGCCCGGCTGCGCGCGCCAGGATGGTGGCCCGCAACTGGCGGGCGTCGTCGATACGGAGGTAGGCCAGGCGCACCGCCGATTCACCGGCGTCGGCCACCTCGAACTTCAGTTCGGCAAGGCCGAAGATCCTGGCCAGCAGCGGCTGCACGATGTCGATGGCCTGCACGCGGTCAAGCCGCGCCTGGCGCTGCTGCTTGAACAGGAAGCCCGTGTTCACCCGGACGTAGCCTTCCGCCACCTGGTAGCGGGTGAAGTACCACGTCATGATGAACCCCAGCACGGCCAGCAGCAGGATCAGTCCGCCGCCGGCGAGCAGGAAGGGCACGCGGCCGGCAAACATGTCGTCCATCAAAGGCCTGCCCTGCAGGAGGCGTTCGAAGGTGTCGCGGCCGAAGAAAAAGCCGATGGCGGCAAGCGCCACCCAGCCCCGGATGAACGGCGAGGCGGGATGCACACGCAGCCACTCGCCGTCGGGCACCACGGAAACCGGCCCGGCAGTACCGGAGGTGGCGGGCGTCTCCCCTGCCCCGGCAGGCGTCACAGTCCGGCCAGCCGTGCAGCGCCCCGGGCGGACAGCTGCTCGCGGAGCCGCGCCCCTTCGTCGGCCGGCAGCCCGGGGATCTCGGCGTTGGTGCCGGCCGAGGCGGTGTGCAGCTTCAGCGTGCACAGGCCGAGGCTGCGTTCCACGGGACCTACGCCGATATCCACGTACTGCATCCGGCCGTAGGGAACCACCAGGGTGCGCTGGAAGAAAATGCCGCCGCGGATCAGGAGGTCGTCGTCGCGTTCTGCGTAACCGATGGCCCGCACCTGGCGCGGAATCAGCAGGAGCCGCCAGACCGCCAGCACCAGCATGAACGCCGGGACCGCGATGGCCAGCCAGAGCGGAACCCAGTCCCACCAGCCGGCCAGCGTGAACAGCAGCGGCAGCGAGAGCAGTGCCACGGCGATCAGGTTCCCGAAGGCCCACTCAACCAGGCGGACGGTCACGTATTTGGGCGAGACCCGGAGCCAGGAGATCCCCGGCGGATCAATCGCCTCCGTAGGCATATTCGCCTTCCCCCTTGGGTTTGCGGGCGCCCCGTCCGGGCACCCCCGGCGTGCCGTCCGCGTCGCCGTCTTCAGGCGGAATCCGGCAGAAGCGTTCGACGACGAGCCCCACGACGATCATGGCCAGTCCCCCGCCGGCCATGGAGAGGGCCATCCAGGTGATTCCCTGCTCGCTGCGGAGGTTCCAGAGCCTCAGGAGGTCCAGGAAGATTCCCGCGTGCCAGCCCAGCAGAACCGCCCCCGTGTACGCACAGGCCTGGGCGAGGACCAGGGTCCAGGCGGCCAGGATGGGGTTGAGCATTTTCTTTTTGTTGCCGTTCCGCCAGCGCAGCACCCGGATGCCCAGCACCAGCGTGAGCACAACGATCACGCCCATGGTCACCAGGCCGGTCTGCGGCAGCACCGGGGTGGCCAGTCCGTAGCGGGTGGTCATGACTGTCGCGAACCAGCCGGCAACGGCGAGGATGAGCCCCACAACGATCAGCAGGAACGGGTTGACTGGTTTCACGGCCTACTCCACTGCTCCCGCCGTGGGGAGGCCGTCGAAGTCGCCGAAACCGTCGAACGGGGCCAGGTCCGGGAAGTCAGCGGCCCGGACCGCCAGCTCCCCCACCCGGACGCCGTTGAGCTCGGCCGCGGGGTCGATCAGCGACCACGGGTAGAGCACAAAAGCACGTTCCGCGGCCCGGGGGTGCGGCAGGGTCAGGGCGGGATCCGAGCTCTCCACGTCCCCGTAGGTGATGATGTCCACGTCCAGGGTCCGCGGGCCCCACCGGACTTCACGCACCCGGTGGTGCTTGTTTTCCACCGCCTGGCAATGGCGCAGCAGCTCCGCCGGCGGCAGCGAGGTCTCCACGGTGATCACCATGTTCAGGAAGTCCGGCTGGCCCTCGGGTCCGCCCACGGCCTTTGTCTGGACCACCGGGGACACCGCGATGAGGCGCACCTCGGGCCGGTCCACGAGGTCGGCGACGGCGCTGGAGAGCGTGTCGTTCCGCTCCCCCAGGTTGCTGCCGAGTGCCAGCACCGCACGGACGTAGGGGTTGTTCGAGTACGGGGGGTTCATGGCCGCCGCCGATGCACGCTGACGGACACGTCGGCGAACTCAACCTCGATGGGGGCCTTGGGCTTATGCACCGTGATGTCAACGGCGGCCAGCGGAAACTCCTGCAGGAGGTCGTCGGCGATGCGCACGGCAAGGGCCTCGATGAGGTTGAGCGGCTCCCCGGTGATCCAGTGCTTGATGCGTTCGGCCACCTCGCCGTAATGGGCGGTGTCCAGGACGTCGTCAGAGGCGGCGGCCTTGGTGAAGTCCAGGTGCAGCACGGCATCAACGATGAACGGCTGGCCGTCGCGGCGCTCGAAATCGAACACCCCGTGATGGCCGACGGCGGTTACACCGCTCAGCGTGATTGTGTCCATCGTGGCTGCCTAGTTAGTGGGACTGGAGTCGCCGAGCGGCCCCGCGGCCATCCGGGCGGCGACCTTGACGGCGTCAAGGCTGGATCCGACGTCGTGCACGCGCACGGCCCACGCACCGCGTGCGGCGCTGATGGCCGTGATGGCGGCGGTTGCGTGGTCCCGTTCCTGGGGGGCCGCGGCCTTGCCGGCCACGGTCAGCAGGGTGCCGAGGAAGCGCTTGCGGGACGCCCCTACGAGGATCCGGTGGCCGAGAGCCTCGAGCGGGGCCATGTTGCGCAGGAGCTCCCAGTTCTGGGCGTCGTTCTTGGAGAAGCCCAGGCCCGGGTCCACGATGATCTGTTCAGGTGCCACGCCGGCTGCGTACAGCTTGTCCCGCACGCCCACCAGTTCAGCGGCAACGTCCTCTGCCACGTTGCCGTAGTCGGTGAGCGAGGTCATCGTCTTGGCGTCGCCGCGGCGGTGGGTCAGCACGTACGGGACGCCGGTGCGGGCAACCAGTTCGGCCATCTCGGGCTCGATCGTCAGCCCGGACACGTCGTTGATGATGGCGGCACCGGCTTTGAGGGCCGCGGCCGCCGTTGACGCGTGGGTGGTGTCGACGCTGACCAGGGCGCCGGCCTTGACCAGGGCCTCGATGACCGGGAGGACCCGGCGCTGTTCCTCGTCGGGGCTGACTTCGTCTGCGCCGGGGCGGGTGGATTCACCGCCGACGTCGATGATGTCGGCGCCGGCGTAGAACATCCGGAGGCCTTCCGCGATGGCGGTGTCCGGCGTCGGGTGCTTGCCGCCGTCGCTGAAGGAATCCGGGGTGACGTTCAGGATGCCCATCACCAGCGTGCGGTCCGTGGGGAGATCGTCAAACTTGGCTGCCGCCCGCGGTTTACGCAGGATGGGCAAGGGGCTTGTTGCGGGTCCGGTTCCAGGGGCTGCAGCGAGGGAGTCCATAGTCTGTTTTATTACCTTCCGAGTATGAGGCTCATGGCTTCGGCGCGGGTGGCCGGGTCATGCAGTTGACCGCGCACGGCACTGGTGACGGTCTTGGCACCGGGCTTGCGGATGCCGCGCATGGACATGCACAGGTGCTCGCATTCCACCACCACGATCGCTCCGCGCGGTTTCAGGTGCGTAACCAGTGCTTCGACGATCTGGGTGGTGAGGCGTTCCTGCACCTGGGGGCGCTTGGCGAACATGTCCACCAGCCTGGCGAGCTTGCTCAGGCCGGTGACCTTGCCGTCATGGGACGGGATGTAGCCCACATGCGCCACTCCGTGGAACGGCACCAGGTGGTGCTCGCAGGTGGAGTAGAACGGAATGTCCTTCACGAGGACCAGTTCCTCGTGGTCCAGGTCAAAGGTGGTGGCCAGGATTTCCGCGGGATCGTGGTGCAGGCCGGCGAAGACCTCCGCGTAGGCCTTGGCCACCCGTTTGGGGGTGTCCAGGAGCCCGCCGCGGTCCGGGTCTTCCCCGATGGCCAGCAGGATTTCCCTGACGGCCGCCTCGATCCGCGGACGGTCCACCTTGGTGCCGCGGCCGTGCCTTGAGTGGCTCGAGGCGGAGTGGTCGGCGGAGGCGGGAACGTCGTCGTCGTCGAAATGATTCACAGAAGAAGCTTAGCCGTGATGCGTTCCGCCGGCGTCGGCGTCCGTAACACCGCCGCCGAAGGTCTCCTGGCCTGCTACGCCCTGGGGGTGCGGCGGCCGGGCGTCCAGCGGCTCCTCCAGGCGGGCTTCCTTGGCTTCTTCCTGGGCTTCACGTTCGGCCCGCTCCTGCCGTGACTCCACGGGGCCGGCGGTCTGCACCGGACGGCTTTCCTTGGAGAGCCACACTTCACGGAAGTCACGCTTGCGGATGTCCCGGAAGACGTGCGCAATCTCCGCCTGGTTGAGGGTTTCCCGCTCAAGGAGTTCCAGCGCCAGAGAATCCAGGATGTCGCGGTTTTCCGTGAGGATGGCGTACGCCTCGTCGTGGGCCTGGTCGATCAGGCGGCGCACTTCCTCGTCCACGATGTAGGCGATCTGGTCCGAGTAGTTGCGCTCGTGGCCGGCATCGCGGCCAAGGAACGGCTCGCCGCCGCCCTGGCCGAGGCGGACGGCGCCCACCCGTTCGCTCATGCCGAACTCCGTGACCATCTTGCGGGCAGTTCCGGTGGCCTTTTCGATGTCGTTGGAGGCGCCGGTGGACGGGTCGTGGAAGACAATTTCCTCGGCGACGCGGCCGCCCATGGCGTAGGCCATCTGGTCCAGCAGTTCATTGCGGGTGATGGAGTACTTGTCGTTCTCCGGAACCACCATGGTGTAGCCCAGGGCGCGGCCGCGGGGCAGGATGGTGATCTTGGTGACCGGGGCGGAGTTCCGCAGTGCGGCAGCCACCAGGGCGTGTCCGCCTTCGTGGTACGCCGTGATCTTGCGCTCGTGCTCCTTCATGACGCGGCTGCGCTTCTGCGGGCCGGCCATGACGCGGTCAATGGCTTCATCGAGGGCGCGGTCGTCAATCAGGTTGGCGTTGGACCGGGCCGTGAGCAGGGCAGCCTCGTTCAGGACGTTTGCGAGGTCCGCGCCGGTGTAGCCGGGGGTCTTCTTGGCAACAGCCTTGAGGTCGACGCCGGGTGCCATCGGCTTGCCCTTGGCGTGGACCTGCAGGATCTGGTCGCGGCCCACAAGGTCCGGGGCTTCGACGGTGATCTGGCGGTCGAAGCGGCCCGGGCGCAGCAGTGCCGGGTCCAGGACGTCCGGGCGGTTGGTGGCGGCGATCAGGATGACGTTGGTTTTGACGTCGAAGCCGTCCATCTCAACGAGCAGCTGGTTGAGGGTCTGCTCGCGTTCGTCGTTGCCGCCGCCGATGCCGGCGCCGCGGTGACGGCCCACGGCGTCGATTTCGTCCACGAAGATGATGGCCGGCGAGCTGGCCTTGGCCTGCTCGAAGAGGTCGCGGACACGGGACGCACCCACGCCGACGAACATTTCGACGAAGTCGGAACCCGAGATGGAGAAGAACGGCACTCCCGCTTCGCCGGCCACGGCGCGGGCAAGGAGGGTCTTGCCGGTACCCGGAGGACCGTAGAGCAGCACGCCCTTGGGGATCTTGGCTCCCACGGCCTGGAACTTGGCCGGCTCCTGGAGGAATTCCTTGATTTCCTGGAGTTCCTCCACGGCTTCGTCGGCACCGGCGACGTCGCTGAAGGTCACCTGGGGCATGTCCTTATTGACCAGCTTGGCCTTGGACTTGCCGAACTGCATGATCTTGGACCCGCCGCCCTGCATCCGGGAAAGCAGGAACCAGAAGAGGACGCCCAGCAGCAGCACGGGAATCAGGAGGGAGAACAGCCCGGAGAACCAGTTGTTCTCGATGGGCTGGTCAGTGAAGCCGCTCGAGGGGTTGGCGTTCGTGACGGCCTTGACCACGTCCGCGGCGCGGGCGTTGACGTAGAAGAACTGGACGTTCTTGCCCTTGTCCTGCCCGTCGATGACCAGGTTGTCCTTGAGGACAAGATCCACGCGGTTCTCCGCGTCGAAGATCTTGGCCTGCTCCACCTTGCCGCTGTCCGCGAGGAGCTCAAGGCCCGGTTTCGTATCGATCCGGGATGCTCCGCCGGGAGCGAGCGTGGCAAAGGCCAGCAGGAGCATTCCGACCACAACAACGATCCAGATGCCCGGGCCCTTGAAGAAACTCTTAGCTTTCATCTGATCGGGGGCTGGCCCCGTCCCTCCTGGTAGTGCTGCACGGCGACTGGTCTGCGCGCGTGTGGTGCTGCGTCAGCTTCTAGCTATACACCGTTCGGAGTGAATCACGCACGATGCAGGGCAAAAGTTCCCTCTAGGCGTAGCGGTACCGGGCCGCAGCCCGTTGCGGGGCCCGGCCGGCCGGGAGGCGTCCCGGGAAGGGTGCCTATTCGTAGACGTGGGGAGCCAGTGTGCCCACGAAGTCCAGGTTGCGGTACTTCTCGGCGTAGTCGAGGCCGTAGCCCACCACGAATTCGTTCGGGATGTCGTAGCCGACGTACTTGACGTCGATCTGGACCTTGGCAGCCGTGGGCTTCCGGAAGGCGGTGCAGATTTCCACGGAGGCGGTGCCGCGGGATTCCAGGTTGGTCTTGAGCCAGGACAGCGTCAGTCCGGAATCGATGATGTCCTCAACAATCAGCACGTCCTTGCCCATGAGGTCGGTGTCGAGGTCCTTGAGGATCCGCACCACACCGGACGACTGGGTCCCGGAGCCGTAGGAGGAAACTGCCATCCAGTCCATGGAAACGTGGCTGTGAAGTGCCCGCGCCAGGTCTGCCATGACCATGACGGCGCCCTTCAGAACGCCGACAATGAGGAGCTCCCGGCCCTCGTAGTCCTTGTCGATCTCGGCAGCAAGCTCCGTAATCCGCTGCTGGATCTGATCCTTGGTGTAGAGAACGTGCTTGAGGTCTGCCTGGACGTCGTTTGAATCCACCAATGGCTCCTGTGTAGATGCGGGTGCGACTATTTTTGGGGCGGCTTGTGAAGCCGGAATACTAGCTTCCCACAGCGGGCGGCTTCACGGGGACCGCCGCTGGCCGCATCCAGTTCCCGGTCCGGCTGGTTCCGCCCTTCCCCGGCCAGGATTTGAGCCAGCGACAGGCGGTACGCGCTGACCCCGCCCGGGAGTTCCACCGGCCCGGCCGATCCCTGCCGGCGCAGGAGCGCCTCCGCGGCCAGCAGCCGCTGGTAGCTCGGCTGCTGGCCTCCGAGGGCGGCGGCCGCCCTGGCGATCACCCTGAACCGGATGGCGGGGGCCAGCTCGCCCAGTGCTGCTTCGGGAAGGCTGATTTCGACGCCGGACTGTTCCGCCAGCTGCTCATACGTGCGGTTCGCCACGTCGTCGAGGTAGTCGGCATCCAGCTGCAGGATCGCTGCCGTCCGGGCGAGGGACTCCGCGACGCCGGGACCGAGTTTTTCTTCCAGCATGGGAAGGACCTCCACCCGGGTCCGGGACCGGGCAAAGGAGGGGTCGGCGTTGCTGGGATCGTGCCACGGCTCCAGTCCTTCGACGGCGCAGATCTCCAGGGTGTCCGCGCGGCGGAGGCCGAGGAAGGGCCGGAGCAGGAGTCCGCGGGCCGGCCGCATTCCGGCCAGCGAGCGTGTGCCGGACCCCCTGGCCAGGCCGAGCAGCACCTGTTCCGCCTGGTCGTCCAGTGTGTGGCCGAGGAGGATGACGCCCGCCCCGGACCGGGCGGCGGCTTCCTCGAGGGCGGCGTGGCGGGCGTCCCGGGCCGCAGCTTCGGGTCCGATCCCGGTGGCGGCGACGTCAACCCGCCGCACCTCCACGGGCGAGAGCCCCAGGTCCTGAAGGACGTCCGCGGTCTGCGCGGCCACTCCGGCGGAGCCGGGCTGCAGTTGATGGTCGACGACGACGGCGCCCACCGACACGGGGTGGCCGTCCACATGGCCGCGGCGGCCGAAGTAGGACGCAACAGCCGCGAGGGCCAGCGAATCCGGTCCGCCGCTGCAGGCGACGAGCACCCGTTCCGGGTAGCCGGCGTCGGCCAGGGCGTTCTGCAACATTTTGCGCGCCTTGCCGACGACGGGCGACAGCCGGCCGGGCCGCCGTCGTCCGCTGAGGTGCTGGGACAACTAGAGGCCCATCCGTTCGAGCCAGAGCTTGGCGTCATGGATTTCCGGCTCGGTGGGCAGGTTCCCGGCCGATTCCCACACGCGGTTGAAACCCTCCATGCCGGCGACATCCACCACGGCACGGACGAACTTGGCACCGTCCGTGTACTGGCGCATCTTGGCATCAAGGCCCAGCAGGTTGCGGATGAACTTCTCCACCATTCCCCGGTCCTTGCCGCGGGCGTTGAATCGTTGCCGGATGGTCTTGACGGACGGAACAATGCTGGCGTCCACGGCGTCCATCACCACGTTGGCGTGGCCCTCCAGCAGGCTCATCACGGCGGTCAGGTGCGAGAGCGAGGCCTTTTCCTCCGGATCCTGGAGCAGGTCCAGGATGGCGCCGCGGCCCGGCGCGGTTCCGGCGGCGGTGCGGTCCTTGAGCGAACGCGCCGCAGCCGAGGCACGCTCGAGGAGGGTATCGACGTTGCCCAGCAGGTGTTCGCTGAGGTTGTCGATTTCGCTGAGCATGTGGTGGCGCAGCCAGGGGGCCGCCGCGAACTGCACCCGGTGGGTCTGTTCGTGCAGGCAGACCCACAGCCGGAAGTCCTCGGGCGTGACGTTGAGTTCGCGCTCCACTTGGACGATGTTCGGCGCGACGAGGAGGAGCCGCCCGCCCGAGGGGGCGGTGGAGTCTTCGGCGAGCGCCGCGAAGGGATCGTACTGGCCCAGGACCTTGCTGGACAGGAACGCGAGCACGGCGCCGAGCTGGCTGCCGGTGATGGCCCCGCTGACGGACGCGGCACCGGGGCTCATGCTTCCGCGGCGGCCTTCCAGCATCTTTTCCATGGCCGGTTTCAGCATGACGGCAAAGCTTTGGGTGTTGGCCTTGGCCCAGGAGGCACGGTCCACCACCAGCACGGAGGAGTCCCGGAGGTCGCGTGCCGCCTCCAGTCCGGTGATGTCGTGGACGTGCGGCACGGAAATGTCGGCCATGAGGCGCAGGTTCTCCACGGCCGCCCCGATTTCGGCAGATCCCAGCGAAGGACCCGCCGGAGCAAGGCGCGCGGCCGTTGACGCTGCGAGCTCCCAGTTGATCAATGCCTGGGCCTGTGCTGATGAATCGCCTGCAGTTGACTCCATAGCGTCCATCAGATCACAGCACCCCGCGGTTCCGCCTTAAGTTCGCTGACCGGCGAACGGGCACGGCGCCCCTGCAATGCACAGGCCGGGCACAGGACCGGAACAGAAGAACACAAATGTCCGGGGCCACAGTTGGTTCAGAAGTCCCCACCACCGGGAGCGCCGGCTAGCGGCAGCCGCAGGAGGCCAGGGCCGACGCCGTGCGGTCTATCGCCGTCCTGTTCCCTGCCGCGCCCGGCTTCAGTCCGTTACCAATAAAGGAGAACACCAGCAGGCGGCCGTCTGCATCCACAACGTAGCCGCTGAGGGCAATCACGGAGTTCAGGGTTCCGGTTTTGGCCCGAACCAGCCCCGCACCGCGCTCCGTGGACGGGTCGGTGTACCTGCTGCCCAGCGTTCCGGTGAGGCCGGCCACCGGAAAACCGCCGATGGCAGCACGCAGGCTGGGTTCGGCGCCTGACGTGATGGCCCTGACAACCTCTGACAGCTGGCCCGCCGACACCTGGTTGCCAAGGGACAGGCCGGAGACGTCCGCCACGCGCAGGCCCTCGGTGGGGATTCCCAGGTCCTGCACCTGTTTGAACACGGCGGCGGTGGCGCCGTCGTTGCTGCCGGGCTGCCCTGCGGCAATTGCCGCCATCCGGCCCAGCACCTCGGCCAGATAGTTGTCCGAGGTCTGCAGCATCAGGTCAACCTGCTGGCGGAGCGTGGCGGACTGTACTTCGGCCAGCAGCGTGCCCGGGTTCAGCGCACCGGCTGCGCCGGCGTCGCCCTCAGTGGCGTCGTCTGACGGTTCCTGCGCCTTCTGCTTTTGCGCCTGTTGATTTTGCGCCTGTTGATTTTGCGCCTGTTGATTTTGCGCCTCTGGCGCAGTGGCGCGCACGACGCCGGGCGTCACCGACAGCCCGGCGTCGGCGCCTGCCGCCGTGAGCTGCGCGGTGAACGCCTCGGCCGCGTTCATGGCGGCGTCCTGCGGACGCGGTCCGGTAATGACGGCGGGATCGTAGCGGGCGGAGTTGAGGGCCAGCGGGAACAAAGGCGCGGTCTCACCGGCGGCCACATCCTCCAGGTTCCAGGTGGGGTTCAGCGCCGGTCCGGTGAACAAGGAATCATCCAGCCGCACCTGCACCGGCCCCGTGACGCCGTTGTCCTGCAGGGACCGGACCGTGAGCCGGGCCAGCGTGGCCAGTCCGGCGTGGCCCATGACGGTGTCCCGGGACGACTCGCCAGCGCCAAGCAGGACGTCGCCACCGCCGACCAGGACCACAGAGCCTGCCTCGGCGCCGGCCACCACCCTGGTGCTGAAGCGCTGGTCCGGTCCGATGGCGCGGACAGCGGCGGCGGCAGTGAGGAGCTTCATGTTGGAGGCAGGCACCCGGGCTTGCGAGCCGTCGCGGTCAAACAGCACCTGGCCAGTGGCGGCGTCCTGCACCACGCCGGTGAACGACCCGCCGCCGTCGGCCTGGAGCGTGGCGTTGAGCTGCGCGGAGAGAGTGTCCGGCCAGGGGACGGGCGCCGAGTCCTTGAGCGGTGAAATGCCCTGAGGAAGGGAAAGGTCCCGCGGGACCTGCTGCCAGGCCGGAACAGCGGCCCCCGTGGTTTTGGAGCCGGAGCCTTGGCCGGTTAGCGCAGGGGCGGCCAGCATGGCCGCGGGGACAGCCAGGGCCACAACCAGGATGCTCAGCAGGACCATCGGCAGCTGCCGCCTGATGATCGCAATCCAGGGATGGCTGGCCGCGCGGCTCATCATGCGTTTCATGCTGCTGTTGGTCCTTATAGTCCTGAAATGTCCCCACTAGTTCATGAAACCTGGGCCTATCGCTATATCCTCAATAGTAGTCGGCGGCACCGACACTCCGTTTGCTGGTCTTTTTGTGTGCCGCGAACACCCTGAAGTCGAGGAGCATTCCATGAAGCATGACGTGACCATCGAGATTCCCAAGGGATCACGCGTCAAGTACGAAGTCGATCACGAGACCGGCCGCGTCCGCCTGGACCGCGTTCTGTTCACTTCCATGCAGTACCCCACCCACTACGGTTTCTTCGAGCACACCCTCGGCGAAGACGGCGACCCGCTGGACGCACTGGTGCTCCTGCAGGACTTCGATCTGCACCCGGGCGTCATCGTTGAAGCCCGCCCCATCGGCGTCTTCAACATGACGGACGACGGCGGCGGGGACGCCAAGGTCCTCTGCGTGCCCACCGATGCCCGCTTCGACCACATCAAAGAGGTCAGCGACGTCAGCGAATTCCTGATCAAGGAAATCGAGCACTTCTTCACCCGTTACAAGGACCTGGAGCCGGGCAAGTGGGTCAAGGCCGAAGGCTGGGGCGACCGCGCCGCAGCCGAAGCCGAGCTGGAAGCCTCCATCAAGCGCTACGTTCCGGCAGCCGGCCACTAATTTCCACCGGCAGGTCGCGTTAGTGCGTCCTGCCCCACAAATCCCCGTCCCCCGGACAAATCCCCGCGTCATGCGAAGGGGAAAGGTCCGGGAGGCGGGGATTTTCTGTTGCCCCACCGCAGTGAATCTGTGAAATCGTTGCCTCGTGAGTTCCGAGTCTTTGAATCCCCCCTCTTTTGACCCGCCCTGCGGCCCGGTCACCGGCTGGCGGGACGGTGACGTGCTGCGCGCCACCGGGATCCCGTACGCGACGGCGGGCCGTTTCCAGCCGCCGTCAAGTGCACCCGCCTGGACGGAGGCCTTTGCAGCCACCTCCCCCGCCCCCGCGTGCCCGCAGGGTCCGGTCCCGTTCCTGGACGACATCCTGGGGACCCGCTACGGTGAACTGCCCGGCAGCGAGGACTGCCAGCGACTCTCCATCACCATTCCGGCCGGCCTCACCGACGGCGAGCGCGTACCCGTGATGGTGTGGCTCCATGGCGGTTCCTACACGTCCGGCTCCGGAGACCTGGCCATTTTCGACCCCCGGACCCTGGTGGCCGAGAACCGGATCATCGTTGTGTCGGTCACCTACCGCCTGGGCCTGTTCGGCTACCTTGCAACCGGAACGGGCCGGCCGGCAAACCTCGGCTTACTGGACCAGCTTGAGGCGTTCCGCTGGGTGCAGCGCAATATCGGCGCCTTCGGCGGCGATCCGGAACGCGTGACCGCCTTCGGCCAGTCAGCAGGAGGCGACGCCGTCGCCCACCTGATGGCGACGGCGGAGGCACCCGCGCTGTTCCAGCGCGCCATCATTCAAAGCGCACCCCTGGGCATCACCCGGGGCCGCCAGAAGATGAGCGCCGCCATGGGCGTCGCGGCTGAACATGTCACCGAACACACCCCCGCGATGGACGTGGTTGCCATTGAAGGCCGTGTTTCACAGGTGGCCCGGAAGTTCGGGCTGAAGGCCGCCATGCCGTTCGGCACGCAGTACGGACACGCACCGCTGCCGCCCGAACATGAGATTGAAGCCGCGTGGAACTCGGCCGCGCCCGGAATCGAGGTCCTGATCGGCCACACCGCCGACGAGGCACGCATGTTCCTGCCGGGAAACCCCGTGGCCGGCCGCCTGGCCAAAATCCCGGTGGTCGGAACCGCCGTCGTCAACGCCGTCAGCCGGGCGGTGACCGAAGCTGTGTACGGCCGCTCCGCCAGGAAGTTCGCCCGGCGACACTCCCGGGCGGGAGGAAAAGCCTACAGCTACGTGCTGACCTGGGCGGCGCCCGGCAACTTCTTCGGCGCGGCCCACACGGTTGACCTGCCGCTGCTGTTCGGCGACGAACAGACGTGGGCGGCGGCCGGGCTCGTTGCGGGGGCCACCTGGGACGAGATCAACGCCCAGGGCCGCGCCCTCCGAGCCACCTGGGCCAAGTTCGCCTCCGGGAAAGGCCTGGGTAGCCAGGGAGAACTTCCCGGCACACTCCGTTACCGCGCGGTCTGACCGTGAGAACCCTGGGCGTGGACCTCGCCGCAGCCACCAGGAAGACCGCGGCGGCCGTGATCGAGTGGACGGGCGGCGGTGCGCGGCTGGTGCATCTCGCCCTGGACGTCACCGACCAGGAGATCGTGGCCCTGTTCGGCAGCTGTGACATGACGGGCATTGACTGCCCGGTGGGCTGGCCGGACGCCTTCCTTCCTTTCCTCGCCGGGCACCTGAATTTCGATGCGCATCCGGTGCTGGACCACGACGGGATCGAGGGCCGCCGGCTCCTGGCCTACCGGGACACCGACCGTTTCGTCACGCGCGAGACGGGGCTGATCCCGCTCAGCGTCTCCGCCGACCGGCTGGCCCACCCGGCCATGCGTTGTGCGGTCATCCAGGCCAAGATCGCACGGGACCACGGACCGCAGGCCAGGGATGGATCCGGCCGGCTGGCGGAGGTCTATCCGGCGGCTTCGCTGAAGCTCTGGGGAATCCACGCCCGTGGCTACAAGGGGCGCGGCGGCCCGGAGTCGGAGCGTCTGGGCGTCATCCTGGACAGCCTCACCACGGCCGCGCCCTGGCTGGACCTGGCCGGACAGCGGGAGGTCCTGGCCGCCTCGGATGACATGTTCGACGCCGTTATCGCCTCCCTTACTGCCCGGGCCGTCAGCCTCGGCCAGACCTTGACGCCGCCGGATGACCATGGCGCCGCAGCCCTGAGCGAAGGCTGGATCCATCTGCCGTCCGGTCAGCTCGCCGGCCTGCGCGGGTAGCCCGCGCCCCCGCCAGTTGGACCGGCGGCCTACCCGCCGTTCAGCGTCCAGTCGCGGATCTCCTCTTGGTCTTCCCCGTGGGTGCGCGTGTGGTTGTGGGCCCTGATCCGACGGTCCTGCAACGACTGGCGCAGCAGGGAGTGCCGCTCCGCCAGTCCGGGAACCCGGTCTATGGCGTCGATGGCCAGCTGGAAACGGTCGATTCCGTTGAGCATGGCCATGTCGAACGCCGTCGTGGTGGTGCCCTCCTCCTTGTAGCCGCGGACGTGCAGGCCTTCCTGGTTGGTCCGCCGGTACGCCAGCCGATGGATCAGGGACGGGTAGCCGTGGTAGGCGAAGATGATCGGCTTGTCCGCGGTGAAGATGCCGTCGAAGTCGCGTGAGCTCAGCCCGTGGGGGTGTTCGCGGTCGTCCTGCAGCCGCATCAGGTCCACCACATTGACCACGCGGATCTTCAGCCCGGGCGCACCTTCCTTGAGCAGCTGGGCGGCCGCGACGGTTTCCACGGTGGGAACGTCCCCGGCGCAGGCCAGGACGACGTCCGGTTCCTCGCCGGGGACCTCCGATCCGGCAAACTCCCAGATGCCCAGTCCCCGCTGGCAGTGGTGCGCGGCGTCGGCCGGTCCCAGCCAGGTGGGGGACGGCTGCTTGCCGCTGACCACGATGTTGACGTAGTCCCTGGAAGCCAGGCAGTGCTCCATCACGGACAGCAGCGTGTTGGCGTCCGGCGGGAGGTACACCCGGATGACCTCTGCCTTTTTGTTGACCGCGTGGTCGATGAAGCCCGGGTCCTGGTGCGAAAAACCGTTGTGGTCCTGCTGCCAGACGTGCGAGGAAAGCACGTAGTTCAACGAGGCCACCGGCTGGCGCCAGGCGAGCTCCCGGTGGACCTTCAGCCACTTCGCGTGCTGGTTGAACATGGAATCCACGATGTGGATGAAGGCCTCGTAACAGCTGAACACGCCATGCCGGCCGGTCAGCAGATAGCCTTCCAGCCAGCCCTGGCACAGGTGCTCGCTGAGCACCTCCATCACGCGGCCGGCCCGCGCAAGGTGCTCGTCGACGTCGTCGATCCGGTACTGCCACACCTTGTCCGTGACGTCGTAGACGTCCTGCAGGCGGTTGGACGCCGTCTCATCGGGGCCGAAAAGCCGGAACGTCTCCGGGTTTTGGGAGATCACATCCCTCATCCAGGAGCCCAGGGTGATCATGGCGCTGATCCGCTCCACACCCGGCTGCTGCACCTCGACGGCGTGCTTGCGGTAGTCCGGCAGCTTGAGGTCGCGCAGCAGAATGCCGCCGTTGGCGTAGGGTGTGTCGCTCATCCGCAGCTCCCCCGCGGGCGCGTTCTCCGCGACGTCGGGCCGGAGGCGGCCGTGCTCGTCGAAGAGTTCGCCGGGCCGGTAGGATTCGAGCCACTCGCCCAGCTGGGCCAGGTGCCCGGGGTTGGTGCGGACCTCGGACAGCGGCACCTGGTGGCTGCGCCATGTGCCTTCCACCTGCTTGCCGTCCACTGTTTTCGGGCCGGTCCAGCCCTTGGGTGAACGCAGCACAATCATGGGCCACTGGGCGGCACCGGAGTCAGCACCGCCGTCGTCAGCGGAGCCGCCGTCGTTGCGCCGCTCCGCCTGGATGGCACGGATCTCGGCGAGGCAGGTGTCCAGCACGGCGGCGAAGTCGCGGTGCGCCCCCTCGACGTCGTCGGGGTCGTTGACCGTGACAAAGTGCGGCTTGTGGCCGTAGCCGCGGAGCAGCTGTTCCAGCTGGGCTTCCGGCATCCGGGCCAGGACCGTGGGATTGGCGATCTTGTAGCCGTTCAGGTGCAGGATGGGCAGCACTGCACCGTCAGCCACGGGGTCCAGGAAGTTGTGCGAGTGCCAACTGGCCGCCAGCGGCCCGGTTTCGGCCTCGCCGTCACCGATGACGACGGCGGTGATCAGCTGGGGATTGTCGAAGACGGACCCGTAGGCGTGGGCCAGGGAGTAGCCGAGTTCGCCGCCTTCGCTGATGGAACCCGGGGTCTCCGGAGCGGCATGGCTGGGAATGCCGCCGGGGTAGGAGAACTGCCGGAAGAGCTCGGCGAGCCCAGGTTCGTCATCGCCTACGTTGCTGTAGATCTCCGAGTAGGTGCCCTCCAGCCAGGCGTTGGCCACCACCGCGGGACCTCCGTGACCGGGCCCGGCGATGAAAAGCATCTCCTGCCGGTCCCGTCGGATGACCCGGTTGAGGTGGGCGTAGACGAAGTTGAGGCCCGGGGTGGTCCCCCAGTGGCCCAGGAGCCTGGATTTGGTGTGCTCAGCGCGCAGCGGTTCCCGCAGCAGCGGGTTGGAGCGGAGGTAGATCTGGCCCACGGACAGGTAGTTGGCCGCCCGCCACCAGCGGTCCACGAGCCCGAGTTCGGAGTCACCAAGCAGGGCATCACTCACGTCACTGGTCACTGCAGTCCTCGCTTCACTAGGGCTCTCCGTCGGTGGCACAGCTTCCATCGCAACATTTCCACGCGGCTGACACAACCCCGGACATTTTCGATGAGCAGTCCACCGCGATGGGCAGGCCTCTCCATCGCGGCAGGTCGCGGGAACGTCTAGGCTGGCTTGGAAACTTGAGAGCGAAGCACCACGCGGGGGGACTGCAGATGGCCGGATTTTACGGGGCAGACATTGCCCAGCTGCGGACGCTAGCAGGCACCATGAGCAAAGCGGCGGACAGCATCAACCGGCAAAGCGTGCAGCTAGATAGAGTCATCAACGCAGACACCTCATGGCGATCCATTGAACGCACGGTCTCCACCGGGAAACGCTGGCTCTATGCCTACGTCCATGCGGAAGGGGTGCTGCCGGTCCGTCTCGAATTACGGGAAGCTTCCAAGGCCACCCTTGAATCGGCCCTCGGTTCGCTGGTCCGCAACGCATGAGCCGCACCCCAAAAAGCAGCACGGGACTGCTGGATGCTGTCACGGGACGCCCCGTGCTGGCCTACACCCGCACGGGTGAGCGCTATGTCCGCAAGGCCGACTGGTCCCATTTCTGGGGACGTGCGCTGGATGCCGCCGTAGTGTTTGCTGTTGCCGGCGTCCTTATGGGGGTACTGAACTCCCTGATTCAGAACCTCGTCCTGGGCTCCCTCTCCCTTGCACTTCTTGCCAGCAACGGGCTGTTCCTCGCGGCCCTCGCCGCCGTCTGGTTCCTGGTGCTATTTGCCTACGGCATGATCATGGGGACTACCGGCAGCCTGGGCGACGCGGCCGCCGGGATGCGTTCTGTCAGAATCGCGGACGGCACGACGTCTGGAGCCTGGCTGGGCGGCTGGCGCGCCGTCTGCTGGTCATTCGCACCGCTCTATTACCTGGTGGCCTTCGCTTCCGCCCTCGGTGGAGGAGGCGGGGATACGTTCGAGGCGAAGTTCACTGCCGTCGACCTCCGGTCAGGCGTCTCCCGCGGGGCGGCCCCGGTCCCGGATCCCCAGCTTGCTGCCGCTGAACAGGCCGCCACTGAACAGCACGATCAGCTGCCCAACCTCTACGACAACGGCAACCGGCGTGGCTGAACCCGGAAGGACCTGGCTGGCACGCCGGGCTGAGCGACAGTACGGGCAAGAACTGGGCCTGTTGCGGTACACGGAGCTGTCATGGCACATCAGTTGGAAGCTCCTGCCGTGGTTCATCGGCGCAGGCTTCGTCTTCGCCGCCGTAGCCGAGTTCACAGGCCAGCCGACGTCCTCCCGAAGTCCCGGCCTATTCTCCAACCTTTCGCTATACGCTGTGGCGAGCATTCTCACGGGCTTGGTCCTCTGGTCGCTAACGCTCCTCTGGAGCTTCCGGCGGCTCCTCGTTTTCGACCGCGGCCTTCTCTACCGCTACAGCCAGAAGCACGCTGCAAGGGCAATCTTCTGGGAGGACATCGACGCCGGAACCCTTCGCTCCGTTGTGGCTCCGGCAGGAACGGACGCGGACCGGCTGCTGAGGACGCTGAACCCTGAGGACAAGATTTCACTGGGCGTGCGGGGACAGTTCGCGGTAGTGTTCCGCGCCAAGGAATCACGGTTAACAGCCACAGCGCAGCCCGCATCAAGTTCGGACGGCGCCGGCAGGCCCCTCCGTTTCTTCACCTTCACCACACGGAACAGCCCTGACCAGTTGGTGGGCATGATCCAGAAGGGTCTGAGAAATACTGGCGCCCCGGAAGCCGCAGCCGCATTCCAAGCGCTGCCGCCCGCCGTCGTCCATTCCGCGGTGTCTTTGGATTAGCCACCGGGTAGTCTGTGATCCAGAATGTTCACGCTGACCATCAATCAAACGGACAGCCGGCGCGACGGTGACCGGGTGCCGCAGCTGCTCAAGGACCTGCGGCACATCCCCGCGCGCCTCGATTTCGACCGCTCCGTTGAGGACGAGGTCCAGGGCATTGTTGAGTTCCCGCATCAGGCCGTGGAGGCAGCCCTGGTTGCCCTCCGCTGTGGCAGCTGGTTTGTGGGGATCGGCGTGGGACCGGTGAATGAGCCGCTGCCGAACCAGGTCAAGGACGCCACCGGACACGGACTCATCTATGCGCGCCGGGCGGTGGACCGGGCGCGGAACGGGAAGGAACGCGTTCCTGTTGCGGTTGACGGCCCCTTGGCCGACCTTGCTGCGGAAGCGGAGGCCGTCCTGAAGCTCCTCGGCCACATCGTGCATGACCGCAGCGCCGCTGAGTGGCGTGTGCTGGACCTGCTGACTCCCGGAGTGCGGGGCCAGCAGAAGGCCGTTGCCCAGGCGCTTGGCATCACCACGCAGGCCGTCAGCAAGGCTGTGGCAAGGGCGCAGTGGAACGAGGAACACGCAGCCCGCCCGGCGGCGGCGCGGCTCCTCCAGCTGATCCTCGAGGTGCGCTAAAGGAGGCTGCGGAGAATGTGCGCGGCGCCGTCGTCATGAACTGACATGGTGACCTCATCCGCGGCCGCAATCACTTCGTCGGGAGCCTGGCCCATGGCGACGCCACGGCCTGCCCATGTGAGCATCTCGATATCGTTGCGGCCGTCGCCGATCGCCACAGTGAGGTGCGACTCGATGCTCAGGTGCCCGCGGAGGTGCTCCAGGGCGCTGGCCTTCGTAACTCCCTCGGCTGCAATGTCCAGCCACGCGGTCCAGCCCACGGAATACGTGACGCCGGACAGCCCAATGTGCTTGATGGCTTCGTTGAACTCCTCGGACGTGTTTTCGGAGCTGAACACCACCACGCGCACTGCCGTGGCATCGAGCATGGTCTGGAAGTCCACGCCGATTGCTTCCACGCCGAAGCTTGCGTCCTGGAAGCGTTCAGTGGACAGGAAGTTGCCGTCCTCGTCCTCCAGCGCGTACTTGGCCATGGGAAGCCGCTTGCGGAGGGCACGGAGCGCCGGGCCGGGATCGAAGGTTGCCTTGCGGATGACCTCGTAGCCGTCGGGGTGGGCCGGATCCAGGCGGAGGGTCACGCCGCCGTTGCAGCACACCGCGTAGCCGGTCTCGATCCCGATCTGCTCAATGATGGGCAGGGTGGCATTCAGCGACCGGCCGGTGGCGATCAGGACCTCGTGGCCGGCTGCGACCACAGCCTGGGCCGCCTCACGCACGGGCACCGACATGTGGCCGTCGTGGTTGACCAGCGTGCCGTCCACGTCCAGGGCCACCATGAGCTTGGTGGAGTTGTTCTTGCCGTTGTTTCGCTGGTCATCGTTGCCAGCGACTGAGGTTTCAGTCAATGTTGTCATTCACCTAGTACAGCAGACGCCCCCGGACAGCCGCTAGGACGCACGCCACAGCCATTGTGAACTTGTGGTAAACACCCACAGCTTGTCCACATTGTGGGTGTTTACCGGCGTGTCACCCGGTTGGAACGGATAGCCGGACAAATCCCCGCCGTCCGGTCAATTCCCCGCGGCGTTCCCGGGGGAAGAGTCCACCTCGAGGGGAGTTGCTGTTACTTATCCACACCCATGCAGGCGCGTCTGGATGCGTCGGGATGGCCAGCCCAGCATGGGAGCATGGATTCCGCTTCCGCCTCCCTCATCCTTGCCAGCCGCCGGCGTGCCCTCACTGGAAGTAGCCGGAGCCTGAGCCGCGCGTATAGCAACGGCGAGTTGGTGCGGGTCAGGTTCGGCGTCTACTGCAGCAAGCCGGCATGGCTCGCGCTTAAAGCCTGGCAACGCTACGCGGCTACGGTGGCGGCGGTGGCGTGCAGTGATCCGTCGGCCGCATTCTGCTACCTCACCGCTCTTCGCCTATGGCGGTTGCCCCTCCCCCGGGTGCCTGAGCACATACACATCATCACGCAGTCACCGCAAAGGGCTGGCAGGCTCCCGGCAACCACCTGTGCTTCCAAGGATCCGAAGACCGGCCTCACCGGGCTGGAACAGGTGCGGGGCTACGGAATCTCCCGGCATCATTGGGCGGCTGACGTCGTGGAACACCGGGGCGTGGCAGTCACTTCGCTCGTCCAGACGGTTGTTGACTGCATCGTCCGAATGGAGCTGCCGGAGGCTGTGGCCGTTGTGGATGCGGTGCTGGGAAGCCGCCGCACTGACGGCGAGGGCCTCACCCGGAAGGATTTGAAGGACTGGTCGGACCAGCTCCCGTCGGCGGCCAAACGCCGGCGGGTCGTGGAAGTACTTGCCCTGGCCGATGAGGCATCAGAGTCCGTAGGTGAATCCCGGAGCAGGGCGCTCATCCACGTCCTCGGGCTTCCGGCGCCGGTCCTGCAGCACCCCTTCTACGATGACGAAGGCTTCATCGGGCGCACGGATTTCTTCTGGCCCGAACAACGCGTTATTGGGGAGTTCGACGGCGACGCAAAGTACCTCGACGACGCACTCCTCGGCGGCATGAGCACTCGCGAGGCCATCCTTGCCGAGAAGAAACGGGAAGACAGGCTGCGGGCGCTCGGTTACAAGGTGGTTCGCTGGGACTGGAAGACCGCAACCAACGCCGGGCTACTGCGTCGTAAGCTCGCGGCTGCGGGGATCAGGGGGCAGAAATCCCCGCCGCGTGGCCAAATCCCCCCGGCGTTACCCGGGGATTCGACCACGTGACGGGGATTTCTCAGCAAACCAGCAAAAGCTACAGGACGGGCAGCACTTCCAGTCCGCCGAGGTACTTCTGGAGCGCCCGGGGGACGTTCACCGAGCCGTCCTCGTTCTGGTGGTGCTCCAGGATGGCCACGATCCAGCGGGTGGTGGCCAGCGTGCCGTTCAGGGTGGCGACGGCGCGGGTTCCCTTGGGTGCGCCGTCCTCGTTCAGCACCCGCTCGCGGATGTTCAGGCGGCGGGCCTGGAACGTGGTGCAATTCGAGGTGGACGTGAGCTCGCGGTAGGCGCCCTGCGTGGGCACCCAGGCCTCGCAGTCGAACTTCCGGGCAGCAGAGTTGCCGAGGTCGCCGGCGGCGGTGTCGATGACGCGGTAAGGGAGCTCGCACTTGGCCAGCATCTCCTCTTCCCACGCGAGCAGGCGCTCATGCTCGGCAGCGGCTTCTTCCACTGTGGTGTAGATGAACATTTCCACCTTGTTGAACTGGTGGACCCGGATGATTCCGCGGGTGTCCTTGCCGTGTGAGCCGGCCTCGCGGCGGTAGCAGGAACTCTGGCCGGCATAGCGGATGGGGCCGGCGGAGAGGTCCAGGATCTCGTCCGCGTGGTACCCGGCCAGGGCAACTTCCGAGGTGCCCACCAGGTAAAGGTCGTCTTCGGCGAGGCGGTAGATCTCGGCGTCGTGCTTGACGTCGAATCCGGTGCCCTGCATCGTTTCCGGACGGACCAGCGTGGGGGTGATCATGGGGACGAAGCCCGCATCAATGGCCTGCTCCATGGCCATCTGCAGGAGGGCCATCTCCAGCCGGGCGCCCACGCCGCGGAGGAAGTAGAAGCGTGAACCCGATACCTTGGCGCCGCGCTCCATGTCGATGGCACCGATCAGCTCACCGATTTCCAGGTGGTCCTTCGGCTCGAAATCCGGGAACTCCCGGGGTTCGCCGACGGTCTTGACCACAACGTAGTCGTCCTCGCCGCCTTCCGGAACGCCGTCCACTATCAGGTTTGGGATGGCACGGAGGAGCTCCTCCTGCTGGGCCTGGGCGACGTCAGCCTCAGCCGATGCGGCCTTGACCGATGCGGCCAGCACCTTGACCTCTGCCAACAGGGCCTGCTTTTCCTCGCCCTTGGCCTGGGCCACCTTCTTGCCGAACGCGTTCTGCTCGGCGCGGAGGTTTTCGAAGCGGATCAAGGCCGCGCGCCGTGCCGCGTCTGCCGAGATGATCGCATCCACCACGGACTCGTCGGCGCCGCGGGCGCGCTGGCTGGCACGGAACTTGTCCGGATTTTCGCTGAGGTCTTTTACGTCGATCACCAGACAAGAGTATCGAATGCGCCCGCCATGACGCGGTGGCGCTGCACGTCGCCGCGGGATAGTCGCCGCGGGATAGTGTTGGAGCACCATGAACGATTGGCTGCTCTACCTCATCCTGGCTGCGGCCCTGGCTTTCGCGGTCTCCAGCTGGTGGGGCGTGCGGAGGCTGAAGGCACTGCATACTCGCAGTGCCGTCCAGGAGGACACGCACCATCCGGGCATGGTGCAACAAAAGGTGGCCGTGGTGATGAACCCGGTCAAGGCCAAGTCGGACGAGGCCCGTGCCCTGATCCAGCGCGCCTGCCTGTCCGCCGGATGGGAAGCCCCCGTCTTTTTCGAAACCACGGCCGAGGACCCCGGATATTCGCAGGCTGAGGCAGCACTCGCGAGCGGGGCCGACGTCGTCCTGGTGGGCGGCGGGGACGGCACCGTTCGCGTGGTGGCTGAGAAGCTGGCCCACACGAACGTACCCATGGGACTGATCCCGCTGGGTACCGGAAACCTGCTGGCCAGGAACATCCACCTGGACGTCAACGATGTCCACGGCAGCATCCAGACAGCACTCTTCGGACACCAGCGGCACATCGACACGGCCCGCATGGGCATCAGGAACTCGCGGACCGGCGCCTCGTCAGAGCACGCATTCCTGGTCATCGCCGGCATGGGCATGGATGCCGAAGTCGTCGGGGATACCAACGACGGGCTGAAAAAGGCCGTGGGCTGGCTCGCCTACACCGAGGCCGGCGTCAGGCACCTGCCCGGGCGCCGCAAAAAGGTTTCCATCGCCTTGGACGACCAGCCGGAACAGTCCCGGAAGATCCGCAGTGTGCTCTTCGCCAACTGCGGACTCATTCCCGGCGGCATCGACTTCATCCCGCAGGCAATGATCGACGACGGCATGCTGGACGTGGTGGTGATGAGCCCGCGCAGCGCCATCGGGTGGATCGCTATGTACACAAAGATCATGTTCAAGCACAAGCGGAACCTGCCGGTGATGAGCTACTACCGCTCCGGCAAGATCGTCATCAAATGCGCCGAGCCGGTGGCCACGCAGGTGGACGGCGATCCCTCCGGAGAGGCTACCGACGTCACCGTGCAGGTCCAGCCGGGCTCGCTGTTGGTTCGTGTTCCGGAAAGCAAAGGCGCCGAAACGCCCGCAGGGGAAGTGTCCTCCCCGAAGCAGTAGGCCGGACTCAGGCGCTGGCCTTTTTCTCCTCCGCCTCGGCTGCGGCTTTTGCCGCCGCGCGGGCTTCGGACTGCTCGCGGATCATGGCTTGCTCCTCTTCGAAGCGCAGGCGATCCGCCCTGTCGGCGTCGTCGCCGTCCCAATCCTGGTTATCCGCAGTGGGCTTGGGATTGACAATCATTCCCTGGCCGTCGTTGTCGCTGCTGGATCCTGACATGACCCGCTCCTTCCGGTAGAGGTCTCCCCAATGGATCAGGCAAGCATACGCACTGCCGTGCAGGCGGGGAAGTACCCGGAAGGGCATTTGCCTAAGCTGTGGGCGAACCTTGCGGGGCATGAACAGGCTCGGTCGATGCCCCTTTCAGTATTCCCGATACCCATTCATGTGCGGCGTGGAATGCTTCGTCGGAGGTGTGCGGCGCCACCTCCGGACTCTGCGCGTCGGCCCGCGGGTAGGAGCCCAGGAAGCGCGTGGCCGGACTGATCCGGTGCAACCCGGCCAGCGCATCGGACACGCGGGCGTCCTCCATGTGGCCGTCGGCGTCGATGCTGAAGAAGTAGTGGCCAAGGTACTGCCCGGTTGGGCGTGATTCGATGCGGCTCAGGTTCACGCCCCGGGTGGCGAACTGGTCCAGGATTTCCATCAGCGCACCGGGCCGGTCCTCCGGCAGCGGAACCACCACGGTGGTCTTGTCCGCGCCAGTGCGGTGCGGCAGCGCACCGGGCCGGCTGACCAGCACAAAGCGCGTCACCGCCCCGGGATTGTCCCCGATGTTCTCGGCCAGCACCCGGAGTCCGGGCTGCTCGGTGGCCACGATCGGGGCGCAGATGGCGGCGTCGTAGTGGGCTCCCTCTTCGTCCAGCAGCCCCATGGCGCCGGCCGCGGTGGAGGACGACGGGATATATTCCACATCGGGCATGTTGGCTTCCACCCAGAGCCGGCATTGCGCCCAGGCGTGGCCGTGCGTGGAGATCCGGCGGATATCCGGGATTTCCACGCCGGGGCGGGCAACCAGGACGAAGCTGATGGGCACCAGCGCTTCGCGGACGATCCTCAGTTCCTGGCCGGAGGCGATGGCGTCCAGCGTTGCGGTAACCCCGCCCTCCACGGAATTCTCGATGGGCACCATGGCAGCATCCGCGGATCCGTTCCGGACCTTGTCGAGTGCGGTGTTCACGTTGGAGGACGGGATGCGGACGGCTTCAGCGGCGCCCGGCACCTGCATCAGCGCGGCCTCGGTGAACGTGCCCTCCGGGCCGAGGAAGGTGTAGGTGACGGGCATCGCGGGCATGGACTGTCCTTCTCAGATAACTTCAAGGCCGCCCGGGGGGCGGCAAGGGCCAGGGCGGTCGGCTAGGGCCCGGGCGGGCGGCTAGGGCCCGGCAGGCGAACGGGGCACGATTTAGAGGATGACGGGCTTGAGGCCGTTGTCCGAAACAAGCGGCAGGCCCGATTCGAGCCACTGGTCCATTCCGCCGGCAACGTTATGGGCCGTATAGCCCTGCCCCACGAGCCACTGGGCCGCTCGGAAGGAACGGCCGCCGGTGCGGCAGATGACGTACAGGTCCTCGTCCGGATCCAGCTCGCCGAGCCGGGCCGGCAGCTGGTCAAGTGGAATGTGCAGGGCACCTTCGGCGTGCCCGGCCGACCACTCGTAGTCTTCCCGGACGTCAAGGATCTTGGCGTCCGCCGGAACGTCGGTCACGGTCACAGTTTCGAAGTCGCTCATGGGTGTCCTCTCCGGAAAATGAAGGTCTACCTCCAGCGTAGCCTCCGCCCGGGCGGCCATCCCGAATCCGGGGCACGTTACGCTTCAAGGGGACCGCAAGGGAGGAACGTTGATGACAGCCCAACAGCCAACCATCCTGGCAACATCCGGCGGCTACAAAGCCGGGTCGCGTTCACGCCTGGAGTTTGACGCATTGCTGCACCACGCCGTCGAACTTTCCGGCGTTACCGGGCGGGCGCCGCGCGTCACGCATATCGGCACTGCAGCGGGCGACCAGCGCTGGTTCAACGCGGAGATGGACCAGGCGGCGAGAATCGCGGGCTTCGATTTCAGCCACCTCAACCTTTTCACCATGCCCAGCATCGACGATCCGGAAGCGCACCTCCTGGAGCAGGACGTGGTGTGGGTCAACGGCGGGTCGGTGGTGAACCTGCTGGCCGTGTGGCGGGCGCACGGCCTCGACCGAATCCTGCGGCGGGTGTGGGAACGCGGAGTGGTCCTCGCCGGGGTCTCGGCGGGGTCCATCTGCTGGTACCAGGGCGGCACCACGGATTCGTTCGGACCGCAGCTGCGTCCCGTGACAAACGCCCTGGGCTTCCTGCCCTATGCGAACGGCGTGCACTATGACTCCGAGGACCAACGCCGCCCGCTGGTGCACCGGCTCGTGGCAGACGGCACGCTGGGCGAAACACACTGCACGGACGACGGCGCGGGGCTGGTCTACTTCGGGACGGACCTTGTGGAGGCGGTCACCGAAGTGCGCGGCAAGTCCGCGTACCGCGTCACCCGCCAAGTGGAAGGTGACGCCGCTACCGTGGCCGAAGAGCGGCTGGAGGCCCGCTTCCTTGGCTGAAATCCACGAATTATCCGCGGTGGCGCTCCGCGATGCGCTCCACTCGGGCGGGCTCTCCGCGCGGGAGGTGACGGAGCACTTCCTTGCCAGGATAACGGCACGCAATCCCGGCCTCGGCGCGTTCATCACTGTCACTGCGGAACAGGCGCTGGCCGATGCCGCGGCCGCCGATGCGCTGTACTCCCGCCCGCCGCATTCCCGCCTGCCGGAGCTCCCGCAACTGCACGGCATGCCGGTGGCCTTTAAGGACCTGACCGATGTAGCGGGCGTGGTGACTACCCACGGCAGCGCCGCTCTGGACCGCAAGCCGGCAACCGTGGACGGTGCCCTGGCGGCGGTATTGAAGGGTGCCGGCGCCATCTCTTTGGGCAAGACCCAGGTTCCGGAGTTCGGCCTGACGGCCTACAGCGAAAACCTGATCGCACCGCCGTCGCGGAATCCGCATGCGTTGAGCCGCAGCTCGGGCGGCTCCTCGGGCGGCAGCGCCGCAGCCGTTGCGGCCGGCCTGGTCCCGTTCGCTCCCGGGTCCGACGGCGGCGGCTCCGTCCGGATCCCGGCGGCGGCGTGCGGGCTGGTGGGCCTGAAGCCGGGGCGCGGCCTCGTCCCGGCCGGCGAAAGCACCGGAGATCCCGCCCGGCTGGTGGTGGCCGGCCCGCTGGCGCGGTCGGCGGGGGACGCCGCATTGATGCTTGACGCCCTGGTGTCCGCGCCGGGAGCCGGCTCCGGCCAGTACCTCACATCCCTGTCCCGGCCGCCGCGCCGGCTGCGGATCGGCGTGAGCCTGGACAGCCCCTGGCAGGCAATCTTTCCGTTTATGCCGGACCAGGAAGCCATGGACGCGCTCAAGGAAGGCGTCCGCCTGCTCGAAGCGGCGGGACATTCCACCGCCGAAGCGGCCATCCGGTATGACAACCGCTACCCGGATGCGTTCACGACGGCGTGGACGGCCGGCGTCGGGAGCGCCCGGATTGCGCCGCAGCGCGAAGCGCTGCTGACCCCGCTCACGCGCACGTTCCGGCGTCGCGCGCAGCAAAGGAGTGCGTCGAAACTCAACGAGGCCCTGGGCTTCCTGCGGCAGTTCGAGCGCGACACAGTCTCCCAGTACGCCCAGTGGGACCTCATGCTGACGCCGGCACTGGCCCAGACACCGCGTCCCGTGGGCTGGTTCACGGGAGCCTCCCACGGGGACGGCTACTGGCCCGCCTCGGAATGGGCCGGCGACGCCGACGGCGATTACCGGAAGCAATGCGAATTCGCTCCGTGGTCCAGCATGGTCAATGTGTGCGGCCTGCCCGCCATCAGCATCCCCGTGCACTGGACGGAAGGCTCGCCCGGCGCCGGCCTGCCCATGGGGATCCAGCTGGTGGGGCCGATCGGATCCGAGGCGCTGCTGCTGCAAGTGGCGGCGCAGATCGGGTTCTAACCGGAGCGTCCGGCCAGCGAGTCCGCCTTGATTCCTCCCTGCGGGAATGTGACAATCACGCACCGCAGTGCCACTCTTAAGTAAATGAGCACCACTCATTTATCCGATCGCCCCGCCACGACGCCGGGCGACACGTCATTTTTCGGCCACCCAAAGATGCTGGCCAGCCTCTTCTCCGTGGAAATGTGGGAGCGCTTCTCCTTCTACGGAATGCAGGGCATCCTCCTCTACTACATGTACTTCACGGCCGCCCAGGGCGGCCTGGAAATCGAGCAGGGCCTGGCCGCCGGCCTGGTGGGCGCCTACGGCGGCGGAGTCTACCTCTCGACCATCCTCGGCGCGTGGCTCGCTGACCGGCTCTTCGGTTCGGAACGCGTCCTGTTCGGCTCGGCCGTCCTGATCATGGCCGGCCACATTGCCCTGGCCCTGGTGCCCGGCATCCCGGGACTCATTGCCGGCCTGGTGCTGGTGGGGGTCGGCTCCGGCGGCCTGAAAGCCAACGCCACCGCGCTGGTGGGCACCCTGTACGGGGAGAAGGACGAGCGCCGCGACGCCGGCTTCTCCATCTTCTACATGGGCATCAACGCCGGCGCGCTGATCGGCCCGCTGGTCACCGGCTGGCTGCAGGAAAGCCAGGGGTTCCACTGGGGCTTTGGCGCCGCCGCCGCCGGCATGGCCCTTGGGCTTGGCATCTACGCGCTTGGGCGCAGGAAACTTCCCGACGAGGCGCACCGCGTGCCCAACCCGCTCCCGGCAAACCAGCGCACCCGGTACGGGCTGATCTTCCTGGGCATTGCCGCCGCGGTGGCGGTCCTCCTGGCCACCGGGGCGGTCAACGCGGAAAACCTGGCCATGTCTATGGCCTACGCGGCCATCGGCGCTTCCCTGCTGTATTTCGGCCTGATCTTCTCCAGCAGGAAGGTCAATGGGACCGAACGCAAGCGGGTGGTGGCCTTTATCCCGCTGTACGTCGCCTCCGCGGCGTTCTGGGCGCTCTTCCAGCAGCAGTTCACGTTTATTGCCGTGTACTCGGAGGAGAAACTGGACCGGAACGTGTTCGGCTGGGAAATGCCGGCAGCCTGGGTGCAGTCCATCAATCCGGTGTTCATCATCATCTTCGCGGGCATCATGGCAGCCCTGTGGACCCGCCTCGGCAACAGGCAGCCGGGCTCGGCCCTGAAGTTCTCCATCGGCCTGTTCGTGATGGGGCTCGCCTTCCTGGCCTTCATCCCGCTGGCCGGCAGCGGCAAGACGCCCCTCCTGGCCTTGGTCGGCATCCTGCTGCTCTTCACCCTGGCTGAGCTCTTCCTCTCCCCCATCGGGCTGTCCGTCACCACCAAACTGGCCCCGCAGGCATTCCACACGCAGATGGTGGCCCTGTTCTTCCTCTCGGTTTCCCTCGGCACCACACTGGCGGGCATCCTGTCCGGGCTGTACAACCCCGACGACGAACTGCCGTACTTCATCGGCATCGGCGGCACCGCCATGGTGCTCGCCGTCGGCCTCGCGGCAGCCTCGCCGGCCATCAGGAAGCTCATGGGCGGCGTACGCTGAGCCGATGAGCCGCCGTCGCCCGCCGTCGAAAGGTCCGGTGGAGTCCTGCAGCCAGCCGGACCTTTCAGTAGCCGTAGCTGTTGGCTGCGGCGAAGATCGCCGCCACGGCGAACGTGAGCACAATCGCCGTAAGCGCCAGGCCGAGGTAGCCAAGGACCAGGCCGGCAATGGCGAGCCCGCGGCCTGCGGGTTCCCGGAGCAGTGCCAGATGGCCCAGGACCACGGCGGCAATCTGCGGCAGGATGAAAAGACCCAGCCCGAGGAACACCGCGATGCCGCAGCACAGGCTCGCGATGCTGAGTCCCTTGGGCTCGGGCGGCGCGCCGTAGTAGGAGGGCTGCCCGTAGGCGGTGCCGTACGGTCCGGGCTGCTGGCCGTAAGCCGGCGGCTGGCCATAGGCTGGCGGCTGGCCATACGGTCCGGGAGGCACTGGCTGTGACCCTTGCGGTGGAATATACGACGGCGGCTGGTAGCCCTCGGGCGTCCCCTCATCACCGGAGGCAGGCTGGTTCGTCATGGGAAATCCCCTTTTTGGTGGCTAACCCAGCCTATCAACGCGCCGCCCGGAGGTGGGCGGCCGTGATAGACCCGTGACCCTCCAGCTGAGAAGCCAGCCAGCGGACGACTACCGGGCCCAGAGCGGCACCGACAGTGAGAACACCACGACCCCCAGGAGCAGCAGGGTCCATAAACCGGCCGCCAACTGTCGCCCGCGGTCCTGTGCAGATCTCCCCATGTGCAGGGAGACGGGGCCGCCTGTGACGTTGCCGGCCGCTGAGCCGTGATAGCGGCTGGGAAGCGGCGGCGGATACACCGCACCCTGGTTCGAGCGGGTGGGGACATGAGGGTAGTTTCGCGCTCCGGGTGACTGCGGCTGGGTCAATTGTTGTCCCAGCCGAGAATAAAGGCCGACCACCGTCGGCGGGTCAAGTACTGCCGGGAGTGCCGCCACCCGCGCAACTACGTGGTTGATGCCCAGCACAGCGACACCGGAGCCCGTCACGTCGGCGAAGTCCGGCTGGCCGGTCAGGCAGATGATGGAGCGGACCAGGTGGCGGTGGGGCGCGTCGAGCAGCGCAGCCACGGCTGCCGCCTGCCCCAGGGCGCCCTCCACTCCCGGGTTGCGTGAATAGGCGTTCTGCCTGAGGACGCCGTCCCGGACTTCAACGTTGCCGGACCACGTCTTGGCATCCACCACCACAACTCCTCCGGGCCCCACCAGCACGTGGTCAAGACTAGCCAGCGGCCGCCCGGGCCAGTGAACGTCGTGCAGCAGGAACCAGCCCTGCGGGGTCAGTTCGCCCAGCCGGTTCGCGGTAAGGCGCCCCCCCTCCGTGCCGGCACCCCACGGTTCGGCGGCGCGCTCGGGATGGTCCAGCCGGCGCTTGAGCCGAGCGATGCGCTCTGCGGCCAGCCGTGACTGCTCTGACGCTCCGTCGCCTGCTGCCATGAACTGACCTCCCCTTGGATTCGCCGCAACCGGGTACGCCGCAACTGGATTCACTGCAACGCTGACGGCGGCGGAGGGCACCGCCGTCGTAATTTGTTTAGAAAATTAGCAGCCTGCGGACAGCCGGTATATAGGTAGTTTTGGCGCCACTACTCGCTTTTCTGCGGCGAATTACTGCCCCTTAATAAATGCAAAAGGCAATAAATTGGTAAATGCCGGATGAAATTCGGCGTCATAGGGGCCGGATTCCGGACAAACCGTGTTGTGCCCCGCTGTCGTCTGGCATGCTGGTGCCATGGCTAGCCGCGCGGGCACAGTTGCCCAACCCCAAGACCTTGTTGACCTCACTGCGCTCCTGGATGCGTACTACGATGTTTCCCCCGATCTGAGCGATCCGGGCCAGCGCGTTGCGTTCGGCACCTCCGGGCACCGGGGGTCCAGCCTGAAGGCTTCGTTCAATGAGCCCCACATCGTGGCCATCACCCAGGCGATCGTGGAATACCGTGCCGGGCAGGGCATCACCGGCCCGCTGTACATGGCAAAAGACACGCACGGCCTCAGCGAACCGGCCCAAAATTCCGCGCTCGAAGTCCTGGCAGCCAACGGCGTGAATGTGCTGATCGACGCCCGCCACGGCTACACGCCGACTCCTGCGCTGAGCCACGCCATCCTGACCCACAACCGGAACGCCCCTGCCGGCGCACCGCAGGCGGACGGCATCGTGGTCACTCCGAGCCACAACCCGCCCGGTGACGGCGGCTTCAAGTACAACCCGCCGCACGGCGGACCTGCGGACACTGACGCCACCGGCTGGATCGCCAACCGGGCCAACGAACTCCTGGAAAACGGGCTCCGCGGCGTCAAGCGCATCCCGGTTGCGGATGCCCTGGCAGCTGAGACAACCGGGAAGTTCGACTTCCTGAGCAGCTACGTGGACGACCTCCCGTCCGTGCTGGACCTGAACGCCATCCGCGAGGCCGGCGTCCGGATCGGCGCCGACCCCATGGGCGGCGCTTCGGTGGACTACTGGGGGGAGATCGGGGAGCGCCACCACCTGAACCTCACAGTGGTGAATCCCACTGTTGATCCGCAGTGGGCCTTTATGACCCTGGACTGGGACGAGAAGATCCGGATGGACTGCTCCTCGCCGTCCGCCATGGCCTCGCTGATCAACCGGATGTCTGTTGGTGCGGACGGGTCCGCACCCTTCGATGTCGCCACGGGCAACGACGCCGACGCCGACCGCCACGGCATCGTCACACCGGACGGCGGGCTGATGAACCCGAACCACTACCTCGCCGTCGCCATCGATTACCTTTACCGCCACCGTAAGGGGTGGAACCCGGAGTCGGTGATCGGCAAGACCCTCGTGTCCTCCTCCATCATCGACCGCGTGGCCGAGAGCCTGGGCCGCAAACTCGTTGAGGTTCCCGTGGGCTTCAAGTGGTTCGTTCCCGGACTGCTGTCCGGCGAAGGCGCGTTCGGCGGCGAGGAATCCGCCGGTGCGTCCTTCAACAAGATGGACGGCAGCGTGTGGACCACGGACAAGGACGGCATCCTGCTGGCCCTGCTGGCCTCGGAGATCACGGCCGTCACAGGCAAGTCTCCTTCGCAGCTTTACAAGGGCCTCACCGACCAGTTCGGCGATCCCGTGTACGCCCGGATCGACGCCGCCGCCACGCGCGAGCAGAAGGCAGCGCTCGGCAAGCTGTCGCCGTCGGACGTCACCGCCACCGAACTCGCCGGCGAGACGATCACGGCCAAGCTCACCGAGGCTCCGGGCAACGGCGCATCGATCGGCGGCCTGAAGGTGGTCACCGAGAATGCGTGGTTCGCCGCCCGCCCGTCCGGCACCGAGGACGTCTACAAGATCTACGCAGAGTCCTTCAAGGGCGCCGAGCACCTCAAGGAGGTCCAGGCCGAAGCCAAGGCACTGGTTGACGGGGTTATCGCCTGACCCGACGCTCTCTCACTTAATGCCGGAAAAACAGCGACGCTCTCTCACTTAATGCCGGAAAAACAGCGATGCTCTCTCACTTTCTTTAGAAAAGTGAGAGAGCATCGCTGTTAAATGTGCAGTAAGTGAGAGAGCGTCGCTGCTTAACGTGCATTAAGTGAGAGAGGGTCAGACGGTGCGTACGACGCCTAGACCGTGCGTACGACGTCCGCGTAAGCGAACTTCGGCTTCGCTTCGCCCCAGGCGTCCGGACCGGGCTGGCCGATGTTGACCACCAGGAAGCTCTTCTGGTCCCCGGCGGGGAAGAACGCCGCATCAATGGCGGAAAAGTCAGCGCCGGTCATGGGGCCGGCGGAGAACCCGAGGGAGCGGACCGCCAGGATGAAGTAGCCGGCCTGGAGGTGTGCGTTGTTGTTGCCCGTGCTGGCCGCGAGATCCGGCGACGCATCGTACATGGCCTTGGGGGCGTTGTAGCCGGGCAGGAAGTTGTCCCACTGATCCTGCCAGGCGGTGTCGTAGCTGAGGACCGCGACCAGCGGAGCGGAAGCGGTCTTGGCGCGGTTACCCGCCGAGAGGGTCTCCACGAGCTGTGCGCGGGCTTCATCGGAGCGGACGTAGGTCACGCGGAGCGGCTGGGAGTTGAAAGCCGTGGGGCCGAACTTGGTCAGTTCGTAAATGGCGCGGGCCTGCTCATCCGTGACCTCACCGGTGAAGGCGTTGGCCGTACGGGCTTCAGCGAAAATCGCATCCACTGCGGCTGCGTCGATCACTGCTTCTTCATGGGCAATTGTCATCTGCATACCTTTCGAGGGGCCCGCTCACCCGGAGGCGGCCGGCGGTTCTGGTTTCTATAGTTGCAACTTCAAGCGAATAGTTCCTCTTCCCGTGACTGCGCGTGACGTTCCCCACGCCGCGGGAACGGGTGCCTGCCTGTACGCCTGCCGGCCGGGGCGCGCCGCACGGCCTGCGCGGTAATGTTGCTCCGGAAGATTCCTTCCCCCTCCCGACACATACTTCTTTGAAAGGCTCCCGGCCATGAGCATGCTTGGTACCAAATGGAAGCTTCACGGCAACGGAAAGTCGGTCCGCCCCGGCGAGGTGGTGGCCCCCGGTGAACGCCTAACCTGGCCGCTGACCATCGGAGTGGGGATGCAGCACGTGGTGGCCATGTTCGGTGCCACGTTCCTGGTGCCCATCATCACCGGCATGCCGCCGGCCACCACGCTGTTCTTCTCCGGCATCGGAACGCTGCTCTTCCTGGTGATCACGCAGGGCCGGGTGCCCAGCTACCTCGGCTCAAGCTTTGCGTTCATCGCCCCCATCATGGCCTCGCAGCAGCAGTTCGGTGTTCCCGGCGCGCTGGGCGGAGTGGTGCTCGCCGGCGCCGGGCTGGCCGTCATCGGCGCCGTGGTGCAGAAATTCGGAGCCGGCTGGATCAACCGGCTCATGCCGCCCATTGTCACCGGAGCCATCGTGGCCCTGATCGGACTGAACCTCGCCCCGGCAGCAAAAAACAACTTCGATGCCGCCCCTGTCACCGCGGTGATCACCCTGGCCACCATCATCCTGGTCAGCGTGCTGTTCAAAGGCATCCTGGGCCGCCTCAGCATCCTGGTGGGCGTGGTGGCGGGTTACCTGGTGGCCATGATCCGCGGTGAGGTGGACTACTCCAAGATGGACTCAGCGGCCTGGGTGGGCCTGCCGCAGTTCCAGACGCCAGAATTCCACCTGGGTGTCGTGGGGCTCTTTGTCCCCGTGGTGCTTGTGCTGGTGGCCGAAAACATCGGCCACGTGAAATCCGTCTCCGCCATGACCGGCCAGAACCTCGACGGCGTCTCCGGCCGTGCCCTGATGGCGGACGGCGCCGCCACCGTGCTGGCCGGCTTCGGCGGCGGTTCGGGAACCACCACCTACGCCGAGAATATTGGTGTCATGGCCGCCACGAAGGTGTACTCGACGGCCGCCTACTGGGTGGCTGGCATCTTCGCGATCATCCTCAGCTTCTCGCCCAAATTCGGCGAACTGATCGCCACGGTTCCCGCCGGAGTGCTGGGCGGTGCGGCCACCATGCTGTACGGCATGATCGGCGTCCTGGGCGTCAAGATCTGGGTCCAGAACAAGGTCAACTTCTCCAACCCGGTTAACCTGACCACCGCCGCGGTGGCCTTGATCATCGGGATCGCCGACTACACCTGGACCATCGGCGAACTGACGTTCACCGGCATCGCCCTGGGCTCCGCCGCCGCATTGGTCATCTACCACGGCATGACGGCGATCGCGAAGGCCCGCGGGAGCGTGGCTGAACCGGAGACCGAGCAGGCGGGCCTGCCCCCGGCAGCCAAGGCCGCCATTAACGCCGCCAAGCGGACTCCGAAAAAGCGGCGGTAACCGACGGCGGGCGGGCGGCTTTCATAAGCCGCCCGCCCGTCAACCCGGCCTTGGATTATCCGGCGTCGAAGGTGTCGTCGTCGCGGTCTTTGGGCGCCTTGCTGTCCGGCAGGTCGGTGCCGCTGCCGTCCGGAATCCCGGCCGCGTCCTGCCCCGGCTCCGAGGAGAACGGCCGCCCGGCATCGGGATCCTCGGTGTTGGACTCGTCCATTTCCGCCTCCGAAGAAGGCACCGCCGCGTCACCGCCATCTGTCCCCGTGGTGTCCGGCTCGAAGCCGGGGTCCGCGCTTTCATTTTCTGCGCTCATCTGGTCCTCCGTTCCTCCGAAGCGTCCCGCTCCGGGTTCTCCTGCGCTGTCTTGGTCTTCGGCGCCGAACTGGCTGAGGTCCGGCGCCCCGGCGGGGTAGGTCTCGCCATCCGGGCTGTCCTGGCTTAAGCCCGCCGCGTCGAATGCCTCTTCCTCACGCGGCTGGGCAAACTTCTTCGTGTCGGCACCACCCATTTCCTGCTCGACCGTGGGCGTTCCGTAACCGCCTTCTTCCTCGATGGGCGTTCCCTGGTTCTCCTGCGTCATGTCATACCTCCTGCTGGTCGCACTTGTTTGGTGAGTCTGGGGATCAGAGGCCCTTGCCGCCCGTCACCGGAAGAACGGCGCCGGAGATGTAGGATCCGTGATCCGAGGCGAGCAGGACGTAGGCGGCCGCGAGCTCCGCGGGCTGACCTGCCCGGCCCAACGGAGTGTCCTGGCCGAACTTCGGCAGCTTCTCCGGCCATTCGGTGGCGGGAATCAGCGGCGTCCAGATGGGCCCCGGGGCAACCGCGTTAACCCGGATGCCCTTGGGCCCGAGTTCCTGGGCCAGTGCCTTGGTGAACGCCACCTGCGCGCCTTTGGTCATGGCGTAGTCGATGAGGCCCGGCGACGGGTTGAAGGCCTGGATCGATGCTGTGGTGATGATGGATGCCCCTGCTTTGAGGTGCGGCACGGCGGCCCTGGCCGTCCACAACAGCGAGTAGAGGTTGGTCTTGAAAACGCGGTCGAATTCCTCGGTGGGAAGCGTCTCAAAGCTGTCGCGGTTCTTTTGGTAGGCCGCGTTCAGGACCACCACGTCCAGGTGGCCGAACTCCGCGAGCGTGTCCTCCACAATCCTGGTGCTGAACTCTTCACTGCGCCCGTCGCCCGGCAGCAGCAGAGCCCGCTGCCCGGCCTTCCGGACCCACGCCGCTGTGTCCTCGGCGTCGGCTTGCTCTTCGGGAAGGTAGGAAATGGCGACGTCGGCCCCCTCGCGGGCAAACGCAATGGCCACGGCTTTTCCGATCCCTGAGTCTCCCCCGGTGATGAGTGCCGCCTTGCCTGCAAGCGCGTTGCTTCCCTCGTAGCTTTCCTCGCCATGATCAGGCTTCGGCTCCATGGGCGCCGTGAGCCCCGGCTGTTCCTGCACCTGTTCCGGGAACGGCCCCTCGTGGTAGCCCGTCCGGGGGTCCTGCGGCTGGTGGTCCTGCTTGTTTTCGGTCATTCTCCACCTCGCTAATGTCTCGGTTTTGCCTGCGTCCGGTGCGTGACCGGCTCTTCGAAACTATCCCAGCGGACAGGGCAAGTCCACCGTTTTGGACAAATTAGTCAGCAAACTTAGTATTGCTAGTGCGAGGCTTCAAGCCTAGGTTGAGAGTCAGTTGCGCGCGCCGCGCGCCAGGCCCGGAGGTGAGTCCATGTCAGAACACGATGCCGTGGTTGGCGACGGCAGGAACGAGACCGTTAACGAGCAGATGGACCGCAACTGGGCGGAACTGCTCCAGGAACTCCGGGTACTGCAGACCGGCGTCCAGATCCTCGCAGGCTTTCTCCTGACCATTCCCTTCCAGCAACGCTTCGAGAGACTGGACGATTACCAGGTGGGCCTCTATCTAGCCAACGTGGTACTGGCCGCACTCATCACGGCCCTCATCCTCCTCCCCGTGAGCGTGCATCGCAGGCTCTTCCGGAAGCAGCTGAAGGAAACCCTCGTCGAGAGTGCTGACCGGATTGCCAAAGTGGCCCTGGCCGGAGTCGCACTCCTGAGCGCCGGAACGGCGTCGCTGGTGTTCGATGTGACCGCCGGACGGGAGGCCGGGCTTCTCGCTGGCGGCGGGCTCCTCGCCGTCATGATCCTGCTGCTTGTTTTCGTGCCGATGTGGCTGCACAAGCGGGCATCCCAGGACTAGCCGAAAGGCCCGGGCGTAATCCTCGCCCGGTTCGATCAAACTCATCGGGAGGCGCCATGAAGAAGTGGGCTAAGGAACACGGGCTGCTGCTGGCCAACATCGGACTTTTCCTAGTGTTTTTCGGCGGCATGATCATTAGCGGGGCCAGCGACTACAGCGAAGACCAGACGGCCCACGGCCAGCCGGCAGTGACCATCACCGAGTACCTTGGCACCGGGGCATTCCTTGAAGCCACCTTCGAGAACTGGGAATCGGAGTTCCTGCAGATGGGCATGTACGTCATCCTGACGGTCTTCCTCCTCCAGAAGGGCTCCTCGGAATCCAAACCGATGGGCCGTACCGCGCCGCAGGACCAGGACCCGCGGGATGCGACCGTGAAGGCATCCACGCCATGGCCGGTGCGCCGCGGCGGGCTAGTGCTGAAGCTGTATGAGCACTCCCTGTCCATCATGTTCCTGCTGCTGTTCCTCGCATCCTTTACCATCCATGCCATTGGCGGCAGCGAAGAGTACAGCGAGGAACAGCAAAGCCACGGGCAGCCGGGTGTGACGCTGCTCGGATACCTCGCCACCAGCCGGTTCTGGTTCGAGTCCTTCCAGAACTGGCAGAGCGAGTTCCTGGCCGTTGCCGTGCTGGTGGGCGCTTCCGTCTACCTGCGTGAACGGGGATCGCCCGAGTCCAAGCCGGTGGCCGAACCGCACTACGAGACCGGGGCCTAGCGGCCCCGGCCGCTGCTAGCCGGCGGCCGCCGTCGGGCGTCTCTGTCCAGCGCGTCTGTCAGGCGCCTTCCAGGACCTGGCTGGTTGCCCAGGCAAGGTACTTGGCAGCGTTGGCGACGGCGTCTTCCGGGCTGGCTGCGACGTCCAGCAGCTGCGCCGCAGCCACCACGCCATGCTTGGCGAGGTCCTCCGGCGTGACCAGGATGCGGCCGGCCACCACAATGACGGGGATCCCCCGCTCATGTGCAGCATCCGCCAGCGCAATCGGAGCCTTGCCCTCCAGCGACTGCGAATCCATGGAACCCTCGCCGGTGATCACCAGGTCGGCTTCAGCCAACTGGCCGGCGAGGCCGGTCAGGCCCGCCACCAGCGCGAAGCCGCCTTCGAGGGTGGCGCCGCTGAAAGCCAGGAATGACGCCGGGAAGCCGCCGGCCGCGCCGGCTCCGGGAACGTTGACGTCGTGGCCCGTGGCCTGCCGGAGAACGGATGCCCAGTTGCGGAGCCCCGCGTCCAGCAGTTCCACGGCGTCCGCGTCGGCCCCCTTCTGCGGGCCGAAGACGTGCGCCGCTCCCTCATTTCCGAACAGCGGGTTCTGAACGTCCACGGCAATCCGGAACTTCACGGCGGCCAGCCGGGGGTCCAGTCCGGAAACGTCAACGCCCACAACATCCGCCAGGGAACCGCCGCCCAAAGGAACCACGTTTCCGGCGGCGTCCAGCGGCTTCAGGCCGAGCGCGCGCAAGGCGCCGCTGCCGCCGTCGGTCATTGCCGAACCGCCCACGCCCAGCACGATTTCCGTGGCTCCTGCGTCCAACGCTGCGGCGATTAGCTGCCCACAGCCGTAGCTGTGGGCCCGCAGCGCATTCGCCGGCGTGGGCTCCATGTGCGCCAGCCCGGATGCCTGTGCGGTTTCGATGACGGCGGTGGTACCGCCAAAAGCGTCCTTGCGGAGGGCCCAGGCCGCACCGATAGGCGCCAGGATGGGTCCGACGACGGCATTCAGCCGCTCTTCGTAGCCCGCCGCGACGGCGGCCTCGAGGGTGCCTTCCCCGCCGTCGGCCACTGGAAACTGCGTGGCCACGGCATCCGGATAGACGCGCAGCGCGCCCTCGGCAATGGCGCTGGCTGCCTGGGCAGCGGTCAATGACCCTTTGAACTTGTCCGGAGCGATGAGAATGCGCATGGGTCTATCCTGCCAGCATCCGCCGGAAAGCGCTTGCCTGCAGTGTAAAGACCTGCAATGTAAAGAACGGTGCAGCAACGAAGGGTTCCGCAGAGCGGCGCGCTTCGACGGCTGGTTACCGGCGGCGCAGCATCTGTTCCGGAGCCTCGGAACCGGGGAGGCCGGCAAAGCCGCTAATGGCCTCGGCCACCTGCGCCGTGCCGGTGTACTGGACCACGTGCCCGCAGCCCGGGACCTCCGCCAACGTGCCCGCGGGTGCCCGCCGGGCCAGGATCCGGCACCATTCGCCTGTGGCGATGGGGTCCGTGGCGCCGCGCAGGATCATGACGGGCGTGCCGAGTTCCCTGATCCGCTCCTCGGTGCGGTAGTCCATCATGACCTGCAGCTGCTTGAAGTACCAGCCCGGGCCGCACCGCAGGTAATCGCTGAAGACCACTGCGTTCGAGCCCGGTGTTTCGAACAGGAGCGCGTCCTTGGTCAGCGCAAGCATCTGGCGGAGGACCGTGCGGTGCCGGACGTCCACCACGGGTCCCATCAGTACCGCGTGCGATACCTGGTCCGGCCGCTGCAGGGCCGCCTCCAGGACGAATTGCGCCCCCATGGAATGGCCCACCAGGACGCGAGGCCCCACTCCGGCGCCATCCAGCACGTCGTGGATGAACCGTCCGTGGTCCGCGACCGTCAGCTGGCGGTCGGGGCGTGGCGAGGAGCCGAAGCCGGGGAGGTCGATCGAAACGGTGTCCACCGTCCTTGCAAGCACATGGTGCAGCCGGGCAAGGTACCGGTGCGAGACTCCGATGCCGTGAATGAGGACAACAGCGGGGTCCTCCGCCGCGGACCCCGGCCGAACGGGAGCGCCCGGCCGAACGGGAACGCCCGGCCGGGCCCCGGATACGGCGCGCGAGACGTACATCCGTCCCCGAAGGCCGCCGGCCTCGACTTCTGTTGCCACGGCATCCTTCATCCGTCGAGGATAGCCCGCGGCGGCGGTGACTCCGCTATTCCTCGTGCCCCTGGTCCCCACTCATCGAGTCCTCCGCCGGAGGCGTTTCGCCGGGCGGAACTCCTCCGCCGGGCTCCAAGCCGGTGATGTTGCCTTCCAGCGGGTCAGGGTTTGCAGTGGCACCGGAATCCTTGGATGCCAGACCGTCCTTCTCCGCTTCGTCCCGGCCGGGCCGGTCCGGATTCGAGGGGTCGTTCTCGGGGTGGTAACTGCTCATGGTTTTCATCCGTTCTTCGGGGAAGGGAAAGACATGCAAGCCGATGGGTGGCCAGCCTAGCCTTCCCTGGATGCCGCGACAAGGACGCACCGGCAGTAGTAACGTGGGCCTTCCTGAGCTATCGACAGCCGATGAATGCGCGATGACGGCCTGGGGAACAGGCCCGGACCAAGGGGGTAGCAATGCCGCAATCCGATGACCGACATTCTTCAGGAAAGGGTTCCATGAGTACGGGATTGACCGAGCTTCTGCTGGTACGCCACGGCGAAAGCGAGGGCAACGTGGCCGCCACGATGGCCAGGCAGTCCGGAGCCCATGTCATCGAGGTGCCGGCACGGGATGCCGACGTGGAGCTTTCGGCCACCGGACGGGACCAGGCGCTGGCCCTCGGCCGATTGTTCGCTGATTTCCCCGATGAGCAGCGCGCCGCGGCGGTGTGGTCCTCGCCGTACGTCCGTGCCCGCCAGACGGCCGAACTCGCCGTGAAAACCGGCGGCTGGCCGGCAGCGATCCTCATCGACGAACGGCTCCGCGACCGGGAACTGGGCATCCTGGACATGCTGACCTCCGCGGGCGTGGAAGCCCGACTTCCGGAGGAAGCGGCGCGTCGGCGGTGGCTGGGCAAGTTCTACTACCGGCCGCCCGGCGGCGAGTCCTGGGCCGACGTCGTGCTTCGCCTTCGCTCCCTGCTGGCTGACCTCGAACGTCAGCCGGGCGCTGACCGGGTGGTGCTGGTGTGCCACGACGCCCTCATCCTGCTGTTCCGCTACATCCTGGAGGGGCTCACCGAGCCGGAGGTCCTGGATATCGCCGCGACGTCCACCGTCCTCAACGCCTCCCTCACCCGGTTCGTCCGTCCGGACGGGACCGGCCCCTGGATCCTGGAGAGCTTCAACATGGCCGACCACCTGGTCAGCGAAGGTGTTGCGGTGACCGAACACGCGGGAGACGCCAATGTCCACCCCGCCTAAACCGGCAGCCGAGCCCGTCACTCCCACCCTGTTGCGCGGCTGGCCGCTGCCGGGCGGCGGGTCCGGCAAGGACGACCGCGGATCTGTGCTGGTCATCGGCGGTGCACGCAAAACTCCGGGTGCCGCACTCCTGGCCGGCACCGCCGCCTTGCGCGCCGGCGCGGGCCGGCTCACCCTGGCGGTGGCGGGTTCGACGGCGGTGCAGGTGGCGGTGGCGTTGCCGGAGGCAGGGGTGGTGGGCCTTGCTGAAACGGACGACGGCGCCGTCCAGGGCCACGGGGTATCCGCTCTATCCGACGAACTGGGAAAAGCAGCGGCCATCCTGGTGGGCCCGGGACTGGATGACATGGAGGAAACGGAGTCCCTCCTGAGGGAGCTGCTGAAACTCGATTCCACGAACGCCGACGTCGACAGCCCCGGTGGTGAGTCCGCCGACAGGCCCGCCGTCGTGCTTGATGCCTACGCCTTGGGCTGCCTTCCGGATCTCCTCAATGACCTCGGTCCGTGGGCCGGGCGGCTCATCCTGACGCCGAACATCACCGAGTCCGGAATCCTGCTGGGGCGGGACGTCAAGGACCTGCATCAGGACGTTGCCGAGATCGCCCGGCGCTACCGTGCAGTGGTGAGTTGCCAGGGCGTCATCGCCGGCGACTCCGACGGCACCGGCGGCGTCCGGGTCTGGGAAATCACCACCGGATACGGCGGCCTGGGTACCTCCGGCAGCGGTGACATCCTGGCCGGGGCCATCGCAGGGCTCAGAGCCCGGGGAACATCGGATGCGCAGGCCACCTGCTGGGGCACCCATCTCCACGCCGCCGCCGGCGACAGGCTGGCGAGCCGGCTCGGGAGCCTTGGGTACTTGGCCCGGGAGCTTGCCGACGAGCTGCCGGCCCTGATGATGGAACTTGGTACCTGACGAACCCTTGCAGGCGCCTCGGCCACGGTGCAAAGCTGAAAGAACCGAGCTGAAAGAACAGGGCCCGCAAGGGCCCGCCAGAACAGATTGGAGATTCTTGTCATGGCAAATCTTCTGGACCGCGTCATGAAAAAGTTCATGAAGCACCTCGATCTGAAGCCGAACAAGTCGGACAGCGAAACCCGGATGAACGCCAGGGCGGCAGGTCCCAAGTCCACCCGGGCTGCAGGCATCCATGTCAGGACTGCCGGGAAGCCCGTTCCCCGGGTCCACGGCCGCGCCGCCAATCAGAAGCACAGCAGGATTTCGAACCTCTTCCACCGCGGGCACTGACCGGCAGCTTCTACAAACGCACCCACGGGTCCGCCGTCGGGCTCTGGACTATTCATAAGCATGCTGATAAATCTGGAGAGACAGCACCACTGCTTATCGGTTCCTGCCGACAGGCAGTGCCGGTGGAAAAGTGAGGAGCAGATCGATGGGTATCGGAGACAGCATCGAAGAGGCTGCCAGGAACGCTGTTGAGGACCTGGCGGGCACGGCGCCCAGAACTGACGACGGACATGTGCCGGATCCGGGCAACCCGAAGGAGGATATTCGGGTTCATTCCTCCATCAGTGAGGGTTCCAATGCCACGGATACCGTGGATCCAGGGGAAACCCCGCCGGGGACTCCGCCGGAGCGGCCCCAGACCAGGCCTGACGACGCCCCGCCGCTGGATGATCCGCATCAGATCCCGGAACCCGGCGGGAGCCCGGAACCGGGTGAAGGCCCGGATGGGGGCAATACCGGCCTGGGCGTCGCATCCGCGCATGACACACCGGGCCCCGGCGGTCTTCCCGGGCCTGACCCGGACGAGCTGCGGGCTGATCCGTCCGAGGCGGACGGCGACCCCAGCACCAGCATGGGCCGCGGCTAGCGACGGCAGGAACTAGTCCCGGTTTCTGGCCCGCAGCACGGCGAAATAGCCCGGGATAAGGTCGGCGCGGACGGGGTTGGACAAGGGCATGGTCTCGATCGTCGTCGGGCCGTCCTCGATCAGTGTCCAACGGCTGGCCGGGAATGCCAGGCTCCGTTCTTTGGGGCCGAAGCGTCCCGGCATCGGCAACCCGCGGATGGCTCCTTCGAGGGGCGCGGGGATGGACCGAAGGGTCGCGCCGAGGTGTGACACGTAATCGATGGCGTTTCCCCGGAAGTCTGTTTCAGCGAGGAAGACGCGGCCGTTGACCCCCGTGATGGCACGGACGTTCTCGGCCAGGGCACAGCGGTCACGTTCCCCCAGTACGTGCAGGACGCCGCGGATGAAGACGTTCGCTCCGGCTCGCGGCGCACCGCCCCCGCCCCTGCCTCCGCCCAGGGCATGAAGCTCTTCCCCGAGCCAACTCCCGGCACCGGCAGCCGTCATGTCACGGACGGCGTAGGAGATGTTGGCCAGCCCGTCCGATTCGGCGCGGGCGCGCCGGACTGCGTGGTCCGAGACGTCCACGCCCACCGCATGCGGGAAATGCCTGGCCAGTTGCCGGGTGAAGCTGCCGTTGCCGCAGCCGATGTCCACCACCGGCAGGGCCGGGTCCAGGTGCAGGCGAAGCCTGCCGAGGTAGCCCTGCATCTCGTGGTCGCTGCCGGAATCCCACAGAACGTCGCCGCTGGCCCCGGTGGTTTTTACGCCGGACCAGAACCTGTCCCAGGCAAGGTGGTGGTCTTTCGGTGCGCCCGCGGACAACCGCAATAGCTTGGGGACCATCAGGTATTTTCTTAGGGCAGCGAGCATTGTCCAAATATAGGGGCACCACGTTAACGCCGAAGGAACTACGTCAAGGCAAGCCAGGTGAGGGCGTCACGCTCGGACGTGAAGAACTTCGTGGGGCACGGCACTGAGTTGATCCCCAGGAAGAAATTCGCCAGGACCCGGTCAACCGGTGACGCACCCAGCAGTGCGATCCGGGATGCCTGGCACGGCCGCCCGAACACTGCGCGGGCGCCGCGGGTCACATCAGCGGTGGTGGCCATGTTCACCAGCATGGGATGCCGGTCTTCGCCGCACAACTCGTTGACCCTGAGCATGGCACGCTCTGCATCCGGGCCCGTTATTACAGCGTCCCGTGGCCATGTCAGCCGGACAACGCCGTCGGCGCCGAGCGTCAAGTCCGCTTCACTTTCCACCTCGCGATTTCCGGACATATCCAGCCTTCCTTCCGCCAGGGCCAGCACGCACGGAATGCGTGCGACTGATGTCACCCTACAATGTACTCAACCGTGGACCGAAGGGGGCAGTGTGGTTATTCAGGCACAGGAGGATTCACTGGTACCACGCACAGCCATCGTGGCGGATCCGGACAGCAGTCGCCTGTCCGCTACCGCCGCGGTTCTGTCGGCCGCAGGGTTCGAGGTTTCCAAGGCCTCCAGCCACGAAAGCCTGGCCGCACTGCTCGCGGAACACCGTCCCAGCATTGTCGTCGCGGATCATTCGTTGGCAGGCCCCCCGGTGGATTCGCCGCTGCTTCTTCTGGTGGATCTGGCAGACGAATCCGCGACGGACAGCGTCCGGATGCTGGGTATGGCTGACTACATAGCAAAACCCGCCGCGCCGGCGGAACTGGTTCACCGGGCGGACGTATTGATCAGTCGCGCTGCGCAGCGCTCCGAAGCCCGGCAAAGCGCCGAACGGCTGCGCGAAAAGCTCCGGGAGGTGTCCGCCGCCGTGCGCGCGACCCACGACCCCCACCAGATCTCGGAATACCTGGTGACGGGATTCGGGGAAACGTTCGGCGCTGACCGCGTCCTCTTCACCACGTTTGACGACCACCGCGTGCCGCGGATCGCTGCCCAGTGGCACCGCCCCGGCCTTGCAGCCCTGCCGGAGGGACTCGGTATCCAAGAGTCCTCGGCGCATAAGGTTGCGGACCGGTTGTGGGCGGACGCCGAAGTGCTCGCCGTGGACGACCACCGTTTCCACGAGTGGGCCCCTGAGGACCAGGAGCTGGCGGCGTGGTCTGAGCGCATGGGCCCGTGGGCCTCCGCGTTCGTGCCCGTGGGCGAGGGAAAGGCATCGCTCGGCGTTATCTGGATTGCCCAGCTGGAGGAGCCTCGGGTCTGGACGCGCACCGAGATATCGCTGATTCAACACGTCGCCGGCAACGTGGCGTACGGCCTCATCCAGAGCCACCTGATGAGCGCCCAGCAGCAGGTGGTCAAGCAGCTGCGGCAGCTTGACCAGGCGAAAACCGACTTCCTGGCCACGGTCAACCATGAGCTGCGGACCCCGCTGACGTCGATCTCCGCCTACCTGGACATGATCCAGGACGGCGTGGGCGGGCCGGTGCCCGCCGAGGTGGACCGGATGCTGGACATCATCGTCCGTAACTCCGAGCGGCTCCGCCGCTTGATCGAGGACATGCTCACGGTTTCGCGCCAGGATTACGACGGCGCCACCCTCCATCCGGGGCCTGTCCAGCTGGGGCACACCCTCCAGATTGTGACCGTGGCGCTCCGTCCGCTCGCGGAACTTGGGGATGTGACCATCTCGCTGGAGCTTTGTGACAGGGATGCCGGAATAATTGCTGATGAAGTTCAGCTGGAGCAGGTGTTTACGAATCTTGTTTCAAATGCCATCAAATTTACGCCCCGCGGAGGCCGGATTGTTGTCAGCTGCCGCTTTGAGGCAATGACGGACGGGGAACCCGGCGTAAATGTGCGTGTGCGCGACACAGGCGTAGGAATCCCCGAAGAAGAAATCCCGCATCTTTTTACCCGGTTTTTCCGTGCCTCCAACGCGACGTCCACCGCCGTCCCGGGCAGTGGCCTGGGACTCGCCATTGCCTACGACATCATCAAGGCTCACCGGGGATACCTGGCGGTCAGTTCGGAACTGGGCGCAGGCACCACCATCAGCGTGCAACTGCCCGTTTCCGGCCCTTAAACAACACCGCCCCCGGATGCGGAATCCAGGGGCAGTGTTAGCGCATCGAGCTTAGTCCGGCCACCAGCCGATGTGTGCCTGCGTGGTGGGCGCCTTGCTTGAAGTGCTGACGGTAGTATCCGACTTGGGAGCGGCCGTGGCGGGCGCAGCAAAACCTGCGACAGCCAGGACGCCGGTGAGCAAGAATGTTGCGGCAATCTTCTTCATCCGCGGTCCTTTCAATCAATTAGGCGCAAAAACTCATTACAAGCGTCAGTATACGGTCACAAGATCAATTGATTCCCGGTAACAGCGGGAAACTTAGCCGCAAGTGTGAGGTGCTGATCCTTTCCGGGGGATAATCGGAAATATGCCGAATCCACGGAAATTGTTACCGCATGTGGTCGCCGAGCTGCAGGCCCGCGAAAGCTGGAAAGGCCGCGAGTACTCGCGGGCCCGGGACGAGGCACGCAGAGCTGCGGAACTGGCTCTTCTTGAGGGCGACCAGACCGCCTGGTGGAACATGACGCTCTTCCAGGCTGAATGCCTCAAGGACCTGGGGAAAATCCAGGAGTGCATGGAGCTGATCACGTACCTGGCCGGCCACCCGCTCTCCACCGCGGAACCTGCCCTGGGCGCACGGGCCTTCATTCTGTTGGCGCTGTCGCAGCAGGGCCTGGGGCGACTGCCCGATGCCGTTTCCGCAGCAACATCCGCTGCCACGCTTGTCGCCGGCAATCCGGAGTACGTGTACCTCCATATCCAGGCACAGCGGGCGCTCATCGCCGCCCTCGCGGAAAGCCGCCGGCTCGACGAGGCGTGGGAGCAGTGCCTCATGCTGGAGGGTCTTCTGACCGACCTCGTGGACGAGGACACCGCCGGGAAGGCCTACTGGGTGATAGGAAACGTCGCGTTCCTTACCGGCCGGGTGACGGACGGCGGCCGGTACCACGACATGGCGGCAGAGAGCCTTTCGCCGTCGAAGGACGTTGACCTCTGGGCAAGGTTCAACCGCGCGTCGGCAGTGATGCGCCTGGAGGCCGAGCTCACCGAACCTGCCACGCTCCGCTGCATTGAGCGGGCCGAACTCGCCACCGAAGTGGTGGGCGGCAGCAACCGCGACCTCCTGGAAATGTCCTTTGTCCGTGCGCACTGGCACTTCCTGACGGGCGACATGGCCACCGCAATCGACATGCTCAGGCCGCTCTGCACCGAAGCCGGAATCCTGGCCACCCAAACGGCGGGCGAGGCCTCGTTCCTGCTGGGGAAATCCCTCCTGGCCAACGGTGAGCGCGACGAAGCGCTGCAGAGACTGGCGGATGCCGCCGCCCTCTTCGACGACGCGGCCGCCTCCGAACGGAGCGCCCAGGTCCGCGCGTTTGCAGCCGGTGTCAGCTAGCGCACTCCGAACGCGGATGGACAGTGTATTTTTAGTCCCAAGCCTCTCCGGAGGTCGGTGGTGCCTGGGAGGCCAAACGGCGCCTCTTATATGTTCGGGGGATGAATGCCTAAGCCGCTTGAATTGATACAACAGCACATCGTCCGGATCGTGCTCCCCCGGGACGAGCACCTCGATGAGCATTCGGCACGCCTGCTGGCTGCCGGCCTCCAGACCCCGCACCCCGGCTCCGCCTTGGCTGTGCTGATGGATGTCACGGACGTTGCGTCCGTCAGCAGGGCAGCGAGGGCGGTTTTCAGCAACGTGGGCACAGTGGCCGCCTGGGCACTGCTGGGCCAGACCCCCGTGGACCGGATCCTGGCGCATTTCATCCTTGGCGGCGACTTCAAGTCCGGGCCGGCCAGGTACTTTACGTCCGAGCCTGAGGCCCTCGAGTGGTTGAAGGAAACCGCCCATGTTCACTGACGGCGATCCGCGCCTTGGCAAGCTGCTGGACGGAATCGTCCGCCTTGCCGCAGGAGAGCTCCACTCCAGGATCGAAGTATCGCCCGCCAGGGATGAGCTGGATGCCGTCATCATGGGTACCAACCTCCTCGCCGAAGACCTCCAGATCATGTACCAGGAGCTGGAACAACGCGTTGAACTGCGCACCCGGCTGCTCAACGAAGCGCATCTTGAAATGCAGAAGATGGCGCTGACGGACTCGCTGACGGGCCTGGCCAACCGCACAGCACTGGTCAGCGCCCTCAACGACGCCCTCGCGGAGGCCGAGGTCGGCGGCCTGCCGCCCGCCGTCCTCCTGCTGGACCTTGATGCCTTCAAGGGCGTCAACGACTCCTTGGGCCACGCCGCCGGGGACCAGGTGCTGGCCGCCGTCGGCGAACGCATCCAAGCGTCCGTCCGGGACACGGACACCGTGGCCCGCCTGGGCGGCGATGAGTTCGCCGTCCTGATGCCGTCCACCACCCTCGCCCGCGCCGCGAGTGTGGGCAACCGCATCCTCGCCGCCCTGGACAGCCAGGTGGAGCTCGAAAACGACGCCGTCCAGTGCGGCGCCAGCATGGGACTGTGCATCGGCGGAACCGGACAGAGCGCTGAACAGCTACTCATGGAAGCTGACGTGGCCATGTATGCCTCCAAGGCCGGCGGACGCAACAGGCTCAAGGTGTTCGAGCCGGCAATGCTGCATGCCCGCCAGCTGCGGAGCCAGCTCCTTGAGGACCTGCGGGCAGCCATTTCCGGGTCCGAGTTGGTGCTCTACTACCAGCCCGTGGTCGAGCTGGCTTCAGGGAGGATCGAGGGCGCAGAGGCGCTGGTCCGCTGGCGGCACCCGTCCCGCGGCATGGTGATGCCGGATGAATTCATTCCCCTCGCTGAGGATGCCGGCCTCATCTCCGAGCTGGGTGGCTGGGTGCTGCGCGCCGCCGTCGAACAACTGCGGGAGTGGCGGGCCGTGGGGCTCGCGGGAGACGACTTCTCCATGCGGATCAATATCGCCGCCGCGGACCTTCAGCGCCTCGAGTTCATCGAAGAGGTCCGGGACGCCCTCACCGGGGCCGAAATCAGCCCGGAACTGCTGGTCCTCGAACTGACCGAGGGTGCGATCGTCAGCGGCAACGAGCTGGACCGGTACTCCCTGAACAGCCTGCGGAAGCTGGGCGTCGGGCTGGAAATCGACGACTTCGGCACCGGCTACTCCTCCATCAGCTACCTTCGCCGGCTTCCGGTGGACAAGGTCAAAGTGGACCGGTCCCTCCTGAAGGACCTGGGCACCGACCCCGCCCAGCCGGACCTGATCGCCGCGATCCTCCAGCTGATCCGGGCATGCGGCCTCGAAGCAGTCTGGGAAGGGGTGGAGACCGCCGAACAGGCGCAGCATCTGGCCAGCATCGGGTGCGTCAGCGCCCAGGGATACTACTTCGGGCGTCCAGTCCCGGCCGACGAGTTCGCCGCGGTGCTGGACGCTCAGCGGGCGGCCAACCACGGCGGCTAGTCCCACTGACCCCTGTCCTGGAGAACCTTCTTGAGGAGGTCAGCCCGGTCCGTCACGATGCCGTCGACGCCAAGGTCCAGTAGCCGGTGCATCTCCGCGGCGTCGTTGATGGTCCACACGTGGACCTGAAGGCCGTGCCGGTGGGCCCGGCGGACAAAGCCCGGCGTCACCACCCGGACGGCGCCGTAGCTGACCGGTACCTGGAGCGCGTGGATGCCCCGCAGCGCCCGGCGGATGACCGGCCTCGGAAGTACCGGGCCCAGGACCGTGAAGAGCGCGTTGGACACGATTCCGGCCGACCCCGCGACCGGCCGGCTCAACCGCTTGACCACTGCACGGCGGCGGCGGTCCGAGAAGCTCGCAATCAGCACCTGGTCGTGGACGCCGTGCCGCTCAATGGCCGCGGCCAGGCTGGACACGGAATTCCAGTCTTTGATGTCCAGGTTCAGACGCACCTCCGGGAAGGCACGCAGCAGTTCTTCGAAGAGCGGAATGGGTTCCACGCCGCCGATCCGGGCCTGTGCCACCGTCCCGGCCGGGAGCCTGGCGATGCGGCCCTGCCCGTCCGTCACGCGGTCCAGCGACGGGTCGTGGAACACCAGCAGCACGCCGTCGGCGGTGGTGTGGACGTCCATTTCCAGGTAGCGGTAGCCGAGTTCGACGGCGGCACGGAACGCCGCCATCGAGTTCTCCAGCCCGTCCGGGGAAAATCCGCGGTGCGCCATCGCAATGCGCGCGGAGGCGCTTCCGGCGGCGAAGAAAGGCTGCGGCTCCATCATTCCACGCCTGCCTAGGCGTGCTTCACGCCAAGTTCGGCCAGCTTGGCTTCAAGGATCTGGGCCACGCCGTCGTCGTCGAAATGCGGCGCCTGCTGCCCGGCGGCACGGATGGCCTCCGGGTGGCCGCTGGCCATCGCGTAGCCGTTGCCGGCCCAGCGCAGCATCTCGATGTCGTTGGGCATGTCCCCGAACGCCACCACGTCAGCCGCGTCGATCCCCAGGGTGGCGGCGTACTCGGCCAGGGTCACGGCCTTGTTGACGCCCGGCAGGGCGAGCTCCAGCATGGCCACGGTGGGGGCCGAGTGGGTGGCCGACGCGAGGTGGGCCACCGCCGGTGACACTTCGGCCAGGAAGTCATCGGCGGTGCCTTCCCGGACGATGGCCAGGAATTTCACCACCGCGTCCTCAGCAGTGAGGGTGCTGGCGAGCGGGGCCGGGGTGAACTCGGACAGGAGTTCGCTGGAGTCGTTCTCGATGAAGCCGGGTTCGAGGTGGAAGCCGGTGAGCGTTTCCGCCGCAAACAGGGCGGACGGCCGCAGCTGCTTGATGATGCGGCGGGCCTCGAAGACCGCCTCCAGGGCAAGGGCGCGGGCCGAAACCAGGCGGGCCTCCTCGAGGTCCCACACCACGGCGCCGTTGGAACAGATCACGGTTCCGGCATGTCCCAGCTGGTCCTCCAGCGGGTGCAGCCAGCGCGGCGGGCGCCCGGTCACGAACACCAGTTCGACGCCGGCGTCACGGCAGGCGTGGAAGGCGCGGATGGTCCGGTCGCTGATCTTTCCGTCATGCCCGAGGATCGTTCCGTCAATGTCACTTGCTACCAGCCGCATACTGCCAGTCTACGTTGGCCCGGCTGTGGGCAGTTTCGCGGGAGGCGGACGGGCTTAGCGTTCGAAGATTCCCGTGAGCGTCCCTCGGCCCAGAATGTGCGGGGCCAGCTTCGATTCCAGCTTGGCCGGACTGAACCCGGCGTCGAGCCCCAGGTTCTCCACGTCGAGGGCGTAGATCGTGATGATGTAGCGGTGCGGCCCGTGCCCCGGCGGAGGCGCGGCCCCCAGGTAGCCGTGGAAACCGCCGTCGTTCTTCAACTGCAGCGCACCGGGCGGAAGGTGCCCGCCGCCCTCGGAACCGGCGCCGGCCGGAAGCGACGTGACAGCAGCAGGCAGGTCCAGCACGGCCCAGTGCCAGAAGCCGCCGCGGCCCGGGGCATCGGGGTCGAACAGCGTGACCGCGTAGCCCCTGGTTCCGGCCGGAGCGCCGCTCCAGCTCAGCTGCGGCGATTCGTCCTGCCCTCCGGCGCGCATCTTGCCGCTGCGCTGGGCGGGCGACAGGGTCTGGCCGTCCCGGAAGGACTCACTGGTGACGTGCAGGGTCGGGGAATCGTGGCGGGACATCTGCTGCCTTTCAGTTGCTGGCGGAGTCGGCATTCCTCAGGTCGTCGCCGGCGAGCGCCGCGTCGCGCTCCAGGCTCTCGAGTTCGAAGTGGTTCAGCTCTGCCCTCGTGGGCGGGTTGGCTCCCGGCCGTGACACGGTGACGGCGGCGGCCCATGCGGCATGGGCCAGCAGTTCGCGGAGTGATTCGGCCGGCAGTTCGCGCAACTCCTTCCGGTTCTGCGCACCGGCCAGGCCGCGGTCCACCAGCCCGGAAATCAGGGCGGCCATGAAGGAATCCCCTGCCCCGACTGTGTCCGCAACATCAACCGTGGGCGCGGGGAACTCCGCTTCACCGGCGGCGGTGATGCCCCACGGGCCGGCCGCGCCGCGGGTCACCACTACCAGGGCCGGCCCCTCGGGCCCGCCCAGGGAGAGCCACCGCCGGGCAGAATCCAGGACGTCCACGCCGGGGTAGAGCCATTCGAGATCCTCATCGGAGGCCTTCACCACGTCTGCCAGGCTCACGAACTTTTCCGCCTGCCGGCGGGCATAGTCCACGTCTGTGATGATGCTGGGGCGGCAGTTGGGGTCGAAGCTGATGGTGGCGGAAGGGTGCGCATGCTCGACGGCGGCAAGCACCTCCGCAGCGCCCGGCGCCAGCATGGTGGCAATCGAACCGGTGTGCACCAGGGTGGTGCCCTGCAGCATGAACGGCAGCCGGTCCGCGAGGCCGGGAAGTTCCCAGGCGAGGTCGAAGGTGTAGGTGGCGGCGCCGTCGTCGTCGATCAACGCAGTGGCCACGCTGGTGGGCAGGGCGTCCGGGCCCTGCGGGACCATCACCGAGCTGGATTTCAGGTGGGCGGCCACGGACTCGCCGTAGGCGTCGCGCCCGAACCTGCCGATGAACTGCACGGGGTGGTCCAGCCGTGCCAGTCCCACGGCCACGTTGAGCGGACTGCCGCCCACGTGGGCTTCGATCCCCGTGGAGCGTTGGACAACATCGACCAGGCCTTCGCCAATAACTGTGAGCATGGTCATACTCTGCCAGAGAACGGGGTGCGCGCGCTCCTGATGACGCGAGCGTGATGTGGGTTGATTAGGCCGTAGCGCCCTTGCCCATGGGAACTCCGGCGGCCGAGGCATCCTCGAACTTCGCATCCAGGTGGACCACGTCCCTGCCCGCACGCTGCAGCAGGCTGGCGGCGACTCCGGCGCGGTAGCCCGTTCCGCAGTGGACCCACAGCTTCCCGGCCGGGACCTCGTCCAAACGGGCCAGGAGCTGGTACACGGGGACGTTGACGGCGCCGGCAACGTGGGAGTCCGCGAATTCGTCGGGGCGCCGCACGTCGAGCACCGTGTCGCCGTCCGCGCGGCCGGCCAGCAGGCCGTCCCAGCCCACACGCGGGTAGGAGGCGACGGCGGCATCGGGGGCCAGTGCCTTCGGTTCCGTGCCGACGGCGGCGTCGGGGGAATCGATGCCGATGCGGGAGAGGTCGCGGATGGCCTTTTCGACGTCCTCGCGCGAGCCCACCAGAGTGAGCTGTTCATCCCACGGCAGGACCCAGCCCAGGTACGTGGTGAAATTGGAGCCGCTGCCGTATTCGAAGCTGACGCTGCCTTTCAGGTGGTTGCTGGCAAACGCCACGCGGCGGCGGAGGTCAACCACCCATTCGCCGGCTTCCAGGCGTCGGGCGAGTTCGGCGGGGTCCACCGATTCCGGGACGGTGAGGTCCGCGGGGCCGGGCCCCTTGGCGTTCATGGCCCCCATGTGCGCGTAGTACGAAGGGTAGGCGGTGAGGTTGGCGATGAGTTCCTCGACGAAGTGGTCCTCGTCCGGATCAGTCAGCGCGTGGTTGGCCGTGAGCTGCTCGCCGACAGTGGAGGAACCGGCGCCGGTGGCGGGGCCCGACGAACAGAACGAGCCGAAGCCATGGGTGGGGAACAGCGCAGCATCGGGCCGGGCTTCGGCCACGAGCCGGCGGGCGGAAGCATACTGGTCGTGGGTCAGGCCCACCGTGTCGGACGCCGCCACAAGGTCCGTCCGGCCCACGGAACCGTAGACCAGGCTCCCGCCGGAGAAGACGGCCTGCTTGTCGCCGTCGTCCACAATGAAGGACAGGTGCGTGTGGGTGTGGCCCGGAGTGGCCACGGCCTTCACTGTCAGGGATCCCACCCGGACCGTCTGGCCGTCCGTGATGGCTTCACGCTCGAACTGCACAGGGTCCGCGGCGTTGACCAGGTATTTCGCGCCGTGCGCCTTGGCCAGCTCCACGCCGCCGGTGACGTAGTCGTTGTGCAGGTGGGTTTCAGCGACGTGGGTGATGGTCACGCCCGCTTCACGGGCAGCGGCTTCCACGCGGTCGGTGTCCCGCTGTGGATCGATGACCAGCCCCACCGTACCGTCGTGCACAAGGTAGCTCCGGTCCCCCAGCTGCGGGGTATCGATGACAACGACGTCCATGATTTCCTCCTCGACCGTGGCGGCGGGCGGCGGCGCCGGGGCGTCGGGCCCCGCGCCTGCCCTTTACTCGACCATACCCACAGGGGTATCACACGGCAAGGGTTCCCGTGCCGTCAGGCCTGGTTCTCGTGCTCGTAGACGTCCGGGATGCCGTCCTGGTCCGAGTCAACCTTCTCCCGCTCCTCCGCCAGGCGGTACTGGCGGTTCCTGGTCCGCAGCACCACGGTGGCCAGGATTGCGGCGAGGAAGGACGCCGCCAGAATGCCCACCTTGGCGTGGTCGTCATGCAGGCTGCCGTGGCCGAAGCTGAGTTCGGCGACCAGCAGGGAGACGGTAAAGCCGATTCCGGCCAGGAGGGAGACGCCAAAGACGTCGATCCACTTGAACGATGAGTCCAGCCGTGCCCGGGTGGCCTTGGTGAGGATCCAGGTGGTGCCCATGATGCCGAGGGGCTTGCCCAGCACCAGGGCCATGATGATGCCGATGGCCACGGGGCCGGACAGGGCGGAACCCAGGCCATCCCAGCCGCCCACGGCCACGCCGGCGGAAAAGAAAGCGAAGATGGGCACTGCCACGCCCGCGGAGATGGGACGGAAACGGTGTTCGAAGATTTCCGCGAGCCCGGGTCCGGCTTCCGGACCTCCGCTGGCCCTGGAACGGAGCACCGGCACGGCGAATCCCAGCAGCACCCCGGCCACCGTGGCATGGATGCCGGAGGCGTGCACCAACGCCCAGGTGGCTATGCCGAGCGGCAGGAGGATGGCCCAGGCAGCCATGAAGTGGGCGCCGAAGAAGCGGCGGTACTTCTGGGCAAGGAAGGCATACAGCGCCAGCGGGATGAGGGCGAACAGCAACGGCGCAGCCTGGATGTCGCTGGAGTAGAAGAACGCGATGATGCTGATGGCGATGAGGTCGTCCACCACTGCCAGGGTGAGCAGGAAAATGCGCAGGGCGCTGGGCAGGTGGGAGCCGATGATGGCCAGGACCGCCACGGCGAACGCGATGTCCGTTGCGGTGGGGATGGCCCACCCGCGCAGGGTTTCCGGACTGTAGATGTTCACTGCCGCGTAGATGAGCGCCGGGACAAGGACGCCGCCGGCCGCGGCCGCCACGGGCACAATCGACTTGTTGAGCTGGCGGAGGTCGCCCGCCACGAACTCACGCTTGAGCTCGAGTCCCACCAGGAAGAAGAAAATGGCCAGCAACCCGTCGGCGGCCCAGGCGCCGAGGCTCAGTTCGAGGTGCCAGGGCTCGTAGCCGATCCGGAAGTCCCGCAGCGCGAAGTAGCTGCCGGACATCGGTGAATTCGCCCAGATCAAGGCGATGACGGCCGCGGCCACCAGCAGGGCGCCGCCTACGGTCTCCTTGCGCAGGATCTCGCCGATGCGCAGCGATTCCGCGTAGCTGCCGTAGCCGAGGATGGTGCGCGGTTTAGCGCCGGGCGGGGGTGTTTGGCTCACGGGGAAGTCCTAAAAGTTGAGTCGACAAAACCATGCCGACCAGACTTCCCGGCTCACCTTCGTCCAGTCTAGGCGACGCACGCTGCCCCGGGCCAAACGTGATGGCCGCATTACGGGTCAGCCCAGGAGTTCCTGCACCAGGTCCCGGCACTTCCGGTAGGCCGGCGCCTTGGGGTCGATCAGGGCGAAGTGGTCCCCGGGCACGTGCAGCAGCTGGATGGGCGCACCCGCGGCTTTGGCCGCGCCGGCGTAGGACGTGGACTGGCTGACCGGGACGTCGTCGTCGTCGCTGCCGTGCACTGCGTAGACGGGAACACGCAGCGGGACCGCGCTCATCGGGTCCGCGTACTTATGCCGTTTGGGGTATCTTTCCGACGACCCGCCAAGGAGGTTGCTGACTGCGCCGTTGCTGAGGTTTAGCTTTTCGGCCGCGGCCAGGTTCAGCAGGCCGGCCTGGCTGACCACCCCGGTCAGGTGCACGGCGTCGTCGTCGTTCTTCCGCCGCAGCTGGCGGTCGGGGTCCGGTGCGCCGAGCTGCGCGAGCCGGGACCGGCCGGCCGCCCAGACGGCCAGGTGGCCGCCGGCCGAGTGGCCCAATGCGACCACTTTGTCGAGGCCCAGCCCGTGGATCGCGGCGACGTCCCTCAGTTTGTCGATACCCGCCAGCACGTCCTCGAAGGTGTGGGGCCAGCCGCCGCCGTTTCCGGCGCGCCGGTACTCCAGGTTCCACGCCGGCATTCCGTGCATGGCAAGGTCCCTGGCAAGGGGCTCGCCCAGTTCGGCACCGTACTGCGAGCGCCAGTACCCGCCGTGAATGACCACCACCACGCCGCGGGTGCCCGGGGCTTCCGGCAGGAAGAGTTCACCCCACTGGCTGGGGCCGTCGCCGTACTGGTACTTGTGCCGCTTCACTGCGTCCTCCTTCGGGCCCGACGAACAGGAAGCGGACAGTGCCCCCAGTGTCACTGCTGCGGCGGCGCCAAGCAGGCCCCGTGAAAGAAGGGTCCGACGCCGCACATCAGCCATGTGCCGAGCCTACCTTGGGTGCCGGACAGCTTTGCGCCGGCGCGTCCGACGGCGGCGTCCCGCACCGCGGCGGCTCCAACGAGGAACAGACGCAAGGGTGTCACCCCCGTGGCTGTCGCACGCCGCCCGTAAGCTGGAAGCATGGCTACCAACTGGGACCGCCTGGACGCAGGCCTGCGCGAATCCGTGCAGGAAAACGTGGAGCTCTACGAGCGGGTCCGCCCTGCCCTGAAGCTGGTCACCCGGGAAGTCCTGCTGACGCTGCGGAGCATGCTCAAGGACACCGAGGTTACTCCCCTGTTCGTCACGGGGCGCACCAAGACAGTGGAGTCATTCAAGGAAAAGATTTCCCGCACGGAGAAGCCGCTGGAACCGGGCGGACCGCCCGTGCTGAAGTTCCCCGACCCGTTCCGGACCCTCAATGACATGGTGGGCGTGCGCGTCATCACCAAGCTGCCGGCGGAGAACGCCGTGGTGGCCAACCTGATCAAGCGGCAGCGCCAGCTCTTCGACTGCCGCGGCGACCGCGAAAAAGACATCGGTTCCATTGAGTCCGGCACCTACGGATACTCCAGCCGCCACCTGATCCTGCGGACCATCCAGAACGAGGCGGTGAAGGAGTACCAGCAGGTCTTCAATCCGGACCTCCAGCCCAACGGCAGCTACTTCTTTGAGTGCCAGATCCGCACGGTCTTCGCGCACGCGTGGAGCGAGATAGAGCACGACATCCGCTTCAAGGCCGAGGACCCGCGGGCCTGGACCCCGCACTTCGACCGCCAGTTCACCGCCACGGCGGCAATGCTGGAAACCGTGGAAGGCGCCTTTGCGGACCTGCATGAACGCTACGAGGAGGTCCGCGGCTACTGGGATACCGACGGGGAGGGTGCAGCTCAGCTCACGCCGAACCGGATCCGCGACGTCTGGCGGACCCTCCTGCCGCACGTTGACCGTAAAGTGGATGACGACTGGGGCTGGGCAGCCGAACTCATGGCGGCCCACGGCCTCAACCAGACCGTACAACTGGCAGAGCTGCTCAGCGCCAACCGGATCACCGAAGTCCGCAAGGCACTGGACCACAGGTACTCCCCCGGCCCGGACCGGCTGCTGGATGACCTGCTGCTGTGGCAGTACGGCACCAAACACATCGACCTCACCGCAGAGGCGCCCGACGTCGTTCCGCACCCCCGGCGCGACAGCCTCCTGCGGCGGCTGAAGCAGATCGAGCGCTACCGCCAGACCAAGCTTTAGGAAGACATGAAGCCCGAGCAACTCCAGTCCGTCCGGGCTACGCTCCGTTCCCCGCGCCGCCTCAAGACCGAAGCCCTGGCCGGGCTGGTGGTGGCGCTGGCACTCATCCCCGAGGCCATCGCATTCTCCGTCATTGCCGGGGTGGATCCGAGGATCGGGCTGTTCGCATCCTTCACCATGGCTGTCACCATCTCCTTCGTGGGCGGCCGGCCCGCCATGATTTCCGCGGCCACCGGAGCGGTTGCCCTGGTGATCGCCCCGCTGATGCGCAGCCACGGGCTGGACTACCTGATCGCCGCTGTGATCCTGGCCGGGGTCTTCCAGATCCTGCTGGCGCTTCTGGGGGTCACCCGGCTCATGCGCTTCATTCCGCGCTCGGTGATGGTGGGCTTCGTCAACGCGCTGGCCATCCTTGTCTTCATGGCCCAGCTGCCCGAGCTGATCAACGTTCCGTGGCTGGTCTATCCCCTGGTGGCCGTGGGCCTGGTGATCGTCGTTGCCCTCCCGAGGCTCACCTCCGCCGTTCCATCCCCGCTGGTGGCCATTGTGGCCCTCACGCTTTTTGCTGTGCTGGCCAATATCGACGTTCCCGCCGTCCAGGACAAGGGCCAGCTTCCGGAAAGCCTGCCGACGTTCTTCCTGCCCAACGTGCCGCTGACGCTGGAGACCTTCCAGATCCTGGCCCCGTTCGCCCTGTCCATGGCACTGGTGGGCCTGTTGGAATCCCTCATGACGGCCAAACTCGTTGACGACATCACGGACACCCGCTCCAACAAAACCCGCGAATCCTGGGGGCAGGGCGTAGCCAACATCGTCACCGGTTTCCTGGGCGGCATGGGCGGCTGCGCCGTGATCGGCCAGACCATGATCAACGTCAAGGGTTCCGGCGCACGCAGCCGCGTCTCAACGTTCCTTGCCGGCGTTTTCCTGCTGGTCCTGGTAGTGACGCTGGGTGACATTGTGGGCCTGATCCCCATGGCTGCGCTCGTGGCCGTGATGATCTTCGTTTCCGCCATCACGTTCGACTGGCACTCCATCGCTCCGAAGACGCTCAAGCGGATGCCCAAGTCCGAAACGGCCGTCATGCTCATCACCGTGGGCACCGTGGTGGCCACGCACAACCTGGCCATCGGGGTGGGGGTCGGTGTGCTGGCAGCCATGGCCATGTTCGCCCGGCGGGTGGCCCACTTTGCCACCGTTGAACGGACGGAGATCCAGCTCAACGGCGAGACGGTGGCGACGTACACGGTGGACGGCGAGCTGTTCTTCGCCTCCTCCAACGATCTCTACACCCAGTTCGAATATGCCAGGGATGCCGCGCCCACGGTGGACCGGGTCATCATCGACCTCCATGCCTCCCACCTGTGGGATGCCTCCACCATCGCCGTCCTCGACGCCGTCACCGAGAAGTACCGCAGGCATGGCCGGGAAGTGGAGCTGATCGGATTGAACGCCGCGAGCACCCGGATGCGCGAGCGGCTCGCGGGAAAGCTCAACGCCACATAACGTTGTGTAGTTCGTGTGACAAGAATTGTCATCTATGGTGGAGGAAGCAGCCTGCGGCCAACCCGGCAGGCTCACCACCTTGGGGGAGGTTCAGCATGGCAGGAAAATTCGAACTCGTCGTCGCGGAAAACGGCGGCGTCCGCATCCGGCTCGTCAACGGCGCAGGCAACATCCTGGCCGTCTCGGGAATCTACCGGGACAGCGCAGCGGCCGCTTCCGGAGTTACCGAGATCCGCGAGCACGCTGCCACCGCGCACATCGCCGATTACAGCAGTCCGCCTCCTCAGTAACGGGCTGCCACGGGGCGCGGGGCCCCGCATGGCTGGCCTGGCGTCCATTGCAACACGCCTGACCGCTCAGCTGCGGTGGTGCTCGATGAGCCAGCCGGCCATCTGCTGGGCCCGCTTTGACGCCAGGAAGTCCCCTTCGGTGGCGGAAATGATTGAGCCCTTCATCAGGATGTGCCAGGACCGTGCGAATTCCTCGGTGCGGCTCAGCCCGGCTTCCTCGGCAAGTGCCTGGATATGACCGCGGATCCGGCTCAGGTAACCGATGCTCGCCTTTCCCAGCGGATGTTCGGGACCCATCTCGAGCAGGACGTTGATGAACGTGCAGGCTTCGAAGTCGTCGCGATGGAACCAGTCGCCAAAGACATCGAAAACGGCGAGCAGCCGTTCTTCCGGGGTGTTGCCCCGACGGCGGGCTTCGGAAACGATAAGGTCCACGGTCCATACCTGGTCCCGGAGCGCCAAAAAGGCCAGGACCAGGGCATCCTTGGACGGGAAATGCCGGTAGAAGGTCGCCTTCGCCACGCCGGATCGACTGATGAGTTCGTTGGTGCCAACATCGCGGATCCCGCGGCGGGAAAACAGGTCGTACGCGGCGGCAAGGATGCGGTCCACGGGGTCATCCCGGCCCGCCAGCGCCCTGGCGGGCAGCAGGGATGAACGGTTGGCGTCTTCGGCAGTCATGGTAGAACGAATTTTACATGGAGCGCTGCGGGTGACCTTGCGGCGGACCGTGCACGCCCATGACTCCGGGCAGGCGCCGCGCAGGTCCGCGCCGAAGGGCCTGAATGAAGCCGTCCAGAAGTGTGGGGTCCTTGGCGTTGTTGGCCAGGTCCACAAGGTTCGCCGCAGCCCTTGCCAGCTTGATATTGGTGTGCTGGCTGTGGCTGACGAGCAGGTTGAAGGCCTCCTCCGCCCCTATATGCAGGGCGCCCATCAGGATTCCCTTGGCCTGCTCGATGGTGCTGCGGCTCGCATTGGACGCCGTGACGGCTGCCCGGGCGAACTGTTCGGTCTCACGCCGGAGCGTGGCGGTGAGGTCGATGACGAAACCGGCAATGTGGCTCAGCGTGCCGCCCGGGTCCAGGACCCCCTCCCCCGTTGTCAGGATCCTGTGCTCCCGCAGGCGGGCGTCGATGAGCCTGTCGAAGCTGAAGAACCTGCCGCCCGTGAGCCGGATCTGGGAGAAGATATCGCGGCCCCGGTTCCGGTCGTCCGGATGCTTGTGCGAGAGGAACAGGTCGAGGGTGGGCACAATTTCCCCGCGGCCATAGCCGTGGATGATGTACACCTCGTCGGACCAGTCGAGCCTGCCGGTCGCAGCGTCGTACCGGAACGTCCCGGCAAGGCATTGCTCCGCCGGAGGAACGCCGGAGTTCGCCTGGTGGACTTTCCGCGCGGCCATGGGATTCACCAAGCAGGGATATTGGTGACTACCCGGGGCCTGAGCGATTGCCGCCACCGGACAAGGACCTGCCGTTTGCGGCGTGCCGCCCGGCCGCCGAAGGTGCGCGCTGCGGACGATAGCCGGGAACGGTTCGGCAATGCTGCCGGTGCCTGTGCCTGCGCAGCTGCCTGTGTCGGTGCCTGTTTAGGTGCCGGGATTTCGGTGATGAAGCCCATTCCTGCGTACTCGCGCACGGCGGCGATCCCGGCGATGGCGGCGCGCTTGTCCGGGAAGGACCTGGAGAGCGCCATGACTGTCCCGTCCGGAGCCGTCAGCCGAAATCTAAAGGATGCATCCGCCTCGGCGAATAGTTCAAACATGCCTGCCATTGAACCCTCCTGGAAGTTGGGATCATGCCACTCCCGGTGACGCCGTTGTCAGCGGAAGCAGCCTGAATCCATCCATGTGTGGCCGGGCGCTTGCCATCGGCCGTCTGAAATTGATGAATTCATGAAAGTCTGAACTACTCAAGCTGTCAGCGCAAGAGGTGCCCGCGTACTAAATCCACCGATCATCCCTTGGCGGCCGGGGCTACGATATAGATGCGGATTCGCGCCGATTCACGCTGTCTGGAGACAGACCTTTCTGTCTGTCATAGGCTGTATGTCGTTGAAAAGTTGAACAGGCGTTATGTTTATCGCCGAATTGTGGACGTACGAAGGGAGGCCCGATGAAGAACGATCTGCCCGCAGGCGTGGTCCTCAGTGAGGTCAAGGCCGAACTGTTCAAGTCCATGGGCCACCCCGCGCGGATCCGGGTCCTTGAGATTCTCACTGACGGCCCGGTGGCCGTCAGCCGGCTGCGCGACGAGACGGGCCTTGAGCCCTCGAACCTCTCGCAGCATCTCGGGGTGCTCCGCCGCCAGCGCCTCATTGTGCCCTCGCGCCAGGAGGGCCGGCTCTTCTACGAACTCTCCTGCCCTGAGGTGAGCAGCCTCCTCCTCTCGGCCCGGTCGCTACTCGGCACGGTCCTGCAGTCCACCCGACTTTCGCTGATGACGCTGGATGAGCCCCTGGGGGAACCCGCCGCCCGCTAGCCCCGGAGAGGCCGGTCCGACCAGTAGCGCAGAGTTCCTATTGCCGCACCAGGGTCCGGAGCAGTTTCAGCGCCACGGAGATCGAGGCGATGTCCACCTGCCCCGGTTTGGTCACCTCGGCGAGGGTGTCCTTGATCCTGGCCAGCTGTTCCTGGTGCCCGCGCTCCCACGCCACGATGCGCTCCACCGAATCGGACTGGCCGGGGTCGCTCACCGGGGTCATCTGCATCACGGAGACAGTCATGTCCGCCACGGCAGAATAGACGTCGTCGCGCAGGGCGGCGCGGGCAAGGGTTTCCCACCTGCTCTGCCTGGGGAGGTCGGTGATGCGCAGCAGCAGGCTGGCGGCGCCGATGCGCTGGAAGACTGCGTAGTAGAGGTCCGCGGTCACCTCGATCGGCTCGGCGGTCTGCCCGGCCACGAGTGAGATGTCCAGCAGCCCGAAACTTTCCAGCATGTCCGCCGCCCGCGCGCCCAGGTCGTGCGGGAGCCGGACGGCGTCCCAGTGGGCCAGGCGGTCCTGCACGCGGTCAAGGTCGGAGCCGCGCAGGTAGTCGGCTGTCCGTGTCCGCAGCAGCTCCATGGTGGGCATGATCCGTGCCAGCGCCTCGGTGACAGGCTGGTCTCGGTGGTCATGGGTGACGTACCAGCGTGTTGCCCGGTCCAGGACCCGGCGCATGTGGATGGCCACTCCGGCGGAGTGTTCGCTGGGGAACTCTGGCGGCAGGGCTGCCAGCTTGCGCGTGATCCACGGCAGGTCGTAGGCCTCGCGGGCGACGACGAAGGCCCTGGCCACCGCTGCGGGGGTGGCCGTGGTTTCTTCGATGGCCCGGAAGGCGTACGTGATCCCGCCCAGGTTGATCATGTCGTTGGCCAGCACGGTGCACACAATCTGTTTGCGCAGGGGATGTGCATCGAGCTCCGCGTCGAAACGCTCAGCGAGCCGGGGCGGGAAATAGCCGCGAAGGACCCGTTTGAACCACGGATCGTCGGCGAGGTCGCTGGCCGTCAGTTCCCTGGCCAGTTCCGTCTTCGCGTAGGCGGCGAGCACGGCCAGTTCCGGGGTGGTCAGTCCCTGTCCTTGCCGCACGCGTTCCTCAATCTGTTCGGTGCCGGGCAAAGCCTCCAGCTCGCGGTCCAGGTCCGTGGCGGTTTCCAGCCACTCGATGGTCCGCTGGAAGCCGGGACTCCATTCGAGGACGAGATGCCGGTCATTGAACAGGAGGACGTTCTGGTCCGCGTTGTTGGCCAGCACCTGGCGGGCCACGTCGTCCACCAGGGACTGCAGGAAGGCGGTGCGTTCCGTGGCCGGCATCCGCCCTGTCGCAATCATCCGGTCCACGAAGATCTTGATGTTGACCTCATGGTCGGAGCAGTCCACACCGGCAGAGTTGTCGATCGCATCGGTGTTGAGAAGGACACCGGCGAGCGCGGCTTCGATGCGGCCGCGCTGGGTGACGCCGAGGTTTCCGCCTTCGGCCACGACCCGTGCGCGCACTTCGCTGCCGTTGATCCTGATCGGGTCGTTCGCCTTGTCGCCCACGTCCGCGTGGCTCTCCGAGGACGCCTTGATGTACGTGCCGATGCCGCCGTTGTAGAGCAGGTCCACGGGCGCCCGCAGGATGGCCTGAAGCAGGGCATGGGGCGGAAGAGCCGCGGTTCCGGGCTGCAGGCCCAGGCAGGTCCGGACCTGTTCGGTGATGCTGATCGCCTTGGCGCGCCTGGAGTGGACGCCGCCGCCCTCGCTGATGAGGGACGGGTCGTAGTCCTCCCAGGAAGAGCGCGGCAGGTTGAAGAGCCGGCGTCGTTCTTCAAAGGAGGCCGCGGCGTCGGGCGCGGGATCGAGGAAGATGTGCCGGTGGTCGAAGGCCGCCACAAGCCTGATGTGCGGCGAGAGCAGCATCCCGTTCCCGAAGACGTCCCCGCTCATGTCCCCCACGCCTGCCACGGTGAACTCCTCGCGCTGCGGGTCGATGCCGAGTTCGCGGAAATGGTGGGTCACCGATTCCCAGGCGCCGCGCGCGGTAATGCCCATCTCCTTGTGGTCGTACCCCACCGATCCGCCGGAGGCGAAGGCGTCCCCCAGCCAGTAGCCGTACTCCAGGGCCACGGCGTTGGCTGCATCGGAAAAGGACGCGGTGCCCTTGTCCGCGGCCACCACGAGGTAGTAGTCGTCACCGTCGTGGCGCACCACGCGGGGCGGAGCCACTACTGCCTGCTCCGTGGCCGTGGTGACCAGGTTGTCGGTCAGGTCCAGCAGGCCCTTGATGAAGGTGCGGTAGCACTCCAGCCCCTCGGCGAGCCAGCCGTCCCGGTGGACTGCCGGGTCCGGCAGCTGTTTCGGGTAGAAACCGCCTTTGGCGCCGGTGGGCACGATGACGGAGTTTTTCACGTTCTGCGCCTTGACCAGCCCCAGGACTTCCGTCCGGAAATCCTCGCTCCGGTCGGACCAGCGCAGGCCGCCGCGGGCGAGCTCCCCGAACCGGAGGTGGACGCCTTCCACCCGCGGCGAATAGACCCAGATCTCGTATTTCGGCCGGGGAAACGGGGCGGCGGAGATGGCCGCGGGATTCAGTTTGAAGCTGAGGTGCGGCTTGTCCTGGTAGAAGTTGGTGCGCACCGTGGCTTCCACCAGGTTCATGAACGTACGCAGCATCCGGTCGGCGTCGAGGACCGGGATCTCGTCAATTGCGGACAGCAGCTCTGCCCGGGCGGCGGCTGTGTTCCGGAACCTGCGCCGGGCATCCAGTTCGGGGTCGAACCTGGCGTGGAACAAGGCAAGCAGCGCATGTGTTGCCCGAACATTGGCCGTCAGGGTGTCCGCGATGAAGCCGTAGGAGTTGGCGCTCCCCAGCTGCTGGAGGTATTTCGCGTAGCTCCGCAGGATGGAGGCCTGCCGCCAGTCCACGCCCTCGCGGATGACCAGGGTGTTGATCCGGTCCGACTCGACGTCCCCGCGCATGGCGGCGACGAAAGCATCTGCGAGCAGTCCGCTCGTGGCGGCCGGGTCCACGCCGGGGGGATAGTTCACGCCCAGATCGTAGAGGTACAGTTTGCTGCCCGTCCCGCGCCTGATTTCAAACGGCCTCTGGTCCAGGACGTCGAGCCCCAGGTTGTGCAGCAGCGGCAGGATCTGGGTGAGGCTGCGCGGCCGGGTCAGGTAGAGGCGGAGCCTGGCGTCCTTGCCCGGCGAAGAAGTTTCTCCCGGCCAATGGACGGTGAGCAACGGGTTGCCGGCCGGCCGGCCGCCTGCGCCGTCCAGGTCGAAGGATTCGAAATTGATGATGTCCTGAAGTGCGGTTTCCGCCTCATGGTCTGCCCGGTAGCTTGGCGGAAAAGCGTCGGACCAGAGGGCGGTGAGCCGGGCAGCCTCTGATGCCGGGAAATGCTCCCGGACAGCCTCCTCCAGCCCTTCCGTCCACGAGCGCGTGGCTGAGATCAAGCGCCGCTCCAGCTGTGCGGGGCCGACGCCGGGCCCCGGGACGTCCGGCGCGGACGAGGCAGTACCGGTGAGCAGGATGCGGAAGAAGATGCGCGCCATGGGGGAATCGGTGAGCCGTACCTCGAAGTCGATGGCCTCCGCGTGGAAGGCGGCCTTGAGTTCCTGCTCCATCAGCAGCCTCACCGCCGTGCTGTACCGCCGGCGGGGGAAGAAGACGAGGGCGGACATGAACCTGCCGAAGCTGTCCGGGCGGAGGAACAGGCGGGGGCGGCGGAGTTCTTCGGCCCGCAGGATCTCGGACGCCAGCCGGGTGAGGTCGTCGATGCCGACATGGAAGAGCTCGTCGCGCGGGAAGGACTCGAGGACAGCCACAAGGTCCTTGGCCCGGTGCGACCTCGGCTGGAGTCCCAGCCGTTCCCGGACCATCCGGGCCTTTTCACGGATCACCGGGATCCGGCGCACGGACTGGTGGGCCGCACCCGGCGTGAACAGCCCCACGAACCGCCGTTCCCCGACGACGGCACCGTCACCGTCCAGCAGCTGCAGGCGCAGTTCGTCCAGGTAGGAGGCCCGCAGCACGGTGGACCGGAGGTCCGAGGTCGCGAGGGTGCACGCGTTCGGCCACGGCATCCGCACCTCCCCTCCGTGTCCGCGGTGGACGCCGGCCGCCGGCCGGTGCCGTAACAGACCCAGCGCAGAGCCGGGGCGCGGAGTGATCTCCTGGCCGTCCGCCGTCGTGGGTTCATACTCGCAGTAGCCGAGCAGGATGAAATTGCCGTCCCCCAGCCAGCCCAGAAGCTCGCGCAGCTGCCCGGCCGGCGGAACCATTGCCGGCGGAACGGTGCCCGCGGCAGCGACGGCGTCGGCAAATCTGCGGTCCATTTCCGGTGCGTCTTCGGCACAGGCACGGACATCGGCCAGCACCGCTTTCAGCCTTTTCGCGAGCGCCTCGCCGGACGGCTCGTCCGGCATCCTGCCGATTTCCACCGCCACCCACGCCTCGGGCTGCCGCTTCGCAGTGCCGGGCACTCCGACCGGCACGTCCGCATCTCCGCCCTCTCCGTGTGCAGGCCCGACAGTGAGCCCTTCCCTCGCGGGCCCGGGCCGGACCTCCAACAGCACGTTGGAGACGGGATCGCGACGCACCTCAAACACCGGATGCACCAGCAGGCGGATTGTGGCGTCGTCGCGCGTGAGCTCTGCCGTGAGGGACTGGACCAGGTACGGCATGTCTTCAGCGGCCACTTCAATGATGCGCGCATCCGGTTCGTTGAAGATTCCGACGGCGGCCTCCCCCGGTGCGCGCGACGTCGCCACGGTCAGGTGGTGCATCGCCCTGCTGCGGAGGGTCTCCGGCGCGTAGTTCTGAAGGTCCTCGGCGGCGACATGGGCATAGTACGCGGCCAGGAACTGCCCGTCCGGCTCAAATTTCCCGCCGTCCTGGGCGTGCCTCACGGACCCGGTTTTGTGTGCCATGCCACTGCGCCTCCAGTGCGCGGAGCCCCGCCGCAACCGGCGCCGGTGAATCGGCAACCGCGCATGTTTTCATCATGGCCGCCTACCGGGGGCACGTCCAGCGTCCGCGGGTGTATGCCGAGCGCCCGACACGGACCACGGCATTGCGCCCCTCCGGCCGCGACTACCCGATCAGTGCCAGCACCGCTCCCGCAGCGACCACGCCTCCGGCTTGGGTGCGGAGGTCCGTGACCGTCCCGTCGCGGTGGGCGGCCACCTGCGTTTCCATCTTCATCGCCTCAAGAACGACGACGGCGTCCCCCGCCGACACTTCGGCGCCCGGCTCCACGAGCCACTTCACGACGGTTCCGGCCATGTCCGAGCGGAGCTCCCCCGGGTGGGCGGCCTCGGCGCCCGACCCGGCAGGGCCGCCGTCGGCATTTACCGAAACGCCGGCAGGGAGTCCTCCGCCCGACCTGGCCCAGCCGTCCAGCAGGTCAGCGGGCAACCCCACAGCCATGCGGCGGCCGTCCACGTCCACCGTGATGGTGAGGCGTTCGCCGTCGGGGGCGGCGGTGCTGTAGCCGGGGTCAGCCGGGATCCGGTCCGCGAAGTCGGTTTCGATCCAGCGGGTGTGGATGCCCAGGCCGGCCTCGGAGGTGAAGTCCGGCGACTCCAGGACCGCGCGGTGGAAAGGCAGCACGGTGGCCACCCCGGTGATCTCCATCTCGGCGAGTGCCCGGCGTGCCCGGCGCAGCGCCTGCTGGCGGTCCGCGCCGGTGACGATCAGCTTGGCCAGCAGCGAGTCGAACTGCGGGGCCACAAAGGACCCCGGGCGGACGCCGGTGTCCAGGCGGATGCCCGGGCCGGTGGGGCCGCGGAATTCGGCGATGGTCCCCGGCGAGGGCAGGAAACCGCGTCCCACATCCTCGGCGTTGAGCCGGAATTCGAAGGAGTGGCCGCGGGGCTCCGGGTCCGCCGTGATGCGCAGGGTTTCCCCGGCAGCGATCCGCAACTGCTCCTGGACCAGGTCGATCCCCGTGGTTTCCTCGGTGATGGGGTGCTCCACCTGCAGGCGCGTGTTGACCTCCAGGAATGCCACGGTGCCGTCCGCTGCCACGAGGAACTCCACGGTGCCGGCGCCGGAATAGCCGGCTTCCCGGCAGACTGCCTTGGCGGCGTCGTAAATCTGTTGGCGCTGGCCGTCGCTGAGGAACGGGGCGGGCGCCTCCTCCACCAGCTTCTGGTGCCGGCGCTGCAGGGAGCAGTCGCGGGTTCCCACCACCACCACGTTGCCGTGGGTGTCCGCCAGCACCTGCGCCTCGACGTGGCGCGGGCGGTCCAGATAGCGCTCCACGAAGCATTCGCCGCGGCCGAAGGCTGCCACGGCCTCACGGACGGCGGAGTCGAAGGCTTCCTCCACTTCGTCCAGCGCGCGGACCACTTTCAGGCCGCGGCCGCCGCCGCCGAAGGCCGCCTTGATGGCGATGGGCAGGCCGTGCTGCTCAGCGAAGGCGCGGGCTTCCGCTGCAGAATCCACGGGACCGTCACTGCCGGCCACCAGCGGAGCCCCCGCGCGGACGGCGATCTCGCGGGCCGTGATCTTGTTGCCGAGCTGACGGATGGCCTCCGGCGACGGGCCGATCCACGCAAGTCCGGCGTCCAGGACGGCCTGGGCAAAGTCGGCGTTCTCGGAGAGGAAGCCATAGCCGGGGTGGACGGCGTCGGCACCTGACCTGGCAGCCACGTCGAGCAGCTTGGGGATGTTCAGGTACGTGTCTGCCGGGGAGTTCCCGTCCAGGCTGAAGGCCTCGCTGGCAGCACCGGCGTGCATGGCATCGGCATCGATGTCCGCATACACGGCGACGGACTCCAGCCCGGCGTCGTCGCAGGCTCGGGCAATCCGGACGGCGATCTCACCACGGTTGGCGATCAGGACCTTGCGCATTAGTTACTCACTTTGTCTGGGGAAGTCTGTTCAGGGGCATTTTGTTCAGCGGAATTCGGTCCGGCCGACGCTTGCCCGGCAACACGGCGGAAGCGGATGCTGCCGCCGATCGGCACCTGGGCGGCAAGGTCCAGCTGGTGGTCCACCACCACGCCGATCACCGGGTAGCCGCCCGTGATGGGATGGTCCGCCAGGAAGAGCACGGGAAGTCCTTCCGGCGGGACCTGGATGGCGCCCGCAACGGTGCCTTCGCTGGGCAGTTCGCCCTGGCGGCTGCGCTGGAGCGGCGTGCCGTCCAGCCGCATGCCCACGCGGTTGGACTGAGGCTTTACCACCCAGTCCTGTCCGCACAGGGACTCAAGGGCGGCCTCGTCGAACCAGTCGGCCCGCGGGCCGGGCACGATGTCCAGCACTGTGACCCCGGTACCGGGGAAGTCCGGCTGCAGTTCCGGACTGCCGACGACACCGGACTCGGTGACGTCGCCGGCTGCCAGCAGCTGCCCCGGGGCCAGAGGCGCGGGGCCGATGCCGGACATGGTGTCCGTGGAACGGCTGCCCAGCACCGCCGGGGCGTCCACTCCGCCGCGGACGGCGAGGTAGCTGCGGAAGCCGGCTTCCGGCGCACCAATGGTAAGGATTTCGCCGTCGAGCAGGGCAAACGGGGTGGCCATGGGAACGGTGCGCCTGCGCTGGGCAGTGCCCGAGGCGGCGCCGGTATCGGCGTCGGATTCAGCGTCTGACGGCGAGTCAATAGTCAGTGCCGACGGCGCCCCGGCAACGGCCAGGACCTGGTCGCCGGCAGCCTGGACCCGGAGTCCGCCGGCCACCGTTTCGATGGCCGCGGCGGACGGGCTGTTGCCCACCAGCCGGTTGGCGCGACGCAGCGAGGCCCTGTCCAGCGCACCGGCGGCAGAGACGCCCAGGGCGGAGTGGCCGTGCCGGCCGAGGTCCTGGATGAGGCTCTGCAGCCCTGGTGAAACGATCCGCAGCCCGGAGGCAGTTTCCCGGTCAGGAATCCCGGCGAGTTGCCCGGCGCCGGGCGCCGTTCCGGACGCGTCGTGCTCCGGTGCCATGGTCACCACATCGCGGACGGCCCGGAACTGGACGCGATGGCCGGGGCTGGCGAGAGCGGGTTCGGCCCGGCTGAGGTCCCACATGCGGGCCCCGGTCCGGCCGATCAGCTGCCAGCCGCCCGGGGACCTGCGCGGGTACACCGCTGAATAGTTGCCTGCCAGCGCCACCGATCCCGCGGGAACGGCGGTGCGGGGCGAGCTGCGGCGCGGAACTTCCAGTACCTTGTTCTCCCCCACCATGTAGCCGAACCCCGGTGCGAAACCTGCGAAAGCCACCGTCCAGACCTGGCGGGAATGGGCTTCGATAACGCCGTCAATTCCCAGACCGGTGAGCCGCCCCACTTCGGCGAGGTCCTCGCCGTCGTACACGGTATCGATGTACACCAGGCCGCCGTCCCGGGTGGCGGGAGCGGTGAGGTCCAGTTCCAGCAGGAGCGCGGCCATGCGGCGGGCGGCCGCCGGTGAGTCCGCGCGGACCATCACGGTCTCTGCGGCCGCCAGCACGTCCGTCTGGCCCGGCAGCGGCGATTCCAGGAGCAGGGTCTGCAGGGCGAGGACGTCCTGCGTTCCGGTGAGCTCCGCGAGCACCGCGCGCGTTCCCACGGGCCGCACCGAAAGGACCTTGTGCACGCTCAGGGTTTCCATGGCTGCCTCAATCAATTTGTTTGCTCGTTGCTGGTGGTCTGGTGGACGGTTTCGGACCTCAGGCTGTGGCGGGAACGTCGTGCAGGAGGCGCTCTTCTTCAGCGGTCTGCGGGTTCCGGCCGAGGGTCAGGCCCACCACCGTGACGGCGGAGGCCACCAGGAGGTAAGCGGCGATCAGGAACCAGTCACCGGAGGCCGCGTAGAGGGCGGTGAAGATCAGGGGTGCCACGGCGCCGCCGATCACGCCGGCCAGGGTGTAGGCAAGCGAGCTGCCGGCGTAGCGCAGCCGGGCCGGGAACTGCTCGGTGATGTAGGCGGCCTGCGGGCCGTACATGAAGGCGTGGAACGCCAGGCCGATCACTACGCCGACGGTCAGCATCAGCACGGACTTGCCCTCGATCATGAGGAAGAACACCGGAATGTAGAGTGCCGTGCCCACCGCGGCGATGCCGTAGACGAGGCGGCGGTTGAAGCGGTCCGTGACGGCGCCGGCCAGCGGGATCAGGAACAGCTGGAACGCCGAGCCGATGAGGATGGCGGTAAGGACGTTGCCCGTGGTCATGCCGAGTTCCTTGGTGGCGTAAACGGCCACGAAAACGGTGAACAGTGCGTAGAGGATGTCGGGGCAGACGCGGGACAGGGCAGCTGCCACGAGGGCGCGGGGTTCCTTGCGGAACACCTCGGTGATGGGTGCCTTGGGCTGTTCACCGTGGGCCGCGATGGCCTTGAACACGGGGGTTTCCTCAAGCTTGAGGCGGATGACCAGGCCGAAGACAACCAGCAGTGCGGAGGCCAGGAAGGCTACGCGCCAGCCCCAGGAGAGGAAGGCTTCGGTGCTGAGGGTTGCGGCAAGGAGTGCCAGGACGCCGTTGGCCATCAGGTTGCCGGCGGGCGGGCCGATCTGGGCGGCGGAGGACCAGAAGCCGCGCTTGTTGGCGTCACCGAATTCACTGGAGAGCAGGACGGCACCGCCCCATTCGCCGCCGACGCCGATGCCCTGGGCCAGGCGCAGGAGCACCAGGATGGCGGGGGCTGCCACTCCGATCACGGAGTAGTCAGGCAGCAGGCCGATCAGCACCGTGGCGACGCCGATCAGCATCAGGGTGACCACCAGGACGTGCTTGCGGCCGATCTTGTCACCGAGGCGGCCGAAGACCACGCCGCCGATGGGGCGTGCCAGGTAGCCCACGGCGAAGGCGGAGAAGGAGAGGAGGAGTCCTACGAACTCGTCATTGCCCGGGAAGAAGATCTTGGGGAAGACCAGGGCGGAGGCCACCGAGTAGATGGCGAAGTCGTAGTACTCCAGCGAGGTGCCGGTGAGGCTGGCGATGTAGGCCTTCACGGCTCCGGGCGGGATCTTTCGGCCGGAGCGGGCGGCCGTGTGGTGTGTCGTCATGGTTTTGTCCTTAAGCGAATGCGGTTTAGGCGAAAGCCCTGATGGTGATTCCGGCGTCGGAAAGCGCAGCCTTGACTGCGACAGCCATGGCAACGGCTCCGGGGGAATCGCCGTGGACGCAGATGCTGTCTGCGTTGATTTTCAGGATGGAGCCGTCCACGGTGCGGATGGCTGAGTCGGTGGCCATGCGCAGCACGTGTTCGGCCACGCGGGCCGGGTCATGCAGGACGGCTCCGGGGAGCGAGCGGGAGACGAGCGTGCCGTCGGGGTTGTAGGCGCGGTCGGCGAAGGCTTCGGAGACGGCCCGGAGTCCGGCGGCCTCGGCCAGCCGCAGCACTTCCGAGCCGGGCAGTCCCAGGATCGGGAGGCCGGCGTCGATCGACTTGACGGCGTCGACGACGGCGCGTGCCTGTGCGGTGTGGGAAACGATCGCGTTGTACAGGCCGCCGTGCGGCTTGACGTAGCGGACGCGGCCGCCTTCGGTGGCGGCCAGAGCCTGCAGCGCGCCGATCTGGTAGACGATGTCGTCAGCCAGTTCGTTGGGGTCGATGTCCACGAAGCGGCGGCCGAAGCCGGAGAGGTCACGGTAGCCCACGTGGGCGCCGATCATGACGCCGGCCTGCACGGCTTCGCGGCAGGTGCGGCGGATGACCGTGGGATCGCCGGCGTGGAAACCGCAGGCCACGTTGGCGCTGGACACGGACTGGAACATTGCCGTGTCGTCGCCCAGGGTCCAGCGGCCGAAGGACTCGCCTACGTCGCTGTTCAGGTCCATGTACACCATTGTGATCCTCGTCTCATCGGGTTCCTCCTACTAGGATGCACCAAATTTAGCGATTGTTCAACAATCCTTCGATTCAACGATGTGACGATCGTGTAAATTCTGGAGTATGGCCATTTCCGAAGCAGCAGTTCAGGGCACGTCCGCCGCCGCCGCGAGGCTGCGTGTTGCGATGCCCTCGGTGGCGGACAGGGTGGCAGATGAGTTGCGCCTGCAGCTGGCCGAAGGAATTCTGCTCCCCGGCACACGCCTGACCGAATCCACCATTGCCGAGGACCTCGGCGTCTCCCGGAACACGGTGCGCGAGGCCTTTGCCGAGCTGGCCAGCGAACGGCTGGTGGTGCGGCACCCCAACCGGGGGGTTTTTGTGGCGAGCCTTGAGCCCGGCGATATCCACGACGTCTACACCGTCCGCCGGACCATCGAAGTCAGCGCCATCCGTGGCGGGGGCAGCCCGGAGGCAGTGGCAGCCGTGCGGGCGGCGGTGGAGGAAGGCAAGATCGCCGCAGCAGCGAACGACGACGAGGGGCTGGGTACCGCCAACCAGCACTTTCACAGGGCGATCGTCGCATTGGCCGGCAGCCGCCGGCTGAACACGATCATGTCCCAGGTCCTGGCAGAGATGCGGCTGTTCTTCCACAAAGCCACGATGGATGCCAACTTCTACAGCGGCTACCTCAAGGACAACGAGGAGATCTGCGAGGCCCTCGAGGCCGGCGAACCCGAACGGGCCGCCGAGCTGCTGCTGGCCTACCTGGACCGTTCCGAGGCAAAGCAGGCCGAAGTCCACGGGGAATGAGGACGCGGCCCTGACATACGGGCAGGGGCGGCCCCACCCACGGTGGTGCCGCCCCTGCTCCATAACCGCCCGCCAGCGGGACAGCCGGCCCCTAGCTCACAGGGGCCACTGAATAGTCGAACGTTCCGGATCCGACGTCCCGGGGTTCCTGCCCGGGCAACTCGACCCGGGCTGTAGCGCCGGTGGGTACTTCGATCTCCACCGTGTAGCCCGCGCCATTCCGCTGCCACGCGATCGACGCCATCCCGTAGGGCGTCTCGTGCCGGGCGGAGGCTGACGTGAGCCCTCCCCCGGGCTGCGGACGGAACAGGATCCGCCGGTACCCGGGCTCCAGCGGAGCAATTCCGGCCACCACGCGGTGCATCCAGTCCGCCACCGCACCCAGTGCGTAGTGGTTGAAGGACGTCATCTCGCCGGGGTTGATGGAGCCGTCCGGAAGCATGGAATCCCAACGCTCCCAGATGGTGGTGCCGCCCTGCGCCACCGCGTACAGCCAGGAGGGGCACTCTTTCTCGAGCAGGAGATTGTAGGCCGTTTCCAGCTCCCCTGCCGCCGTGAGTGCGTCCGAGACCACGGGAGTGCCGGCGAAGCCTGTCCCGATCCTGTTTCCACCGTCGTGCACCAGCCGGGCGAGGCGCCGCCCGGCCCGCTGCCTGGCGTCGTCGTCGGGGAACAGCCCGAACGCGATCGCCAGGGCATAGGCAGTCTGTGCGTCGCTGGTCATGCGGCCGTCGCCATGGATATATTCACGGGCGAAAGCCACTTCCACCGCACGGCTGAGTTCCAGGTAGCGAAGCTCGTCGTCGGTCTTTCCCAATACCGCGGCCGACTTCGCCAGATGCCGGGCGGACCAGGCGAAATAGGCAGTGGCAACGAGGTGCTTGTCCGTCATCGCCTGGGTGGGATCCTCGGGCGGTGCGGTGGGATCCAGCCAGTCTCCCAGCTGGAATCCCGTGTTCCACAGGTGGCCGCTGCCGGCGAGGCGGTCTATCAGGTCCACCCAGGCCTTGGCGCTTTCATATTGGTCAGCCAGGATTTTCGCGTCGTTGAAGCGTTCATAAAGTATCCAGGGCGTGAGCACGGCGACGTCACCCCACACCGCGCCGGGACGGATGGGGCTCCAGTAGTTGCCGCCGGGGATGACCGGCACGTACCAGGGCACCGTGCCATCAGGAAGCTGCTCGGCCGCTACATCCTTCAACCAGGAGGCCAGCATGCCGGAGCAGTCGTAGAGGAAGCTCGCGGTGGGGGCGAAAACCTGGATATCCCCCGTCCAGCCAAGGCGCTCGTCGCGTTGCGGGCAGTCGGTCGGGATGTCGACGAAGTTGCCCTTCATGCTCCACAGCACGTTGTCGTGCAGCCGGTTGAGGTCCGCATTCGAACACTCAAACCAGCCCGTGCGTTCCATGTCCGTGTGATAGACGCAGGCCACGACGTTCTCAGCGACGTTCCCGCCGCGCCATCCGGTTATCTCGGCGTAGCGGAAGCCGTGGATCGTGAAGCGGGGTTCCCACGTTTCAGTTTCCCCGCCGCCCAGGGTGTAGGCATCCGTAGCGTCGGCCCCGCGCAGGGGACGGGTGTAGAGCTCGCCGTCCTGAAGGACCTCCGCATGCCGCAGGGTCACCACGGCGCCTTCCTCACCCTGAACGGTTACCCGGAGCTTGCCCACAAGGTTCTGCCCGAAATCGAGCAAGGTCTTTCCGGACGGCGACTCCCACACCCGCACGGGCCGGACTTCGCCGGTACAGCGGACGGGCGGCCCTTCGGGCGCCACGAGAGTACGGGGGTCACGCTCGACGCCGACGACGGACTGCCAGCCGCCGTCGTCGAAGCCGGGACTGCTCCATCCCTGGGGCAGCTGGCGCGCGTCGTAGCTCTCCCCCTTGTAGAGGCTGGACAACAGGATCGGGCCAAAGGCGGCCTTCCAGCCACCGTCGGTGCCGACGACTGTGGTGGAGCCGTCATCGTGGGTTACCTGCAGCTGCGCAAGCAGCGCCAGCTTTTCACCGTAGATGTTTGCATGCCCGCCCTGGAATCCGATGCGGCCCCGGAACCAGCCGTCCCCCAGCCAGGCGCCGATCGCATTTTCGCCCTGTTCCACGTGGTCCGTGACGTCGTAGGTGTAGTACCGCAGCCGCTTGCCGTAGACCGTCCACCCCGGTGAGAGGGCATCGTCGCCCACGCGGGCGCCGTTGATCTCCATTTCGTAGAGGCCGTGCGCCGTCACGTACAGGCGGGCGGAGACCACCGGGCGGGGAAGCATGAAGCTCCGGCGCAACAGGGGAGGCCGGCGGTCGGCGTCGGGGTCCTCATCCCAGCCGGGGGAAACCGCCGTGGCAGTCCAGTCGGAGGCGTCCAACAGCCCGGTCTCCACGGGCGCAGCAAGGCTCCATTCAGTTGGCTCCTCCTCGCCTGCGCCCCACACCCGGATACGCACTTCGGCGCGCTGGGCCGACCCGAGGGGCTGGCCCGGCCAGGGGACGAGTACCGAGTCGCCGGAGGCAATCCGTTCGCTCGTCCACGCATCGGCGGATGTGGTGACGGACACCTCGTACGCCTGTTGCGTCCAGCCGGGTTCGGCTTTCGTTTTCCACGAGATCCGGGGAACGGGGGTCCCGATCCCGAGGGCCTGGGGCAGGTGCTCGAAAGTTACCGCCTGGACTGTGGTGGGCATAGAAGTATCTCCTTGTTAGGCGCCGGACGGCAGCGTCCCGGCTCGGGTCTTGAGTGGCGGGCCGTCAGCCCTTGACGGCTCCGGCCGTCATACCGGCGACGATCTGGCGGTTGAAGAACAGGTACATGACCAGCGGAGGGATGGTGATCAGCAGGATGTTCATGAAGAGCAGGTTGTATGCGGTGGTGAACTGGCTCTGGAAATTGAACAGCGTCAGTTGCACGGTGGCGTTCGCATCGCCTGGCAGGAAGTACAGCGGGTGCTGGAAGTCGTTGAACACTGCCACGGACTGAACCACGATCACGGTGACGATGACGGAGCGCAGCAGCGGGAAAATCACGCGGAAGAACAGCCGCACGGGCCCGCAGCCATCGATGACCGCGGCCTCGTCCAGTTCCCGCGGGATCGTGGAGATAAATGCCCGGAAGAGCATGATGCAAAACGACAGGCCGAAGGCCACTTCGATCAGGATCAGGCCGGGCAGGGTCTTGAAGAGCCCCAGTCCCTGCAGGACCCAGATGGTGGGGACGACAGCAGGCGGGATGATGAGGCCGGACAGGATCAGGAAGTTGATCAGCGGGTTCCACCGGCTCCGCCGGCGCTGCAGGACCCATGCCACCATCGCCGCGAGGATCACCATGATGGCGACGCTGGCCACGGTGAGGATGGTGCTGTTGATGAAGGCGGTGACCAACATGAAGCGGCGGGCGGACAGGACTTCCTGGAAGTTCTCAACCAGTGCGAAGTTGGTGGGCCAGGAGAATTCGAGCCGGTTTGCCTCCCTGCGGTCCTTCATGGCGGTCAAAGCCATAAAGAGCAGCGGGATGACGAAGATGACGATAGTGACGCTGATGGCCAGTATGCCCAGGCCATAGCGCTTCAGGGCGGCGGTCATGCTTCCACCTCCTTGCGGTTCAGGAACATGGACAGGGGCACGATGATGGCGGTGACAATCAGGAACAGGACCACGTTTCCGGCGGTGGACAGTCCGTAGAAGCCTGCCTGGTACTGCTTGTAGATCACGGAGGCGATCACGTCGGAGGTGAACCCGGGGCCGCCCTTGGTCATGGCCCAGATCAGGTCGAAGGAACGCAGGCCGCCGATGAGGGAGAGGATGATCACGGTAGCGGTGGCCGGTCGGGCCAGCGGCACAGTGATGTTCCAGAAGCATTTGAACGAACTGGCGCCGTCCATTTTGGCGGCCTCAAAATACTCGGACGGTATGGAGACAATGCCGGCGATGAAGATCACCGTTGCCAGGCCGACGCCCTTCCAGACATCCACGAACGCCACTGACATGAGTGCCCAGGCGGGGTCGGTGAGCCATTTGGGTCCTTCAATGCCGACGACGGCCAGGGCCTCGTTGATCATTCCCCTGGACGGGTCCATCAGCACGGTGAAGACGATCCCAACGCCGATGCTGCTCAGGAGCACCGGGAAGAATATGACGGAGCGAAGGTAGCCGCGGGCGATGATCTGCGATGTCAGCAGCACAGCCAGGAGCATTCCGAGGATGACCTTGAGGCCGGAAGTGACCACACCGTAGATGAAGGTGTTGGTCAGCCCTTTGAGTAGCGCCGGCTCAGAGAAGAACTGGACGAAGTTGTCCATCCCGATCCAGGTGAACTCCGTAAGGTTCCAGCGGGTGAAGCTGAAGAAGAACGAGGCAAAGGTGGGAACGAGGAACAGAACCGTGTAAACGACGGCGGCAGGCAGGTAGAACCAGTACGGATAGGCCGACTTGCCCTTGCTCCTTTTGGGAGCTGCGGCGTCCAGGGACCGCTTGGCCGGAACGGCCACTGTGGTGTTGGTTGTCATGTGAGTGTCTCCATAGTGCCGTCCGGGCCGGAGCGCGGCCCGGACGGCGTGGTGGTGTAGGAGGTTTAGTTCCAGCCGGGCAGGTTGAGCTGCTGCGCCTGCTTTTTGACGTCCTCGTCGTAGAGGGCGGCACCGTCCTTGGCCGAACGGATTCCCGAGCCGACCTCGACGGTGATCTGTTCAAGGGCGGGGCCCTTGACCGGGGAGAGGAATTCCAGCGCGGGGCTGTTCTTGGATTCGTCCTCGAAGTACGGCAGCATGTCCTTCACGGCGGCGGGGACATCATCAGGGAGTGTGCAGTCCTCCACCAGGTACGGACCGTTGGCCCCGACGGCCGCTGTCTGGGACGCGCAGCCTTCCTTGCTCGCGATGAAGGCCAGGAATTTCTTGGCTTCCTCAACGTTTTCCGTCGACTTGGGCAGGTAGACGCCTCCGGGCAGCCAGACGGTCAGGCGGTTTTTCGAAGCATCATCACCGGGGAGCGGGAACAGCCCCAGATCATTGAGCTGGTCCGGGTAGCTCACCTTGATCTCCGGGAGGGCGAAGCTCAGGATGGGGTACTGGGCACCCTCGCCGTTGACCAGCTTCTCCAAGCCCTGCGCATAGGTGGCGGAGGCGAAGTCCTCGTTGAAGAGCCCCGCCTTGAAGGCCTCCTCCTGGTGTTCGAAGCCCTTAATGGCCGCGGGGTCGGTCGAATACTTGACCTTGTTCGCGGTGTAGTCCTCTGCGAAAGCGGGATTGGCGGCAGCCACATTGGCAAAATCACCCAGGACAAACAGCTGGGACGTCCAGGTGGTCTGGTAGGTCTGGATGATTGGAGCAACGCCGGCGTCCTTGATCTTGCGGCTGTTCTCCATGAACTCAGCCCAGGTCTTTGGAACGGACAGGCCCAGGTCCTGGTAGACCTTCTTGTTGTAGAGGACAGCTCCGGCCGAACCGGTTCCAACCGGCACGCCATAGGCTTCGCTTCCCGCGGTCACAACGGGCTTGAAGGACTCTGAGACGTTGTCCATGAACGGCTCGCTGGTCAGCGGTACGAGGTTCTGTTCGGGATTGATCTGCTGGAAGAGCGAACCGGTGTTGTAGGAAAAAACGTCGGCCATGTCGCCGGTGGCAAGCTTGGTCTTGACGATGTTGTCGCCGTCGCCGCCCTGCGGCCTGGTTTCAATCTCTACTTTGATGTCCGGGTTCGCCGCATGAAAGTCTTCGGCGAGTTTTTCCGCATAAGTGAGGGTGTTCTCGGTGTTGTCGACCAGCCAGGTGATGGTCTTTGCATCACTGCTCTCGCCTCCGCCGGCCGAGCATCCGGTGAGTACCAGTGCTGCCGCCGTGACACTTCCGGCGAGGACGGACCAGCGCCGTGGGGTCCTGATCATCTTTACCTCCTTGTAAAGCCGCAGGCCCTTTGGCGGTCCTGTGGAACGTTTCAAATGAGTCGAAAGGAAAAAATACTGTCTCTTGAAGATGGTTGTGTAGATCGGTCTACTTTTTCCACTGTAAGGGAGCTCACATTCAAACGCAAGAGATTTTCGTAGATCAGTCTACAATTTCTTCTACGACCACTCAGGAGGGAGGCGTTGTGACGGGACAGACCAAGAGGGCGACCATCAGTGACGTCGCGCTCCACGCCGGGGTGTCCCGTGCTGCAGTCTCCAAGGTCCTCCGGGGAGCCTACGGGGTCAGCGAGATTATGAAAACGCGCGTGGAAACCTCCATGGACGCCCTGGGATACCGGCCATCAGCCCTCGCCCGCGGCATGCGCGGGAGCAGCTTCACCCTCGGCGTCTTTGTGGTTGACCTCTCCAACACGTTTGTCTCGGTGCTGATTGAAGGGATCCGGGCGGAGGCGGAGCTTCGGGGCTACCAGGTGTTTATCGGGGAGGCCAACAGGGGACTGAACCAACAGCAGCGCATGATCGAGGCCATGATGGACAGGAAGATGGACGGTCTTGTGCTTATCGCCCCCTTCGGGACCGAAGAGGAACTGGAGAAAATCGGGCGCAGCACTCCCACCGTGGTTCTCGGCCGCCACGGCCCGGGCCAGAACTATGACACCGTGGCCAGCGATGACATTGCCGGCAGCGCCTTGATCGTTGACCACCTGGTGTCACTGGGCCACCGGCGGATCACCCACCTCCTGCACATTGGCAGGGAGAAAAACGAAAGCACCATGCCCCAGTCCGTCCGGGCCAAGGGCTACGTGGAAGCAATGGTCCGCAACGGCCTCGAAGATGAGGTTGACCTCCTGGAATCCAGATGGAGCCAGGAAGGCGGAGCAGTGGCCGCGGACCAGATGCTCGGACGGGCCACTCCTCCCACAGCGGTGCACACGGGCACCGACATGGCAGCTTTCGGCGTGCTCGCCAGATTTTATGATCTCGGCATACCGGTCCCGGGGGACTTCTCCGTGGTGGGTTACGACAACGCCCTGGCCGCTGCCCTCCCCCAGATCGCCCTCACCACCGTGGACCAGTCGGGCATCGAGATGGGCTCCATTGCCACCCGGCTCCTGGTGGAACGGATCGAGGGCCGCAGCGAACCCGTGTCCACCCTCGTTCCGCCAAAGCTTGTCATCCGCAAGACATCCGGGCCCCCGCGCTAGTCCAACGACCACCCCTCAGGTGCTCTAAAGCTCGCTGTCGCAGTGGACTGCGACGAGGGGGCCGTCAGGCTTTGGGCTTCCTTGGCCATCTTATGGACGCGGCGCACAACACTGCCGCGGACATCCACAGGGCACCGCCCGGCCCCGCCGGGGCGGCCAGCAGTCCTGCACTGATCGGCAAGGCAACTTGCCCGAGCCGGTTGCCAAGCAGGCGCAGTGCCAGCGCTGCCCCCCGTGACTCGGGGGGAACAGCCTGGGTAATTAGGGTCATCGTGATCGGCTGCCCCAGCCCCAGGAAGAATCCCACGATGGCCAACAGGACGGCAGCCGGCAAAGGATTCGAGAACACCCATGGCAGGATCGCCAAGGTGGCCCCCGCGCCCGCAAGGCTGGCGGTGATGAGCCCGGTTCTGCTCCAGCGGGACAGCATCACGGGAAGGAGTAAGCGGGACGAAATCGAGGCAGCTGCCCGGATGGCCAGCAGGACGCCAATTCCAACAGGGGCGATCCCGCGCTCTTCTCCCAGCAGCGGGAGGAACGCAACAATGATGTCGGTCGTGGCCAGCAGCGCAAGACTGGCCAGCATGTTGGTCTTCACCGTAGGGATGCCCAGGAGGTGGGCCACGGATTTCGAGGGGGATTTCTGCGGCGTCGGCGCGTCCGCGGCCTCCCGTGCGGGTGCCCGATCCTTCACCGAGGACCCCAGGGCGACCGGAATGGCCAGCATCGAGATTGCACCGGCGAGCAGCAGTGCCGTGTTGGCGTCCATAAGCCGGGCGTCCGCGGGCGCGTTCCCTGCAGATCCCATGGCCAGGCCCGCCAGGAGCGGACCAACGAGCTGGCCCAGGGAGAATGCCGCGGTGAACCAGCCAAAGGCCGCGTCCATGCGGCTGAGGGGGACAAACCTGGCGATAGCGGACTGCCCGGCAATGGTGAAGCACAAGTGCCCGATGCCCAGCACTGCACTGGCGACGCCGACTAGCAGGAGGGACGGGGCGGTGGACAGCAGGAACGGACCGGCTGCGAGCAAAAGCGTCCCGGCCAGGGTGATTCCCTTCATCGACGCACGGCGGTCCGACATCCGCCCGAGCCACAGGGCGATCGCGACCGGAAGAAGCGCAAACGAGGCCGAGGTCAGGCCCACCGCAACGGAGTCGCCGCCGAGGGCCAGCACCTTGTAGGAGATGAGTGGCCGCGCCAGATTAAGGGCGATCTGGCACAGCACTGCGGATGCGATGAGCATCCATAACCAGCGTCGCGACTGCCTGCCGTCCCTCACCGGAAGTCCGCGGTTGTATCTTTGGCGACCTCCAGGAGCGTCGTTTGGAAGGCTATTTCGGCGGCTGCGCGCACTCTGTCGTGGCGGTGCGCGAGGAGCACCCGCCGGGACGGCGCCGTCGAGCCGAGGGACACGATGCTGACGCCGGGGTGTTTGTTGACCACCGCTGTTCGGGGGGCCAGCGCTATGCCTAGGCCCACACTGACCATGGCCTGCGCTTCCTGGTAGTCGTTGGCCTGGAAAGCGATGCGGGGCGTGAACCCTACGGCGCTTGCGCTCCTTTGCAGCACTTCGACGACGGGATGCTGATCTCCGCGAACGATCCATTCCTCCGAGGCCAGGTCCGCCATGTCCACCTGCTTCCGGCGTGCCAAGCGGTGGTCCTTGCCCACGATGAGTGCGGTTGCGTCTTCGAAAACGGTTGTGAGGGCAAAGTCTTCCGGATTGATCCGGTTCCATTCGTAGTCCCAGAGCAGGGACATCCCCACCTGGCCGTTTTCGAGCATTTCAACCAGTTCTTCAAAGCGGCTGCTGCGGACGTGCAGCTCTATCGCCGGATATTCCTTCTTGAACCTGCTGATCACGATAGGAAGGAACGACCCGCCCAGGGTGGGAAACGTCCCCATGGTGAGGCTGCCCCGGTGGAGCCCCGCGATTTCCGCCAGGTCCGCTTCGGCAGCAGCCATCTGCCGCAGAATACGGCGGGTGTGTGATGCGAGGACATGCCCGGCATCGGTGGGAACCATGCCGCGCGTCTGCCGCTGCAGAAGCGGCTGGCCGATTTCGGCTTCCAGCCGCCGCAGCTGCTGCGACACCCCCGACGGCGAATACACATGCTTTTCAGCAACAGCGGTAATGGATCCCAGTTCCACCACATCGAGCAACAATTCGAGCCTTCGGACGTTCAGCACAGCCCGCCTCCTTTGAAGTGTTTCTTATTCCCCCCTCACAATCCTATTCCCACGCTTCATCGGGACCGGTAATTCGGCGCGACATCGGAGGTTTGGAGACGGGAGTAAGGGCAAAGCACGCAAAATTAGCCGGATCTCCGCGCAGTGATTGAAGCAAAAGTGCATACTCCTGCATAATTTAGCGTTTGTAATTCACATGAGCCGCGGATCACACTTAGACCAGCCGGCATGGCGTTAAGGCCCAATGAAGGGCCCAGGAAGGTGTGGAAGCAATCATGTTTAGAATCCCAGCAGCGTGGATGCGAGGCGGGACCAGCAAATGCTGGGTGTTCGAGTGGGACAACCTCCAGGTCCCCGGCAAGAGTGTCGACGAAGTCCTCCTCCGTCTGTTCGGCAGCCCCGACAACCGCCAGATCGACGGTGTAGGCGGCGGAACCTCCACCACCAGCAAGGCAGTCATCCTGTCCCGTTCCCTCAGCGCCGAGGCCGACGTCGACTACACGTTTGCGCAGGTCGCCGTCGATGAGCAAAGGGTGGACTGGGGCAGCAACTGCGGCAACTGCTCAGCCGTGGTCGCCCCGTATGCCATTCAGCGGGGCTGGGTGGATGCCGGCCGTGAGAGCACCTCGGTCCGGACACTGAACACCAACACCGATCAGCTCATACTGCAGAAGGTTCCCACCCCGGACGGCAAACTTCAGGATCCCGGCACGCAGGTCATTCCGGGCGTTCCATTCCCCGGCCTGTCCGTCGGCATGGGCTTCCTGGATCCCGCAGGCAGGACCACCGGGAAGCTGTTTCCCACGGGGGAACCGGTGGAGAAGGTGACGTTCGACGGGCGTGAAGTTCCGGCTACGCTCATTGACGCGGGTGCACCGCTGATCATTCTGGACGCCGAGTCGCTTGGCCTCAGGGGAGACGAAACGGCCGCGGAGATTGACGGCCAGGCTGCGCTGCTTGTGCACCTGGACGACGTACGCAGGGATGCAGCCGTCCGCATGGGCCTTGCCGCGACACGTGCTGAGGCTGAGCGGGCCATTCCGAAGCTGGCACTGGTTGGCAGAGCCACCGCGGAGGATGAAGCAGACCTCAACGTCAGGATGCTCTCCATGGGCAGGCTCCATCCCGCCCTGGCAATCACAGGAAGCGTCGCGTTGACGATGGCCGCACAGCACGAAGGCACCGTGGTCCGGGAGCTCCTGACAGCTGACGGCTCATCCGGGCTGATCATGCGCACCCCTGCCGGGCTCGTCCAGACATGGGCGGAGACCCGCGACGGCGTCCCCGTCGTCGGAACCATCCGAAGCTCCCGGCGCATCGCTGACGCAGAACTGCTGCTGCCAGAGTCCTGGTAAGCGGAACCAAAAAATAGCCTTCCTCTCGTTGACCCGAAGTGGTGTTGCATTGAGGAAGGCACTAACCAAAGGATTCCTCAATGACGAGCAATAAGTCATCCTTGGAGCCGCCCGGGCTCTCCCCTGAAAGCACCACGGGACAGGCATTCGGGCAGGCATTCGGGCAGGCTGAACCAACGGAGCAGCCCGATCCGCCCAAGCACTCCCGGCGCACCATCCTTGCCGCCGTCGGCGCCTTCGCGCTGCTGGGCACTGCGACCACCGTCCTGGGCGGAAGCCTGTTGAACCCGCCGTCCAGCACCGAGGACGGGGACTTTAGCGGAGAAACCCTGGAGTTCCTGATCCCCCTCGCGTCCGGCGGCGGAACGGATACCTGGGCGCGCTTCATCGGGACCGAACTGACAAACTACGTCCCCGGCCGTCCCGGGTTTGCGCCCGTGAACGAAGCCGGCGGCGAAGGCATCCTGGGCACCAACCGGTTCGCCCGGTCCGCCAAGACCGACGGCACGGAGATCCTCGTCGGGACGGCATCGACAGTGGTGCCGTGGGTGCTGGGCCGTTCGGCCGTGAAGTACTCCTTCGAGGACCTCAAGCCCGTCGTCGTCAACGGCACCGGCGGCGTCATCTACGCCCGCGCCGAAGCCGGAGTGGCCGGCGTGCAGGACCTGATCAACCGGGACCGGCCACTGGAGTTCGGCGGGATCAGCGCCACAGGCCTGGACATCACCACCCTGGTAGCTTTCGACCTGCTCGAAGCAGACGTCACAAGCACCTTCGGTTTCGAAGGCCGGGGGCCGGTCAACCTCGCTCTGCAACGGGGCGAAATCGACCTGGATTACCAGACGACGTCGGCCTATGGCTCCGCCGTCGCGGGCATCGTCAAGGAGGGCAAAGCCGTCGTCCTGATGTCCTTCGGCCAGCTGAACGACGCCGGGGACGTGGTGCGCGATCCTAACTTCCCCGACGTTCCCACGGTCGCAGAAGCCTACGAAACACTGCACGGGAAGAAGCCCGCAGGCGAAAAGTTCGAGGCGTACAAGACCCTGCTCGGACTGACCTACACATATCAAAAAGGTCTGTGGGTTCCTGAGGAGACACCCGGGAAAGCCTACGAGCTGCTGCGCCAGTCCAGCGAGAAACTCGGCACGGACCGCGGGTTCCAGGAGAAAGCTTCCAAAGTACTCGGCGGATATCCCCTCGTCGCGGATACCGGCGTGGCCGACCGCGTCCGGGACGCCTACACCGTCAGCAGCTCCGTCCGGTCCTATGTCACGGGCCTGCTCGCGAGCAAATACAACATCCACGTTGAATAAGGACCATCATGCTTGACTCCGCAATGGCAGCGCTGGCATCCCTCGCTGACCCCTCCCTGCTCATCATGCTCCTGATCGGCACCGTGGCCGGTCTGATCATGGGCCTCATCCCGGGACTGGGCGGCACAGGAGCCGTCGCGATCCTCCTGCCCATCACGTTCGGCATGGAACCGCCCCAGGCTTTGGCGCTCCTCATCGGCGCCCTTGCCGTTGTCCACACCTCAGATACCGTCTCCGCCGTACTGCTCGGGGCGCCGGGCTCGGCATCAGCCAGCGTCACCATGCTTGACGGATATTCCATGGCGAAAAAGGGACAGGCAGCCCGCGCCCTGACACTGGCCTTCCTTTCCTCCATGGCCGGCGGCATCATCGGTGCCGTCGGCCTGACCCTGGCGATCCCGCTGGCCCGGCCCCTGGTCCTGTCCTTTGCCAGCCCCGAACTCTTTATGCTGACCGTCCTCGGTGTAGCGCTTGCCGCTGTCCTGTCACGGGGAAACATCATCAAAGGTGTCTCGGCCGGCCTCCTTGGCCTTGTCCTCGGCATGGTCGGAACGTCACCGACCACGGCGGAGGAGCGCTTCACCTTCGGCAGCCTGTTCCTTGGCGACGGCCTGTCGTTGGTAGCCGTAGCCCTGGGGATCTTCGGCCTCGCCGAAATTGCGTCGCGCGCCAGCCAGCGCCGTGGGCAGAAGGAAACCATCACCCTCGGCGGCGGCTGGGGACAAGGCATCCGGGAGTGGCTCAGCCACTGGACGCAGGTCATCCGTGGAGCACTCATCGGCATCTGGGCAGGCGTCCTGCCGGGCGTGGGCGCCACCGCAGGAACCTGGCTGGCCTACGGTCAGGCCGTGGCGACGGCCAAGGACAAGCGGCAGTTCGGCAAGGGCGACCCACGCGGCATCGTGGGCCCCGAGAGCGCCAACAACTCCGTGGAAGCCGGCGACCTGATCCCCACCCTGCTGTTCGGCATCCCCGGCGGTGTTCCCTCAGCCATGCTGCTGGGAATGCTCCTGACCTACGGCATCCAGCCGGGGCCCTCCATCATCACCGAACACCTTGACCTGATGTACCTGATCGTCTGGTCCTTCGCGATCGCCTCGATCCTCGGCGCGCTGTTCTGCTTCCTCAGCGTCAAGCAGCTCGCCAAGCTGACCAAGGTCCCGTTCGCGGTCCTGGCGGCGGGCCTCGTGGCCGTCATGCTCCTGGGCTCCTTCCAGGAAGGCGGACAGCTCGGCGACCTCTGGATCATGGTCATCCTCGGCGTCTTCGGCTGGCTGCTGAAGTCGACCGGGTTCCCCCGGGCGCCGTTCCTGATCGGCTTCGTCCTGGCCATCCCGCTGGAACGCTACTACTTCCTCACGGACAGCCTGTACGAAGGATTCGACTGGATGGCACGCCCCGGCGTGCTGGTCTTCCTGGCAATCCTGGTCCTGCCGATGATCTGGGCGTTCATCAAGTTCATCCGCGCCCGCCGCAAGACCAACCTCGACGACGGACACCGGGACGAGCAGCCCGAGGATGACGAGGCCCCGCTGAAGAATTCCACCTGGTCGCTCGCCGCGTCAGGCATCTTCGCCCTGGCCTTCGCCGCGGCGCTGATCTCATCCGCGGGGTTCTCTCCGGAAGCCAGGCTGGTTCCCCAGCTGGTGAGCATCAGTGGGCTGGTCTTCTCCGGCATCCTGCTCTTCATTGAGATCCGGACACGTCTTCGCGCCAGGACCGACAAGGCGGGCTGGACCCTGGACGCAAAGTTCGCGCTGAAAACCTTCGTCTGGATGACAGGCTTCCTGGCGCTCACAGCCGTCCTCGGCTACCTGGTCGCAGTCATGATCTTCATCCCGGCTTTCCTGCTGATCGTCGCACGGGCCCGGCTCAAAGTCGCCGTCATCTACACGGGCGTGCTCTACGTGGTACTCCTGGCCCTCCCGTCGCTGCTGCCGATCGACCTGCCCCAGGGCTGGCTCAACACACTCGTCTAGAAACCGACGCCACGTCATCGAAGCCATTGGAGGACAACCCATGACCATACTCGTAGCCTACGCACCCGCCCCCGAGGGCAGGGAGGCCCTGACTGAAGGAATCAAGGAAGCCCACCTGAGAAGGTCGGACCTTCTCATCGTGAACATCGGCCGTGGCCACCACGACCTGGACACACAGGAACTGCAGGAGCTGGAAAGCCAGCTGACCGCGGCCGGGCTCACGCTGACCATGGAAGCGTCCGTCCTGGCAGATCCAGGCGACGCCGTCATCCAGATCGCACAGGACCGCAACGTTGAGATGATCGTCATTGGCCTGCGGCACCGATCCATGGTGGGCAAGCTCATCCTCGGCAGCACCGTTCAGCGGATTCTCCTCGACGCCACGTGCCCCGTGCTCGCCGTCCGGCCCGACAAGCTCTGAACCGCCGGCACAGACCGCCGGACCTTCCGTCCGGCCCGCGTGCTGCAGTTTCCGCACTCCATCGCAACAGGTAGCCCGACGGACGGGCGCGGGGACGGCGCAGCATGCACAAGGAGGCAGGGTGACCCCGAGGTCACCCTGCCTCCTCCCATGACTCCCCCTGCGAAATCCCCGCTGACCGTGTCCGCACCGGTCCCTTGTCAGTAAACTTGGTCGCATGACCGAGCAGGAACCGCGGCTGGCCACTCCTGACGGTGTCGACTCCTCCTTGCGCAGTCCGGAGCAGAGGTCCCGCACCTTCGCCGGGATCCTGGTGAACACCGCCCTCGCCAACATCACCACCAGCTACCTGTGGTTCGCCCTGACGTTCTGGGTGTACCTGGAGACGCGCAACGTGATCGCCACCGGGGTGATCGGAGGTGCTTACATGCTGTTGATCGCCCTTTCCAGCATCAGCTTCGGCACGTTCGTGGACCGTTACCGCAAGCTGGCCGTGATGCGCTTCGCCGCCGGTTTCACACTGGTGATGTTCGTGCTGTCCGGGGTCATGTTCCTGCTGACGCCCACTGCCCGGATGCTGGACCTGACAACTCCGTGGTTCTGGATCTTCGCCGTCGTCATCCTGGTGGGCGCGGTGGTGGAGAACATGCGCAACGTCGCCCTCTCCACCACAGTCACCATCCTTATCGAGCCGGACCGGCGGGCCAACGCCAACGGCATGGTCGGCATGGTGCAGGGGCTGGCTTTCATCGTCACCTCCGTGCTCTCCGGGCTGTCGGTGGGGCTCCTGGGCATGGGGTGGACGGTTCTGGTCGCCGTCGTGCTTTCGGGGCTGGCCTTCGCGCACCTGCTCACGCTCCGCCTTCCGGAGGAGGTGCGGGTGGCCGCCACGGACGCCCACGGCGCGTTCGACCTGCGCGGCTCCCTCGCCGCCGTCCTGGCCATCGCCGGACTGTTCGCCCTGATCCTGTTCACCACATTCAACAACTTCATCGGCGGCGTCTACATGGCGTTGATGGATCCGTACGGCCTGGAAATGTTCCCCGTGGAGGTGTGGGGCACCGTCTTCGCGGTCGGCTCCACCGGGTTCCTCGTGGGCGGCGCACTGATCGGCAAGTTCGGGCTCGGGTCCAACCCCCTGCGCACCATGCTCATCGCAGTGGTCGTCATGGGGCTCCTCGGATCGGTGTTCACGCTGCGGGAGTGGGCGTGGCTGTACATCGCCGGCATCTGGCTGTACCTGGTCCTGATACCTTTCGTGGAGGCCGCCGAGCAGACGGTCATCCAGCAGGTAGTACCCCTCCCCCGGCAGGGCCGGGTGTTCGGATTCGCCATGGCCTTCGAGTCCGCGGCAGCGCCGATCACCGCGTTCCTCATCGCGCCGATCGCCCAGGTCTGGATCATTCCGTACGCACGGTCTGCCGAAGGCGCCGCCCAACTGGCCCCGCTGCTGGGCGAGGGAACGTCCCGCGGCATCGCCCTGGTGTTCCTGATCGCCGGGATCATCATGATCATTGCGGCCTTGCTGGCCTTCCTCACCCCGGTCTACCGCCGGGTCTCGGCGTCCTATGCACGGGCGGCAGAAGGGCAGGAAGTCTTATCATCCGACTGACGCTGGGCGTAGTCTGGACGGAATTATCCAGAATGGCACAACAGGACGGCAGCATATGAGCCTCACAGACAGATGGGACCGCCTCGATTCCGAGACCCGGACGTGGCTCCTGGAGAATCCGGGATGCCTGGTTTTGCCCCGGGCCATGTCGGCAAAGATCGAAGAGGAAGCGCAGGGGGACATCGAGCGCGACCCGCACGGCCAGATCGTACTCTCCCGGGCGGACCACAACTTCATCCGGGACAAGGCGGAGGCCGCCGGAACCATCCGTGTCCCGGCGGCGGACTTCCAGTTCTTCGATACAGCGGCCATGCCTGTCATCAAACCTGCGCCCCATGGAAAGCACGCCGCAGAAGCGCCCACTGACGCACAGTAGATCCGCGGTTCCGCCCGGGCGGAAGAACTAACCCCGCATCCGTTCCACGTCCGCCACTCCGGCATAGGCGGCCTGCGTGCCCTTGCGGGTGGTGGCGAGAGCCGCAGCCACGGAGGCGAACGCCGCGGCGTCAGCCAGCGGCTCCCCCGCAGCAAGCCGTGCGGCCACGGCGCCTGTGAACGCGTCACCGGCACCAGTGGTGTCGACGGCGTGGACTTTGACCGGCGCAATCCGGACCACGCGGTCCCCACCGTCGGCCAGCGAATCCAGAACCACCGAACCGTTCGCCCCCAAAGTGACCAGAACCCGCTGCAGGCCGCGTCCGGCGAAACGATCCCGGATGCGGTCCCAGCCGGCGTCGTCCGCATCATGAATTTCCGAACCGAGAAAGAGCGACGCCTCATGCGTGTTGACCAGCAGGACATCGCACAGGTCCGCAAGGGCCTGCGGGACCTCGCCGTACGGCGAGAGGTTCAGCAGGACTGTTGCGCCGGCGTCGTGCGCCATCCGGGCAGCGGCGTCCACGGTATCGAGGCTGACTTCGAGGCAGAGACAGACCACGGCGGCGCCGTCGAATGCGTCCGCGGACGCTGCGACATCGGCGGGTGACAGGGTTCCATTGGCGCCCGCGGAAATGATGATGTGGTTCTCGCCGTGCTCGTCCACCGCGATGACGGCCACTCCCGTGCCAGCGGAATCCGAGGTGCGCACGCGCGAGATGTCAACACCGGCCCCGGCAGCCGAGGCCAGGAGCATCTCGCCGTTGGAGTCGTCCCCCACGGCACCGATGAGGCTGACGGCCCCGCCCAGCAGGCTGGCCGCCACGGCCTGGTTGGCGCTCTTGCCGCCAGGATTGACAGCGAACCCGGTGCCGTGGACCGTCTCACCCGGCAGCGGGAGCCGTTCGCAGTAAATGGTCAGGTCCGCATTCAGGGAGCCGACGACGACGATCCGGCCGTGCGCTTCCGTGCCCATCCCAGCCACTTCCCTAACGCTCGTTCTGGCCTACGCGCTCCCGCTGCCGCCGGTACGCCCGGACACAAACCCAGGCAATCGCGACGGCCAGTGCGGCATAAACGGCGTAGTTGAGGTACTTGGAGTACTCCTCAATGAGGTGGTACTGCGCGCCGAGCAGGACACCCAGGCCGATCAGCAGGGCATTCCACAGCCCGCTCCCGGCGATCGTGAAGACGCTGAAGGTGGCCAGGTTCATCTTCTCCGCACCGGCGGGCAACGAAATCAGGCTGCGCACGCCCGGCAGGAACCGGCCGAAGAACACGGCCGACTTGCCGTGGCGCTGGAACCAGTCCGCGGCCTTCTCGAAGTCTTCCCGGTCCATGAGCGGCAGCTTGGAGAGCCCGCGGATGGCCCGCTCCAGGCCCAGCCTGGCCCCCAGCCAGTACAGCAGCAGGGCGCCGGCATATGCGCCCAGCGTGCTGGTCATGAACACCAGGACCAGGCTCATGGTCCCTTGCTTGGTGAGGAAGCCGGCCAGCGGCAGGATCACCTCGCTGGGGATGGGCGGGATGATGGTTTCCGCAAAGGTGAAGAGCCCCACGCCCCACTCCCCCAGGGCATCAATGCCGCGCGCTGCGAAACCGGCTATCCCGGTGAGCTCGTCCACGGTGTTTGCGGGCATCATGGCTGGCCCCGCTTCAGTTCGGGCTTTTGCGGCACGGTTCATACCCCTCGTTGGCCGGACGCACCGTCAACACCAGCCCCGGATGGCGCCCGCAGTCAACGGCCTTGCGCCGTCAGCCTATCCGAGCCGGCTGAACGGGAGCTGAAAGCTCACCGGGCAGCAGGGCGGAACCGCATGAAACCGAAGACCGAGGAGAGCAGGAGCATTCCGCCCCCGATCGCAACCAGGTATCCGGCCATGGGACCGGACCCGGCCGCGCCGGAATCCGGCGGTGCGGCCGTCAGGGTCCGGGCTGAGCGGGACGGGAACGTCGCCACTCCCGGAGGCGTGACGGTGCCGGCCGACGGCGTTCCGGCTGACGCCGAAGGAGCCGGAGCCGTGCCCTCCCCGGACACGGTTTCCTGTGCCGGCACGTTGGCCACGCCGGGGTCAGTGACGATGGGCTGAGTTTCGGCGGAGCCGGCCCCGCCCTGGACGGGACCGGCAGGTGCCGGAGCTGTGGGAGCAGGGGAAGGCGGTCCGCCGGAATCGCAGACGCGGCCGGAAGCGGCCGGAGGCTCTTTGTCCGGGCAGGGCGCGGCGCTTGCTGGCAACGCCAAGGCCAGGAAACCGGCAGCGACGACGGACAGCACCGCGAGGACGCAGAGAACCAGTCGACCGTTGCACATGTGATCCCACGCTACCCGCTCCGGGACAATCCGTCCCGCCGGACGGCAGCGCGGGGTTTGCGGCAGCCTAACGGCTGGCCGCGAAGCGTGCCGGGAGCCGAAGCGGGCGTCCACTGCCGCCGTCGGCCAGGTCTGCCAGCACCCGGCCGACCGCCGGCGTGAACTTGAACCCGTGGCCGGAGAAGCCGGCGCCCACCACCACCGGGCCAAAGCGGTCCAGCACGAAGTCCTCAGTAGCCGTGCTGGTGTACGTGCAGCTGATCGGAACCGCTGAAGCCGCGTCCACTCCCGGCAGCCACTCCCGGACATACCGCACCAGCGCCTCCAGCTGGACCGGCTCGGGAGTAAAGCTGCGAGCGTCAGGGTCCGTCACCGGTCCCACGCCGTGCCACCCGGCTTTGATGCCCTCGCCCGGAGTGAGCATTCCGTAGACGGGGCTGTACCAGTACGCGTCGCGGGGATCGCCGGGATCGGGGTTGTGGTTGAAGCTGGGCCAGGTCAGCGAGTCATCCAGCGGCGTGAAGTGCGCGGGCTGCTCCTGCGTCACCACGAGTCCCGGGAGCCGGACCAGGTTCCCCACCAGTTTGGTGGTCCACGCACCGGCGGTGACCACCACGCGGCGCGCGCTGATCTCGCCGGAGTCAGTCACGACGACGGCGTGGTCGTCGCCGACGACGCGGATGTCCCGGACCGGCGTCGAATATTCAAAACGGGCGCCGTGCGCCTCTGCGGCCCGGCGCAGCGCCAGCAGCGCATCGGCGGCGCGGACCCGCCCCGAGCCGGGAACCACCAGGACCTCGCCCCGGAAATTCATGCCTCGCCAGCGGTCCGCAGCTTCAGGGGCCGGAAGGAAGTAACTGTCGATGCCGCGCTCCGCATGCGACGCACGGACGTCCCGCAGCCTGCCGACGTTGCCATGGTTCACCAGCCCCACGAGGTCCAGCAGCTGCGTGCCCGTTTCGCCGGCAAGCTCGTCCCAGAGGTCCTTGGCTTCGGTGACCAGGTCCAGGTAATCGGCCTCGGCGTAGGCCATGTTGAAATTGCGGGTGGCACCATGCGAGGCGCCGATGTGGTGGCCCGGTTCGAACTGTTCCAGGAGCCTGACCGAGTGCCCGCGACGGGCAAGCTGCCAGGCAGCAGCGGAGCCCATCGCCCCTCCGCCGATTACAACGACATCAACATCCACCACAGCTCCACCCAACCCAGTCGCGCGGCCTCCTCATGAGGCCTTTCGCCGTTCCATTCTGCCAAAGTTCCTGCGACGGAGCGGCTAGCGGACCGCCTCAGCCTGCGAAGGTTACGTCCTTCGTTTCCTCAACCGCCGCCGTCCGCCCCGGAGCCGTGTGGTACTTCCAATAGAGGTTGGTGTGCGCGATGACCTTGTCCGGCGTCGGCGCTCCCCACTCGCTCTGGTCCTCAGTGGTGTGCGCATCACCCACGAGCGTGACGTCGTAGCCGCGCACAAAGGCACCGTGGATCGTGGAACGGATGCACTCGTCAGTCTGCGCTCCGGACACCACCAGCCTGCCCACGCCCTCCCTGGCCAACACATCTTCCAGGTCGGTGTCTTCAAAGGAGTCCGCGAAGGACTTATGCACCAGCGGTTCCTGTTCCCGGCGCTTCAGTTCGGGCACCAGTTCCCAGGCCCCGCTGCCCTTCTCCAGCTGCTCATCCGAGTGCTGGACCCACACGACGGGCACTCCTTCGCCGCGGGCACGGTCCACGAGGGTGGCGATGTTGGCCACGACGGCGTCACGCTGGTGCGCATCGGCCACCACGCCGTTCTGGACGTCGATCACCATCAAGGCGGTGTTGGGTCGATCCGACAGTTTGGTCATAGCGAGCTCCTTTGTACGCGCCGGGGCCTTCGACGGGACCCGGGCGGCGATCCGTTGCATGCATTTTACGTGGGCTTAACTTGATCGGTCTTGTGGGCCTGCACGGGGCCGCGACAGACTTAAAGCACTTGATGAACGGATCAATTCTGATCGTTCGACCAGACCAGCGGAAGATGTTCGCAGAGATGCGCTCGGCCTGTTTCGCGGCGAAGCCGCCGGCGGACGGGCTCCGCAGACCGGAAGGATTAGTTATGGCCGGCAAGTTTGAAGTTTTCGTTGACGCAGAAGCGCAGTACCGGTTCCGGCTCACCACGCCCGACGGAACCGAACTGGCCGTGTCCGCTCCGTACCGGGACAAATCCGCAGCCGTGGCGGCCATCGAGGCAGTCCGCGAGTGCGCGGGAATGGGCCTGATCAGCGACCTCTGCCCGGCCGGCAATTCGGTTCCGACCTCGGCTGCTGCGACGCCGGCACCGGTCACCGCGGCCTGCGAACCCCGGCGGACCCCGGTTGACGGCTTCCGCAAACACGCGGCAGTGCGGCGGCCCGCGGCCGTGCCGCACCTCTCGGGAGTGGCGTAATCACGCCCCGCGCACCCCGGCCGCGGGACGGCGCAGCCTGAAGCCGACTGCGGCCCCGGCAACAAGCAGGATTCCGCCGGCAACAAGCATGCAGCCCGCCGTAGCCAACGTTGCCCGGGGCCTCGTTTGCTGCAGGGCAGGTGGCGCCGCCGGAACGGTAGGCGACGTCTCGGCAGCTGACGTGGGAACCGCAGATGCCCGAACTGCGGAAGATCCCGGTGACGGCGTCCCGGTCGCGTTCCCGGCAGCGTTGGCGTCGGTTCCCGGCGCCTGGCTTGCGGGCGCCTGGCTTTCGGGCAGTTGGGTTCCCGGCGGTTCGGTTCCCGGCGCAAGCGGCTGGGCGGTCGCCGTCGGGCTGTTTGGGCCGGGAACAGGGCCTCCCGGTGCAGGGTCCGGTGTCACCGTGGTCGAGGGTGCCGGCGCGGTCGGGACCGCCGTCGTGGGCGTTGTTGGTCCGGGAAGCAAGGGGCTCAACGGAACACAGACGCCGCCGGGGGTCACCGGAACCTGGCCTGCAGGGCACGGTTCAGAGGCCGCCGGCGCAGCCAACGCCACCATGAGGAGGACGACGGCACAACACAGCGACGCAGTGCCCACAATCCTCTGTCCGGTGCTCACGACGTACAACGCTACCCAATTGGGCACGGAATCCGGCGGACCATCAGCCCCGGCGTGCACCCAAGCGTGCGGCACCACGGCCGGAAACATGGTAGGCAAGAGAAGGGAGCACATCTGCCCTGCCGCGTACGGAAGGATTCACGTTGCCAGAAGATCCGAACACCGGAGAGCCGGACACGAGGGGCTGGCTCGCTTCCCGGATCCTCCGCGGCGGCACCGAGCCCGATCCGCGGTTCACCCTGGCGAACGAGCGCACCTTCCTGGCGTGGATCCGCACTTCGCTGGCCCTGCTGGCCGGCGGCGTGGCCGTCGAAGCCTTTATGGCCGACCTCCTGGGCCCGGAATTGCGCAAGACCATCGCAGTGCTGCTGCTCGTCCTGGCACTGGTGATCGGCGGCGGCTCGTTCTTCCGGTGGGTGAACGTGGAACGCGCCATGCGGTCAAAGGCGCCGTTGCCGCTGCCCCTCATCGCCCCGGTGCTGGCCATCGGAGGAGCCCTCGTGGCAGCCATCATGGTGGTTTTCGTGATCGCCCGGCCGGCCTGACCGTGACAGCCCAGCGCGACTCCGCCTGGCACGGCGACGCGGGTCTTCAACCTGAACGGACCGATCTCGCCTGGAGCCGCACCACGATGTCGATGGTGATCGCAGCAGCAGTCTTCCTGCGGTGGCTGCCCCATCACGGCTGGTTCGTCGGAACGCTCGTCGGGGGCGCCATCGTCACGGCAGTTGCCATCAACCTCACCCAGAAAAGGCGTTTCCATCGCGCCGTTCGGGGCATCAGGCACGAAACCATGGCACCGCATGCAGGTTCGACGGCGGCAGTTGCCGCGAGCGTCGTCGTCCTCGCCCTGTTGGGGATCTACACGGTACTGTTCCTGCCGCTGCAGCCGTAAGGGCCGGTGGGCAGCCGGCACAGCCGGCCAGTCAACGGGCAGCCGGTTAGAAAAGCATCTGCTGGCCGTCTGCAGATTCGCCTGCGGCTGTCAGCACCCCTTCAGCGGAGCTCATTCCGACGATGTCCTTGAAGTCCGGAAGCAGCTCACCAATGCAGGTCTGGCCCTCGAGTACCGGGATCACCACCGTGTTCGCACTGCCTGTGTTTGCACTGGGGTCGGTGCTGGAATCTGCCACTGAGTGAGTTTATGGCAGGGCACCGACACCGGAGGGACGACACTCCAGCATGAGCGACGCCTGACGTACTCCGGCCTACCCCTGGCCCTCCATGGCGATGGCAGGTTGCCCCGGACTGTTCACCGGATCCGCGGCCGGCCGCTTCGCCGTGTGTTCCACAGCAGGGGCACGCCGGTGGAACCGGCGCACAGCCCACGGCAGCAGGTACCTCCGGGCCCACTCAAGGTCTTCAGCCCTGGCCTGCCGCCAGTTGGCCTGCACCAGGTCTGCGGGTGCCACACCGGGTTCCGGCTGCACCAGCACATGCGGTGCACCAAGTGCATCGAGCACTCTCATTGCCACGGTGTGGTGGCCGAGCGGGGAAAGATGCAACCTGTCCCGATCCCACATCCGCGGGTCCCGGAGTTCACGCAAACCCCACAGGTCAGCAATGACGGCGTCATGCCGGGAGGCGATCGCGCGGATGTTTTCGTTGAAAACCGCAACCTTGGTCCGGTTGCGGCCCAGCACGGGCGTCAACCTCCAGTCGGGACCTGTGAAAAGAACCAGGGTGGCACCGCTGGAACTTAGGAGCCCGACGCCGGCATCGAGCTTGTCCGCCAGCTTGTCCGGGTCGCTGCCGTGGAAGACCAGGTCGTTGCCGCCGGCGGAAATTGTGATCAGATCCGGCTCCAGAGCCAGCGCCGGCCCGGCCTGCCGGGCCAGGATCTGTTCCAGCAGCAAGCCACGCACGGCAAGGTTCGCGTAGGTAAAGTCCGCACAGCCATTACCTAGCTCCTCAGCCACGCGATCGGCCCATCCGCGCACTCCGCCGGGACGCCGGGGGTCGGGGTCCCCCACTCCTTCGGTAAACGAGTCCCCCAAGGCGACGTACCTGCGCCATGGGTGCCCGCCGGCACCGGCGGCGTACTCCGCACTGCCGCCGCCACCGCGGATCCCCCGCCCTGACAGATCCTTGTCCTGTGTGGCCACCACGCACCTCCTTGTGGGAAGCCTGCGCCCTTTTTCTCATTAACCACCGGAGCGGCCCACATGTTCCGCAAAAGGGACCAAATGCCGTTTTTGTCAATGGAATGCCCGCCGCTCCGCAGACGTTAAAACGAGTGTCCGCAGCTACGGGTTGCGCCGGACTGACAGGAAGGTCATGAGCAGGAAAATCGAAACAGTCGAAGACGACGCCGGGAAGGTCATCAGCTACCGCCGGCACCCGAATGGCGGCGGTCTGATCGGCCGCGGTGCGGACGTGGATGAGACGTCGTTCATTAGTTCGACTGCCTATGTGGAGGCCGGCGCCCTGGTGGGCAGGGGCTGCCGGGTTGGCGGCGGCAGCTGGATCGACCGGCGGGCGCGCATCGGCCACCGCGTGGTGATTGGCGATGCCGTGTATGTGGGGCCCGGAGCGGTGGTTGGAAACAGGGTCCGGGTGGGCAGCCACTCCAGGATCGGAGGAGGCGCGGTCATTGGCCACGGAGTCCGCCTGCACGGCGACAGCACAGTCGCCTCGGGCAGCTACATCACGGCCGGAAGCAAGTCGTCCGCGGCCGCTTCCCAGCGGTCCCGCCCGGACGGCAGCCGTAAAACACGCAAGGCCGCCTGAGCGCGCATGACGCGTGAGCGGTGCCAAAGTCGGCGGTTCCAGAGGGGGGCCTAAAGGCTCTCGCGGAGCACGCCGGCGTGCGACTACCGTGGAGGCATACCCACCGTTTGAGCATTGAGAGCGGGGACGCGAGATGGGCAGCCCATGGGATCCCGATGGCGGGCAAGGGCGCGGGGCCGAAAGTTCCGACGGCGGGATCCCCTCCGACGGCGCTGCCCTGGATGACGGCGCCACCCCCGACGACCGTGGTGCACCTGACAGCGGGGGCCAAGGGTACGCCGATGAGACCGGCGGCACGGCCGGGGCTTTCTTCCCCGAAGTGGCGGTGGCCGCTATCCGCGAAGCAGTCGTTGCCCGGGAAGAGGAGCGGTTCGGCGGCATCAAGATCGGATCGGCCTTTTTCGGCTGGCTGACGGCCACCGCAATGACTGTCCTGCTGGCGGCACTGGCTTTGGCGGCTGTGAGGGCAGGGCTGCTGGCCGGCACGGACCTGGTGTCGGGTGCAGGCCAGTCATCACCATGGCCCGGTGGTGTGACGGGTGCCGCCATGCTCCTGGCGATCCCCTTCCTCGCGTATTTCCTGGGCGGGTACGTTGCAGGGCGGATGGCGCGCTTCAACGGCGTCGGCCAGGGGCTCATGGTGTGGCTGTGGGCCGTGCTTATGAGCGCGATTGTGGTTGGTGTGGTTCTTTTTGGCGGCCTCGGCGGGCAGCTCAATGTCCTCACCACACTCAGCGAGTTTCTTGGATTTCCCCTGAATCAGGGCCAGCTGAGCACCACAGGCGTCATTGCCCTCATCGCCGTCGCGGCCCTGGCCCTTCTCGGCGCCGTCGCGGGCGGCATTGCAGGGGTGCATTACCACCGAAGAGTGGACCGGGCGGGGTTCGCCCCGACGGAGGAGTACTACCCGTCCTAGGCGGAAGGTCAGGCTTCGACGGCAGCCGTCACCCGCTCGCCGTTGAAGTATTCGAGCTGCCAGCCGTCGACGGCGTGGTGGTGGGCCAGGTTGAGTACGGCGTTGTCGACGCTTTGCAGCGTGCGGCCGATAGCGCGGCTGAGGCTGACGCGGATGAGTGTGCCGTGGGCCACCACCAGGACGCGGCGGCCGCGGAACTCTTCGGCCAGTCCTTCCAGGGCTGCCAGGCCGCGGGAGGCCGCTTCGTCCTCGCTCTCCGCGCCACGGAAGCCGCCGGGAACGCGGAGGGCTTCAAGTTCGGGGCCGGCCTGCAGCCCTTCCGCCGGCCCGAAGCTGCGCTCGGTGAGTTCCGGCACGTGCCGGGCGACGCTGAGTCCCAGCCCTTCGGCAATTAAGTGGGCAGTTTCCGCCGCACGGCTCAGTGGCGAGGACACGATGGTGTCCCACTTATGGCCGGACAGGGCGGCGACGGCGTCGCGCGCCTGTCCGCGGCCGACGTCGTTCAGTGGAATATCAGTGGATCCCTGCAGGCGGCGCTGCGCATTCCAGTCAGTCTGGCCATGGCGGACAAGGGCGAACGTCGTAAGGGTCATGCCTCCATTCTGCCTTGACGGCATGCCCGGTCCGGAACTGTCCATGACGTTTACGACGACGCAGGCGCAGGGCCAGGGGCCTTGCCTTCGTCATCCGTCAGGCGTATCTTGAGCCGGAACCACCTTCAAGGGACTCCATAGCCTGTCATGTTGCACACCGTTCCGCCCGCACTCAGCAGGAAGGCAGCATCGATTCAGATGAACATCAGGGATCATTGGGACCGGCTCGACCAGCCCACGCAGAAGTGGCTCATCGACAACCCGGGGTGCCGGATTCTGCCCCGGACCATCACCACAATTATCTCCAAGGCAACAGGGGAAGATTCAGGAAGTGGCCAGCATGGCGAGGTGGTCTTATCGCCGGAGGATCACGAGTTCATCCGCTCGAAGGCAGAAGAATCGCTCAGCGCCTGACCTGCGCGTCATCACGTTCTGACGATCAGCCGAGATCCCCTTGCACGTAGGCCCGGATGGCACCGATCACCCGTGCCGATCCCTGGGTACGGTAAACGTCGATTGGCCTGGATCCCAGCTGCACGTTGGGATTGCACATCCAGACCATTGCCTGCGCCGGCGTGAAAGCGGAGTGGAGGTGCCCTACAAGGGCATCCAGGTCCGCAAGCTCGAGCCGGCCGCCCGCATCCGGCGCATCCTGGCCCGACGCCCAGCGTTCCAGAAGTTCCACGCTGATGCCCAGCAGCGGTGCCGCAGCATCTGCACCCAACGAGTTGACCAGCCGTTCGGCGATTGCCTTCGGGCTATAGCCGGGCGCGTCCCTCAACTCCGCGAGACTGGCGAAAACCGTGGTGGCTGACAATGCCGGTTCGTCAGCGTTCATGTCCTGCAGTTGTTCCATGACGCCATGCTATTTGCCGGCCTTCCCTGGTAACAGGGCCACAGGACCTCCTGAGCGCTGCTCATCCATTCGCCCACTAAGCTGAACCTCACGCGCGATGAACAGGAGGCGGAAGTGGCCGAGACGACGGTGGCAGAGGTGATGGCTGAGCTGGCCGCCCTCGAGGATCCGAGGATGCGCGAGGTGAACGAGAAACACGGTGATGATCACGGTGTGAACCTCAGCAAGCTCCGCGCGCTGGCGAAGCGGCTGAAGACGCAGCAGGACCTCGCGCTCCAGCTCTGGAAGACGGAAGACACCGCGGCGAAGCTGCTGGCGATCCTGATCTGCCGCCCGAAGGCATTCGAGCGTAACCAGTTGGACGTCATGGTGCGCGCAGCGGGCACCCCCAAGGTGCACGACTGGTTCGTGAACTATGTGGTGAAGAAAAACCCGCATTCCGAAGAGCTGCGCCTGGCGTGGTTCGCAGATCCGGATCCGGTGGTCGCGAGTGCCGGCTGGGCATTGACCGCTGAGCGCGTGGCGAAGAAGCCCGAGGGCCTCGACCTCGCAGGACTGCTCGACGTCATTGAGGCGGAGATGAAGGAAGCCCCGGACCGCCTGCAGTGGGCGATGAACAACTGCCTGGCGCAGATCGGGATCGAGCACCCGGGCCACCGCGCCCGTGCCATCGAGATCGGTGAACGCCTGCAGGTCCTCAAGGACTACCCGACGCCGCCGAACTGCACGTCACCTTTCGCGCCCATTTGGATCGCCGAAATGGTCCGTCGACAGAACGCCATGTAGCTTGAGTTTCCGGCTCAGGACAGCGCCGCATACTCGTTGGCCTGGTCGCGCACCTGCCGCAGGTAGGTATCGGACTGGTTGTAGGAGAGCACTGCGCCGCTCCATCCCCCGGCGGTGGTGAGGTCACGGCCGCCCCGGCACAGGTACGAGGCGGCGCTGAGTGCGGCATCGTCGATGTTCAGCGGGTCGGCGATTCCGTCTCCGTTCCCGTCCCGCCCTGCCAGGTCCCACGTGGTGGGAATGAACTGCATGGGTCCCACGGCGCGGTCCCAGACAGCGTCGCCGTCGAGGACGCCGTCGTCCGTGTCGGGGATGGCGGCGAAACCGCCGCCGTCGAGGCTTGGTCCGATGATCGGCCCGCTTGCCTGCCCGGTGCCGGACAGACTCCCGCCTCCATGGCTCCCGTGTCCGGACTCCACAAAGCCGATGGCGGCCACGGTATTCCATCCGACCCGGCACGCGGGGGTGGCGGTGTTGGCGAGCTCCGCGGCGGCTGCATAAGCCTGCAGCGCCCGGGCAGGTATGCCGGTCTGTTTCGCCGTCCTGGCAAGCCACTCCGGATCCACAGTGCCGTCGGTAATGTCCACGGCGCGGGCGCTGAAATCCGGGAGTGCAGTGAGCTTCATGCCAGCTTGCGGCGGTGGAGGCTGGCCCCGCAGCCCGGCCGCGCCGGACTGGCCGAGCGCCCAGAACAGGAGCCCGCTGATGACGCAGGTCGCGAACAGGCAAAAGACCGCAAGGCGTTTGAGTCGGAGCATGGACTTAGTGGTTCTCGTTTCCGGCGTGTTGTTAGTCAGCCGGGTATAACTTACCGCTCCATACTGACGGTGAGATCCAAGTGGATGTCACTGTCGGCCACCAGCCGCTCCTGGAGATAGCGGGCCAGGCTCGCATCCGTGGCAGTGTGGGCGCCGTTCGGCACCGCTCCCCGCAGAAACGCCTGCGTGTTGGTGGACTTCACCACGTCCAGCGGCGCCCATCCGCGATGGCTGGAGGTGAGACGCTCAATGTCCGTGCGGAAAGAGCGCTTGTGGTCTTCGCGGACAGTGGCGCAAACGGTGAACGGAATAAAAGTAGGCAAAGAGGTCCTCTCGAGAGGCAAACCGGTAGTCGGGGCCCGGTTAGTTCAAGGCCCTCCGGGGTCCCGGCATTCCCCCACAGCGGCGAACGAGTCGGACGTCACGGCATCGCCGAGTTTTTGTCCACATAACGCGACTTCCGGGACGTTGAGCCCCCATTATCTGGACAAAAACTCCGGGGTGAAGAGGAAAGTACGACGTCGGCGGGCCACCTTCCCGGGTGACCCGCCGACGTCGTACTTCTAAGCGAGCGCCTTACCGCAATATCACCGTGCGGTTGCCGAGCAGCAGGACCCTGCCTTCGCAGTGCCAGCGCACGGCGTTGCGCAGCGCGGCGCATTCGGCGTCCCGGCCAACGGCCACCAGGTCGTCCGCGGTGTAGGTGTGGTCCACGTCGATCACCTGCTGCGAGATGATCGGGCCCTCGTCGAGTTCCGCATTGACGTAATGGGCGGTAGCACCCACGGTCTTAACGCCGCGTTCGTAGGCCTGGTGGTAGGGCTTGGCACCCTTGAAGCTGGGCAGGAACGAGTGGTGGATGTTGATGGTCCGACCGGCGAGCTTGGCTGAGAGCTCGTCACTCAGGACCTGCATGTAGCGGGCCAGCACCACGAGTTCCACGTCAAAGGCGTCGACGAGCTCCATCAGGCGCGCCTCCGCGTCCGGCTTTGTGTCCTTCGTGACCGGCAGGTGGAAAAACGGGATGCCGTGCCACCGCACCAGGTCCTCCTGCTCGCGATGGTTGGAGACCACGGCGACGATCTCCACCGGGAAGTCCCCGGTACGGGCCCGGAAGAGCAGGTCGTTGAGGCAATGGCCCATTTTGGACACCATCACCAGGACGCGGCGTTTACGGCCGTGCGGCTCCAGCTGCCAGTTCATCTGCCATTTGTGCGCCAGTGACGTGAAGTCCCGGCGCAGCTCCTCGGTGCTGTAGGCCTCCGGCGCCGAGGCGAAGTGGACGCGCATGAAGAAGTGACCCTCCTGGCGGTCCCCGTACTGCTTGTTGTCGATGATGTCGCAGCCGTGGTCCAGCAGGAATCCAGAAATTGCGTGGACAATGCCCGGAGACTCGGCACAGTCGAGGGTCAGGACGTGCTCGGCGGGGCTCATTTCTTCACGTCTCCCAGTTCGCGGGTGAGGGCCGTTCCGGGCTCCATGTCCTGGGCGAGTTCAGCCTGGAACGTGGCGTAACGGGCCAGGTGCGCGGGCCGGCTGCGCAGTACCAGCCAGGCGGCGCCGAGCAGGATGAACCACACCGGCGTCACCAGCAGCGCCAGCAGCGTATCCGGCTGCGTGGTCAGCGCCCACAGCACGAAGGCAAAGAAGGCGAACACCACCCAGACCATGGGGACGCCGCCGGGCATCCGGTACCTGGACGCCTCGTGCAGCTGCGGACGGCGCCTGCGGAAGGCGAGGTAGCTGGCCAGGATGATGGACCACACAAACACGAAGCAGACGGCGGACACGGTGGTCACCATGTCGAAGGCCTTGCCGATGTCGGAGCCCGCGTACATCAGCACCACGCCGGAGAGCAGCAGGACGCAGGAGAGGAAGAGCGCATTCTGCGGGACCTTGCGGCGGGACAGGCTGCTGAAGACTGACGGGGCGTCGCCCTCCTGGGCCAGGCCGTAGACCATGCGCGACGTGGAGTAGATGCCGGAGTTGGCCGAGGACATGGCCGAGCTGAGCACCACCAGGTTCACCACAGTGGCCGCGGCGCCCAGTCCGGCCAGGGAGAACATGGCGATGAACGGGCTGTGGCCGGCCTGGAACTGGGTCCACGGGGTGACGGACATCAGGATGATGAGGGCGCCCACGTAGAAGAGCAGCACACGGATGGGGATGGAGTTGATGGCCTTGGGCAGGTTCTTCTCCGGATCCTTGGCTTCCGCGGCCGTGGTGCCCACCAGCTCAATCCCCACAAAGGCGAACACGGCGATCTGGAAGCCGGCCACAAAGCCCATGAATTCGTTGGGGAAGAAGCCGCCGTGGCTCCACAGGTTCGAGAAGGTGGCAGGACCGGCGTCGGACTGGAACCCGGTGAAAATCATGAACATGCCCACGATGATCAGCGCCGCGATGGCGATGATCTTGATCAGCGCGAACCAGAACTCGGTCTCGCCGAACGCCTTCACCGTGACAAGGTTGAGGAGCAGGAGGATGGCCACGGTGGCCAGGCCCGGGATCCACAGCGGCAGCCCCGGCCAGAGTTCCTTCGAGTAGCCGGCAATGGCAATGACGTCCGCGATTCCGGTGATCACCCAGCAGAACCAGTAGGTCCAGCCGGTGAAGAAGCCGGCCCAGGGACCCAGGAGGTCCGCGGCAAAGTCGCTGAAGGACTTGTAGTTCAGGTTGGACAGCAGGAGTTCGCCCATGGCCCGCATCACGAAGAACAGCATGAAGCCGATGATCATGTACACAAAGATGACGGACGGCCCGGCCGCCGAGATGGTCTTTCCGGAACCCATGAAGAGGCCGGTGCCGATGGCGCCGCCAATGGCGATCAGCTGGATGTGCCGGTTGCTTAGCTGCCGTTCAAGGTGCGGCTCCTGGTGGAAAGTCAGGGTCTTAGTTGTCACGTGCTGTTCCTCGGATCAAAGCGGACTGGAGTGCTGCGGACGTTGACGCCTGGTCCGGCCCGCCGGGGACCGGATCAAGGTTGTTGAAGCTGTAGAGATGGATGCCTGCGATGTTTCCCGGCTGGCTTTCCAGCCCGGCCACCAGGGTTTGCGGCGAATAGCGGTCACCGCTGAGGAGCTTGCGCGCCAGCGGACCCTTGCGGCTGAGGAACTTCAGCGAACTTCCGACGCCGATCTGCGTCGCCAGGGAGACCAGTTTGGTCCGGGGGACGGACCCCGCCACGCCGGCCCAGACGGGCAGCTGCACCCCTTCGCGGCGCAGGAGCGCGGCGTAATCGAGGATTTTCGGCTCGGAGAAGCACATTTGCGTGACGACGTGCGAGGCCAGGTGCTGCTTGGCCAGCAGGGCATCCAGCAGGTCCACCGGGCCAACCCCCGGATGGCCCTCCGGGTAACCGGCAACGCCCGCCCGCATCATGCCGCCGGAGTACTGCGCGATGTCTTCCAGCAGCGGAAGGGCGGACCCGTACTGGCCGGCCTGCTGCCTCCGGTCTCCGCCGATCACGAACACTTCCCGGATGCCGGCAACGTTGCAGTCGCGGAGGATTCCGGTCAGCTCTGCGCGGTCATGCACGCTCCGCGCGGCGAGGTGCGGGACGACGTTGTAGCCGAGCACACCCAGCTGCACGGCGGCACGCATGGTCCGCTCGATGCCGTGGTGGGGCAGGCACGTGACGGTGAGCGTTGTGGTCACGGGCACGTGCGCCCGGATCCGGTCAACGATTCCCTCGGAAGGGATGATCTCGATTCTGGTGGGGAACATCATTGGTCCTCTCTGGTTCTCAATCCGTTGTTCTCAGCGCTGTGCTGCGATGAGGGAGCTGGCTTCCTGGCGTGTGCTGCCGGAGGACTCGATGTGGGCGAGTTCGGCCGGGATTTCCCAGCCCTTCTTGCGCATCGCGGTGGCCCAGAGCCGGCCGGCACGGTAGGAGGAACGCACCAGCGGTCCGGACATGACGCCGAGGAAGCCGATTTCCTCGGCCTCGGTGGCGAGGTCCACGAATTCCTGCGGCTTGACCCAGCGGTCCACCGGCAGGTGCCGTTCGGACGGGCGCAGGTACTGGGTGATGGTGATCAGGTCGCAGCCTGCCTGGTGCAGGTCGCGCAGGGCCTCGGAGATTTCCTCGCGGGTCTCGCCCATGCCCAGGATCAGGTTGGACTTGGTGACCATGCCCAGGTTCCGGCCCTGCGTGATCACATCCAGGGACCGCTCGTACCGGAACGCCGGGCGGATGCGCTTGAAAATCCGCGGGACCGTTTCGACGTTGTGCGCGAAGACCTCGGGCTTGGAGTCGCAGATCGCGGCGATGTGCTCGGGTTTGCCGGAGAAGTCCGGGATCAGCAGTTCGACGCCGGTGCCCGGGTTCAGTTCGTGGATCTTCCGGACGGTTTCGGCGTAGAGCCAGACACCTTCATCGGCCAGGTCGTCGCGGGCCACGCCGGTGACGGTGGCGTAGCGCAGCTGCATGGCCTGGACCGAGCGGGCCACCTTGGTGGGTTCGAACATGTCCACCGGGGAGGGTTTGCCGGTATCGATCTGGCAGAAATCACAGCGCCGGGTGCATTCGGAGCCGCCGATCAGGAACGTGGCTTCCTTGTCTTCCCAGCACTCGAAGATGTTCGGGCAGCCGGCCTCCTCACACACGGTGTGGAGGCCTTCCTTCTTGACCAGGTTCTTGAGCTGGACGAACTCCGGGCCCATCTGGACCTTGGCCTTGATCCACTCCGGCTTACGCTCCACCGGTGTGGCCGCGTTGCGCTGCTCGATACGCAGCATCTTCCGGCCTTCTGGTGCCAGTGTCATAGTTCTCTTTCCTTCAGCATTCGACTTCAGCATTCGACGACGTTGACGGCGAGGCCGCCCATGGCCGTTTCCTTGTATTTGGAGGACATGTCCCGGCCGGTCTCGCGCATGGTCACGATCACCTCGTCCAGGGACACCCGGTGCGTCCCGTCACCCCACAGCGCCATCTTCGCGGCATTGATCGCCTTCGCCGCAGCGATGGCGTTCCGCTCGATGCAGGGGATCTGCACCAGACCGCCGATCGGATCACACGTCAGGCCCAGGTTGTGCTCCATCGCGATCTCCGCCGCGTTCTCCACCTGCGCAGGAGTGCCGCCCATCACCTCGGCCAGACCGGCAGCGGCCATCGACGACGCCGAGCCCACCTCGCCCTGGCAACCCACCTCGGCACCCGAAATCGACGCCTGCTCTTTGTACAGCACACCAATGGCACCGGCGGTGAGCAGGAACTTCACCACCACATCATCCCGGTCCGCCTGCGTCGCCTTATCCATGCCCGGCGCGAAATGCAGGGCGTAATACAGCACCGCCGGAATGATCCCCGCCGCCCCGTTCGTCGGCGCCGTGACCACCCGCCCGCCGGAGGCGTTCTCCTCGTTCACGGCGAGGGCGATCAGGTTGACCCATTCCTGCCAGTACTTCGGATCCCGGTACTCCGGGTCCCGGGAATCCTGGTCCCGGGTCTCCTTCATCAGGCGTTCGTGCCAGTCCGGGGCCCGACGGCGGACCTTCAGCCCGCCCGGCAGCAGCCCCTCACGCTTCAGGGACACCGCGACGCACTCCTCCATCACGGAGTAGATGTGCAGCAGCCCTTCGCGGATCTCCTCCCCGGACCGGGACGCCCGTTCATTGACGAACATGATCTCCCCGATGGACAGGCCCTTGGACTGGCACCGGCCCAGCAACTCCGCAGCGGTCCGGAACGGCAGCGGCAGCTCCTTCTTGGACTCCTCCAGCTCCTGCCGGGCCGCGTCCTCCTCACCCTCACGGACAATGAACCCGCCGCCGACGGAGAAGAACGTCGCCTGGTGCAGCACCTCCCCCTTTTCGTCCGAAACCGTGAACGTCATCCCGTTCGTGTGCCGCGGCAGGATGGTCAACGGTCGCAGCACCATGTCCTTCACCCCGTACGGCAACGCCACACCCAGCCCGTCACCGGCGCCGGCCAGCTGCAGCTTCCCGGTCTCCGCGATCGCCGCCAGCCGCTCCTCCACCTCCGCCGGCAGGATCTTCTCCGGATGAAAACCCTCCAGCCCCAGCAGGATGGCCGTCATGGTCCCGTGCCCGTGCCCGGTCGCAGCCAGCGAACCGTACAGGTCCACCCGCAGCGACGCCACCCGGTCCAGGTCACCGGACGCCTTCAGCTCCTCGGCGAACACCGCGGCAGCCCGCATCGGACCCACCGTATGCGAACTCGACGGCCCGATTCCAATGGAAAAAAGATCAAACACACCAACAGCCATGGCCGGGTGTCCTTAGGTGCCCGGGCGCAGCGGGGCGGAGGTTTTGGGGAACAACTGAACGGTCACGAGGAACTCCATAATTCAGGTGGCGCATGGCGCCACGATGATTCGGGTTCCTCCCCGCTCTGTATCTGACCTGAGAGTTTCCGCGGACCCTGCTGCTACGGGGTGCCGCTTGCACCGTCGGTGAGCCCGGAGACCGGACTACTTTCCAGAGTTGCCTCGCCGCGGCGGTACGTGGGCCTGAGAGATTCCTGGGGAGGATTTGCTCCTACGGCGCCTGCTGAACGTACCGGCAGGACTCTCCCGCCGCAGATCAAAAGCGTGTGCCACTTGTCGGTGACACGGCTCACACATTATCCCGTCCGGCGGACAACATGCAACAGAGTTACTTCGTGTGGATCATTCCGCCCGTGCCGGGCGCTCCGGAATCCCGTCCCGGTACATCACGGTGCTGCGTTTGAAGATCTCGGCATAGACCGAAGACCGGACGGATGTGACCGTGTCCATCTGCCGGAGATCGTCGAGCAGCAGCCGGAGTTCGTCCAGGCCTGGCAGAGCCACCTGGGCCAGCACGTCCTCACCGGAGGCGGCGGCCCAGCGGGTCACCGGAAGGCTGGCCAAGTACTTCGCCGGCGCCTCCGCCGCCTTCCCGGAACGGGTCAGGGTAAGGAGGGACTCCACGGGAAATCCGAGCACTGCGGGATCCACCACTGCCCTGATGAACAGGGCACCGGAGTTGGTCATGGCTTCAAGGCGGCGGCTGACGGTTGCCTTGGAGACCGACAATGCGGAGGCCAGCTCATCCACGGTGGCCCGGCCGTTGCGGTGGAGGAGCTCGGCCAGCGACCGGTTCGTTTCATCAAGTGCCTCACCCGGCTGGCCGGTGCGGATTCCGGCCAGCCGGCCGTCCTCGTCGCGGTGGAGCGCGGCGTACTGTTTCTTGTCCAGTACGTCCGGAGTCCAGCCGCTGGGGGTCCGGAAATACTCCAGCAGCGGTGTCATGGCGAAGGACTGCACACCGTCCACCCCGGACAGGCGCCGGTAGAGAAGCCCGCCGAGTTCATCCGGGGAAAGAAACAGCTCCGCCACGGCCTCGTTCGTGCCGGACAGTGCGGTGACCCACGACGACTCTTCCTGCACCGCCAGCCAAGTGCAGACACTGCGAAGATTGCGCGGCGCCGCCGTCACGCGCAGCAGGAAGGCCGACCGCGCACTGACGGATGATGGATTGACGAAGGAGTTTGTGCGCACCACCCCGGCTTCGAGCAGCTTGTTGCCGCGGCGCGCCACGGTGCGTTCCTGCTGCCCCAGGACATCGGCGATCAGGCGCCAGGGAGCGCGTCCGTTCCGAACCAGCGCGGCCACGATCTGCCGGTCCAGGACGTCAAGCTGCTCCATGTCCCGGCTCCTTTCATTGCGGCTGCGAAAGTACGACGCCGGCAGCCTGCTCCCGCTGAACGGAACCGGGACGGCGGACGCGCCGCCGCCCCGCTCAAGTCAGTTCCGGCCCAGATAGGCTAGCACTCCGGAGAGCGCGGCACCCGTTCCCCCGACGACGGCGGCACGGGCGTCCGGCGCGAACTGCGGCGAATGGTTCCCGGCGGGTGTTGCCCCGCCCTCGAAGAGCTCCGGGTCGAAGGCGCCAAAGGCCCAGAACACGCCAGGCACGCCGATGGCGTCGCTGAGCCACCCCGCATCCTCGGACCCCATGCCGAGCGGTGAGTCGATCAGCGCATCAGCGCCGAAATCCGCTGTGAACGCTGCAGTCACGCGGTCGGCGGAGGCGGGATCGTTGTAGCAGCGGGGGAAGCTGTTCAGTTCCACGATGGTGGGTTCCGGCGCCGCCGAGGCCTCGGCTTCGGCCGAGATGATCCGCCGGATGGCGGCAAGCACGGTGGCGCGTGTGTCCTCATCGGGCGTCCGGACGTTGACCGAGAACTCGGCGGAGTCCGGAATGATGTTCTCCTTCAGGCCCGCATGGAAGGTTCCAACGGTGACGACTGCCGGCGTCGAAGGTGCCAGCTCGCGGGAGACGATGGTCTGCAGGCGAAGCACCATGGCGGCGGCGGCCACGATAGGGTCAATCGATTTTTCCGGCTGCGAGCCGTGGGCCTGCTTGCCGTGGACGGTGATCTTCCACGAATCGGCCAGGCTGGCCATGTGCCCGCCCCGGATCATGAGTTTTCCCTGGCTGACCGGCATGACGTGCTGGGCCAGCACCACCTCTGGCTTGGGAGCCCGGTCCCACAGGCCGTCGTCGATCATCGCCTTGGCGCCATACGCCGTCTCTTCGCCGGGCTGGAAGATGAGCACCAGGGTTCCGGCCCACAGTTCGCTGCGGTCCGTGAGGAGCGACGCGAGCGCCAGCGCGGCGGCAATGTGCGTGTCGTGCCCGCAGCCGTGCATCACCGGAGCGACGGTCCCGTCCGGCAGGGTGCCGGTGGCCTCGCTGGCGTAGTCAAGGCCCGTCTGTTCGGCGATGGGCAGGGCGTCGGTATCGGCGCGGAAGCCGATGACCGGTCCGTCGCCGTTCTTCAGGACGCCGACCACCCCGGTCACGCCGCAACGGAAGGACTCGATGCCCAGGCCGGCAAGGTGCTGTTCGATGTACTCCGCGGTGCTGTACTCCTGGGCCGAGAGTTCCGGGTGGGCATGCAGGTGCTTGTAGACGCCGACGTACTCCTCCACAAAGTCTTCGGGCACTTCGACGGCGGGGGTCAGGCGTACGCCTGTGGTGGTGGTCATAGTTGGCTTCCCTTTCAGTGGGTGGGTTCGGAAATTCGGGCGCGCGCGCTGTCGCCGGCGGCCGGTTCAACCAGGGCCTGCGGGGCTTTGGAGCGCGCAAACCAGGAGGCTGCGATGGTGATGATGACAGCCAGCGCGGTGGCAAAGTACGTCAGCCCCGGAGCTAGCGGCACCACCACGAAAACGATGATGGCGGCCACAACAACAGCCACAATCGTGGTGCGGCGGCTCTTCATCGCCATCACGCTCTGCAGCACTACGGCGCCGAAAATCGCGGGCAGGATGTAGCTGCGGGCCGTGGCGATGAGCGGCGCGGGGAGCATTCCCACGAGCCATGTGCCCAGCACGCCGACGAAGAGGATGAGGGTGGTGATGTGGACCAGCACCGCGCCGATGATGGCGCTGCCGGCGATGAGTTCCGCCCGGCGGGTACCCGGCTTCTCCCCCAGGTTGGCCTGCGCCACGATGGCAGCCGGCAGCAGTTTGTTGGCGATGTTGCCGATCAGGAAGGCCTGGTACATGGCTGACCGTCCCAGGATGGGGAAGTAGGACACCGGCTCAATCACGGCGATGATGCCGAAAGTGGCCAGGACAGCGCCGACGGCGGTGATCAGCTCCAGGGGTGTCACCCCCATGCCTGCGCCGAAGGCGGCGTACAGGGCCGCGGCAAGGGAGATCAGAAGCCCGAGCCCCAGGGTGATGGGACCCCAGATTGACGTGGTGCGGTCGAAGGCCGAAAACCGTGCGGATGTTTCAGGGGAAGTCATGGTGGACATCAGAATGGCTCCAGTCGGGGGTTTCAGGCGGCTGCGGTCATGAGGAAGGCGGTTGAGAGTGCCACGATGATGGACATTCCAAGTCCCCATTCGCGCAGCCAGGGAAGCCGGAGCTTATGGGCAAGCAGGAGGCACACGCCCATTGCTGCAGCGGAGGCGAGCATGGTGACGAGGTGGACGGGAGACTTGAGTACTTCCTGGAAGGCGAGGGTGAAAAAGGCGCCCAGCAGCGCCGCCGTCGGGACAATGGCCATCACGGCGGGGTTCACCTTGCGGAGTTTGGCGTCGCCCTTGCTGAGGATGGGCGTCAGGATCAGCGCCGTCAGCATCCAGGCGAGTCCGCCGATGGTCATGGCGGCGAAGGCGAGGGCGAAAATCTTCTGGGTGTATGTGGGTCCGCCCAGTTGCGCGCCCTGCGTGCCTGCCGAAATGCCGGCTGCGGCAACGTCGAAGGCAGCCGAGCCCACCAGGCCGATGCGTGTCAGGACCGCGGGGGTTCCGAACAGCGGGAGGAGCGAAATGGCGATCAGGGCAACGGCAAGGGAAGGGCCGATGGCCGCCACGGCACCGGAGCGGACCGAGCTGTTGACCTGCACCGGCGTCAGCTCAGCGGCCGGCGCCGCCTTCCTGATCGCCTTGAAGTAGATCAGCGACTGGAGGATGACGACGGCGAAAACGCCCACCGCGGACGCCCACAGGACTGGGTGGTGAATCAAAGGGGTGATGTCTGTGGAACCGGGATCGACAGCTGCGACAACCACGTTTACTCCTCGGGAAACTGAGGGAACACTCTTCAATTGAGTGTCCGAAATTAATACTTCATGAACTCCTTGTGCCTGTTTGTTTCATTTTTACAGCACGAGTTGTCCATAAGTACACAGTTTTCAGATTTCCGATAGATCACAAAAATGAAGCGCTGGTGTAAATTTCCCGGCCGCGGAAAGGGGCGGGCACAGCGTCGGGGCGAATCAGCCCGGCTAGAGGAACACTGCGGTGAACATCGCCGTTCCGCCTGCTCCGAAGGCGGCGAGGATGAGGCCTACCGAGAGGCTGCCCCTTGAGACGACAAAGACGGGCCGCGTCGATTCAGCGGGGTTCGCCGGGTTGTAGAGCACCGGGATGTGTGTGCCGATGATTTCCTGGTCCGCACCGTAGATGTCTGACTGGCCAAGCCATCGCCGGCCATGGGAGTCCTGGAACTCGTAGGACGGGGCAAAGCGGTGCTGGCCGTTGCTGGCGGGACCGTCTTTCCCGTGCAGGTTGCCGGTCACTGTAGCCTGAACCGGCACCCAGCCGCGTTGTGCGTATCGCCGTCGGAATGAGCCCGCCAGGGAGAACGCCGTGATGAGCAATCCCACCACCAGGAACAACGCGGGCACCCCGACGAACAGCGCTTCTATGGACTCCATGCTCAGCTCACCGGCACGATGCTGATAAACAAGAAGGACCCCGCAGCAATCGCCGCGAAGCATGGGATGAGGCAGCCGATCACCGTACTGTCCTGGGACGACACCTGGAACGACTGGTTGGGATTGATGGGGTTATACATCACTTCCACCGACGAGCCCGGAGCGGGCTGGTTGGCGTAAGACACTTCGGATTCGCCGGCGAACAGCGTCCCGCGGGGATCCGCAAATTGGTAGGTGGGGTAGAACCGCCGGCTGCGGCTGCTTCCGCCTCCGCCGTTTGTCCAGCCGGCCACGCTCCCGGTGACGATCGCCTGGACCCTCGGCCAGCTGGCAGTGAGTTGTTGGCGGCGCTTGGTCTTCCGCGAAAGGCGGACAATCGAAAAAACTACGCCGGCAACAAACAGCGCCCAAATGATGTACAGCGCGATCTTCACGTGTCCCCCCAGGTTCCAGTCACCAAGAAGTATGCCATCGGCCGGCGGCTGCCCCTCATTCGGGGCGGCCGCCGGCCGGAACCTGGCGGTCCTAGGACGTGAGGTGCAGCGAGGAGGTAAGCGCCGCGTCGGCGTCGCGCAGCACCTTGGCCGCCACCTGGAGACCTTCGATCCGGCCCAGCGAAACGTCCTCGTGCTCGATGTTGACCAGCATGTTGGGGTCCACCTCGTACAGGGCGCGGAGGAACTCGGTCCAGTACGCAGTGTCGTGCCCGCGGCCCAGCGCGACGAAGTCCCAGGCGGAGTTCCTGGGCCATTCGTTGGCCCACTCGTCGCCGCCGAGGTTTGTGCGGTTTTCCTCCGGCGCGAGCCGGCGGAAGCTGTTGTCCAGCACGCCATAGAGCGCGGCGTTCTCCGTGTTGACGCGGACGTCCTTGGCAGCTGCCTGGAACACCAGCGGGCCGAGTTCGCGTACCACTGCGACCGGATCCATCTGCTGCCAGAACAGGTGCGAGGCATCCAGCTCAACACCGACGTGCGTGGCGCCGGTAAGCTCGATGAGCTTGCGGACGTCAGCGGTGTTAAACACGATGTTCTGCGGATGCAGCTCGAGGGCCACCTTCACGCCGTGGTCAGCGGCAAGGCGGTCGGTTTCCTTCCAGAAATCGGCGGCGATGCCCCACTGGTAGTCCAGCACGTCCAGGGCCGCCGAGTTCCAGGCGTTGACCACCCAGTTGACGGTGGTGGCTCCCGGCTCGCCGCCGGGCAGGCCGGACATTGTGACCACGCGGTCCTGTCCCAGCCGGTGCGCCAGCCGGATGGAGCGGCGGATGTCCTCGGCATGCTTCTCACCGATTTCCCGCTTCGGGTGCAGCGGGTTGCCGTTGCAGTTCAGGCCGGCAATGGACACGCCTGTCCCCTCGAAGATCGCCAGGTAGTCGTCGCGGGCGGCGTCGCTTTCCAGGATCTGGTCCATGTCGGGGACGTGCACGGCCGGCAGGAACCCGCCGGTGTTGATTTCGATGCCGGTGAGCCCGAGGTCAGCGATGACTTTCAGGGCTTCGGGGAGCGGGCGGTCGTGCAGGATGGCGTTGTAGACCCCGAGTTTCATAGCGTGATCTTCTTTCCGTTGTTGAGTGCGGACTTCGTGACGGCGCCAAGCAGCTCCATATTGCGGACGCCCTCGTCGAACGTGGCGCAGCGGGGCAGCGACTCCGCTTCGCTGAGGCCGGCCACTTCCTCCAGGAACGCCCGGGCCTGGTAGCCGAACGCGTCGTTCTGGCCGAAGCCGACTTCAGGGGCGTCCATGGCCAGGCCGCCGGCAATGTAGGGGTGGCCGGGGCCGAGGATGACCTGGCGGTATCCGTTCTCGTTGCCGGAACCGTCATTGAGGAACAGCTGGATTTCGGCCGGGCGGCGCTGGTCGAACTTGGCCGCACCGTTCTCGCAGAACACCTCGAAGTTGAGGCTGTTGGCGTGGCCTGCGGCCACGCGGGAGACCTCGAAGCTGCCGGCGCCGTTTTCAAACTCTGCGGAGAACGCGGCGTAGTCGTCGTTCTCCACGGCCTCAAACGTGTCGCTGACGGCAGCGTGATCGTGCCCGATGACGGCGCCCAGCGGCAATGGCCGCTTGTCGATCGCGGTGCTGAGCCGCCCGCCGCTGACGGACTTGATGTCGCCGCAGAGGAACTCGGAGACGTAGGCCAGGTGGCTTCCGACGTCGGCAAGCGCGCCGGAGCCGGGCCCGCCCTTGTAGCGCCAGCTCATGGGAGCGGAGGGGCTGAAGCCGTAGTCGGTCCAGTAGCGGCCGCTGAAGTGCAGCACCTTCCCGAGGACGCCGGTGCGAATGAGGTCCCGGATGTAGGCGATGCCCGGGGTGCGGCGGAAGGTGAAGCCGATGCGTGCGATCGAACTCGCGCTGCGGGCCGCCTCCGCCATGGCGCGGGCATCCTCGATGGAATCGCTCAGCGGCTTCTCGCACAGTACGTGCTTGCCGGCGGCAAGGAGGCCTTCCACCACTTCGCGGTGCAGGGAGTTGGCGATGACCACGCTGACGACGTCGATGTCATCGGCCTCGGCGATTGCCTGCCATGACGTGTCGTTGCGCTCGTAACCGAAGCGGCGGGCGGCCAGGGAGCCGAATTCGGCGTTGACGTCGCCGATCGAGACCAGGCGCACCGCGGGAAGAACGGGGCTATACAGCGTTGAAGCCGTCCGATACGCGGCAGCGTGGGCCTTGCCGGCCATTCCTGCGCCAATGACGGCGACGCCGAGGCTTTCAGCCATTGATTTCTCCTTTGAAATTCCGTCAGGCCCATCGCCCGTCCGGGAAAATTGTAGCGCTACAAAAACCGGCGCTGAAGAAAATATTAGACATGTGCATATGTCCTGTCAATAGCCGGGAGAACTATCCTCGGATCAGATGTGAAAGGCTCTACACATGACGCAGAACACCTCCAGGACGCGCCGACCGACGATCTACGACGTCGCCCAGACCGCCGGCGTGTCTCCGTCCCTGGTATCCCTGGTGCTGCAAAACCCGTCCAAGGTCAGCGAGAAGCGCCGGACTGCGGTCCGGGCGGCAATGGCAGAACTGGGATACCGCCCCAGCCGGGCGGCCACCACCCTGGCCAGCAGCCAAACAAAGAGCATCGGGCTCGTCATTGACGACTTCCGGAACCTCTGGTTCGTGGACCTACTCCGCGGCATGGAATCCGCGCTCTCACCCCACGGCTACCAGGTCACCCTCGCGGATTCGCGCCCGGGCGAGAACCGCATCACCGAAGCCACCGACGGCCTGCTGGCCATGCACGTGGAAGGGCTCGTCATCGCCGCCGAACCCAGCGAATCCATGATGGCCGGAACGTGGATCCCCGCAGTTGTGGCCGGCTGGCGCAACGACGTCCCGGCGGGTGCCGACCTCATCACGAACGACGACGACGGCGGCGGCCGCATGGCTGCCGACCACCTGCTCAGCCTGGGCCACACCCGCATCGGACACCTTTCGGGTACCGGCGGCGCCGCGTCCCACCGCCGCGAGGGGTTCCGGGGCCGACTCGTGGAAGCCGGTATTGAGATCCGGATCGCCGGCGAAACGCAGGGAACGTCCGAGGAGGACGGCTACGCGGCCGCCTGCTGGATCCTCGACCACCACCCGGACACCACGGCCATCTTCGCCGCCAATGACACCATGGCCCTGGGTGCCTTCGCGGCAGCCAAGGCCCGCGGCCTGTCCGTTCCGGTGGACCTCTCCGTGATCGGCTACGACAACTCCCCCCTGGCCAAGTCGCGCTACCTCGACATGACCTCCGTGGACAACCGGAGCGACCTCGTGGGCGTCGACGTGGCGAACACGCTGCTCGCGCGGATCCAGGACCCGGGCCTCAAACCGGGCCGGAAGCTGATCGAGCCGGCGCTCATCGTCCGGGGCACCACGGCCCGCCCCTCCAGGTAACCAAGCCTCCGGGCTACTTCGCGCGCCGACCAAAATTGGAGCGCAACAATTTTCTTCCCGAATCTCTTGTGATCTGCGTCATTGGAGCGCTACAGTTTTCCTCACACCGCATTTGTCTTGACATTAGAACGTACTGACATTGCGATTTCCGGGTACCTCCACCTGCGCCAGTCCGACGAAGAACTCCCAGGAGAAACACATGAACAACCTCGCCAAAACCGCCGCCCTCAGCGCGGTCGCCGCCCTCGCCCTCGCCGGCTGCTCAGCAGCGGGCGCCGGCACGGAATCAGGAAGCGGCGCTAAGGAGAAGATCGGCATCGCCCTTCCCGCCGGCAACCAGACATTCTGGACGGGCTGGCAGAACGCAGCGCGCGACGCCGCCGCGAAACTGGGCGTCGACGCCTCCTTCTCGGACGCAAAGGGCGATGCGAACACCCAGAATGACCAGGTCAACAGCCTCCTCGTGGGCGGCGCCAAGGGCATCATCATCGCTTCCGTCGATCCCAAAGCCAACGCCTCCGTGGCCCAGGCGGCGTCCGACGCCGATGCCGTCCTGATCACGGGCAACCGCACCCTTGAGGTTCCCTACGGCGGACTTGAAGGCGCCAACCCGCGCGTGCACGTCGGATTCAACGATGTTGCGATCGGCAAGATGCAGGGCGAACTTGTGGTCCAGGCCTGCAAGGACATCAACCCCTGCCAGGTAGTGCTGCAGGAAGGAACCCTGGGATCCACGCCGCAGATCGAACGGTCGGCGGGCCTCATGGAAGGAATCAAGGGGGCAGCCAACGTCAAGATCATCGACAAGCAGTCCAATGACTTCGACCCCACCAAGGCAGTGGAGGTCACACAGACGCTCCTCCAGAAGCACCCCAAGGTGGACATCATGCTGGCCCAGACAGATCCCGAAGCCGTCGCTGCTGCCCGCGTCATCAAGGAGCAGGGCCGCCAGGACGGCGTCAAGGTCATCGGCATCGGCGGAAGCATCGAAGGCACTGCCGCCGTCCAGTCCGGCGAGCTGTACGGCACCGTCTGGGTGTCCGCCAAGCAGGACGCAACCGCCGCCGTCGAAACGCTGGTGAAGATCCTCCGCAAGGAGGCGGTGACCACCGCCACCCTTGGTGACCGCCCCACCGTCGAGGTCTCCGCGGTCAAGGTGACCAAGGAAAACGTTGGCCAGTACCCGGGCGAGTGGTGACAGCAGTGCCTGCCACCACAGAAACGCCCCGCGTGTCGGCGAAGGGCATCCGTAAGCTCTTCGCCGGCGTGCCGGCCCTCAAGGGAATCGACCTTGACCTCTACGCCGGTGAAGTCGTCGGACTGCTCGGCGAAAACGGCGCGGGAAAGTCAACGCTGATCAAGATCCTGTCCGGTGTCTACCGGCCGGACGGCGGCACCATCGTCATCAACGGCACCGACACCCATTTCAAGGAACCGTCGGAAGCCCTGGCCGCCGGGATCGCCACCGTCCACCAGCACTCCATGCTGGCGGACAACCTGACCGTCGCCGAGAACCTGGTGCTGGGCAAGGAGCCCGGTACCAAAGCCGCCAGGTTCTGGATCCGGAAGCGCGAGACCCTCCGGCAGGCCCAGGAGCTGGTGGACCGCTCCGGCATCGAACTCCCCCTCAAGACCCTGGCCGGGGACCTCACCGTTGCCCAGCGCCAGAGGGTCGAGATCCTCAAGGCCTCCAGCGAGGCGGGAACCCTGATCATCCTGGATGAGCCCACGGCGGCCCTGAACCCGGACGAAGTGGACGAACTGTTCGACGTCATCCGCAAACTCAAAGCCCAGGGGATCCCCGTGCTTTATGTGAGTCACCGGCTTGATGAAATCCCCCGGATCTGCGACCGGGTGGTGGTGCTGCGCGACGGCGCCTACGCCGGCGAGCTGGACAAGGAACACTCCGTGCCGGACGAGATCATCCCGCTGCTCGTTGGCCGGCAGATCACCGACCTCTTCCCGGAACTTCCCGCCGTCGGAGCTGACGCCGTCCTGGAAGTTAAGGGCGTGTCCGGGAAGCGGGCCCGCGATGTCAGCTTCACCGTCCATGCGGGGGAAATCCTTGGCATCACCGGCGCCATCGGTGCGGGCCAGCGGAACATTGCGCGCATCATCTTCGGTGCCGACAACGGCCGCGGAACCATGACGCTGAAGGGTAAGCCGCTCCCCCACGGCAGGCCCGACCTGGCCACGGCCGCCGGAATCGGGTACGTCTCCGGTGACCGGAAAACGGACGGGCTGATCCCGTCCCTGTCGGTCTGGCGCAACGCGACCCTGGTCAAGTCCCACCGGCTCGGCCGCCTCGGAGTCCTGAACCCCCGGACCGAGAAGAAAATCGGCCTGGAGCTGATCCGCAAATTCGACGTCCGATCGGCCAGTCCCAACCAGGAGATCGTTACCCTCAGCGGCGGAAACCAGCAAAAGGCCCTGCTCGCACGCTGGGCAGCGGTCTCACCGAAGCTGCTGATCCTGGACGAACCCACGCTCGGCGTCGACGTCGGCGCACGCCGCGAAATCTACGACCAGATCGTGGAACTGACCGCAACAGGCATGTCCGTCATCATCGTCTCGGCGGATCAGGCCGAACTGCAGGGCATGAGCCACCGCGTGCTGGTCTTTGATGAAGGCCGGGTAGTGGCCGAAATGAGTGGCAAGGACGCCACGGAAGAAGCAGTTCTCCGCGCCCGCATGGCGGCCGAAGAACACCTCGAGCAGGGAGCAACGTTATGACAATCCAATCCACGGCCCCCACGGCCACGCCGGACGGTGTGCAACTGCCCAAGGCACCGTCCCGGCCCAACTGGACCAAACAGCTTCGCCCGGTCCTCCGCCGCAACGGCCTGATCATCTTCTTCGGCGTCCTGCTGCTGGTTTTCGCGGCGGTCAGGCCGGAGTTCCTCTCCGAAGGCAACATCCGGAACATCCTCCTGAGCGCCTCGGTGATCGGCATCCTCGCCATCGGCCAGACCGTGGTGATGCTCACCGGCGGGTTCGACCTCGCGGTCGCCCGGACCGCCGTCGTCGCCGGTATGGTGGTTGGCCTGGTCAGCCCCCTGGGCATGTTCCCGGCGATTGCCCTCGCTGTGCTGTCCTCCATCATCGTCGGGCTGGTCAGCGGCACGCTCATCTCCAAGGCCAAGGTCAACCCGTTCGTCGTCACGCTCGGCATGTACACGATCCTCACCTCCGTGGCACTGCTGATCAACGACGGCGGTTCCGTCAGCAACCTCCCGGGCTGGCTGACGGGCCTCACATCCCTGAAGATCATGGGCGTCTCCAGCATCGTGTTCTGGTTCATTGGCATCGCCATTGCCGCCCACATCGTCCTGGCCCACACGCGCTTCGGACGCCACATCTACGCCATCGGCGGGAACTTCGAAGCCAGCCGCCTGGCCGGCATCAAGGTCAACCGGGTCCTGACCATCGCCTACATCGTCTGCGCCCTCTGCGCCGGCATCGCCGGGATCCTGCTGACCGCCCGGCTCCAGACGGCTTCGCCGGTAGCACTGCCCGGGGCCGAACTGGATGCCATCGCCGCCGTGATCATCGGCGGCACCCGGCTCAGCGGCGGCTTCGGATCCATCCCGCGCACCATCGTCGGAGTACTCATCCTCGCTTCGCTCTCCAGCGGCCTGGTCTTGCTCGGCGTCGCCGCCTACTGGCAGGGCATGGTCAAGGGCGCGGTCATCATCCTCGCCGTGGCGGTGGACGTCATCTTCAACAAGCGCAACTAGGCACCGCCCCGCTTTCGGCCACACCACGAGTGCCGGCGTCCGTCCAGGACGCCGGCACTCGTTGTTGCTGCCGCGACGTTGCTGCCGCGACCGAAACGCCGACGCTGACAGTCCTCCCGGCTGCCCTTGCTAGGCTGGACGCATGAAATCCCGCCTCGCCGCCCTGTCCGCTGCCGCCCTTATCCTCGCCCTGACCGGTTGCGGCCAGGTCCAGGAAGCGACCGAAAAAGCCGTGAGCGACGGCGCCTCGCAGGTTGCCACCGCAGCGGCCGACCAGGTCAAGGCGCAGGTCTGCGCCCTCGTGGAGGACGGGCTTGTCAGCGTCAAGGACAAGGAGCTGCTCGTTGGCCTCGTGGGCGGCGCGGAGACCGCCGGCGTGCCCGCCGAGATCACCACTCCCCTGCGTCAGATCGCCGAAGCGGGCGACCAGGTTCCGGCCGAATCCGTCACCGCGCTCAAGGACGCCTGCACCGCATAGTGCTAGCGCTTGCCCTTCTTGCGTGATCCCTTGCCGCGGCCCTTGTCCGGGTTGGGGGCGTAGCGCTGGGCCACCTTGGGCTTCTTGACGCCCGTCCCCCGGCGGTCCGGCTTGGGTTCCTTCTTGGGCTTCTCCACCTTCGCCGATGGCTGGCGGGAACTCTGGGCGGTGCGTCCGCGGACAATCCCGATGAACTCCTCGATCACCTCGTCCACCTCGTCCGGCTGGGTTGCGTGGGGCCACGCCAGCGCAATCTGGGTGGTGGGTGCGCCGGTGAGCTTCCGCGCCACCGTGTCCTTGACGTTGAAGTGGCGGGCAACGGACATCGGCAGGATGGCGAGCCCGGCACCGGAAGCCACCACCTGCAGGGCCATTTCCGGCCCGCCCAGTTCAGTAACATCCAGGAACGTTTCCGCGTCAAGGTCGACCAGCGCCACCTCGTCGAACACGGAAATTTCGTGTCCCTTGGGGGCGACCACCACGGGCTGCTCCTCGTAGAGGGGAATGACGTTCAGGCCCTCCCGCTCCACCGGAAGCCGGACGAAGCTGAGGTCCGCGGAACCGTCGCCGAGGACGGAAAGCTGAGCGCCGTCGTCGGACATAAATGAGCGCAAGGGAACATCCGGCATCCGCTCTTCCCAGCGCCGGATCCATTTGCCCGGCGTCACGCCGGCAACGTAGGCGAAGCGCAGCTCCCGCCTTTCCGGTTCGGAAGGGGCGGGTACTTGGGGGGCTTCTTCTTCAGCGGACACACGTTCACAGTACCGCCAGTGCTGCAGGATGGCGCTGCGGGCCCGCCCTCCGGATACCCTTGAAGCATGACCTCTGCAAACTCCCAGTCCATGAAGCCGGCCACCGTTGCCAAGAAGCTTGGCATCTACCTGCCCGCAACACCCCAGGAGTTCCAGGATTCGGTTATCACCCGCGCCGAGTTCGCCGAGCTCCAGGCCAACCCGCCGGAGTGGCTGGCGGAACTCCGCCGCAACGGCCCGCACCCCCGCCCGGTGGTGGCGCAGAAACTGAACGTCTCCATCAGCGGCCTGGCCCGCGGCGGCGTCGAAGATGCACTCACGACGGCGGAAATCACAGCGCTGCTGCAGGCTCCCCCGGCCTGGCTGGTCACCGAGCGCTCCACGCACGCCGCGGTCCGCGCCGAAGCCCAGCGTGTCAAGGACGAGACCGCCAAGAAGGACGCCAAGAAAGCCCGCGCCAAGGCCGAGTAAGTGCCTTAGCGGACGGGACGAAGGTCGTCGGGATCGCCCCGGTGGAACATCCTCCGCGGCGCAACGCCTTCGAAGAGCACCCACACGGTGGAGGCATCGTCGGTCATGGCGTCCACAATGCCCGACGCCGTGACACGGTTGCCCCGCACAATGGCCACCTTGTCGCCGGGTCGCAGTTCGGACCAGTCACGTTCCGGCTGCGCGGACCCGGCTGCCTCGCTGGCCGCCTGCTGTCCGTGCGGTATCTGCGGGTTTGCGCCGAACAGCCACGCCGAGACGTCGCTGCGCAGTACGAGGTGGGGTCCGCCCGTGGCACTCACGCTGCCCGTGGGAACGTAGTAACCGCGGCCCGCGCCCGACCCGCCGGCGGCCCTGTCCAAGGCATCGACCAGGCGCCTGGTGAGGTGCCCCTGGGGACCAATCTCCCGGAGCTCATCGAGCTCTTCCGGGGAGAGCCGCCCCAGCACAGCAGCAATATCGGCCATGATGGATCCCTTCTTGCGGATGGTGCCTGAAGACCCACGCTAGAACCCCGCCATTAACACCGCGTGAAATCGGGACGGCGAACAGAAAACAAGTTCCTCGGGGACAATCTGATCCGGCGCCTCGTTGAACCATTGACGCGTCGAGCCATACAGTCCGCCCCAACGAATCGAGCCACCCCTGCTGATAGTCCTCACCGGAATCGACGGTGCCGGAAAAACCACCGCCGCACGCGCAGCCGTGGAAGTCGCGCGCCTGGCAGGCGGCAAGGCCTTACTGCTGCGCAACCACGCCGGCCGCCGCAACATGTCCCAGTGGTCCGAGCGCTCCGGAATTCCCCTCAGCCCGCGCCTGGCCGATGCCCTGGAAACTGTGATCCGGACGGTCAACGTCCTGGTGTCGCATGCCCGCGCCCGGAGCTATTCCGGCCTCGTGGTCATGGACCGCCACTTATACTGCCAAATGGCCCTGCGCAGCGTCCGTGGCCTCCCGCACGGCCGGTTCCTCCCCTGGCTTCTGAAGCGCCTCCCGGCACCGGACCTGGTGATCCACTTCGACGTCACGCCCGAGCAGGCCCTGGAACGCGTCCTCCTGCGCGGCACGGACAGCGAAACCCTTGAGGAACTGACTGCCCTCAGCGAGGGTTACCGCGCCCTTCCGGAGTTCCCCGGGTTCGTCCGCATCGACGCCGGCGGCGGCCACGACGAGGTGCTGGCCGCGCTCACCGCAGCGATCAGCGCCGCCACGTCAACAGCCATCCCCGAGACGTCCGCCGCAGGGCCGACCAGGATCAGCGCGAAATAATCGACGTGACAGCGGTGATGAACGGGGGCAGGGCCACGACCGCAGCCAGGCCCAGAGCCGCACGGCCTCCCCAGGACACCGCTGCCGCCCGCCGCAGGGCACGCGCCGACCGGACGTCATTCGGACCCGTTTCCACATGTTGCCGCCCGGCCCGGGCAACATGCGCGAGCCACGAGCACAGCATGACAACCAGCGCACCAATGCCAAGCAGGATGCCCGCTGGCAGGAAGAGGATGGCTCCGGCGAGCGGGAGGTAGTACTTCCAGTCCCGACCGGACGGAAGCGGAAGGCGCTGGCTGAACGCGCCGGCCACGGCCGCCACCACCGCGCCGTGGAGGACGGCCATCGCAGAGAAGAGCACCACGGAGAGCCAGCCGGGCCCCACAATCGCGAAGTCGATGTTGTCAGCCCGAAGCGGGTCAACAGAGGCGCCGAAGACCAGGAGGAGCAACACCCCCAGTGCGGGGCCCGCCCAACGGCCGGCAGGGAGCCAGCGGCGGATGAACAGGTAGATGAAGGCCGCGGCGAATCCTGCCGGCAGTCCCCCGAAGAACAGCAGGGCAATGCTGCCGTCGATCGTGGGGAATCCGACGTTCGCCTGCGCTTCGGTCAGGCGGCCCTGGGCTGATGCCGGCGAGGTGACGGCGAGCACCCGCATCACCAGCCTGCCGCCGGCCCATCCCACCAAAACGCCGGAGGCGAGGGCCGAAGCCGTTGCCACGTTTGCCCACCAGAGGTAGAGCCGCAACGGGGAAGCCTGTTCATCGGGAGCGCCGGGGTCGGCGGGCTTCCGGAAGAGGCGCCCGCCCCAGATGACGACCAGGATGACGGCAACCAGCAATAACAGCGTGCACACAACCACGATTGCCAGCGCCACCGGCCTCACCACCAATGTTTGGGTTGCTTCATTCTGCTCCCCGCCCCGGGCTGCTGAACAGGTCCCTTCACCTGCCGCCCGGGCGAGCGCCCCGGGACCAGCGTGCACCCTAGAATTCTCACTAGGCCATCAGGACGCGGGAGACGCATGAGCAGCAAGCCAGTGGGAATCAAGGACGTCGCAGCAGCCGCAGGAGTGTCCGTCACTACCGTCTCCCAAGTCCTGAACAACGTGGCCTACGCCAGGGTGGGAGCTGAGACCCGGGACCGGGTCCGCCAGGCTGCCAGCCGGCTCGGGTACGGTCCGAACCGGCTTGCGCGGGCCCTGCGGACCAGGCGGTCGGGAGTCATCGGGGTCATCTGCGAGGAGATTGCCACGGTTCCGGACGCCGGGCGGGTCATACTCGGTTCTGACGAAGCCGCAAGGCGCCGCGGCTACAACATCATGCTCATCAGCTCCGTCGCCACCGGGTCGGACGGCCCGAGCGAATCAGACGTGGCGGAACTGCTGGACCGCAAGGTGGACGGCGTCCTTTATGTCGCCTCGGGCCGCCGCGCACTCCGGCTCCCAACCAGGCTCACCGGCCTACCGGCCGTGCTGGTGGACGCCGACGACGTCGCTGATACCCTCCCGTCGGTGAAGCCGGACCGGCCGGGCGGCGTGCGGCTGGCCGTCACGGCCCTCACCGACGCCGGCCACACCCGGGTCGGCATGCTCAACACCAGTGACGAAGACCCGGCCAGGCAATCCACATTGCACGCCTTCCAGGACACGCTGGCGGACGACGGCCTGGAATTCCGTGGCGACCTGGTCCAGTCAGGACCGTCCACAGCAGCCGGCGGCTACGCGGCGGCGTTGAGACTGCTGAAGCTCGAAAACCCGCCAACGGCCGTCTTCTGCTTCAACGACGCGATGGCCATGGGCCTGTACCGGGCCGCCGCCGAAATGGGCCTGACAATTCCCGGCGCGTTGTCAGTGGTGGGCTTCGGCAACCAGGAAATGATTGCCGGCAACCTCCACCCGGCGCTTACCACGGTGGAACTGCCCCGCTACGCGATGGGCGCCCGGGCCGCGGAACACCTTATTGATGCCGTCGAAGGCACACCGGGCACGAGGACGGCCCGGCAGGCCGTGCTGGAGTGCACGCTCGTTCAGCGGGACTCGGTGGGCCCCGTTCCGTTGAACCGCGGCGTCACTCCTTGGGCATGACGATCCACAAAGCGATGTAGACCAGCTCGCCCACGCCGAACAGGCCGAACAGCACAAAGCCGATGCGGACTAGGGCCTTCGAAATGCCGAAGCGGGCTGCCAGGCCGGCGCAGACGCCGGCGATCATTTTGCCATTCCTGGGCCGTACCAATGCACCTGTCATGCGGCCACAGTACCAGCCGGTGCATTGGTTGGGTCCAGAGTCCTTTAGCCCCTAGTCCTGGTGCAGCTGGACGAAGTTGCCGCAGCCGTCATCCAGGACCACGGAGGTTCCCGTGGGTCCTTCGATCGGCTCGTCCTGAAAGATCACACCCAGGCCTGAGAGCCGCTTGTACTCCGCCCGGACATCGGGAACGCCGAAGACGATGGCCGGCATCCCGGCGTCGTGCAGGGCGTTCATGTAGTTCGCTCCGATGGGATTGTCGCTGGGCTCCAGCAGAAGCCCCACGGATCCGGAACTGCCCCCGGCGGAACCCGGATCCTTCACGATGTACAGGTTGTATTCGGGCATGGCCATCAGGGTTTCGAAGCCCAGCGTCTCCGTGTAGAACTGGTGGGCCGCGGCGGGCTCCTTGACGTGGATGCTGCACATTTTTAGTCGCATGGTGCCTAGGCTACCCGGGCCCGCCCATTGACGGCAGGACCCGCCGGGATTCCAATGGAAGTACCGGAACCAGCCATCCGCGGCGGGTTCCGCTGGAGGTGGAACGGTGTCTGTCCTTACGGAATCGGTCCCCATGGGGCCCTGGCAGCTGGCAGCATGCGCCGCCGTCGTGGTGTGCGGTGTGGCCGGCGCAGTCTTTTCGGCGCGGTACCACGCCCGGCGCGACGCCGGGCAGCTGACAGACGCCGTTTTCTGGGACGCCTTCGCCGGGCTGGTCATCGTTTTCCCGGCCGTGCTCATACCGTCCCTGGCGTCCCCCTGGCTGGGGCTTGCGGCGGGCTCCCTCGCCGCCGCGACGGCTGTGGCGGCCTATATATACAGTCCCCGCGCGATGGCCCGGCATGCGGCGCGCCTGCACCAGGCAGCCGAGCGTGAGGAGCTGGCCGCCGCGGAGGCACGGCACCGGACGGCGCTGGCCAGGTGGCAGCGGTACGAGCTCGACCCCGCCTGCTGCATTGACTTTCCGCACATGACCGACGTCAGGCGGCCGGAAACGGCGGCCCTGATCAAGGCGATGAAGGAGGCCGAACGGGTCCGGGCGGTCGAAACAGCCGGTTACCTTCCCGCCGTCGTCCGCTTGGAAAATGCCCTGGGCAGGGCGGAAGCCGCTGCCGGGGTGCGGGCGCAGTAAAAGGGTCCCGGACGTTAACCGGTGTGTCGCGGCTGTTGGGAAGGCCGCAACGGCGGCGATAGCATCCCATGATGGAGCCTTTAGTCACGGACACACGAGACCAGCACGGCAGGTTGCGATCGGACCGGGGAGTCTGGCGTCAGGCAACAACGCTCGAAGCCGCCGGGGAACTGACCGCGCGGTGGCTGGAATCCCGCAGCGAATACCAGCCGGGCACTTTTGCGCCCAGCTTCGATGAGGAGACCCGGCCCATCGCGGCCGAACTGGCGGAACTCAACAGGAACGGCCTGTTCACCAAGGAGTCCCAGCCGGGCATGCGGGCCGACGCCGGCCACGCACAGAGACAATACGTCACGGGCTTCTGCAGCGCCGGGGCCGCGGCCGAACTCATGGCCCTGTCCACCAGGTCCGATCTCGTCACCATCGGCCACGCGCCAGGCGAAGTGAGCGCGGCGGCAGTCCCGGTCACGTTCGACGGCGATGCCGTGGTCACCGTGCTCGGGTCCAGTGAGAACCCGGTGGACGAGGACCAGCTCCGCGACTGGTCGGACGAGACCAACGAAACGCTGGCCCTGCTCCTCGCTGATTCCTGGTACGTGGAAGTCCTGGATCCCGTGTGGGGCCGGAACGACGTGCTGCTGCCGGAGGTCCTGGCGGCCCTCCGGCAGCTGCAGTGAGGACTACAGGTCCACTGTCCCGCTCTCACCGACGCTCATGCGGCTGTGCGTCACCTTGGATTTGACCCACTGAAGCACCGTGGCGGCCCTGCCGCCGGGGCTGGTCCAGTACTCCGCCGAATCAGAGTCGACCCGCAGCAGGACAACCTCCGGGGTGTCCGGACCGTCCGGGAACCAGGCTTCAACCACCTGGTTCCACATGTCGTGGATCTTCTGCCGGTCGGTGACAACCTCCGCGGTGCCGGCCACGGACACCCACTCGGTGTTCTTGCCGAAGGACACGTTCACCCGCGGATCGGCGCGGACATGCGCCACCTGGGAAGTTTCCGATGACGTAAAGAACCACATGTCGCCGTCGTCCTTAACTTCCTGGACGGCCAGCGGCCGGCTGACCAGCGCACCTTCTTCGTTGATGGTGGTCAGCATCCCGATGTGGGAATCGTTGATGATCCTCGTGACTTTGCTGATGTTCTCAGTCTCAGACATGCATTCACCTCGTTCGTCTCGAACGGGGAAGATCCCCGCCAACCCAGCCTATTAGTAAGCGTACTTACTTTCAACGGCGGGGCTGGATCCGAGTCAGGCCGGAGCGCCCACCCTGGCGGCTGCGGCAACCCGGGCGGCAGTCAGCTTCCCCATCCGAATGGCGCCGTCGACGTGCTGGTAGCCTTCCGCCGCCAGGTCTGACGAGCTCCAGTAAATGGGACCCACGGGCCGATGCTGGTCCTTGCCGTAGCGGTGCAGGCCGCCGAGGTCGTAGCTGGAGGCGTAGGCCCCGCGCGTCCATTCCTCGGAGCCCCAGTCCGACTCGTAGTACACCTCGGGCTCAAGCGCCTTGTCCCCCAGGAAGGCCGCGATGGACTCCAGGATGGCGCGGCGGCGGCCTTCGGCGCTGAGCTCGAACACGGCGTCGGCCTTCTCGTCCGAGACAAAACCCACCAGGGTGCCGCGGGAATCACCGTGGTTGGTGTTGTCATAGACCTCCTGCACCAGCGAGCCGGCGCTGAAGCAGGTACCGGACAGCCCCTCCTCGCGCCAGAACGGCGTCTTGTAGACGGCGTGCACCTTGATGACCAGGCCCAGCGACTGGTGCTGGTGCATCTGGTGCTGGCGGCGCGGCAGCGGCGGGTTGAAGGAAACCCGCGAGTACAGGTTGGGCGGCACCGCCATGATCACGTAGCGGGCGTTGACCGTGGCCCGCTCGGACACCACGGTGACCCGGGGGCCGCCGTCGCGCTCTTCCGTCCAGTTAATGGTGCGCACCGGGCTGTTAAGTACGACGTCGTCACCCAGCTCGCGTGCCTGCAGCAGCGAAACCTGCTGCATGCCTCCCACCACACGCTTGTCCAGGATGAAGTCCTCATCCGTCAGGTGGCTGAAGGATCCTGCGGAGGCAGCCATCAGGACGGCCTGCAGCGCGGAGAATGCGTGCGCGGGTTTGGTCAGCATGCCGCCGGCGATAAACAGGCCGATGTTGTTGCAGGCCTCCTCGTCCGGGGAGTTCCGGCGGAGCCAGTGGTGAAAGGAAATGGTGTCCAGCTCGCGCGCCTTGGCGTGCGCCCAGGGCTCGGCGGGGCCGATTTCCGCTGCCAGCCCGTCCAGCAGGCCAATGAGCTTGTCCATTTCTGCGGCGGTTGTTCCGCTGACCGGGAAGGAATCGCCGGTGTAGCGGATCTTCCTGCCGTCAGCACCGACGTAGATGGATTCACCTTCCCGGTAGCGGGAGTAGGTCTCAAGGCCCAGCTCGTCGAGCAGCTCCAGGAGCACGGTCTGGTCCGGCGAGACCCACTGGCCGCCGATTTCCAGCATGGCCCCGTCAACGGTGTCCGTCCAGGTGCGGCCGCCCACGCGGTCCCGAGCCTCCAGTACGGCAACGCTGAATCCGGCTTTCTTCAGCTCGCGGGCGGCGGTAAGGCCCGAGGGTCCAGCACCTACGACGACGACGTCGCGGTCAAGTTCCAGCATGATGTCCTCTCTGTGGCCGCGCGAGTGATGCGGACCACTAAATGAATGCCATTCATTTATTTAGACTATAGCTGTTTCCGTGACGTCGCGGAAGAGGTCAGTGGAATAATGCTGGGGACCCCGCCAGCAGAAAGGCCGACGATGCCGGCAGCCGCCCGCCAACACACCGAGTCCCCCGCGGATGCCCGCCCGGATGGCACCCCGCGCACCCCGCAGAAGCGCCGCGCCGGCAGGCCGGCGTCGGCGGTACTGGATCAGGCGGTGATCACCTCTGCAGCACTGCAGCTGATCGGAAAGAACGGCTACGACGGCCTCACCATGGCTGCGCTGGCCCGCTCACTGGACGTGGCGCCGTCGGCCCTTTACAACCATGTGGCATCCAAGCGGGACGTGCTGGTGTTGGTGGAGGACCACCTCGCAGCATTGGTGGACGTGTCCGCGTTCGGCAGTGAGCCCTGGGACGAAGCCGTGCGGCGGTGGGCGTGGAGCTACCGGGACGTCTTTTCCCAGCACACGCCGCTGATCCCGGTGATCGCGGTCCTGCCCGTGACGGACGCGCCGCAGACCCTGGCCATGTACGAGACGGTGAGTGCAGGGCTGCGGGACGCCGGGTTCCCCGAAGAGCGCATCATCTCCTCGATTGTGGCGCTGGAATCCTTCATCTTCGGCTCGGCCTTCGATGTCACCGCACCTGCGGACATCTTCGATCCAGGCAGCATGGCGGAATCCACACCCAATTTCACGGCCGCAGTGCAGAGCCTGGCGGAACAAGGCCACGAAAAGCCCGCCGACGTCGCGTTCAGCCTGGGCCTGGAAGCGCTGATCTCCGGGCTCGGGGCGCTGCGGAAGTAGGCGGGCACGCGCTAGAAGTGCGCGCCGTCGGCTTTGACAGCCAGGACCGGGCGGTCCGCCTGCATCAGGATGCGCTGGGCGTGGCTGCCCAGGATGAACTTGCCCACCTGGGAGCGGTGCCGCAGGCCAATGACAATGAGGGAGGCATTAGCTTCACGGGCCACGTCCAGGAACTCGTCTGCGAGGTCGTGGTGGTAGGGCGGCTGGATGACCCTTGCCGTGACGCCGGCCTCGGCCGCACGCCTGGCGGCCGAGGCCAGGACGTCATCGCCCGCCACTGACTTGTCCACCAGGGCACCCTCACGGGCGGAGTTGACGATCACCAGCTCCTCGTTGCGGAGTGTTGCCTCGGCGATGCCGGCAGTGAGCGCCGCCTCGCCGGCAGGCGTGGGAACGAATCCGACGATGATGCTCATACCTTCTCCTTGATTTTGGTGGGTGCGGGCTCTGCCGCAGCGGGGGCTTTGCGCCTGGCCAGCAGGGACCGGATGCCCGGAAGCACGGCGACCAGAACGAACACCACGAGTAGCGTGGCCGAGATCGGGCGGCCGAAGAAGCCGATGGGATCGCCGCCGAAGACCAGCAGTGAGCGCCGCATGGAGCTCTCCAGCAGTTCTCCCAGCACGAAGGCCAGGACCAGCGGGCCCGGCTCGAAGCCGAACTTCTTCATGAGGTAGCCCACGATGCCGAAGACCACTACGAGCGTGACATCGAACATGCTGTTGTTGATCGTGTAGGCACCGAGCAGCGTGATCAGGGCGGTGACGGGCGCCAGGATGGCTGCCCGAACGCGGAGGATCTTCACGAAGATTCCCACCAGCGGCAGGCTCATGATCAGCAGCAGGATGTTGCCGATGTACATCGAGTTCACGACGCCCCAGAAGAGCTCAGGGTTCTGCTCCACCAACTGCGGCCCCGGGGTGACGCCCTGGATCAGCAAGGCACCGAACATCAGCGCCATGGTGGCGTTGGCGGGGATTCCCAGCGTCAACAGCGGGATAAAGGACGAGGTTGCTGCGGCATTGTTGGCGGTTTCCGGCCCGGCGACACCCTCAGGTGCGCCCTTGCCGAAACGTTCCGGCTGTTTGGCGCGCTTTTTTTCCATGGCGTAGGAGGCCATGGAGGCGATGGTCGCACCGCCGCCGGGGAGGATGCCCAGGAAGAAGCCGAGGACAGAGCCGCGGCCGATGGCGCCGGAGGCCTGCTTCAGGTCCTTCCGGGAGGGCCAGACGTTGGTGACCTTCGACGGCGCCTTCGCGGACCGGTGCCGCTCCTCCAGGTTGTAGAGGATCTCACCGAGGCCGAAAATGCCCATCGCGATCGGCACGAAGTCGATCCCATCTGCGAGTTGCAGGCTGCCGAACGTAAAGCGGCTTTCACCAGTGAAAATGTCCCTGCCGACAGTGGCCAGCAGGAGGCCCAGGGCCGCGGCGATGAGCGCTTTGGCCTTCGATCCGTTGCTGATCGTTGCCACGAGGAGGATGCCGAGCAGTGCCAGGGCGGTGTACTCAGGCGGCCCGAAATCCAGGGCGAAGCTGGCAACGATGGGAGCCAGGAAGGTCAGGCCGATAATGGCGGCGGTGCCACCAACGAAGGAACCGATCGATGCCAGGCCCAGTGCGGTACCGGCCCTGCCTTGCTTTGCCATCTGGTAGCCGTCGAACACGGTAACCACCGAGGACGCCTCACCGGGAAGCCGGAGCAGCACGGAGGTGATGGTGCCGCCGTACTGGGCGCCGTAGAAAATGCCGGCCAGCATGATGATGGCCGTCACGGGCTCCACGTTGTAGGTGAGCGGAAGAAGGATGGCGATGGTTGCCGCGGGCCCCAAGCCGGGCAGCACACCGATCAGCATGCCGATCACGACGCCGATCAGGCAGTACAGGAGGTTTGTCGGCTCCAGGACAACCGCAAATCCGTTGATAACGGGATTGAGAAAATCCACGGGGGTCTCCTAGAAGAGGTGGGGAATGGAGGTGTTGAGCGCCAGGACGAAGATCCCATAAAAGGCAATGACGACACTTGCGCTGACAACGAGGGTGGAGCGCCAGGTTTCGCCGCCCAGGAACCGCATCCAGATGATGCACAGGACCAGCGCCGGCAGTTCGAAGCCAATGAGCGGCATCAGGGCCACCATGGCGGCGAGGGTCACCAGCCCGGTCAGCGGCGCGCTGGACATGCGGGTGAATTTCTCCGCATCCCGGTTGCGCCGGCCGGCGATCAGCTGGAAGAGCCCGAGCGCCACCATGACGCAGCTGATGATGAACGGCCAGAGGCCAGGCTGCGGTGCCGAGGGTGTGCCGAGACCCATCGCGACGGACAGGATGGCCGCACCGATGCCCACGCCCACGACCACCAAGGATGAGGCTGCGTTGGCCAGGGCGCCGGCGGCCGGCGGCTTTTCCTCTTCCCACTGCGCCGCGAGCTGCTCCGGCGTCAGGTCATCCTCTGTGATCGCAGGTGTTTCCTTCACTGGAATCACTTATTTCCGCTGAGGCTGATGTCGTACTTCTCCACCAGCTCTTTGTACTTCGCTGCATAGGCCTTCCATTCGGTGACCACTTCCTCACCCGAGATTTCCTTGGGCGTCAGCATGTTCTTTTTGTTGAACTCCTTGTAGGCGTCCGACTTGAAAGCCTCCTGGAATGCGGCAAACAGCTTGTCCTTGACATCCTGCGGGGTGCCCTTGGGAGCGGCGACGGCCCGGTACTGGGCTACGGGAACGTCATATCCCGCTTCCTTCGCGGTGGGGGTGTCCGGCAGGAACGTGTTGCGCTCTTCGGAGAAAACCAGGAGCGGGGCGACCTTTCCGGCTTCGATCTGCGGCATTGCTTCACCCAGCTGGATGGTTGCGAGCTCCACCTGGTTGCCCAGGGCTGCAGTCAGGGCGGGCTTGCCGCTGTCAAAGGGGATGTCGGTGCCGGTGACATTGGCCTGCTTGAAGAGCACGGTCTGGGCCAGCTGGCTGCCGGTGCCGACGCCCGTGGTACCGAAGGTCACGTTGCGGCCGGCATCCGTCACGTCTTTGAAGGTCTTGAATCCGGACCCGGGGCTTGCCACCAGGACGTAGTCGTCCTGGGACAGGCCGGCAATGATGTCCAGATCGTCAATGTTCACGGCTTCGTCAGCTGAGACCGCCAAGGGCGTGATGGTGATCAGGGAGGCGTTCAGCAGGACCAGCTCCTGGCCATCGGCGGGCTTGCCGGCCACTTCCTTCGTTGCGAGGGCGCCGTTTGCACCGGGCTTGTTGACCACGGGCACCGGCTGGCCAAGGGTCTTGGTGGCGCCTTCGGCGAGGGCGCGGGCGATCAGGTCGGTGCTGCCGCCGGCAGCCTGGCCGACGGAGAGGTTGACGGGGCCAGACGGGTATTTGGATGAATCTGCGCTGCCGCCGCCTGCGACATTGCCGCAGGCGGTCAGTGCCAGGAGCGTCATGGCAGAAGCTGCCCCGAGGACGGCTCGGCGGGTGGGGAAGTGCATCATTGGAACTCCTCGTTGGCGCTGCAGGGCTTGCGCCCCATATGTCTGTGAACCGGATCACTGCCGGTTGGCTGTACTGAGTTTAGGAAGCCACTATGATGCATGTCTAAGCCCAAATATGCATCGAGTGATACCCGGAAGGCATCATGTTTACCTTTGACCAGCTGGCAGGATTCATCGCCGTCGCTGAGGAGCTCCACTTCGGCCGGGCGGCCGAACGGCTCAACATGACGCAACCGCCGCTAAGCCGCCAGATCCAGAAGCTGGAGAAGGCCGTAGGCGCTGAACTCCTGGAGCGGGACAACCGGAAAGTCCAGCTGACGGCCGCGGGCCGGGCCTTCCTGGACGAGGCCCGGCGGCTGATGGCCCTGGCCAACCGGGCACCCGTGACTGCACGCCGGATCGCATCGGGACGCTCGGGGCTGCTGCGGATCGGATTCACGGCAGCGAGCGGCTTCAGCATCCTCGGCCCGCTGCTGGAAGAAATTGCCGCAGCATTGCCCGACGTCGACATTGACCTGCAGGAACTGGTGACGGGCGAACAAATCGCCGGACTCCAGTCCGGCGAACTCGACATCGGCCTCGCGCGGCCGCCCTTTGACAATGAGGTCTTCGATTCGCACTTGTTGTACCGGGAAGCGATGGTCCTGGCGGTACCGTCCGGCCATCCGCTGGCCGGCCTCAGCCGTGACGTCACCGAAAAAGACCTCAGGGGCGAGCCGCTGATCATGCACTCCTCCACCCAGGCCCGGTACTTCTACGACCTGGTGGTGCGGATGATCCCCATCCAGCACGCCAACGTGGTGCACACCGTCAGCCAGATCCTCACCATGGTGTCCCTGGTGGCCGCAAAACGCGGCGTAGCCTTCGTTCCGCACTCAGCGACGCTTCTGGGGGTCCACGGCGTCGAGTTCCTGCCGCTGGAGAGCAGCGTGGATGATCCCGTGGAACTCCACGCCATCTGGAGCCGGAACAACAGCAACCCCGCACTCGCCCTTGCCTTGCGCACCCTGGATTTCCAGGAGAACTAGGCGGCGGGCAGAAAGAACCTTCCTTCCGGGTGGGCACCGGCACGCGATGCAGGAAGGGTATCAATGCATACAAAAATGAACTTAGACAGGCATTACGTGGCTCCCTAGGCTGGAGGCGAAGACACCCAATGCCGCACCGCTGCGGCGCCAACATGGAGGACCCACCGTGGCCAAATACTCACCCCAGGAACTTGCCAGCGTTCTCAAAGACGGGTTGCTCTCCTTCCCGGTGACCTCGTTCGATGCGAACCTCCAGTTCGATGAGGAAAATTACCGAAAGCACCTAGCCTGGCAGGCCAGCTACCCGGTGGCGGGGCTCTTCGCCGCCGGCGGCACCGGCGAAGGCTTCTCCCTCACGCCTGCCGAATCCGCCCGCGTGGTCCGCGCCGCCGTCGAGGAAGTCGGCAGCACCGTTCCCGTCCTGGCGTCCGCTGGCGGCTCCACGGCCCAGGCCATCGAAAACGCCCAGGCCGCAGAGGCCGCGGGCGCCGAAGGCATCCTGCTGCTGCCGCCGTACCTGACGGAAGCGGACCAGGGCGGCCTGATCGACCACGTGAGCGCCGTCTGCAGTTCCACCTCGCTTGGCGTCATCATCTACAACCGCGCCAACGCGATCTACAAGGACTCCACGGTGGCCGCCCTGGCCGACCGCCACGAGAACCTGATCGGTTTCAAGGACGGCGTGGGCGATCTGGAACACGACGCCCGCGTCTACGCCAAGCTCGGCGACCGCCTGTTCTACCTCGGCGGCCTTCCGACCGCCGAAACTTTCGCCCTGCCGTTGCTGCAGCTGGGCATGAGCACCTACTCCAGTGCCATGTACAACTTCGTCCCGCAGTTCGCCCTGGACTTCTACCAGGACGTCCGCAACCAGGACCGCGTGGCCGTGAACAAGAAGCTCAACGACTTCGTCATCCCCTACCTGGACATCCGCGACCGGGTCAAGGGCTACTCGGTGTCCATCGTCAAGGGCGGCCTGGATGCCATCGGGCGCTCGGCCGGCGGCGTCCGCCCGCCGCTGCAGAACCTGGCGCCGCAGGACCTCGCCGACCTCAAGGCCCTGATCGCCACTGTTTCCTGACCCACCGTCTCCTGATCGATCCCCTTCCTAGGAGTTACCACCGTGACACTCACCGGACATTCCCTGATTGCAGGGCAGCCCGTGGCAGGCGAAGGCAAAGCCGCCTTTGGCTTCAACCCCGCCAGCAACGAACAGCTTGAGCCCCCCTACACCCTGCTCACCGAGGACCAGCTCAAGGCAGCCACGGCCGCGGCCGCCGACGCCTACCCGTCCTTCAGCACGCTCGATCCCGAGACGCACGCACACTTCCTCGAAGCCATCGCGGACAACATCGAGGCCATCGGCGATGACCTGATCATTCGCGCCGGCCAGGAGACCGGACTGCCCGCGGGCCGGCTGCAGGGCGAGCGGGCCCGCACCACCGGCCAGCTCCGCCTGTTCGCGAACGTGGTCCGCCAGGGCGATTTCCGCGGCGTCCGCATCGACCCGGCCCTGCCGGAACGCACCCCGCTCCCCCGCGCCGACATCCGCCAGCGCCAGATCCCGCTGGGACCCGTGGCGGTGTTCGGTGCCAGCAACTTCCCGCTGGCCTTCTCGACGGCGGGAGGAGACACCGCCTCCGCCCTCGCCGCCGGCTGCCCCGTGGTCTTCAAAGCCCACAACGCCCACCCGGGCACGGGCGAGCTTGTCGGCCAGGCCATCGTCAAAGCGGTCCGCGATTCCGGGCTCCACCCGGGCGTGTTCTCGCTGATCTACGGACCCGGCAGCAGCATCGGTCAGGCCCTTGTGGCGGACCCGGCCATCAAGGCCGTGGGCTTCACCGGTTCGCAGAGCGCCGGCATCGCGCTGATGCGCACCGCGGCCGCCCGCCCGGAGCCCATCCCGGTCTACGCGGAAATGTCCTCACTCAACCCGGTCTTCGTTTTCCCCGGCGCCCTCACCGGCTCCGCCGAGCAGATCGACGCACTGGCGCAGCAGTACGTCACCGCCGTCACCGGCAGCTCCGGACAGCTCTGCACCTCCCCCGGCCTGCTGTTCGCCCCCGCAGGTGAGCTGGGCGATAAACTGGCTGCCGCCGTCGGACGCGCAGTATCCGCCTGTGCCGGCCAGACCATGCTGACCGCAGGCATCGCCGGCTCGTGGAACACCGGGGCCGAGGCGCTCGGATCCGCCGCCAACGTGACCGTCGTCGGCCAGGGAACCGCCGGCCCCACCGAAAACGCGCCGGCCCCCACCATCTTCGGCACCGGCATCGCCGACTTCGTCAGCAACCACGTCCTGCACGCCGAGATCTTCGGCGCGGCCAGCCTGGTGATCCGCTACACCACCACCGACGAACTGATCGAGGCCGTCAACCGGCTCGAGGGCCAGCTCACCGCCTCCCTGCAGCTCACTGCGGAGGACTATCCGACGGCGGCGCGGCTGCTGCCGGCCCTCGAGCAGAAGGTGGGCCGCATCATCGTGAACGGCTGGCCCACCGGCGTCGAAGTAGGCCACGCCATGGTCCACGGCGGCCCCTTCCCCGCAACATCCGACACGAGGACCACCTCCGTGGGTACGCTGGCCATCAACCGCTTCCTGCGGCCGGTCGCCTACCAGAACCTGCCCCAGGAACTGCTCCCGGCTCCGCTGCAGGACGCCAACCCGTGGCAGCTGAACCGCAGGATCGACGGGGTCGTGGAAAGCGCAGCCGATGCAGAAGATAAGGTCAACGCATGAGCACCCAGCCCACCATCGCCAAGGTTGAGGTAGTTCCCGTCGCCGGCTACGACAGCATGCTGATGAACCTCAGCGGCGCGCACGGACCGTTCTTCACGCGCAATGTGGTGATCATTACCGACTCGGACGGACGCTCGGGCCTGGGTGAAGTTCCCGGCGGGGAGAAGATCCGCACCACCATCGAGGAGGCCGGGGCCTTCATCGCGGGCAAGCCGGTGGCCCGCTACCGCTCTCTGCTCCGCGAGATCGCAGCCGAGTTCGCGGACCGCGACGCCGGCGGTCGCGGGCTCCAGACCTTCGACCTTCGGACCACCGTCCACGCGGTCACCGCCGTCGAATCCGCCCTGCTGGACCTGCACGGACAGTTCCTGGGCGTACCGGTGGCCGAACTGCTCGGTGACGGGCAGCAGCGCTCCTCGGTTCCGATGCTCGGTTACCTCTTCTTCATCGGCGACCGCCGGCGGACGGACCTGCCGTACCTGGTGGAGGAGGCGCCGTCGGACCGCTGGGAGCGGCTGCGCCGGCAGGAGGCCATGACACCGGCCGCGGTTGTGGCCCTGGCCGAAGCTGCGCAGGAACGGTATGGCTTCAGCGACTTCAAACTCAAGGGCGGCGTGCTGTCCGGCGACGACGAAGTGGACGTGGTCACCGCCCTGGCCAAGCGCTTCCCCGACGCCCGCGTCACGCTGGACCCGAACGGCGGCTGGCTCCTGGAGGAGGCCATCCGGCTCGGCAAGCGGATGCAAGGAGTGGTTGCCTATGCCGAGGATCCTTGCGGTGCCGAAGGGCGATTCTCCGGCCGCGAGGTTATGGCGGAATTCCGCCGCGCCACCGGGCTCAAGACGGCCACCAACATGATTGCAACAGACTGGCGCGAAATGTCCCACGCGATCCGCAGCAACGCCGTCGATATTCCGCTGGCGGACCCGCACTTCTGGACCATGCACGGTTCGGTCCGGGTGGCGCAGCTCTGCCACGAGTTCGGGCTCACCTGGGGCTCGCACTCGAATAACCACTTCGACATCTCGCTCGCCATGTTCACGCACACCGGCGCAGCAGCCCCCGGCGAGATTACCGCACTGGACACACACTGGATCTGGCAGGACGGGCAGGGCCTCACCACGAACCCGTTGGAGATCAAGGGCGGCGCCATCGAAGTTCCGGACGCACCGGGCCTGGGCATCGAGCTGGACCGCGATGCCCTGGACAAGGCACACCAGCTGTACCTCGAGCACGGGCTGGACGCCCGGGACGACAGCATCGGCATGCAGTATTACATCGACGGCTGGTCCTTCGACCCGAAGCGGCCGTGCCTGGTGCGCTAGGCGTCCTGCGATAGAACTGAAGCTTCCGCACGGCCGGCCCTCCTAATGAAACAGGAAGACGGCCGTGCGGGACCCAAGACTTACAGATAAATAGAAGGGCGCACTTTTGGGCGGCGTTGTCTCCGGAATACTCATCGTCTCCGCCGTCATTGCCGTGGGCTATTTCGCGGCCCGCTTCCGGATCCTGGGACCGGAAATCCAGGGCGCCCTGACCCGGACCGCTTATTACGTCACCAACCCGGCGCTGCTGTTCACAGTGGTGGCCGGCAGCGACATCCGGGCAGCCCTCGGAACGGACGCCCCGCTCGCGCTGCTCTCGGCAGCGATTGTGGGGCTTCTTTATTGCCTGTCCAGCTTCCTGGTCTTCCCCCGGCCCGCAGCCGAAACAGCCGTGGGCGCCATGGCCAGCAGCTATGCCAACGCGAACAACATCGGCATTCCGGTGTCCTTGTATGCGGTGGGCACGGCTCAGCATGTCGCGCCGGTGCTGCTGGTGCAGATCCTGGTGATGGCGCCGTTCTACCTCACGGTGCTGGGCCTGGTGTCAGGCTCCAAGATCTCCTGGAAGAAGCTGCTGGTCACCCCCTTCGCCAATCCGATGATCATCGCCTCGGGGCTCGGCGCAGCCGTAGCCCTGACCGGCTGGACCGCCCCGGACCTGCTGCAGAAACCCATCGACATGCTCGCCGGCGGTGCCGTGCCCATGGTGCTGCTGGCCTTCGGGCTGTCACTGGCCGGCCGGGCCCCGTTACAGAAAGGTGACGGCCGGGTTGAAACGCTCGTGGCAACGTTCCTGAAAATTGCCGGGATGCCCCTGGTGGTGTGGGTCCTCGGCCGCTTCGTTTTCGGGCTGGAGGGGCAGCACCTGCTGGCCAGCGTGATCATGGCCGCACTGCCCACGGCACAGAACGTGTTCCTCTTCGCCTCCCCCTACGGCCGGGGAATGACGGTGGCCCGCGATGTGATCCTCTGCACCACCGTGCTGAGCATCGGCGCGCTGCTGGTGGTGGCGTGGTTGCTGGGGTAGGGCCTCGGGCCGCTGACCCTCCAACAGTGCCAATCCCCCCGGAACTGAAGCAAGCGCTTCGGCGACGGCTGCCTCGAATTCGACGCTTTCTTTATCGTTGGTACGGCATAGCTAGGGAGCCTCTTCCCCTGCATGGCTCTCGTACTGATGGCATCCACATCCCGCACTGGCGGAAGGCCGCCAGCCGGCAGAGACTGGAACAGCTGGGAAGGCCGGGTGGCGGCAGATCCAGATGGCTTTGAATATGACCCTGTTTCGATCGTGGGCTCAGGAGGCACACCATGCTGCGGTATACAGATTCAATCTATGTCAACCGACCTCCTTCTGGAGTCTTCGACGTTGTGGGTACGAGAATTTTTGAGACTCAGCCGTTGTGGGAAAAGGAGGTCGTGGCCATACGTCGCGTCACGTCCGGTGCCATGGACGTGGGCAGTAAGTCCATCATGGAGCGTCGTGACTTTGGGCAGCGGTCGGAATCCGAATACGAATGCGTCGAGTTTGAAAAGGACCAACGCATTGCTCTCACTGGCGACAGCCCGGGCGTCCATGTCAATTTCGCCCTTGGAATGTCTCCGGTGGGCGATCACGGAACAAAGCTGGATTTCGAGCTACAGCAGGTCATGAGCGGTCCCATGCGTCTCCTTGAGCCCGTTTTTAGACTCGTGCTGGCGAGACAGTCGAGGCGGGTAATGCGCAATATACGGGTAATGGTAGAGGAACAGGTTTCCCTCTAGAGACGCGCGGTCGCGTCAGTCCAGCCGCCCGTTTTGGGTTCGTCAGTCAGCACCTGGCCAAACTCGCCTCAGCGGGCTCGTCGACACCCGAAGAGATGGCCGCCACGTCATCTACTCACTCCATGACGGGCACCTCGTGCGCCTCATCAGGGAAACCACCACCCACGCGGAACATCGGATCACCGGCGAACCAACCCACGATTGTCGGGACTCTGCAAGACTGACCGCGTGGGGGTCGCCGACGGCGGCGCCGCCGGCCGGTTCGTCTGCGGAAACACCTACTTGTATTACAAGTTCTTTACTTGTAGCATAAGAGGTGCGGGCGACGAAGCCCCTTTCAGATTCCGAGGAGCCCCCCATGAGCACCGTAGACCTCATCCGCCACGTCAAACTTTCCACCGCGAGGCTTCCCCTTGCCGTGCCGATCAGCGACGCCAAGGTCTTCACCGGCCGCCAGAAGCCCATGACGGAGGTGGCCTTCCTCTTCGCTGAAATCACCACCGAGCAGGGCCACAGCGGCATCGGCTTCAGCTACTCCAAGCGCGCAGGCGGACCCGCCCAGTACGCGCATGCCAAGGAGGTGGCCGAGGGCATCATCGGCGAGGACCCCAACGACATCGGCAAGATCTACACCAAACTGCTCTGGGCCGGCGCATCAGTGGGCCGCTCCGGCGTGGCCACGCAGGCCCTTGCCGCCATCGATATCGCCCTCTACGACCTCAAGGCCAAGCGCGCCGGCCTTCCCCTCGCAAAGCTCCTGGGTTCCTACCGCGACTCCGTCCAGACCTACAACACGTCCGGCGGCTTCCTCAACGCCTCGCTGGATGAGGTCAAGGCCCGTGCCACCCAGTCCATCGACGACGGCATCGGCGGCATCAAGATCAAGGTTGGCCTGCCCGACAGCAAAGAGGACCTGCGCCGGGTGGCCGGCATCCGCGAACACATCGGCTGGGACGTGCCGCTGATGGTGGACGCCAACCAGCAGTGGGACCGCGCAACCGCGCTTCGAATGGGCCGGCAGCTGGAGGAATTCAACCTGGTCTGGATCGAAGAGCCGCTGGACGCCTATGACTTCGAGGGCCACGCGCACCTGGCCAACGTCCTGGACACGCCCATCGCCACCGGCGAGATGCTGGCATCGGTGGCCGAGCACAAGGGCCTGATCAATGCCAACGGCTGCGACATCATCCAGCCCGACGCACCCCGCGTCGGCGGCATCACCCAGTTCCTGCGCCTGGCCGCCCTGGCGGACGAGCGGGGCCTGGGTCTCGCACCGCACTTCGCCATGGAAATCCACCTGCACCTTGCCGCCGCTTACCCCCGCGAACCGTGGGTGGAACACTTCGACTGGCTCGACCCCCTGTTCAACGAGCGCCTCGAAACCAAGAACGGCCGCATGCTGGTTCCGGACCGCCCGGGACTCGGCGTGACCCTCAGCGACCAGGCCCGCGCCTGGACCACCGATTCCGTGGAGTTCGGCGCGTAACCTTGAACGCATGAGCCGGAACCTGACCGCGGACCTCGCCGCCGATCTTCGCACGCGCATCGTCGACGGCGTCATCCAGCCCGGCGACAAACTGCCGAGCGAGAACACCCTCATCGGCGAGTTCGGCGTCAGCCGCACGGTGGTCCGGGCAGCCCTGACCCGGCTCCAAGCCGAGGGCCTGGTGGAAACCGAACGCGGGCGGGGCAGCTTCGCGCTGACCCCGCCCCGCCCCGGCGATCCGCACTCCTCCGGCGGCCGGCCGGTGACCAGCCTTGAGGACCGGCTCCACCTGCTCGAGTTCCGGATGGGCGTTGAGGCAGAAGCTGCCGCCCTGGCCGCCCGCAACCGCACGGACCGGCAGCTAAAAGCCGTCCTGAGCGCACTGGAAGAGTTCACCGCAAGCGGCGACCACCCGGCGCACGCGATGAAGTCCGACTACGAATTCCACAAGGCCATCGCCGCCGCGTCCGGAAACCCCTTTTACTCGGACTGCCTGGCATCACTGGGCCAGACCATGATCGCGATGCCCCGCACCCGGCTGATGACCGGTGACGAACACTATGCCCGCGAGCACTTCGAACAGGTGGTCCACGAACACGAATCCATCTACTCGGCCATCGCGGAAGGGGACGTGCCGTCGTCGTCGGCTGCCATGCGCAGCCACCTGGCCAACTCAAGGCGCCGGCTCAGGGCCGGACGCCAGTAGGGCGCGTGCGGATCACCGCCTGCCGCTCAGCGCGCGCTCACGCGTTTGAGTCAGCTGGCCGCTCAGGCGTGTCGATCAGCCGCAGCAGCCGCAGGACGGCGGGATTGGCTGTTTCTTCGTTCCACGCCAGCTCCAGGTCCACGCGGTTCAGCTCCTGGATGCCGTGCCGTCCGTCAATCTCATGGAATTCCACTCCGTCGGGGGCGAAGGCCATGGCCGAGGCGGGGACAAGCGTCACCCCCAGGCCGGCCTGGACGAAAGCCAGAAGCGCCGGGACCTGGCTGGCGTACTGGGTGATATTGGCGTGGGCGCCGGCGCTGGCGAACAGCCGGAGCACCAGGTCGTGGAAGTACCGGGCCTCTTTGGTGGAGTACATCAGCAGCGGCAGCCTGTCCAGGGACCCCAGCGGCAGCGGCTGACCCGCCGGCACCGCCATATTGCCCAGCAACGAACTCCCCTCGGGCAGCGCCACCACCAGCCGGTCCTGCATGAGCGGCCGGGACACCACCCCGGGCCGGGCCACGATGGGCCGCAGCAGTCCGATGTCCACGCTACCCTTCACCAGCCCGTCCATCTGGTCCGTGGAGACCAGTTCCCGGAGCACAAAGGACACGCCCGGCATCCCCTCCGCAGCCCGGCGCAGCATCAGCGGCAGTGCACTCTGGCCGGCGATGGCCGTGTACCCCACGGTGATGGCACCCGCTTCACCGGAGGACACCCGGCGGACATCAAGGTCCGTCTTGATGCACATGTCCAGGATCTGCCGCGCCCTCGGCAGCAAGGTGGCGCCCGCGGCGGTCAGCTCCACTTTCCTGCTGGTGCGGCCGAAAAGCTGGGTTCCAAGCTTCTTCTCGAGCATCTGGATCTGGCGGCTCAGCGGCGGCTGGGTCATGTTCAGCCGCTCAGCCGCGGCACCGAAGTGGAGCTCTTCAGCGACGGCCACGAACGCCTCTAACTGGGGTAGGGAAAACATTCATACCTTTACTGAATTGTTGAGTGCTCAAATTAGCTTGGACTTGGATCGATGACTCCCCTTATGGTCGGTGAACGGAGCAGGTAAATCAACCCCCGATCCAACCCAAGGAGCACGCGCAGTGGACCAGGCTTACGATCCCGCCCAGTACGTCAACCAGGCCAGGATCACCGGCGTCTCGATCACGCCGGTGGCCTTCAAGGACCCCCCGCTCCTCAACACCGTAGGTGTCCACGAACCGTTCGCGCTGCGTGCCATCGTGGAGGTCCGGACGGATGCCGGCGTATCGGGCTTCGGTGAAACCTATGGCGATGCCGGCCACATCGCCCGGCTCCGGCTCGCAGCTGCGGCCGTGCCCGGCACGGACGTTTTCAACATCAACGCGCTGCGCAGCCGGATCGCCACGGCACTGCAGCAGGACACCATCCAGGGCGGCCACGGCATGAGCGGCATGGTCACCGGTTCGAGCACAGCCGACCGCGTGCTGTCCGCGTTCGACGTCGCAGCGCTGGATATCCAGGGCAAACTGCTTGGCAGGCCGGTCAGCGACCTCCTGGGCGGCGCCGTCCGCGGCTCCGTGCAGTTCAGCGGGTACCTGTTCTACAAGTGGGCGGGCCACCCCGGCCAAGCGGACGACGCCTGGGGTGCGGCCCTGGACCCGGCCGGGATTGTGCAGCAGGCCCGGACCATGGTGGACCGCTACGGTTTCAGCGCACTCAAACTGAAGGCGGGCGTGTTCGCACCGGAAGAAGAGATTGCGGCTATCCACGCACTCCGCGCCGAGTTCCCCGACCTCCCCCTCCGCATCGATCCCAACGGCGCCTGGACAGTGGAGACCTCCATCCGGGTGGGCAAGGAACTGCACGGCGTACTGGAGTACCTTGAGGACCCCACACCAGGCATCGAAGGCATGGCGGCCGTCCGCCGCGAGGTCGGCATGCCCCTGGCCACGAACATGTGCGTGGTCAGCTTCGCGGATGTGGCCCCTGCCGTGGCGGCCGGCGCCGTGGACGTCATCCTCTCGGACCACCACTTCTGGGGCGGCCTCCGCCGGACCCAGTTCCTGGCCGGCATCACCGAGACTTTCGGACTTGGCCTGTCCATGCACTCCAATTCCCACCTTGGCATCAGCCTCGCCGCCATGGTCCATTTGGCGGCGGCAACCCCCAACCTCGACTACGCCTGCGACACGCACTGGCCCTGGAAGGACCCGTCGGAGGACGTCATCGCGGGCGGTGTGTTCACGTTCAAGGACGGCGCCGTCCAGGTCCCCACCGGCCCTGGCCTGGGTATTGAGGTGGACCATGACGCCCTGGAACGCCTGCACCGCCAGTACTTGGACTGCGGGATCAGGAGCAGGGATGACACCGGATACATGCAGCGCCTGCATCCCTCCTACGAGCTTCAGGGCCCCCGATGGTAACCACCGGGGGCCAGGCTCCGGACCGCCGTGAATCACTGAAGATCGTGGTCACCGACCCGATTATCAGCCGCTTCGAGGACCGGTTGAAGGCCGACGGCGGCACTCACCAGTGGGACATGGCGGCGGCATGGACTCCCCAACGGCGCCTGAGCGCCCTGGCGGGCGCCGACGTCGTGGTTTGCTCCACCCTCGGCCCCGTGGAAGCGGAGGTTGCCGGCCGCGCGCGGCTGGTCCACGTCACGGGCGCAGGCTACGACAAGATTTCCTTCCCGCACCTGGCACCGTCGGCGATCGTGGCCAACACCTTCCACCACGCGCGGCCCATCGCCGAGCACGTCCTGATGGTCACCCTGATGCTGTCGCGCAGGGTTGCCGATGCCGACCGCGAAGTCCGCCAGGGGCAGTGGCGCACTATTGCCACGGCCGACGACGTTCCGTTCCACCCCGTCCTTGCCGACCTGACACTGGGACTGGTGGGCCTCGGATCCATCGGCGCCGAAGTGGCCCGCGTGGCCGGGGCGCTGGGCATGAAGGTGCGCGCTGTCCGGCGGAACCCCGACGCCGGTCTCCCGGACGGCGTGGGGCTCGACTGGGTGGGCGGAGATCACCAGCTTCATGAGCTCCTGGCCGCGTCCGACGTCGTGGTGGTCACAGTACCGCTGGATTCCGGAACGGAAGGGATGATCGGGGCGGCTGAACTGGCTGCCATGAAACCGTCGGCTTTCCTGATCAACGTGGCCCGCGGCCCGGTTGTTGACCAGGCGGCGCTGTATGCAGCGCTGAAGGACCGGCGCATCGCCGGGGCCGGCCTGGACGTCTGGTGGGGAGCCCCCGCGGACGGCGTCGTTCCGCCGGCGGAACTGCCTTTCGCATCCCTGCTGAACACGGTGCTGACCCCGCACCATTCCGGCCATGCACGCATCACGTTTGAACGCAGGGCGGCCGATATTGCAGCCAACATCGGGCGGCTCGCCCGCGGCGAGGAGCTGGTGAACCTGGTGGCGCGTCCCGTTTCAGCTCGATAGCTACAGGACCAGCTGCACGATCAGCAGGGTGCTTCCCAGCGCCGACGCGCCGAAGGCAATCGCTTTCAGGCGCGCGGGGTTGAGGAACCGGTTGACATACCGGGATGCGGCGTAGCCGCCAACAGCCGCCGGAACCATCCATAGCGCCAGTGCCAGCATCTCTGCCGTGACGGCACCGGTTAGCCAAAGCATCACCATCGAAATTGTCGAACCCACCATAAAGAAGGCGCTCATGGTGCCGCGCAGCCTGGGACCATCATGTCCCTGCCAGACCAATGCCATGGGAGGTCCGCCGATCGAAGTGGCCGTGCCCATGATGCCGGAGGCCGCGCCGGCAGCGATCAGGGTGGCCGGTGCCGGCCGGGGAGCCCAGCCCCTGCCCGCCAGCACCAGTCCTGTAAGCACCACGGCCACCACCACCCAGGCCAGTCCGTCCTTCGACAGCGCCGCCACCAGCCACGCGCCCAGGAAACTCCCGGGAATCCGGCCCACCAGGGCCCAGCCAGTACCCCGGAGGTCCAGGCTTTGGCGTTCCCGCACGGTCACCATGACGGTCACCAACAGCGCAAGGACGATCAGCGTAGCGGGAAGCAGTGCCGGATCCACCATCGCGATCACCGGCGCCGCCAGCATGCCCATGCCGAAGCCGCTGGACGCCTGCAGGCATGCGGCCAGGAAGATCACCCCGGCGATGACGGCATACTCGGCAGCTGTCACTCGGGATCCGTCACTGGACGGGCACAGTGGAGGTAGCAGTAGCAGTTGCAGCGGCGCCGGTCAGGCCCTTGCGGGAATCGAGCGGGAAATGGCATTCGGCAATATGCTTCGTGCCGTCAGGAGCCGCAAGGACCTGCGGTTCCGGCGATACTTCAGCGCAGATGTCCTGCGCCTTCCAGCAGCGCGTCCGGAAGCGGCAGCCCGACGGCGGATCCAGCGGAGAGGGCAGCTCACCCTGGAGGACGATCCTGTCCCTCCTGGTTCCGCTGACGTCCAGCTTCGGCGACGCCGACATCAGGGCCGCCGTGTAGGGGTGCCGGGGGTGTTCGAAGACTTCCTCGGTGGCCCCGGTCTCGATGATCCGTCCGAGGTACATCACGGCGACCCTGTCCGCCACATGGCGGACGACGGTCAGGTCGTGCGAGATGAAGATGTAGGAAACACCGAGTTCCTGCTGGAGCTCATTGAGCAGGTTCAGGACCTGCGCCTGGACGGAAAGGTCCAGGGCCGAGACCGGCTCGTCGAGGATGATGACGTCCGGGTTCAAGGCCAGGGCCCGGGCGATGCCGATGCGCTGGCGCTGGCCGCCGGAGAATTCCTGCGGCGATTTGCGTGCATCGGAAGGACGCAGCCCCACCATGTGCAGCAGTTCCCGGACCCTGGCGTCGCGTTCCCGGGACGTCGGGTAGAGGGCCCGGTGGGTGGCCCACGGCTCAGCGATGATGTCGCCGGCGTTCATCCGGGCGTTCAAGGAGGCAAACGGGTCCTGGAAGACCATCTGTACACGCCGCCGCCAGCCCAGCAGTTCCTTCCCGCGGAGCCCGAAGGGGTTGGTTCCTTCGAAGCTCACGGTGCCTTCGTCCGGTGTTTCCAGCATCATCAGGGTCCGTGCCAAAGTGGACTTGCCGCAGCCGGATTCGCCCACCAGCCCAAGGGTCTCCCCGCGGCCTACTGTCAGGCTGATTCCGTCCAGGGCCTTGAGCCGGGTGTTGCCGCTGGCGCTCTTCACCACGTGGAACGTTTTGGTCAGGCCGTCAATTTTAAGAAGCGGCTCAGGCATTGTTGATCTCCTCGCTGAAGTGGCAGGCGGCCGTACGGGCAGGCCGCGGCTCCCTGCCGGAAGGGATGTTCGCGGGGTCGCCGGTGCCGGCGACGGCGTTGCCTTCGATAGTGTTGCCGGCTACCGGGCGTGCTCCGGTAACCGTGCGGAGCACGGGCCGCTCGGCCCGGCAGACGTCCTGCACCAGCGGGCAGCGGGACTGGTAGACGCAGCCGGCGGGAATGTCATGGAGCTCCGGGGGGCTCCCGGCAATGGACTTCAGCTGCGCGCCCCGCTCCAGGTGGACGGGCACCGATTCCAGCAGCCCTTTGGTATAGGGGTGGCGGGGGTCGGCGAAAACTTCGGATACCGGTCCGCTCTCCACCACGTTCCCGGCGTACATCACAGCCACCGAGTCGGCTTCCTCGGCGACAACCGCGAGGTCGTGGGTAATGAGGACGACAGCCATTTGGCCCTCCTCGCGCAGCTTCCGAAGAAGCTGCATGATCTGTGCCTGGACCGTGACGTCCAGGGCGGTGGTGGGTTCATCTGCGATCAGAAGGCGCGGGTTGAGGGCCACGGCCATGGCGATGAGAATGCGCTGGCGCATGCCGCCGGAGAACTGGTGCGGGTAGGAATTGACCCTGGATTCCGGCTCGGGGATTCCGACGCGCTTCATCAGGTCAATCGCTTCGGCCCGCGCTTCCTTGGCACTGAGGCCCCGGTGGATGCGGAAGGCCTCACCTAGCTGAGTACCCACTGTGTAGACCGGGTTGAGGGCAGTCAGTGCGTCCTGGAAGACGATGCCAAGCTCGGGTCCGGCAAACTTGAGCCGTTGCTTGGGGCTGAGTGCGGCGAGGTCCGTTCCGTTGAGGAGGATCACTCCGCCGGCCAGGTCGCAGACAGGATCCATGATCCCGGCAAGGGCCTTGGCTGTCATGGACTTTCCACAGCCGGATTCCCCAAGCAGCGCCAGGGTTTCACCGGCGCGGGCCTCGAAAGCCACGCTGTTGACGGCGCGCACGGTGCCGCGGTGTGTGCGGATGTCCACGGCAAGGTCACGGACCTGCAGGACCACGTCGTGTGCCTTCGCCTGCCCTGACGCTGTGCCTGGCGCGGCGGCGGTGCGCTGGATTGGGGCTTGTTGGGCAGCTGTTTTCACGGCTGTGCCTCCTTGGCTGGGATACGGGCGATCATCCGCTTGCGGGGAAGTGCGAGGCGCCAGCGCTGGGCCGGATCGGTGGCGATCCGCAGCCAGGCGGCGAGGACGTTGGCGGCAATGGTCGTGACCACGATGGCAACGCCGGGGAAGATCGACAGCCACCATGCGGTCTGCAGGTACTGCCGGCCCTGGGACACCATCAGGCCCCAGCTGACGTCCGGCGGCTGGATGCCGATGCCCAGGAAGCTCAGAGAGGACTCAGCCAGCATCACGTAGCAGAACTCGAGGGTGGCCAGCGTCAGGAGCGTCGGCAGCACCACGGGAATGACGTGCCGGACGATGATGGCGTTGGGTTTGGCACCGAACGTGCGTGCCGCGTCGACAAATGTCCGGCTCTGGAGCTCCGCCGACTCGGCGCGTGCGGTGCGCAGGTAGATCGGGATGCGGGTGAGGGCCAGGATCAGCACGATGTTCGCCGCGCTGGGGCTAAAGACATAGAGCACGACGACGGCGAGCAGCAGGGACGGGAAACTCATGATCACGTCGGCGATGCGCATGGACACGTTCTCCCGCCAGCCCCGGTGGTAGCCGGCCCACACGCCCCACAGGGAGCCAACGCAGAGGGCCACTGCCACCGCGGGCAAAGCAACGGACAGGGTGGTCCGGCTGGCTACGACAAGGCGGGCCAGCATGCTGCGGCCCAGTGAGTCGCTGCCTAGGAAGTATTCCCAGCCGTGCGCCAGCGTGAAGGGTGCCTTGTTGGCGAACAGCAGGTTCTGCTTGGTGGCCAAATCGCCCATCAGCGCAGGGCCCACGAGTGCGGTCAGGCCGATGAAAACCAGGATCAGCGCAGAGGCGGTGGCAAAGCGGTCCTTGAGCAGCAGGCGGAAGAGGCTCAGCTTTCCATCCTGGTTTCCGCCCTTCTTTTCGGTGCCGCGTTCGTCGGCCGCCGGCAGCTGCTCCGGCGCCGCACCTTCAGTCAGTGAACTCTTCATGGCTACTCCTAAGCCTTAACCGTGATCGGACGGACGCGCGCGTCCAGCAACGCGTACCCCATGTCGATGAGGATGTTCAGGGCAAAGATCGCGACGGCGGTGAGCAGGACGGCTGCCTGCAGGACAGCGAAGTCCCGCTGCAGGATTGAATCGATCATGAGCTTTCCAATCCCCGGCCAGCCGAAGATGGTCTCCACCACCACGGCGCCGTTGACGAGGCCCACGGTCAGGTCGCCGGCCACCGTCAGAGCGGGGGCGGCCGCGTTGCGCAGCGCGTGGTGCGTGACCACCCGGAGTTCGCCTGCTCCGCGGCTGCGGGCCAGTTTGATGTAGGGCTCCGAGAGGGCGGAGACCATGGAGCCGCGGACAATCTGGACCAGCACACCGAAAGGCCGCAAGAGCAACGTGGCGATCGGCAATACCCAGGCGCCGGCTCCCGACACACCTGATGTCGGGAGCCAGCCCAGGGTGATGGCGAAGACCCAGATGCCCACGATTGCCAGCCAAAAATCAGGGATCGAAGCGGCAGCCATGGAGACGAAACTTGAGATACGGTCAGCGATGCCGTTCGGCTTGAGCGCAGCCCAGCAACCGACCACCAGCGCCAGCAGCACGGCCAGCACCATGGTGGTGGCCGCCAGCTGCAGGGTGGCCGGGAAGGCGCGCAGTGCCATGGCTGCGGCATCCTGGCCTGTGCGCAGGGACTGCCCGAAATCGAGCCGGAGCACTCCGCCGAAGTAGTCGGCCATCTGCACCAGCAGCGGCTGGTCCAGTCCGTTGCGTGCGGTGAAGTCGTCGCGCATCTGCTGGGTGGCGTTCAGCGGCAGGTAGAGGCTGGCGGGGTTTCCCGTCATCCTGGCCAGCGCGAACACGCCAACAATCACCACCACCAGCGGCAACGCGCTGGAGACAATCCGCTTTCTCAAGTAGATCAGCATGGCTGTCCTTATCTCCAGGTCCGCGTTAGTTTGCCGGGGTCATTTCCGAAACACGCAGCTCGTCGCCACTGGACGAATTGGGTGTGTACTTCACGGATTTGGCCTTCCCGATGATGCCGGTCTGGTGCGAGATGTGGGCAAACTGGACCACTTTGTCGTTCTGGTAGGCGAAGATCTCCTCGAAGTCCTTCTTCCGCTCATCGCCGGACGCCGCATCCGCCTTCTTGATCATGGCGTCGAACTCGGGGGTGCCGAAGTAGCTCTGGGCGCCGGTGGACAGCATGTACTGGTCCACGGTGAAGGCTGCATCGCCCGCCTGGTTGCCGTGCTGGGTCATCAGGGCCACCGCGCCCTCATCGTCGGGGAAGGGGCGTACCTGGTAGGTCAGGTGCTGGCTGGTTTCGAGCATCTTCAGTTTGACGTTCAGGCCGGCCTGGCTCAGCTGCTCCTGGAGGACCTGGCCCAGTTCGGTGATCTTCGGGAACTGTGCGCTGCGGACCACCATCGAGATCTGCGCGGAAGTATCAACGCCGTCGGCCTTGGCCTCGGCAATAAGGGACTTTGCCTTGTCCAGGTCGAACGGCCAGCCCTTCAGTTCAGCGTTGTGGCCCACAATTCCTTCGGGAACCAGCTGGGCAGCAACCTGGTGCTTGCCTTGGTAGAGCGAGTTGACGATTCCCTCCTTGTCGATGGCGTAGTTGATTGCCTGGCGGACGCGGATGTCATTGAGGGGTGCCTCGTTGGCATCGAGCCGCAGGGCAACGGTCTCGTTGTTGGGGTAGTCGACGCCCAGGTCGCCGATGTTGTCGTCCGGGCTCAGTCCCATGGCAACATCAGCCTCGCCGCTGGTGATCATGGCAGCGCGCACTGAGCTCTCCGAACGCCATTGGTACTCAGCTTTGGCGTAGGCGGGCTTGTCGCCCCAGTAGCCATCCCAGCTGGACAGCGTGATCTTCTGGCCGGCGTCCCATTGCTCGATCTTGTAAGGACCCGTACCGATCGGTTCACGGACTTTCTCCGTGGCGCTCGTGGAGGTCGGAACCACTTCGAGGAACGAGAGGCGCAGCGGCAGGATGGGATCCGGCTCCGGGGTGGTGACGGTCAGGGTGGTCGCGTCCACAGCCTTCACGGCGAGGTCCGCGTCGCCAAAGACGTAGCCTTCCACGTTGCAGCCGAGCTTGGAGTTGACCGCCCTTTCGATGGTGAAGGCGGCAGCGTCGGCATTGAACGGCGTGCCGTCCTGGAACATCACGCCTTCGCGCAGTTTGAGGGTCCACTCGGTATCGGAGGTGGCTTTCCATTCGGTGGCGAGCTTGGGCTCGAGTTCGCCGCTCTGCGGGTTGCGTTCAATCAGCGGTTCGGTGACATTCGAGCGCACCACAACACCGGTGGACGTCAGGTTCGACTCACAGGCTTCCAGGGTGGGTGGTTCCTGGCCGAGCACCACACGCACCGTATTCGAGGAGGCGGCACCGGCGTCGGAATTGGCTACGGAGCAGCCGCTAAGCCCGAGCATCGCTACGGATGCCAGGGCCGGCCATTTGAGCAAGGCAGGAAAGGGGGGCTTTGAAGAAGACGTCATTGGATTCCTCCGAATTGGGTGTTTGCGGCAGGGGGTTGCTCTTGTACGAGTGGAAACCAGGCATCAAGACCAGGTGTCTCGGGCCGCGCTGGACTCAAGCTAGTTGAGGTCTTAGGGGTCCACAAGGTTTTTGCCGGCCGCCCGGGGTGCCCGGCAAGACCCGCTCACGTCGTCAACACCCTGTGACGGGCACCACTCTCCCCAAAAATCCGCGCGCTTCCGGGGGAGTGCTGCAATCGATTCACTTCGGGCATCGATCAATGCCATTTACATGTTGGACGCGTATGGATCGTAAACCTAGGGTGCAGATATGAAGAACATCGCTGTCCTGCAGGTAGGGCCACTCATGCCATCCGTCCAAGAATCCATCCGGAGCGAGTACGACGCCGTGAGACTCCCCGACTCCACCCCGGAGCGGGAGGAATTCCTGCAGCGCCACGGCGGTTCCTTCGAGGTGGCCGTGACCTCCGGAAAGTTCGGCGTCGGGCCGGAGCTGATGGGTGCCCTTCCCAACCTGCGGGGGGTCATCAACTTTGGCGTCGGCTATGACACCACGGATGTTGCCCAGGCCGCCTGGCGCGGCATTACGGTCAGCAACACCCCCGATGTCCTCAACGACTGCGTGGCAGACACCGCCGTAGCCCTTTACCTGGACGTCCTTCGCAGGGTGAGCGCCGCGGACCGCTTCGTGCGCAGGGGTGACTGGCTCAGCAAAGGTAACTTTCCATTGGCCACCAAAGCGAGCGGGAAGAAGGTGGGCATCCTCGGGCTCGGCCGGATCGGGCGGGTCATCGCCCGCCGTCTGGAAGGCTTCGACTGCGAGATCAGCTACCACAGCCGCAACCGGGTGGAAGGGGTCAGCTACGAGTACAAGGCTTCACCACGTGAACTCGCTGCCGGTTGCGACGTCCTGATTGTCGCCGCGGCCGGCGGGTCCGGCTCGGCCAAACTCGTGGACGCCGACGTCATCGATGCCATCGGGCCGGAGGGATACCTGATCAACATCGCGAGAGGAACCGTGGTGGATGAGGAAGCCCTCGTGGCTGCCCTGCTCGCCGGGCGCCTGGCCGGCGCAGGGCTGGACGTCTTTGCGGAGGAGCCCAAGGTTCCGGAAGACCTCCTCGCCCTGGACAACGTTGCCCTACTGCCGCACCTCGGAAGCGGCACCCACGAAACGAGGGCCGCGATGGCAGAACTTACGCTCGCCAACCTGCGACACTTCGTCGCCACGGGTACCGTCCTGACGGCGGTGCAGGCATGAGCGTCGCAGTGGGATACGTCGCGAGCCAGGAGGGCCGCGCCGCACTGAGTGCCGCCATCGAAGAGGCGGCGCTGCGCAGGACTGCCCTGCAGATTATGGGCCCCGTGGCGGGCGAGGGGTCCGCGGAGGCGGACTCGGACATCCGCCACGCCATCGCCGCGGCAGCCGCTGCGGGCGTGGAGGCATCGCTCCGCCCCACTGAAGGCACTGACGCAGCGGAGTTCATGATCGATGCCTCCTATGAGGAGGACGTTGAGCTGATAGTGATCGGAGTCCGGCGGCGCTCCCCCGTGGGGAAGCTTTTCCTGGGCAGCACTGCCCAGCGGGTCATCCTCGAGGCGGGCTGCCCGGTCACTGCGGTTAAGGCTGACGTCGGACCGCGCTCCTGAGCCGCGGGGTCACCAGATAGTTCCCTCCGGGTATCACGTAATGCAAGAAACGTGTTGGACGTGCATCGCGGAGGGTGAATAAAGTCTAGGTGACGCTGTGGCGAGGACCACAAAGGGCAGGCCTCCCGGTCCCCGCAGCAAGCTCCACTCATCGATTCAGAGGATTCTTCCCATGCAGTCTGTCGACACCGCTGTCACGGATCTGGCGTCAGCCACCAGGAAGTTCTTCCGGCGCGTCCTGCCCATCATGCTGGTCATGCTCGTCTGCAACCAGCTGAACCGGTCCAACATCGGTTATGCCCACGAGCACCTGGAGGCGGACGTTGGAATCGGCGCCGCAGCCTACGGTTTGGGAGCCGGCCTGTTTTTCGTCGCCTACGCGATCTTCGAACTCCCCAGCAACGTGATGATGGAGAAGTTCGGCGCCAGGGTGTGGCTCACCCGCATCATGGTCAGCTGGGGCATCGTGTCCTTCCTGATGGCGTTTGTGCAGAACGAGATGATGTTCTACGTGCTGCGCTTCCTGCTCGGCGCGGCTGAGGCCGGGTTCTTCCCCGCCGTGATCTTCTATTTCGCCCGGTGGGTTCCGGCCGGCCAGCGGGGCAAGGCCACCGCCATTTTCATCGCCGGTTCCTCCGTTGCCGCGGCACTGTCCGGACCCATCGCCGGAATGCTGCTCAGCCTCCACGGCGCGCTGGGATTCCGCGGCTGGCAGTGGCTCTTTGGGTTCGAAGGCCTGCTCTCCGTGGTTGTCGGCATCACGGTCTATTTCCTGCTCGATGCCCGGATCGAGGACGCCAAATGGCTGACCCTCAGGGAGAAAAGCGCGCTTATTGGCGCGATCTCCAACGAGGATGCCCAACACGCCACTGCCAACGGCAACAGCAGCGGCACCAAGGTCAACCGCTGGAACATGCTGCTGAACCCGCAGATCCTCCTGCTGTGCGGCATCTATTTCGCCGTCCAGCTGTCCATCTACGCCAACACGTTCTGGCTGCCGAGTATCGTCAAGCAGATTCCCGGCACCACGGACCTGAGTGTCGGCTTCCTGTCCGCCATCCCCTGGGTCTGCGCCGTCGTCGCCATGTACTTCGCGGCCAAGTGGCAGGACCGGGCCACATCCAAGCGCCCCCTGCTGGTGCTCGCCCTGCTCATAGCCGCGGTGGGCACCTTCGCCGCGGCCGTGGCCACCCCGGTGCTGGCCCTGGTGTTCCTGGCCGTTGCCGCGATGGGCTTCAAGAGCGCATCCCCCTTGTTCTGGACCATCCCCCAGTCAGGCCTGCACCCCCTGGTCCTTGCGCCGGCCATCGCCATCATCAACTCGCTCGGAAACCTGGGCGGCTTCGTGGCCCCGTTAGGATTCGGCATCATCAAGGAACAGACCGGCAGCGTGGTCCCGGGACTGTTCGCCCTGGCGGCGGCTTCCACCCTCGCCGCCGGCCTGGTGTACTTCCTCAAGGAACGGACGACGACGGCGGGTCACCCGGACGTTGACGCCGACGTGCCCGACCGCCGCAGCATGGCCTCCTCCAGCAGCGCCACCACAGTGTAAAGGAGGATCGACACCACGGTGATCACCACCACCGACGCCCACACCTCGTTGTTCCTTGCCCGGGACACAGCGGAGATGATGGCGTAGCCGATTCCCTTGCCGGTGGCGAGCCACTCCGCCAGCAGCGCTCCCGTGATCGCGCCGGGAATCGACACTTTCACGGCGGTGAAGAAAGCCGGCAGTGACGACGGCAGTGCGACTTTCAGCAGGGCGGTCCAGCGTGAGCCGCCATAGACGTCGATGACTTCGAGCATGGCCGGGGAGGCCGAGCGGAGCCCGAACACAATCGTGACGAGGGCGGGGAACAAAACCACGATCCCGCCGATGGCCGCCACAGCCGGTTCCTGCCGGCCGAAGATCAGGATAATGATGGGTGCCAAAGCCACGAGCGGCACGGAGCGCAGCAGCATGGCCACCGGCATGAGGGCGTTTTCCACTCCGCGGAACAGCACGAATACACCGGCAATGACCACGGCGCCCACCATTCCTGCTGCGAAGCCCAGGAACGCATCCACCATGGTCTGGCCGAGGTTCTGCAGGATGACCTGCCGGTTGTTCTCCGCGGCGGGCACCGTGAACAGGAAGTTGAACACGTCCAGCGGTCCTTTGCCGACGAACGGCGAGATGTTGAAGGCCTTCAGCAGTGCGACCCACAGCAGCAGGACCACCGCCAAGGAAACAAGCAGGCCCGCGCCCGCCCGGCCCGCGCGCTTCAATGCGGCCATGCCTGCCGCCGATCCCGGCTTCATGCCGCCGCCTGGCGTCCGGAGGACCATGGCGTCACGAATCTTGCCAGCAGCGCGAAGACTCCGTAGCCGGCTCCGGCAAGGAGTCCCGCCACCAAGGCAACACCCCACGCCCGGGCAATCTCGAGGTTTTGCTGTGCGTTGACCAGGGCCGGGCCGATCCCCCGGTCCACGCCGCCCACGTACTCGCCCAGCACCGCACCCAGGACGGCGGCCGGGACAGCAATCTTCAAGGCGTTCAGGATTCCGGGCAGCGCTGAGATCAGCTGCACCTTCACCAACTGCTTCAGCCGGCCCCCGCCGTAGACCGCCACGAGGTCCAAGCTGGCCCGGTCCGCGCTCTTCAGCGCCGCCAGCGCGCCCACCACGGTAGTGAAAAAGACCGAGATCCCGGCCAGCAGCACGGCCGTTCCGGACGATTCCCCGCGTGCCGGCGAGCCGATGACAATGAAGGCCAGCGGCCCGATGGCCACGATGGGCAGGCAATAGCTGATCACCGCCAGCTGCGTGACCAGCCGTTCCAGGGACGGAACCACCAGGACACTCGCGGACAGCAGCAGCGCAGCGGCGTTCCCCCACAAGTACCCCGCAGAAGCCTCCGCCATCGTCACTGCGAGGTTCGGCCAGTAAAACCCGACGCCGTCGCGCACCAGCTGCCCCAGCACTTCCGGCGGCGTCGGTACAGCACCGCCGGAACCGTCCGCACTGGCACCCACACCGGAAAGCACCGTTGCCGCGGCCAGCCACCAGACCGCAACGGTGGCCCCCACCCCCACCACGGCCGCAGCCCACGACGGCAGCGGCCGTGCCGCCGTCGTGCTTTGCAGCCTCGTACTTAACAGGAAAGGCCGGATCACAGTGATTTCTCTTCCTCAAGGGGCGCTCCGGCGCCGCCGAACAGAAGTTCGGAGGCCCGGTCGCACAGCGCATGGAACTCCGGTGTCCGCATCATTTCAGGTGTCCGCGGCCGCGGCAGGTCCACGGTGATGATCTCCTGGATCCGGCCCGGCCGCGCGCTCATGACGGCCACCACATCGGAGAGGAACATGGCCTCGGCGATGCCGTGGGTGACCATCAGCGTGGTGGCGGGCTTCTCCGTCCAGATCCTCAGCAGTTCCAGGTTCAGCCGCTGCCGGGTCATGTCGTCCAGCGCCCCGAACGGCTCATCCAGCAGCAGCACCGACGGCTTGAGCGCCAGTGCCCTTGCTATCGACACCCGCTGCCGCATGCCGCCGGACAGCTGGGCAGGTTTCGCTTTTTCGAAGCCCTTCAGGCCGATCAGTTCCACCAGGTCGTCCACCATCGCGTGGTCAACGGGGAGGCCGGCCACCTCGAAGGGCAGCCGGATGTTGGACACCACACTCCGCCAGGGCAGCAGCGCGGGATCCTGGAAGGCGATCCCCAGCTCGTGCCGGGTCCGCAGTTCCGCCGGCGTGTGGCCGTCCACTGTCACTTCCCCCGTGGTGGGCGTTTCCAGTCCGGCGAGGATCCTCAGGATGGTCGACTTGCCGCAGCCGCTCGGACCCAGCAGGGAAAGGAACGTACCCTTCGATGTCATCAGGTTGGCGTCCTCGAGTGCCACCACGCTCTTCCGGCCCATCCGGAAGCTCTTGCCCAGGTTGCTGAGCGAAATCCCTGTGCCGGAAAGCAGCCCTCCGGCCACGGCCTCCATGCTCACTTCAGTCATGCGTCCTACTTAAGGTCGGGGTTCTCGGCATAGACCTCGTCGAGGAGGCTCAGGTCGAAGATCGCGTCCGCGGTGGTGTCGTAGCCTGCGAGCTTGAGGATCTCGATGTTCTTGTCCATCAGCTCCTTGGACACAGTGAAGAGGCCATTGCTGTCCGTCTCGGGCGTGGCGATCAGCTTGGTGTTCTGGGCCTCCGCCTGACCCTTTTCCTTGGCCATGGTCAGGCCAAGTTCCTTGCCGTACACCTCCACCGCGAGCCGGGCGGATTCCTCAGGATCCGCCAGGGCATCCTTCCAGCCCTTGATGGTGGCCGCCAGGAACGCCTTCAGTTCGGGCCTCTTGTCCTTGATGGACTCCTCCGTGACCACGAAGCTCTCTGCAATGAAAGGCAGGCCATTGTCCGCAAACGGCAGGACCGCCGTCTTGTGCCCGCCCAGCTCAAGGGTGAGCACCTCGTTGGTCAGGTAGGCGAAGAATCCCTCGACGTCGCCGTTCAGCAGCGGCTGCGGATCGTACTGCACCGGCACCTTGGTGACCTTCGACGCGTCAATCTTGTTGACCTCCAGCAAGGCATCGAACAACGTCTCATTGACACCGGCCTGGACCCCGATCTTCTTGCCGACCAGGTCATCCGGGGCGGTGATCGAGTTGGCAGCCAGGGAAACGATGGTGAACGGGTTCTTCTGGTACGTGGAACCGATAATTTTCAGCGGCGCGCCCTCGTTGAGGACCACCGGTGCCACTCCCACGGGCGAAGACGTACCCACCAGGGCCTTGCCGGACAGGACCATGGTTTCCGCCGAAGCCCCTCCCGGTCCCCCGGCGATCAGGTTGACGGCGCTAAAGCCCGCGTCCTTGTAATAGCCCTTGCTGTCGGCAAAGTACTCGCCGGCAAACTCCGCGTTCTTCAACCACGAAAGCTGGACCTCGAGGGTGCCGAAGTCGGCAGCAGCGCCGGACGCCGCTCCCGAAGCGGGTGCAGTGGCGCCCGATTCACCTCCACAGCCGGTCAGGGCCACCAGTGCCGCTGACGAAAATCCTGCCAGCACCATCCGCCGCGACGGGCGCAGCGGGCCTTTTTCCGAACTGAAAGCTGTCATTCTTCTACTCCAAATCGGGAGGCGGTCACATGAAGCGGCCCCTGCGGGCCGTCTGGCACCGACACTATGGAACAGTTGTTTCAGGAATCTGCTTCGGCCGTTTCAGCGAAGTTAACTGTCAGTTAGCAGGGGAGGCGCGGCGGCGAGATTTGGGGCGAGGCGGCGCGGGGGCGAGATTCCGGGCGCGGCGGCGCGGCACGAGTCCGGGCGAGGCGGCGAGGCTTTCCCCGCCAGATGGACATATCCCCCGGTATCGCCAAGGGGAAATGACCGGGCAGCGGGGAATCGTCATCGGGGCCGGTGCTTAAACAGAAGAACCCCGGTCCTAAGACCGGGGTTCTTCATCTGCGTGCGCGAGGGGGGATTTGAACCCCCACGCCCTTTCGGACACTGGCACCTGAAGCCAGCGCGTCTGCCGTTCCGCCACTCGCGCGCAACTTCTTTCGTCCGGCAGGAAGCCCGGTTTTTCGGACTGCCAGCCCTGTGAAAGCAGCGAGATCAAGCATAACGGACAACTGCGGGAAAACACCAATCGGGCCCGGTTGCAGGCTCCGTAGCCGAAAACGCGGCCGGCGACTATCACCATGAACGCGGTCGTCCGGGCCCTGTCAGGATAGGCACCAGCGCGGGACGGAATGAACGAATCTCCCCGCCCCGGCGTTGTGCATTAAGGTCATTCACAGCACCGGCCAGTAGTATCAGATGTAGGAGTGCCCGTCCCCGGCGCACTCCCGGCAATGTTGTGAACTGAGTTCCGAAACGAGTGCTGCCCCGCAGCCGCCAGGAGAGGAGAGGTGCCATGGGAATGCTGGACAAAGTCGAGCGCGGCATCGAAAAGGCCGTCCGCGGTGTCTTCTCCACCGGTTCGCGGGCCCAGGTTGAGCCTGTGGAAATCGCCAGCCGGCTCCGCCGCGAAGTGGACCACAAGGCCATCACCATCGCAGCGGGCCGCACCCTCGCCCCCAACGTTTTTGACGTCCGCCTCAGCGAGGACGACTTCAAGCGGGCGCAGGAATGGGGTACGCCCCTGGCCGAGGAGCTCTGCGACGTCGTCATCAACCATGTCCGGAGCCAGGGCTACACCCTCCGGGGATCGGTGCGTATTTCTTTCCGGCGCGACGAGGAAATCCGTGCCGGCGACTTCGAAATCGATTCGAAAACGGAGCAGGCGTCCGGTTCCGCTGCGGCTCCGCCCATGCCAAGGAACAACGTGCCCGCCGCGCCGAGCCGGCAGCCGGTGCGGCTTCAGCCCGTCCTGGACATTGATGGCCAGCGCTACTCGCTGAACGCCCCGTCCATCGTGCTGGGCCGGTCGTCGGAGGCGGACATCCTGGTGGACGACACCGGGGTTTCACGCCGCCACCTCGAAATCCGCACCGCCAACGGCACCACAGAGGCCGTAGACCTGGGATCCACCAACGGCAGTTACGTCAATGGACACAAGGTTGTCGGCAGCGTCGACCTCACTGACGGCTCCACCATCACGATGGGACGGACCAAAATCATCTTCCGCCTTTTGCCCGCCAACTCCGGTGGCCGCCCGTGAGCGAACTGACCATTACGGCCCTGCGGTTCGGATTCCTCCTGTTGCTGTGGGTTCTCATCTTCAGCATCGTGTCCGCCATGCGGCGGGACCTGATGATCGGCAGGAAAGCGGCAATGGGTGCTCCCACTGCCCGCCAGGTGCGGAAACACCCCGAGCTGGCGGAAACAGCACCGCCGCCCGCGAAGCAGCAGGCCCGCCAGCTGGTGGTCACGGAAGGTCCGCTCAAAGGCCATACGATCCCCCTTGCGGACAGTCCCATCCTCCTGGGCCGCGCCCAGGAGGCCACCCTGGTACTTGAGGATGATTATGCTTCCGGCCGGCACGCCCGGCTATTCCCGCAGGGCAGCCGCTGGTTCATCGAGGATCTCGGCTCGACCAACGGCACATACCTGGCCAATCAGCAGCTCACCCGCGCCCTCCCGGTGGAGCTCGGTGTCCCCGTGAGAATCGGCAAGACGGTCATCGAATTGAGGCCATAGCCGTGGCCGTCCCGGAAAACCCCGCCGACAAGGGCCCCGTCCCGAAGCGGCCGCTCATCATGCGCTATGCGGCCCGCTCGGATGTGGGACGCATCCGCGCCAAGAATGACGACTCCGCCTACGTCGGCCGGCACCTGGCCATCGTGGCCGACGGCATGGGAGGCCATGCCGGGGGTGACGTGGCCTCCGCGGCGACTGTCCTGGACATGCTCCACCTGGACCACGGGCACTACGACGGCGACGCCGGAACCGTGCTTGCAGATGAAATCCAGACCGCGAATTCTCTCCTGTCTGAACTGGTCCACATCAATCCCAAACTGGCAGGCATGGGTACCACCGTGACGGCCCTGCTCCTTGCCGAAGGGAAGCTTCACTTCGCCCACATCGGCGACTCCCGGGCGTACCGGCTGCGCAACGGCGAATTCAAACAGATCAGCGTGGACCACACGTTCGTCCAGAGACTCATCGATGAGGGCCGGCTGCGTCCCGAGGAAGCCGAGACCCATCCGCACAAGAACGTCCTGATGCGGGTCCTGGGCGACGTCGACGCCAGCCCCGAACTCGACCTCGCCACCCTGGACGTCGAACCCGGCGAACGCTGGCTGCTCTGTTCCGACGGTTTGAACTACGTTGCCGGGCACGTGGTGGAACGCATGGTCCGCGAAACCAAGGACCTGCGCGAATGCGTGGAGACCCTCGTAGACCTCACCCTTGAGGCCGGCGCACCGGACAACGTCACAGTGGTCATGCTTGAAATTGTCGAAGAGACTGCCGACGACGTCCGCACGGCCGCCGTCGAAATCGTTCAGCCGCCGGCTGGCAGCGTCGATGCCACGAAGACTGCCGCCCCGGCCACTTCCCAGGCGGTCCCTTCCGATGACGCCACACCCAAACCCGCGGCAGATACTGGCCACACGGCTTCCGGCGCGGACGACACCGGCCCCAACCCTCCTTCAAAACCCGGTGAGCCGACCACCAGCACGGACCCTCATCTGGGCGAACATCTTTCCGCGGCGGTGCTCCGCGAGGAACTGTCCAACCGTCCGCATGAACTCGTTGGCGCAGCTGCCGCGGCGGCAGAATCCGGGTCCATTCCCACGATTGCCGGCCGGACTGTGGCGCGCCGCGCGGCAACCGTGCTCACGCACAAATCGGATCAGAACCGCGAGGAAACCGACGAGTACAAGCCCGCCGCCAAGCCGCGCCGCTGGGTGACGATGGCCACTGCAGCTGCCCTGCTCGTCATCCTGGGCGTCGGCCTGTGGCTTGGTTATGCCTGGACGCAGACGCGCTACTACATCGGCGAATACGACCAGCGGGTTGCCATCTACAACGGCGTTTCGCAGCGGCTGGGGCCCATCCAGCTCTCAACGCTGGAGACAGTGACGGAGATCCGCATGTCGGACCTCCCGGAATTCTCCCAGCAGCGGGTCCGCCAGACCGTCCCGGCACGGGATCTATACGACGCGCAGCGGATCGTCAAGAACCTCGACCTGACTGGAACAACGTCGCCGGCCGACGAATGCGCGAGCCCCACGGCCACCGCCACCCCCTCCGCCTCGGGGACGGCGCCGGCGCCGGGCGGCACAGCGTCTCCACCCGGAACAACCGCACCGTCAGCAAGTCCCAGCCCGTCGTCCAACGCTTGTGAGGAGGCCAAATGACACAGATTGAGGCCACCCCCAAGCCACGCAGGAATACCGAGCTGGCGCTCCTGATCCTTGCCCTTGCCGTGGGCATCGGCGCCAATGCCCTGGTGGGCGTGGACCAGGAGAAGGCTTTTGACCAGGACTTCTGGTTCCAGTCCAGCCTCCTCGCGGCCGCCGCCCTCGTCTTCCACATCGTTCTGCGCATCCGTGCTAAATATGCAGATCCAGTAATACTTCCGCTCGTGGTGGCCCTCAACGGCCTTGGCTTGGCCATGATCCATCGCCTGGACCGCGTGGGCGAAGACACCGGCAACAACCAGCTCCGCTGGACGCTGGTTGCCATGGGCGTCGCCATCGCCGTCATCTGGTTCCTCAAGGACCACCGGATCCTGCGCCGGTTCACCTACATCTCACTTGCCGTGAGCGCCCTGCTGCTGATCCTTCCTTTGGTGCCGGGCATCTCCGCCGGCGAAATCCTTGGCGCGAGCGTCTGGATCAAGATCGGCCCCATGACCTTCCAGCCGGGTGAGGTAGCCAAGATCACCCTGGCAATATTCTTCGCCGGGTATCTCTCGTCAAACCGTGACCTCATCCTCCTGGCCGGACGCAAGATCGGACCGCTGCAGTTCCCGCGGTTCAAGGACATGGGCCCCATGATCACGGCGTGGCTGGTCAGCATCGGCGTGCTGATCTTCCAGCGTGACCTCGGCTCCTCGGTACTTTTCTTCGGCCTGTTCATCGTGATGATCTACGTCGCCACGAGCCGGATCAGCTGGGTCATCATCGGCGTGGGGCTGCTGCTCGGCGGAGGCTTCATTGCCTCCCGGGTCTTCTCCCACGTGGGCCTCCGCATCGACGGGTGGCTCAACGCCTTCACCGACGAAGTCTACGGACGGCAGTACGGCGGCAGCCTCCAGATCGTGGAGGGCCTGTTCGGCATGGCCAACGGCGGCCTCGTGGGCACCGGCCTGGGCCAAGGGCGGCCGAACCTGGTCCCGTTCGCGAACAGCGACATGATCATTGCCTCCTTCGGCGAGGAACTCGGCCTGATCGGCCTCTTCGCCATCGTGATGATGTACCTCCTGCTGTTCACGCGGGGTTTCCGGGCGGCACTGGGCACGCGCGACGCCTTCGGGAAGCTGCTTGCCTGCGGTCTGTCCTTCGCCATCGCGCTGCAATGCTTCGTGGTGATCGGCGGCGTCACGCGCCTGATTCCACTTACCGGGCTCACCACCCCCTTCCTGGCGGCAGGCGGATCCTCGCTGCTGGCCAACTGGATCATCGTTGGCCTGCTGCTGATGATTTCGCACACCGCACGCGGCCCTGTGGACACCACTCCCATGCCGCACGGCGCCGAGCCCGGCGAACCCGGTGAGCAGAAGCCTGTTCCGCCGTCACCGCCACGGCCGGCAAAACAGCCCGCACGGCAACCTTCATCCGCCCATCCCGACGCACCAACTGAAGCGGTGAAACAACTGTGAACCATGCCATCCGGAATTCATGGATTGCCGCGGTCGCCATGTTCGCGCTGATCTTCGGCGCGCTCAGCTATGTGCAGGTTGTGGGCGCCGACGAGCTGCAGGCCAACGCCTGGAACAAGCGCGCCATCCTGCAGAACTACTGCAACGACCGCGGAGCCATCATCGTGGGCGGGAAGCCCATCGCGCAGTCCGTTGCCGCCTCCGAAAGCTGCAAGTTCCAGCGGACCTACACGGAACCTGAACTCTATGCCGGCATCACGGGCTACTTCTCCAAGAATTACGGCGTCACCGGTCTGGAAAGTGCCCTTAACGAGCAGTTGGCCGGCAGCTCGGACCAGCTTTTCCTGGACCGCATCGGCCAGCTTTTCCTTGGCAACCAGCCCAAGGGCGCCTCGGTTGAACTCACCTTGGACCCTGAGCTCCAGAAGCTCGCCTACGACCTGATCCCGGACGGCCAGCGGGGCTCCATCGTGGTGACGAACCCCAAGACCGGTGACATCCTGGCCATGGTGTCCAAACCGTCCTACGATCCCAACCTGATCGCAACGCAGGATGCCGACGCCGAGGCTGCCAACTTCAATGAACTGAACAAGATTCCCGGGATCAACCTGAACCAGAACGTCAGCGGTCCCACCGGCGCCCTCCTGGCACCGGGATCGGTCTTCAAGCTCGTGGACACCGCCGCGGCACTCAGCTCGGGCAAGTACAACAAGGACAGTGAGCTGCCCAACCCGGCCGAGATGAGTTTCCCAGGCATCGAATACAAGCTGCCGAACTACGCCGGAGGCAACTGCTACACACAGAGCACGGCGAGCTTCGCCTTCGCCCTCCAGCAGTCCTGCAACACTCCGTTCGCGGAGATCGCCCGGGACCTGGGCCAGGAGGCCATCGCCACACAGGCGGCCAAGTTCGGCTTCGGCGAGGACCTCGGCGACCAGCTGAAGCTGGACTACGCCAAGAAGGCCTTCCCGGAGGAGGAGCTGGATGCGGCAGGACTGGCCCAGTCCGCGATCGGCCAGCGCGATGTCCGTGCCACTCCGCTGCAGATCGCACTGATGACATCCGCCATAGCCAACGGCGGCGTCCAGATGCGGCCCAACCTCATCAAGACGGTGCGGTCCCCGGATTTGCGCATCATCAGCGAACCGAAGCCCGAAGTCCTACGGACGTCCACCAGCCCGGAGATTTCGCGGCAGATCACGGAGTGGATGACCAGCGTGGTCAGTCAAGGAATCGGCCGCGGTGCTGCCGTGCCCGGTGTCCAGGTGGCCGGCAAGACCGGCACAGCCGAGCTGGGAACCGACGGCTTGAACAATTCATGGTTTACCGGGTTCGCCCCGGCCAACGACCCGCAGGTGTCGGTGACCATCGTCATGCAGGGCGTGGACATCACCACCGGCGCACAGCTAACCAGTCCGAACGCGAAGAAGATTTTTGAGGCGGTGTTGAATAAGTGAGGCCTACATCAGGGATCACCCTCGGCGGGAGATTCCAGCTGACCACGCGTATTGCGATTGGCGGGATGGGAGAAGTCTGGAAAGCCAAGGACCTTATCCTTGGCCGGATTGTCGCCATCAAGGTGCTCAAAGAGGAGTACACGGGCGATCCCGGGTTCCTCCAGCGCTTCCGTGCCGAGGCGCGCCACACGGCGCTGCTGAACCACGTGGGCATCGCCAACGTCTTTGATTACGGCGAAGAAGAAGGCTCGGCCTACCTGGTCATGGAGCTGGTCCCGGGCCAGCCCCTGAGCAGCATCATTGAACACGAACAGGTCCTTTCGCCGGACCGGACACTGTCCATGATTGCCCAGACGGCACGCGCCCTCTCTGTTGCCCACGCCCAGGGCCTGGTACACCGCGACATCAAACCGGGCAACCTGCTGATCACACCGGACGGCCGCGTCAAGGTCACGGACTTCGGCATCGCCCGGCTGGCGGACCAGGTTCCGCTGACCCAGACCGGACAGGTCATGGGCACTGCCCAGTACCTTGCACCGGAACAGGCAACCGGCCAGACCGCCACGGGTGCCTCGGACATCTACTCGCTCGGCGTCATCGGCTACGAGTGCCTCACCGGGCACCGCCCGTTCTCCGGCGAGTCGCAGATCGCCATCGCCCTGGCCCAGGTCAACGATGCGCCGCCGCCGCTCCCGGAGACCCTGCCGACGCCGGTACGCGCCCTCCTGATGTCCATGCTCGCCAAGGATCCCAAGAACCGCCCCGCGAACGCCATCAAGCTGTCCGAGGCAGCGGAAGCCATCCGCAACGGTGATATCGCTGCCGCCCACGCGGCCGTACCCGGAATGCTGCTCTTCGAAGCGGCCACCGGTCCGATCACCGCGCCGGTGGACATTCCCACGGCCGCCACCGGCGTCATCGAGACCCCCGAAAAGGACAAATCGACGACGGCGACCTCCGCCCTTCCGGTGGTCGGCGCCGCGGGCGCAGGTGCCGCTGCAGGACTCGCCGCCGGAGCTGCTGCAGGAGCCACCGGCCCGCGCGACGCCCTGTCGCGCGCAGATGCCCTGGCTGCCGAACGCACGTGGGAGCAGGAAGAGGAGCAGGACCGCTACGACGAACCTGTCGACGAGCCGCAGCGCAAAGGCCGCAGCCCGTGGACGTGGCCGCTCATCGCCCTCATCGTGCTCGTCCTCTTCGCACTGGCGGGTGTCCTGCTTACCCAGGCAGGCATCTTCTCCCCGTCCAGCCCGGCCGAGTCGTCGGCTACGTCTACGAGCGCCAAGCCAAGCAGCGCCTCGCCGACGTCAACCTCCGCCCGCCCCACGTCCACGAGCGCGAGCCCGACGCCTACTCCCACGCAGTCGACTCCGGAAACCATCAACCTGATTCCGGACGCCTATCTTGGCCAGCCGTACAACACCGTCCGCAGCCAGCTCGTCGGTCTGGGACTGCAGGTCATCGGCGAGCAGGTCTTCAACGATGCGCCGGCAGGCACAGTCACCAATATCGAGCCCTCGGGCCCGGTAAACCCCGGCCAGTCCATCACTGTCACCTATTCAAAGGGCGCCGACCCAAGCAAGGAGTCTTCAGTGCCGGCAATTGGCGTTGGCAGCTCCGAGTCACAGACGCAGCGCGCCATCGAAGACGCCGGGCTGCGCTGGCAGAAGGGCGAGGACGTCGCCGGCAGTGCCGGCCAGGAACCCGGCACGTTCGTCAGTTCGGAGCCGGGCGCCGGAAGCCAGGTGCCCGCAGGTTCCGTGGTGACGTACCACCTTGCCCGGGAAATCCTGCCCACGCCCAGCACCTCCACGTCGAACTAGGACGCACCGTGCCGGACTCACCCCGTCTCCCGTCGCACAGAGAGGACAGCCTCCCAGTGAATACCCAGCGCGTCCTCAACGGACGGTACGAACTCGGTGAGTTGATCGGCCGCGGCGGCATGGCAGACGTCCACCGGGGTGTGGATACCCGGCTGGGCAGGACAGTGGCCATCAAGCTGCTGCGGCCCGACCTTGCCCGGGATCCGCAGTTCCAGGCGCGGTTCAAGCGCGAAGCCCAGGCTGTGGCTGCGTTGAACCATCCTTCGATCGTTGCCATCTACGACACCGGGGACCACGCCGTCCCGGGAGGCCCCGAGGATACTGTCCGGGTGCCGTACATCGTGATGGAATTCGTGGACGGAAAGACCCTTCGGGACCTGATCCGTGCGAAGGAAGTCAGCATCGACCACGCCATCGATTTCAGCCTTGGCGTCCTCTCCGCCCTGGAATACAGCCACCGGGCGGGCATCGTCCACCGGGATATCAAGCCGGCGAACGTGATGTTCTGCGAAGACTCGGACACGATCAAGGTCATGGATTTCGGGATTGCCCGCGCCATGGCCGATTCGTCCGCCACCATGACGCAGACCCAGGCAGTGGTGGGCACCGCCCAGTATCTGTCACCGGAACAGGCCCGCGGCGAGACCGTGGATGCCCGCAGCGATCTTTACTCCGCCGCGTGCCTGCTCTACGAAATGCTGACGGGGCGGCCTCCCTTCATTGGTGACAGTCCCGTGTCCGTCGCCTACCAGCATGTCCGCGAGATGCCCGAGCCCGCCAGCAGCCTCAACCCTGAGGTGACGGAGGCCCTGGACAGCGTCCTGGCCAAGGCGCTGCAAAAGAACCGGGCAGACCGTTTCCAGGATGCGGCCGCCTTCCAGCGTGCCCTGAGGGCCGCCCGCAACGGTGTTCCGGTGCCCGAGGTCGCGGCGGGCGAGGAATCAACGGATCCCGTCAACACGGTCGCGGCCGCAGAGCGTACGGCCCAGGCCGCGCCGTACTCGCTGACCGGCGCGAGCTTCCTGGACGACTCACCGGGCGGCCGGCTCCGGCCCGTCCACGACACCCTCGGCGACGACCAGCCCATTCCCGCCCAGGTATACGAGCCGTCCGAGTCGAACGATCTTCCGCTGGGATTCCCGCCGGAACGTGAGCGCACCCCCCGACAGAAGTCCCGCCGTCGGACGTGGATTGCCACCCTGGTGATTTTCACGCTGCTGGTCCTGGCGGGCGGCGGCCTGTGGCTCTACAACATGATGAACCAGCCGCCGCCCCCGGTGGCCAAAATCGTCGTCCCTACGGTGACGTCACTAACGGAAACCGAGGCGCTGCAGAAGCTTTATAACGCCCGCTTCAGCCCCACCATCAGCAGGCTTCCCCACGACGCCATCGCCAAGGGAACAGCCATTGGCACGGTGCCCGCCGCAGGAACATCCATGGAGCCCGATTCCAAGGTGACCCTGAACATCTCCGACGGTCCAAGCGCCGTCAAGATTCCGGGCGACCTGCCGGGCCGCACTGAAGCAGCGGCCCGCGACGTCCTGCGCCAGATCGGCCTTGCCGGTGCTCCCGGCACCACCATGGCGAACAGCGCCACGTTCCCGGCCGGGCTGGTCATCACCACGAAACCCGCTCCAGGCGAGTCGGTGGCCGTCGGAACCACCGTGGAAATCGTGGTGTCCACCGGCAAGGTTGCCATGCCCGAACTCCGCGGCCTGCCGCAGCCGGAAGCAGAGGCCGCACTCAAGAACCTGGGCCTGAACATCGCAGTGCGGGAAGTCGAAAACTCCGAGGTCGAACCGGGCAAGGTGACCGAGCAGAGCGATCCCGTGAACGCGCTGGTGGAGCAGGGAAAGACCATTAGCGTGATCGTGGCCAAGGCTCCGGCGCCCACTCCTACTCCGACGCCCACGCCTACGCCCACGGAGACGGGCCGGGACCGGGGCTAGCACCCGTCGAAGCAGTTCCGGCGGGTTAGTGCTGGATGAGCGGGCTCAGCTTGGCGGCCCGTTCTGCCGCTCCCGCCATGCCGAGGGACTCCAGCCAGTTGCCCAGCATCTGGTAACCACCCTCCGTGAGGACGGACTCCGGATGGAACTGGACGCCGCAGAGCGGTGCTGTCCGGTGCCTCAGGCCCATGATGACGCCGTTGGCCGTCTGCGCGGTGATCTCCAGGATGTCGGGGATGGTTTCCCGGACAGCCGCCAGCGAGTGGTAACGCGTGGCCGTTACGGGGGAGGGGAGTCCGGCGAAGACGTTGGCTCCTTCATGCTCCACCAGGGACGTTTTGCCGTGCATCAGTTCAGGAGCGTGCGTCACCGTGGCGCCGTACGCCTCAGCCAGGGCCTGGTGCCCCAGGCAGACGCCGAACATCGGCTTGTCCTGGCTGCCGCACCATTTGATCAGGTCGATGCAGACGCCGGCCTCCGCGGGGGTGCCGGGCCCCGGCGAAATGAGGACGCCGTCGCGCGCTTCCGCCATCTCGATTGCCTCGGCGAGCGTGACGTCGTCGTTGCGGACCACTGTCGTCTCGGCGCCGAGCTCCTGGAGGTATCCCACCAGGGTGTAAACAAAGCTGTCGTAGTTGTCTACGACCAGGATCTTGGTGCTCATTGTCGAGTTACTAAACCAATCGTTGAGTCGGTGAACTGGGTGAACTGTGACATCCAGGGGAAGAGGAACTGAACCATCAATACCAGCACGCCGGCAAGCAGCACCAGTGACGTCGCAATCCTGAGCCACAGCGGGCCCGGCAGGTGGCGGAAAATCCATCCGTACATAGCGTCAGCCCTTCCCGAGTGCTTTGGCCACCTGGGCCGCAATTTCAGCCGGCGGTCCCGCCGACGCGGGCTGCCAGCGATCCAGGAGGGAATATGCAATGATGCGTTCTTCCGAACCGAAACGCGGATTGCAGCTCGTCATGGTGAGGTAGGCCTCCGTTGGCCGGGCGGCAGGTTGGGTGGGCACGGGAAGCAGCACATCGGTGGCCGAAGGCAGCACAATCTGGATGTTCCGGAAGACGTAGACGTAGAATCCGTCCCTGGTCTGGACGTAGATTTTGTCGCCGGGAACCAGGGTGTGGATGTTGTCCAGCACGGCCCCGTGCGTCTGGCGGTGGCCGGCCACGGCGAAGTTTCCGGTTGCCCCGGGCATCGCGGTGTCGCTGTAATGGCCCAGGCCCAGCGTGTCCAGGACGTCCGTTGAGGTTCCCTGCACGATGGGCCGGGTGTAGTCCGCGCCAAAACGGGGGATATACATAATGCCAATGGTCTGGCCGTGCCCTGGCGCTTCGGCGACCTTCGGCGGACCGTAGTCGGCAGGACCGGATGCGGCCGCGTCCGGGGCGCCGGATGCTGCGGGAGCCGGGGGGCCGCCCAGCTCCTGGGCGAAGTTCCTGATGGCTTCGCCCTGCTTCGCATCGGACTCCACGTTGGTCCACCAAAGCTGCCAGGCGACGAACAGGAGCAGGATGACTCCCACCGTGATCAGTAGCTCGCCGACAACCTGGATGAGTTTCCGGAGAACGCCGACGCCGCGTGCCGGCACGGCGGCGGTCGTCTCCTTCTCCAGCAACACCACGTGGTCTCCTCAATTGGCGGCTCGGGGCTGGCGCCGGTGTGTTCTGAACTACAGCTAGAATTGGCTGCTAGTAAGAATTCAGACCTGACCAAAGGCGCCAACCCCGCCGGCATGTTCCTTCCTGCAGGATATCAAGCCGAAGGCTCCGCCCTTGATTCAGCCCGACGAGGAGGACCCGTGCCCGAGTCAAAGCCACGAAAGAGGAACGCCGCAGCTGAAAAGCCGGCTTCTGCATCGCAGGCCTACAAGCCCAACGCCGTGTGGTTCAAGCCCGTCATGTTCGGCCTGATGATCATCGGCCTGCTGTGGATCATCACCTTCTACATCAGCGAGGGCGCCCTCCCTGTCAGGGAATGGGAATCCTGGAACATCGTTGCCGGGTTCGGTATTGCGATTGCAGGCTTCCTGATGACCACCCGCTGGCGTTCCTGATACGCACCTTTCACACAAAAAAGTCGGACCGGCACAACGTGCCGGTCCGACTTTTTTTGTTTTATCGGCTCATTTCCGGGCCGGGTTGACCACCCGGATCCCAAGATCGGAACCGGCGTCGGACGTTACGGAAATCTCCACGCCGTGGCCTGCGACCTTGACGCTTCCGTAGGGGTTGTCCGCACTGTAGTAAGCCAGCGGGTCAATGTCCTTGAAGACACTGATCGCTGCGCTGCTCACGGCGCAGGCGTCAAGTGAGCTGACCTCCTGGGTGCGCTTTGTGCCGGACTGCACTTCCTTGGCGATGCACAGCGGATCCGTTGCTTCCAGTCCGAAGGTGGCGTCGAACGGCTGGCGGCTGTTGCCCGGCATGGTGCCGTCGGACCATTTGAAGGGTGCGGGCCGGGCATCCACCGGCAGCGCCAGGCCGGCACCGGGGTGGGCCGACACGTTGTTGTCCGCGTACGACTCGTCGATGTACCAGACCAGCATGCCGTTCTGGTACTTGAAGAAGTCCACCCAGTTCGGGGCGCTGATGCCCCTGGTGAAGGCGTAGGGTCCTTCCGCCAGCGTGGCGTCAAAACCCACGTACTCGCGGTTCTCCACGAGGTAGTACTGCGGGGTGGTTTTCGTTACGGAACCGGTGCTCAGCTGCCACGGCTCTTCGGCGGTCCACTTTCCGGCGCCGGATTCGACGTCGTCGCTGAGGATTACGGTCTTTCCGGCCGAAATCTTCACGTCGTCGATGAACGCGCCCGGGTTGTGGACGCCACCGTCGGTCTGGTACCTGAAGCGGAAGAGTGATTCGAGGCCGCCCGCGTCATAGGAGTAGCGCACCTGGCCCCAGGCTGCCGATCCGCTGAGCGGACGCCCGGCGGACTGCCAGGTGTTGCCGCCGTCTGTGGAGTATTCACCGTAGAGGTAGTCGTAGTTTGCCTCGATGTCGTACCAGACGTTCGCCGTGACGGTCACCCGCGACTGAGCCGGGACGGCGTGGGTCAGGGAATCATTGAGGTTGTCCGCGCTGCCGGTCCACCACGCGGTGGTCCCCGAGGAGGGGACCGTGTAGCTGGTGGTGGTGGTCTTATCCGGCAGGTTGACCCGGACGGCCTGGTCCTTACCGTCAATCTGGAGCTGGGACGGGTTCAGGACGAAGTCGCCGCTCGTGCCGAGCCCTACCTCACTGTGGTCCAGCCAGCCCAGGAAGCGTTTCTCTTCGGGTCCCATCAGGCCAGGGGTGGTGCCGATTCCTTCGTTGGCGGCGGAACCGTGGCCCAGCCAGGACCCTGAACTCATGAGGGTCCAGAAGGCTGTGCTGTTGGTGGCAGCGCCGGACGTGTCGTAGAAGTCCGGCAGTCCCAGGTCGTGGCCGAACTCGTGGGCGAAGACGCCAACTCCGCCGTTTTCGGGTTCGGTCGTGTAGTCGCCCAGCCAGTACTTCGAGGAACCGATCCGGGTTCCGCCGGCGAGGTTTCCGTCAGGTCCGGTGGAACCGAACTGGTTACCGAAGGCGTACCAGCGGTGGGACCAGATCGCGTCCTCGCCCAGGGCGCCGCCCCCGCCTTCCTCACCCTCGCCGGCATGGACTGCCTGGAAGTGGTCGATGTAGCCGTCCGGCTCGTCGAAGTTGCCGTTGTTGTTGAAGTCGTAGCGGTCCCACACATCGAACTGTGCGAGGTACGCGTCAATTTCGGCCGGGGTTTTGCCGGCCGCCACCTGGGAATCCCACCAGGCGTTGCCGGAATCCCGGACAAAAGCCCATGCACCGCCGGTGTCCTCAGTGGCGTTGTCCCCATAGAAGGACCCGTTGTTGGGCACCTTGACCCAGTCCGTCACGGTGTTGGTTACCGAGTACGCGTTGTTGGAAACGGCCTCGTAGTAGCCCTTCATCGATTCGCCGCTGCCGTTGAAGAGTTCTTCGTAGTACGCGGGGCTGAAGTCGCTGGTCCACAGCGTGGTGTTATCAACGGAACGGTCCGGTTTGGCGATCGTGTTGTGCAGCGGGCCTGGTGCTGTTCCGTAGCGGCCCGAGCCCTGGTCACCGAACTCGGCCAGGACGGTAAAGATCTTGTCCTGCTTGACGGTCTCGATTTCAGCGAACTTGTCCGGCGCCAGCTGGACCACGCCGTCATCATTGGCCTTTGCCTGTCCCTTGGCCACCTTGTCGATGGCGGCCTTGCGCCGCTCGACAAGTTCCTTCGACCGCGGTCCGGGACGGTTGTCCTGCCTCACTGCGGCGGCGGATCCGGTTGATCCGTCGTCGACAGGCGGTGCGGCGACGGCAGGGGCCTGGATGCTGAGCATCCCGAGAACGACCCCCGCCAAGCCGGCCACGGCAATTTTGGTTTTCCTCACACGTACCTCCCAGTAATTTGTGATCAGAGCCACAGCATAATGTGAGAGTGCTCGTTCGGCTATCAGCGGTGCCTTGCCAGTGGACATGTCCGCGGCAGCGGCGTGAATATGCTGGAGGCAGCAACAGCGTGCACCAAAGCTAAGGAACCCACATGACCCCGGACGAACGCGGCACCATCATCGGAAGCGACGGCCTGGCCCGCCCGCCCTGGGCCGCTGTGGATCCCCTGCTGCAGGAGTACTACGACACCGAATGGGGCATGCCCGTCCGTGACGAGCAGGGGCTGTTCGAGCGGATCAGCCTGGAGGCCTTCCAGGCGGGATTGTCCTGGGCAACGATCCTGCGGAAACGGCCCGCGTTCCGCGCGGCGTTCCACAACTTCGAGCCGGAAGCGGTTGCGGCTTTCACCGACGACGACGTGGAGCGCCTGATGCTTGACGCCGGCATCGTTCGCAACAGGATGAAGATCAGGGCGGCCATCACGAATGCCAATGCCACTATCGCGCTGCGCAAGGACGGCGGACTGGTGGACTTCGTCTGGAGCTTCCAGCCCGAGGCCACCCCCAGTCCCCGGACACATGCCGAGGTCGCCACCACGTCGCCGGAATCCATCGCCCTTTCCAAGGCCTTGCGGGCCAAGGGCTTCGCTTTTGTGGGACCCACCACGATGCATGCGCTGATGGAAGCGATCGGCATGATTGACACCCATCTTGTGGACAGCCACCGCCGCGGTTCATCTGGCGTATGGACCGAATTACCCTGAAGTTATCCCAGCCCTGTGGGGAAAGTTATCCACAATGTTGATAATTCCGGACCGATCGAGCGCCACTTCCGCGGGTCATGGCCCGCCAGGGACCCTCACTCGGGCTCTTCATAACGTCCAAAAGTTATTAACAGTGTGGATTCCCTGTGGATAACCTGCTCCGTCGGCTTCTCGATCGGCGATCACGCCCTTCACGGAAGTTATCCACTTAACAACAGCGGTATCCCCAGAAGTTATCCACAGGTGGGGATAACCTAGGGGATAATTGTCCCCGGAGGACGCTGTCTTGGTGCGGGAGCACCGAATTCCCGCGGACGGTTTCCGACACTGCAGTTATTAACAGTGTGCATAACCTGTTGACGAGCTCCCTGCCCTCCGAGTCCGGCCTCCAGAGGGGCGCGCGGCTTAATCGCCATCCGGCCCGGGCAGCAGACTTGTCCACTTAACCACAGTCTCCAGGAACATCTTTATCCACAGATGTGGACAAGACGTGGCTGAGTCGTGGCCGGCCGCGGCCCTAAGCGCCAGCTGGCAGGGATTACGCGGGGGAGCACCCCTGAACTACAAGCATGTAAGTTACACACAATGTGGATAACTCCTGTGGAAAACCCCCCGCATGATCCGGGGCAAGGGTGGATGCCGCGAGGGCACGGCCAAGAAAGACGACAGTTGCTGCCGGCACAGATGCCGGAGCCCCGGCCCGGAGTACACACGGGCCGCTGTGGAAGGCTGCGAGGGGCTGTGGGGAAAATGCCGCCGTGTCTAGGCGACGGCCGTTTTCAGCCAGGTGGCGCCGATGAGCAGGCCGAGGACAAGCACCAGGCCTGCCGCCTGCCACACCCGCTGGCGTGGGCCGCGCGGGGCATAGGCGATGACTGCGGCACAGGCCGCACCGGTCACCGCGCCGCCAAGGTGGGCCTGCCAGGCGATCTGCGGGACGATAAAGCCGATGGCACCGTTGATGGCTATCAGCACCCACAGCTGCCTAGTGTCGCCGCCGCGGTGGCGTTGGACCACCAGCATGGCGCCGAACAGTCCAAAGATCGCGCCTGATGCGCCCACCACTCCCGAAGGGGGAAGGACGGGTGTCAGGAGGAGGAATCCGACTGATCCGCCGATGGCCGAGATGACGTACAGGGCGAGGAAGCGGAACCTGCCGAGCAGGGGCTCCAGCGCCTGCCCGAACATCCACAGCATGTACATGTTGAGCGCGATGTGGAGGATGAATCCCTGGGAATGGAGGAAGGCGGAGGTGAGCATGCGCCAGGGCTCAAAGACGCCGTACTCGGTGGTGGCGTAGACCGAGGCGAAGGCGAAGTCCTGGTACATCCCGTCGTTGGGAACAACCCACTGCAGCACATAGACAAGGGCGCAGATGGCGATGATCCCGAACGTCACCACAGGCCGGCCGCCGACGGCGGTGCCGCCGTAGACGGTCCTGGCTGCCGGCGTCGTTCGTTTTGTTTCGTTGACGCAGTCAATGCATTGGAATCCGACGGCGGCCGCCCGCTGGCACTCCGGGCATGCCGGGCGCCCGCAGCGCTGGCACCGGACATAGGAAGGCCTGTCCGGGTGCCGGGGGCACACCGGTATCTGCGCGGACGGCACGGCCGCCGGAATTCCGTAACTCATGGGGTGTTAGAGCTGCTCGACGTCGATGCTGTTGATGACGACGTCCTCGACCGGGCGGTCGCCCATGCCGGTGCGGACACCTTCAATGGCGTCCACAACCTTCTTGGATTCCTCGTCGGCAACTTCACCGAAGATGCTGTGCTTGCCCTGGAGCCAGTCCGTGGGGATGGTGGTGATGAAGAACTGCGAGCCGTTGGTGCCCTTGCCCATCTGGATGCCGGCGTTGGCCATGGCCAGCTTGTACGGCTGGTTGAAGGTCAGCTCGGGGTGGATTTCGTCATCGAACTTGTAGCCCGGTCCGCCGACACCGCGGCCCAGGGGATCGCCGGCCTGGATCATGAAGTCCTTGATGATGCGGTGGAAGATGGTGCCGTTGTACAGGGGGGTGCCGGTCTTGTCCTCACCGGTTTCCGGGTGGGTCCAGGCCTGCTCGCCGGTGGCCAGGCCGACGAAGTTCTTGACCGTCTTGGGCGCGTGGTTGCCGAAGAGGTTGACGACAATGTCGCCGAGGCTCGTGTGGATGGTTGCTTTTGCAGTTGCGATGGCAGTCATAGGCCCATTGTTCCACGTCGGGCTATTGCACATCAGGCCTGCCCGGCAGTTCCGCGCTAGGTGAAATCGGCCCGAAATGCCCCTGATGAATAGCCGGTGCGGGGCAATCCACGTAGGCTAACAACAGAACCGTCACATTAATCGGGAGGTAGTTGTGAAGAAATCGGATCGTATTGCCCGTGACCTGGAGCAGTCAGTCAGCAGCGCGGTAGAGAACGCCAAGGATTGGGCAGCCCCCCGCGTAGAAGCAGCCGTGGACTGGGCGGTTCCCCGCCTGCAGCACGGCATTGACACCGCTTCCCCGAAGATCCAGGAAGGGCTCAAATCGGCAGCCCACAACCTGGCCGACGGCGTTGCCACCGTGACGCCGCGCATCCAGGACGGGCTCGCCCACCTCGCGCCGAAAATCCACGACGCCGTCGAGGGCACCACGCCCCGCCTGCACGAGGCACTGGACAAGGCCGCCCCGGTGATCCTGAATGCCCGCGACCGCGTCGTGGTGGAATATCTGCCCAGGCTCTCGGATCAGATCGGGCACGCTTCGGAGGCCGTTCACCGCACCCTGGAAAGCGCACCTTCCCACGTGGACGCCGTCGCACAGAGGCTTGCGGACTCCGGCGTGGTGCACACCATCCAGGACCAGGCCCAGGCCGCCGGCCACCAGCTCAAGGCTGCTGCAGCCGAGGCAACCCGCGTTGTCACGGGGGAGGCAGCCAAGCCGCAGAAGCCCAAGCACCGCGGACTGCTGATTTTCGGCGTCATCGCGGCAGCCGTCGCCGCCGGCGTGGCTGCCTGGAAGGCGTCCAAGCCGGTTGAGGATCCCTGGAAGACTCCCGCTCCCGTAACGCCCGCACCCGCCCCCGTTCCTGCCACGACCGTCAGTGACGTACACGCGGCATCCGACGCAAGCGTTACGGCCGCCGCCGGCGACAAGGTTGTTGACGCCGCGGACTCGGCTGCTGACGCGTCGGACGACGCCGCCGCGAAGGCTGCTGACAGCGTTGAGGATGCGAAGGATGAGGCAGCCACGGTTGCCACAGATGCCAAGACTGCCACCAGGAACATCGCTTCCAGCATGAACAACGGTTCCACCAAGGCTACCGACAGCTAAAACCCGGCCGTCACCGGACGGCTCTGCAGCAGAGGAGTCCCGCACCAAACGGTGCGGGGCTCCTCTGTTGTTTCCCTGGCCTTCACCCGCCGTCCCGTGCTGTGGCACACAAGGGTGCTAAATTTGTGATGATGTCACCCGATAGATCCGCCGAGGATGCCTCGCAGGACGCTCCGCTTATGCCGCGCGTATCCATCGTCATACCGGCTTACAACGAGGCAAGCGTTATCAGGCAGTGCCTTATTGCGGCGATCTACCAGTCGGTTCCTGCGGCGGAGATCATCGTCGTGGACAATATGTCCAAGGACCGCACGGCGGACATCGTTCGGCAGATGCAGCAGGAATATCCGGACAGCCCCGTCATCCTGCTCAGCCAGGACCAGCACCAGGGCCTCATCCCCACCCGCAACTTCGGCCTCAACCATGCCACCGGCGATGTACTTGGCCGGATCGACGCAGACTCCGTGGTGGAACCGGACTGGGTGGAACAGGTCCAGAAGGCGTTCCTTGACCCGTCCGTCCAGGCGGCTACCGGCCCGGTGGTGTACTACGACATGCCCATGCGCCGCTTCGGCCTCAAGGCGGACGACAAAATGCGCCAGCTGATGCTCAAGCTGGCCAAGCACCAATACCACTTCCTCTTCGGTTCCAACATGGCGCTGCGCCGCTCGGCCTGGGAGACCATCCGCGACGAAACATGCCGGGATGAGAAGGACGAGATGCACGAGGACATCGACCTGTCCCTGCACCTGGCTGAACATGACCTGCGCGTACAGTACTGGCCGCAGATGGTGTCCGGCATGTCCGCCCGCCGCCTCGAGGACTCACCCCGTGACTACCGGTACTACGTGACCCGGTTCGACCGGACCTACAAGGCACACAACGTCAAGAAGATGGCCCTCAAGGCGCCCATGGTGGTGTTCTTCTCCGTCTACTTCCCGGCCAAGCTCCTGCGCGCCATTCACACAGTGAACTCCGCCCAGCCTGTTCGCCGCGGCGGCCAGTAGGTTCAGCCGCAGGCCGGCAACCCGGCCTATCGGGTGGCCCGCCCGGGATTCAGTCCGTTCCCAGTTCAGCCAGCCGGGCTTCGCCGGCGCGTACCGGCTTTCTGCGGCGCTGGCCGGCCACCACCACGGCGAGACCCACCAGGATCAGCGCCAGTCCCGCATAGGTGCCGCCCGGCAGGGTCTCGTCCAGGAACAGCGCCGCCAGTAGCGCCGCACCAGGGATCTCCAGCAGGATGATCATGGATACCAGCAGCGGGCTCATGGTGGCCAGCAGATGGTTGAAGGCCGTATGCCCCACGAGCTGGGCGCATACGGTGATGGCGAGGATCCCCAGCCAGCCGGCGGCGTCAAAGCCCACCAGCGGCTGTTGAGACGGGAGTGCCAGCAGTGCCACCAAGGCGGCGCACATGCCGTAGCAAAGCGTGGTGTAGGTCCCCGTGCGCATGGTCGCGCGTGCCTTGCCGCCTGCGAGGGTATACAGGCCGGCCAGGGCGCCGCCTGCCACGGCCAGCAGGTCTCCCAGCAATGCATCCGGGGAGGTGCCCATGTCGAACCCCGTGATGGCCACAACGCCGCCGAAAGCCATTCCAAGGCCCACCAGCACCTGCCAGCGGTGGCGCACGCCGCGGAACAGCTGGAAGACCGCGATCCAGCCGGACTGAAGGCAAACCAGCGCCGTGGCCGCTGCTACGGACGTCAGCTGGAGGGAGGTGATGAAACAGGCGAAGTGCAGTGCCAGGGCGACGGCGGCAAGCGCCGACCAGCGGAACTCGCGGACCGTCACCATCCCGAACTGCCGGGGATTGGCTACCAGCACCGGAGCGGCCATCACCGCGGCCCCGATGGCATTCCGCCAGAAGGCGATGGCGAGGGCGCTGACCGTCGTGGCACCCAGCGTTGCGGCAATGAGCGGTCCTGAAGAGGCCACACCGAGCACACCCAAAGCGGCAAGGAAGAAGTTCACTGTTCCAACAGTAATGGTGCTGCGGTGTGGCGCCGCCAGCCCGGGGACAGCGGACAAAACAAAAGGTCCCGGACCGCGTTTCCGCGGTCCGGGACCTTCCTTATGGTGGAGGCACGGGGACTCGAACCCCGAACCCCCTGCTTGCAAAGCAGGTGCGCTACCAATTGCGCCATGCCCCCATAAGAAGCAACCCGTCAATCATACCCTAGTTCCGGAACGCTTCTTACCAGCGTCCGTACCGGGGAACCGGACTATTCGACTTTGTCAGTCGAATCGCTCCAGACCGTTTTCCGGGCTTCGGATTCCTGCACTTTCTTGACGAGCAGCGCGCCTGCGATAGCTACTGCAACTACCAGCAACTTCTTCACATGCACCCCGTTCCGGTCCGGTGTTATCCGAACCATTTCCAAAACCTGTGCAGGTTCCGTGGGCGTACCAGGACTTGAACCTGGGACCTCTTCGTTATCAGCGAAGCGCTCTAACCGCCTGAGCTATACGCCCCGATGCCTCATCGGGCCGAGACATGACTTTACAGCACATCCCGGCCCGATCTCAAATCGAGGCATTTCACCGGGCAAATTCCGGCAAAATTCCGCGGACTAATCGTCCGTCAGGGTCACACCGATGCCGCCCACGAGGGTGGCGGAAATGTTGTAGAGCACCGCCGAGAGCATCGACAGGGCAGTCAGCAGCACCACGTTGACAACCGCGATGATCACCGCGAAGGAAGCCACCTGGCCGAGGGATGCGACCTTCTTCAACTCGAATCCGCCGCCTTCGGAGCCTGCCAGCGTGCCGAGCAGGCTGTCCACCTGGTCGAAGATGCCGGTCAGGTCCAGGACGGTCCACAAGACGATTGCAGCCACGACTGTCACGATGCCGAGGGCAACGGACAGCAGGAAGGCCATCTTCAGCACCGACCAGGGGTCCACCTTGCTGACCAGGAGCCGGGCACGGCGTACTTTCGCCTTCGGTGCCGGCTTGACCAGGCCAGGGGCACCCTGGCCCGGGCGCTGACCCGGAACTCCGGGACGCTGGCCCTGGGGCGTCTGGCCGGGCACACCGGGGCGCTGCCCCTGGGGCGCCTGGCCGGGTCGCTGCCCCTGCGCCGGGCGCTGGCCGGGGACCGTCGGACGCTGTGCCGGGGCACCCGGCGTCGAAGGCCGCTGCTGGGGACGTACGGGGGCGTTCACGCGCGGAGCGGACGCCGGCTGCCTGATCCCGCCGGGAGTGTTGCTGTTCGGCTTGGGATATGAGTCGGAATTACTCACTCGTTACCTCCGGTATTTTCTTCGTCCAGCTCAGCGTTGTCCGATGACTCGTCGGATTCCACGGCCGGTGCTGAATCTGCCTCTGCGGACCCGTTATCTGGTCCGGCACCTTCTGCCAACGTTACGTCATCCCCGGCCGCAGCCGGGCTTTCGGCCGGGTTTTCCGGGTCGGTGGCTTCTGCCTCCTCGCCTTCAAGTCCGCGTTCGCTGTTCCGTGCCACTTCGATGATGCGGTCGTTCTTGTCCGGCTTGGCGAAGATGACGCCCATGGTGTCACGACCCTTGGCAGGCACACCGGCCACCGAGGAACGGACCACCTTGCCCCCCTCCATGACCACCAGGACTTCGTCCTCTTCCTGGACGATGAGGGCACCCACGAGGTGGCCCCGCTCTTCCTGGTATTTGCCAACCTTGATGCCGAGGCCGCCTCGGCCCTGGAGACGGTACTCCTCCACCGCGGTCCGCTTGGCGTACCCGCCCTCGGTGACGATGAAGACGAACGAGCCGTCCTTGACGACGTCGGCCGCCAGCAGTTCATCGTCCTCACGGAACTTCATGCCGGTCACGCCGGAGGTGGCGCGGCCCATGGGGCGCAGCGCATCATCCGTGGCCGTGAAGCGGATGGACTGGCCCATCCGTGAGACCAGCATCAGGTCGTCGGTTTCCGAGACCAGCTGGGCGGAGACGAGTTCGTCGCCGTCACGCAGGTTGATCGCAATCACACCGGCGGAGCGGTTGGTGTCGTAATCCTCCAAGCGGGTCTTCTTGACCAGGCCACGCTTGGTGGCCAGCACCAGGTAGGGGGCGTGCTGGTAGTCGCGGAGGTCCAGCACCTGGGCGATGTGCTCATCCGGCTGGAATGCCAGCAGGTTGGCCACGTGCTGGCCCTTGGCGTCCCGGCCGGCTTCAGCCAGTTCGTAGGCCTTGGCCCGGTAAACGCGGCCCAGGTTGGTGAAGAACAGCAACCAGTGGTGGGTGGTGGTCACGAAGAAGTGCTCCACGACGTCGTCCCCGCGCAGCTGGGCTCCCTTGATGCCCTTGCCGCCGCGCTGCTGCGAGCGGTAGTTGTCACTGCGGGTGCGTTTGACGTAGCCGCCGCGCGTAATGGTGACCACGATTTCCTCTTCGGGAATGAGGTCTTCCATGGACATGTCGCCGTCGAAGCCCATCAGGATGTGGGTCCTGCGGTCGTCTCCGTGCTTGGCCACGATCTCGGCCAGTTCGGTACTGATGATTTCGCGCTGGCGCTCTTCCGAGGCAAGGATCGAGTTGTACTCGGCGATCAGGGCTTCGAGTTCGGCGTGGCGGTCCTGGATCTTCTGGCGTTCCAGGGCTGCCAGGCGGCGCAGCTGCATGTCCAGGATGGCGCGGGCCTGCAGCTCATCGATGTCCAGCAGCTCCATCAGCCCGTCGCGGGCCGCCTCGGTGGTGTTGGACGCGCGGATGAGGGCGATGACCTCATCCAGCATGTCCAGTGCCTTGAGGAGGGCGCGCAGGATGTGCGCCTCTTCTTCCGCCTTGCGCAGGCGGTAGCGGGTCCTGCGGGCGATAACGTCCATCTGGTGCGCCACCCAGTGGCGGATGAAGGCATCCAGGCTGAGTGTCCGCGGCACGCCGTCAACAATCGCCAGCATGTTTGCCGCGAAGTTGTCCTGCAGCTGGGTGTGCTTGTAGAGGTTGTTCAGCACCACCTTGGCTACGGCGTCGCGCTTGAGCACGATCACGAGGCGCTGGCCCGTACGGCCGGATGTCTCGTCACGGAGGTCGGCGATGCCCGAGATCTTCCCGTCCTTGACCAGTTCGGCGATCTTGATGGCCAGATTGTCCGGGTTGGCCTGGTACGGCAGTTCGGTGACCACCAGGCAGGTGCGGCCCTGGAGCTCCTCCACGTTGACCACGGCACGCATGGTGATGGAGCCGCGTCCGGTCCGGTAGGCATCCTCGATGCCCTTGTGGCCCAGGATCTGCGCACCGGTGGGGAAATCCGGTCCCTTGATGCGCAGCAGGAGCTCTTCCAGCAGCTCTTCGCGGCTGGCCGTCGGGTTGGACAGGTACCACTGCACGCCGTCCGCGACCTCGCGGAGGTTGTGCGGCGGAATGTTGGTGGCCATGCCGACGGCGATGCCCGAGGAGCCGTTGACCAGCAGGTTGGGGAAGCGCGCCGGCAGGATGGTGGGTTCTTGGTTCTTGCCGTCGTAGTTGTCCTGGAAATCGACGGTCTCCTCGTCGATGTCGCGGACCATCTCCATGGCAAGCGGTGCCATTTTTGTTTCGGTGTACCGCGGGGCTGCTGCGCCGTCGTTGCCCGGCGAGCCGAAGTTGCCCTGCCCGAGGGCCAGCGGGTAGCGCATGGTCCAGTCCTGGATCAGGCGTACCAGGGCATCGTAGATGGCAGTGTCGCCGTGCGGGTGGTACTGGCCCATGACCTCGCCCACCACACGGGCGCACTTGTTGAAGGAGCGGTCCGGGCGGTAGCCGCCGTCGAACATGGCGTAGAGAACGCGGCGGTGGACGGGCTTGAGTCCGTCACGGACGTCCGGCAGCGCGCGGCCCACGATAACGGCCATGGCGTAGTCGAGGTAGGAGCGCTGCATTTCCGTCTGCAGGTCCACCTGTTCCACGCGGTCGACCAGCACGTCGCCCTCCAGGACGGGCTCGACGGGACCGGCGGAGTCGCCGGGAACCTCGGGTGTTTCGTCACTCATTGTCTATATTTTCCGTTTCAGGTATATGTCAATTCAGGAATATTTAGGGCGCTTACCAGCGCCTGCTAGATATCCAGGAACCTGACATCCTTGGCGTTCTGCTGGATGAAGTTTCGACGGGATTCAACGTCCTCGCCCATCAGCACGGTGAAGATCTGGTCCGCAGCGAGGGCATCGTCCATGGTCACCTGGAGGAGCGTCCGGTGGTCCGGGTCCATGGTGGTGTCCCACAGTTCCGTGTAGTCCATCTCGCCAAGTCCCTTGTAGCGCTGGATGCCGTTGTCCTTCGGAATCCGGCGCCCGGCGGCCTGGCCGGCCACGAGCCGGGCGTCGCGTTCACGGTCGCTGTAGACGTAGTCATGCGGAGCGTTGGACCACTTGATGCGGTACAGCGGCGGCTGCGCCAGGTACACATAACCGTTTTCAATCAGCGGGCGCATGTAACGGAACAGGAGCGTCATCAGGAGCGTGGTGATGTGCTGGCCGTCAACGTCGGCATCGGCCATGAGCACGATCTTGTGGTAGCGCAGCTTCGCGAGGTCGAAGTCCTCGCCGATGCCCGTGCCAAAGGCGGTGATCATGGACTGCACCTCGTTGTTGCCGAGTGCCTTGTCCAACCGGGCGCGCTCAACGTTCAGGATCTTGCCGCGCAGCGGGAGGATGGCCTGGGTCTCCGGGTTGCGGCCGCGCTTCGCCGAACCGCCGGCGGAGTCACCCTCCACAATGTAGACCTCGCATTTTTCCGGATCTTTGGAGGAGCAGTCTGACAGCTTGCCCGGCATGCCGAATGACTCCAGCGGGCTCTTGCGGCGGGCGTTGTCACGTGCCTTCCGGGCGGCCATGCGGGCCTGCGCTGCGGAAATCGCCTTGCGAATGACGTCGCGGGCCGGCCCTGGATTGCGCTCCAGCCAGTCGCCCAGGCCGTCGGTGACCACGCGCTGGACGAAACCCTTGACTTCGGAGTTTCCGAGTTTCGTTTTGGTCTGGCCCTCGAACTGCGGTTCCGCCAGTTTCACGGAAATCACGGCCGTGAGGCCTTCGCGGATGTCGTCACCGGTGAGGTTGTCGTCCTTTTCCTTGATGATGTTCTTCTCCCGCGCATAGCGGTTGATCAGCGAGGTCATGGCGGCGCGGAAGCCCTCTTCGTGGGTCCCGCCCTCATGGGTGTTGATGGTGTTGGCGTAGGTGTGTACGCTCTCGGAGTACGCGTTGGTCCACTGCATCGCCATTTCGAGGGCGATTTTTCGTTCCGTGTCCTCGGTTTCGAAGGCGATGACGTCCTCATGGACCACGTCAACCTTCTTGCCGGAGTTCAGGTGCTTCACGTAGTCCAGCAGGCCGTCGTCGTACTGGTAGACAACCGTCCGGTATTCGGCGGCTACTTCACCTTCGGTGGGAACGGCATCGAGGTCCAGATCCTCGTCCTCGGCCGTCTCATGCAGGCCCTGGCGCTCGTCCGTCAGCGTGATGCGCAGCCCCTTGTTGAGGAACGCCATCTGCTGGAAACGGGCACGGAGGGTCTCGAAGTCGAATTCCGTGCTCTCAAAAATGCCGGCATCCGGGTAGAAGGTCTGGGTGGTGCCTGTCGTGTCCGTCTCTTCACCCTGGACCAGGCTGCCCTGGGGCTTGCCGCCGTCAGCGAAGGACATCCGCCAGACGTGGCCTTGCCGCCGCACTTCGGTGTCCACCCGGCTGGAGAGTGCGTTGACCACGGAGATGCCCACGCCGTGCAGGCCGCCGGAGACGGCATAGCCGCCGCCGCCGAACTTTCCTCCGGCGTGCAGGATGGTCATGACGACCTCAACCGTGGGCTTGTGCTCGGTGGGGTGCATGTCCACCGGGATGCCGCGTCCGTCGTCGACCACTTTGACGCCGCCGTCGGCCTGGAGAACAATCTCAATGTGGGTGCAGTACCCCGCGAGTGCTTCGTCTACGGAGTTGTCCACCACTTCATACACCAGGTGGTGGAGTCCGCGGGGACCCGTGGAACCGATGTACATGCCGGGACGTTTCCGGACAGCTTCAAGTCCTTCAAGGACGGTGATGTCGCTCGCACCGTATTCCTTGCGTTCGGCTGCCTTCGCCGGCGCATCAGTTGTACGGGCATCCTCAGCTGCGGGTTCCACTGCCGGGATATCTGCATTGTCGTTAGCCACAGGCGCTTTCGACTCCTCTGTATTCGTATGGCCGGCCGTCACCATCTCCGATAGAAGGGGTTCCTGCCAACAGGCACGTCACTGATAACGCCGATTACTTGGTTGACTGGCGGAACCGCGCCCCGACCGCAGCAAAAGCGCCGGAAAACGGACTCAGTCAACGTTTCACCGGCGCCCAGTTATCTACCACGATTCTACCGTGTTGGAGAGCGTAATCCCGCATTCCAGGGCCGCAAACGCGCGGGAATATGGTGCTGGCAGGCCATTGGCTCCGCCTGCAAGGCTCCAGGGGTTATGCCTCTGGGTTCCTATACGGCCACGGGGCATCAGGGCGCCCTACACGCCGTTTGGCCATTTTTCAAGAGTCGCGGGGAGCTGCCGCCGGCATCGCGCCGGCCGCCATGGTCCTCCGCTATCCGTAGGTGTCCCGGGGACCGCGCCCGTTGACTGTCCGGCCGCCCTTCCGCCAGCTCGGCGCCGCCGGTCCCAGAACCTGGATTTTGGTGACAACGCCCTCGCCCAGTTCGGTGCGGAACTTCTCCAGCAGGCTGAAGCTCAGGAGGCGCAGCTGGGTGGCCCACGCCGTGGAATCGCACCGCACGTGCAGGGTGGTGTCGGTGAAACTCTCCGGGGTGCAGTGCGCCGAAATTTCCGGACCCACCAGGGTGCTCCACTCCGCCATTACCGATCCGACTGCAACCGGGGACGTCCAGCCCCGTTCCGCCACGAGCCGTCCCACCACTTTGCCCAGTCCCAGGGGATCGCGGCCCGTGCCATGGAACTCGGTGAAACCGCGCGTTCCGGCGGCGCTGCGTCCCGGCTTCTTGGCTGCGTTTCCGGGAAGCGGGGACTTCCGGCGGATTTCGCCGCGGGCAGCCGCGGCCTCGCGCATCCGGTTGAGCGCGGCCTGGGGCGCATCGATATCGTCGGGATCACGGCCCGGCTGCAGGCCGCCAGCATCTTTATTCATCGGTTTTCCGACTCATCGATTCCTCCGGGGACCACCTTCACCCGCCGCCCGGCCAGTTCTTCCGGAATATCGGCATCGACGGCGGCGGTCACCAGCACCTGTTCGGCACCGGATACTATTGCCGCCAGTTTACGCCGGCGCTGGACGTCGAGCTCGGCAAACACATCGTCAAGGATCAGGATCGGGGCGGACCCGCCCGTACGGGCGTCGTCGAGCATCACGTAATAGGACGCCAGGCGCAGGGAAAGGCACATGGACCACGTTTCGCCGTGGGAGGCGTACCCCTTCGCGGGCGCCTCGCCGAGGATGAGCTCAACGTCGTCGCGGTGCGGACCAACGAGGGAGACTCCCCGTTCCAGTTCCTTGCGGCGCGACGCCGCAAAAGCCTGAACGTAACGGTCGGCCAGTTCGTCGACGGACAGTTGCCGGAGGTCCTCAACGCGTTCGACGGCGGCGGCTTCCGCAGCGTAGGCCGGCCCGGCGCCGTCGTCGTCCATCATGCCCTGGAGGGTGGACCGATAAATCGCGTCCGCCTCCTTTGACCCGTCGGTCAGCTGGGCGTAGGCCGCCTTCAGGTGGGGACGGATCGTTTCCACCAATGCCAGCCGCGCGTGCAGCAGTTCCGCGCCGGCCCGGGCCATGTGCTGGTCCCACACATCCAGGGTGGCCTCGTGCCCGGCGGTGAACTTCCCGGCACGGCCGGATTTGAGGAGGGCGTTGCGCTGTTTGAGGACCCGGTCGTAGTCAGTGCGCGTGGCGGCGTGGCGCGGCATCAGGCTGACCAGCAGCTCGTCCAGGAAACGCCGGCGGTTGGAAGGATCTCCCTTCACCAGGGCAAGGTCCTCAGGCGCGAAAAGCACCGTCTGGCAAATACCGAGGATGTCGCGGGCACGGACCGGGTTGCTGCGGTTGATCCGGCCGCGGTTGGCGCGGCTCCCGTTGATTTCCAGCTCCAGCACGGTGGACTGCTCGCCGCGGACCAGCTTGGCCCGGATCAGCGCCCGCTCGGTGCCGAAACGCAACAGCGGAGCATCGGAACTGACCCGGTGCGAACTGAGCGTGGCCAGATACCCGATGGCCTCCATCAGGTTGGTCTTGCCGATGCCGTTGTACCCCACCAGCACCGTCACCCCGGGTTCGAAGGTGAGGTCCACCTGGGCATAACTGCGAAAATCGGTCAGCGAAAGCTTTTCTAGGTACACGCCGTCTTCAGGATTCCCGGACTGCTCGAAAAGCCGTTACTTGGCCGGACGGGTGGCATGCCCGCCGAACTGGTGCCGCAGTGCCGACACCATCTTCATGGCCGGGGAGTTATCCTCGCGGGAGGAGAAGCGCGCAAACAACGCCGCTGTGATGGCCGGCGCCGGAACAGCATTGGCAATTGCCTCCTCAACGGTCCAGCGGCCTTCCCCGGAATCCTCGACGTAGTCGTCGATCGAGGCCAGGCCCGGATCCTCGTCCAGGGCCTTGACCATGAGGTCCAGCAGCCAGGAACGCACAACCGTTCCCTTCTGCCAGGCGCGGAAGGTTCCCGGCAGGTCCGTGACGATGTCCTTGGCCGCCAGCAGTTCGTACCCTTCCGCGTACGCCTGCATGAGTCCGTACTCGATGCCGTTGTGCACCATCTTGGCGTAGTGTCCCGCGCCGACGCCGCCAACGTGGACGAAGCTATCCGCCCGGTCGCCCTCGGGACGGAGCGCGTCAAAAACGGGCATCGCCCGTTCAATATCTGCGGCGTCGCCGCCGGCCATCAATCCGTAACCGTTCTGCAGCCCCCACACACCGCCGGATACTCCGCAGTCGGCGAAGCGGATACCCTTCTCGGCCAGCGCTGCGCCGTGCTTCTGGTCCTCGGTGAAGCGGGAGTTTCCGCCGTCGATCACCAGGTCACCGGCGTCGAGCTTGGACCCCAGTTCGGTGATCACGGCGTCGGTGATTTCACCGGCCGGGACCATGACCCAGATGACACGCGGAGCGGGAACAGCCGCGATGAGTTCGTCCACCGTGGCAACGTCGGTCACGTCAGGGTTGCGGTCGAAGCCGGTGACTTCGACGCCGCCTTTGCGCAGCCTCTCGCGCATGTTGAAACCCATTTTGCCAAGGCCGATCAGTCCGATATGCACGGGAGGAACTCTTTTCTGCGCTGGTGTGGTGGAGGGGCTGCGATGGTGGTCCCAACTGGGTCGCATTAGATGTCGTTTTGGCTGCCCATAACGACATCAGCTGCTACCTAGTTGGGAAGGCGCACCGGCATAACCAGATACCGGTAATCGTCCTGGTCTTCGCCGTCGGCGTCAGCCTGCGCGGTGATCATGGCCGGCTTGGGCGCGGTGGTGAACGAGAACCGGACGAACTTTGTTTCAATCACGCTCAGGCCCTCAATGAGGTAGTGCGGGTTGAAAGCAACCGTGATTTCATCGCCTGTCAGATGTGCTTCCAGTTCCTCCGAAGCCTGGGCGTCCTCGCCGGTGCCTGCGTCGAGGTGGAGCTGCCCTTCGGTGAAAGCAAGCCGGACCGGCGTGTTGCGTTCGGCGACGAGGGATACGCGCCGTACGGCCTCGACGAGTTCCTGGGTCTGCACAGTGGCGTGAATCGGGGTGGCGTCCGGGAAGAGCGAACGGATCTTGGGGTAGTCGCCGTCCACCAGCAGGGACGTGGTGGTGCGTCCGCCGCTTTCGAAGCCGATCAGCCGGCTGTCGTCATCCGCCAGGGCGAGGTTGATGTCGCCGCTGTTGCCCAGTGTCTTCGCCACTTCGTTGAGCGTTTTCGCTTTGACCAGGGCACTGGTGGAGATGCCGGGGGTGACCGGCTTCCAGGGCACTTCGCGCATGGCCAGCCGATAGCGGTCCGTGGCCAGCAGGGTGATGAGGTCGTCCTCGATCTCCATCCGGACGCCGGTCAGGATCGGTAGGGTGTCGTCTTTGCTGGCAGCGATGATCACCTGGGATACGGCCTGGGCGAAGGAATCGCCCGGGACTGTTCCGCTGATGGTGGGCAGGGCAGGCAACGGAGGGTATTCGGCTTCGGGCATGGTGGCCAGGTGGAAGCTGCTGCGGCGGCAGGTGAGCGTGACTTTGTTGCCGTCGGTTTCGACGTCGACGGGTGCGGACGGCAGGCTGCGGCAGATGTCAGCCAGAAGGCGTCCGGAAACCAGGATGGTGCCCTCAACGCTGATGTCAGCCGGGATTTCAAGGCGGGCCGAGGTTTCGTAGTCAAAGCTCGAGAGGCTCACTGTGCCGGCTTCGGCCTTGAGGAGGAGCCCGGAAAGCACCGGAACCGGCGGCCGCGGAGACAACGACCGGGCGGTCCATGTGACGGCTTCCGCCAGGACGTCCCGTTCGACTCTGAACTTCACGGAAGGGTGCCGCCTTTCATTGCTGCTGCCATTTTCTGAACGGGAACTCCCGCAGGGAGTTCGCAAAACCTTTGCCCCCGGACACCGGAACCTGCATGGTCCGCGCTTGCTGAACCACAAACAGACCCAAGGATGGGAGCGCTGCTGACAGCTTAGCCGGAAGATCCAGGTTTTCCCCATCCCCGGCAGGGACGCTGGCCCTTTCGGGCCGAGGACCCGATGTTGTGTGCGGCAGGGAACGAGATTGTTGTTTGAGGGAATTTCAATTTTTTGGGATTAGTAGTGTTAATAACTGCTGTGGAAACTGTGGATAACCCTGTTTCACGGCACGATCCCGCGGTTAAGCCCTGTTCATCCGTTGTGGGTGAAGCAGGTTTTAAACAGGGTGTGGATGGGGACAACTTTTTTGGCCGTTTCGCTGATCCACAGATGCCTTAAGGGTTTTAAGCCCATTAACCGCGGTTGTCCCCTTAACTATCCACAGGCTTATCCACATGCCCCTGTTAATAAGGTAAGGAGACGGGCCGTGAGCCGGGCTTAGGAATCCCGCTGCTGCTGCTTGATGCGGTTGGTCAGCTCCGTAACCTGGTTGTAGATCACACGGCGCTCGGCCATCAGCTCACGGATTTTGCGGTCTGCGTGGATCACCGTGGTGTGGTCCCGCCCGCCGAGCTCCTGCCCGATCTTGGGAAGCGACATGTCCGTCAGCTCGCGGCACAGGTACATGGCGATCTGGCGGGCGGTCACCAGCGTGCGCGTCCGGGACTTGCTGCAGAGCTCTTCCATGCTGAGCTTGAAGTAGTCGGCCGTCTGGGTCAGGATCTGCGCCGAGGTGATCTCCTGTGCGCCGTCGTCCGTGATCAGGTCCTTGAGCACCATTTCAGCCAGGGCGACATCCACAGGCTGGCGGTTCAGGCTGGCGAAGGCGGTGACGCGGATAAGGGCGCCTTCAAGTTCGCGGATGTTGCTGGAAATCTTCGATGCAATGTATTCCAGTGCGTCGTCCGGAGCTGAGAGGCCTTCGCTGAGGGCCTTCTTGCGGAGGATTGCGATCCGGGTTTCCAATTCCGGCGGCTGGATGTCGGTCAGCAGGCCCCATTCGAAGCGGGACTTCATCCGGTCCTCGAATCCTGCGAGCAGCTTGGGCGGCTGGTCGGAGGTGATGACAACCTGCTTGTTGTTGTTGTGGAGCGCGTTGAAGGTGTGGAAGAACTCCTCCAGCGTGCGGTCCTTGCCGGCCAGGAACTGGATGTCATCGATCAGCAGGACATCCACGTTCCGGTATGTGGTCTTGAAGCTGGTGCCCTCATCGTCGCGGATGGAGTTGATGAAGTCGTTGGTGAATTCCTCGGAGTTCACGTAGCGGACCCGGATGCCGCTGTAGAGCCGGCGGGCGTAGTGACCGATCGCGTGCAGCAGGTGGGTCTTGCCCAGGCCGGAATCCCCGTAGATGAACAGCGGGTTGTAGGCCTTGGCCGGGGCCTCGGCGACGGCGACGGCGGCCGCGTGGGCAAACCGGTTCGATGAACCAATCACGAAGGTGTCGAACACATACTTCGGGTTCAGCCGGCCGAACTCGTGGGATGTGCTCGGCAGCATGGGCTGCGGCTTCTGTTCCACGGTGGGGTCAGTCGCCAGGGAAAGTTCGACGGCGGGCTCCGGCTCAGTGTGCAGGGGCACCAGATCGGTGTCGACGTCGATGGCGCACCGGATGTCGTCGGAAAAAACGTTGTGCAGGGCGTCGTCAAGGGCTTCCTTGACCTGGGTCTGCAGCACTTCGCGGGTGAGTTCGTTGGGCACGGCCACCAGCAGCGTGGAACCGATCAGTCCCTGCGCCTGGGCGAGGATGACGAAGCCGCGCTGCCGGGGTGAAACCCGGTGGTCCTGCTCCAGAAGGCTCACAACCCGCCGCCAGGAACTTCCGACAGTATTCGCGTGGTTGGCTTCGTCTACTGTCATCAATCAGTTCCTCAAACTTGCTTGCCTGCATTACCTGCAGCCACAAGTCCTGAACCAGGGGCTGGTTCCGGCTTATATCCACAGGGTTATGCACAGAGCGTGGATAATCGGCTACTGAGCCACTCTAGGGGATGAAAAGCCTAGAAGATAGCTGGGTCGAGTCCTGTGGATAATTACACCGGTGTGGTTCGAAAACGGGTCCTGTGAGCCACTTCATCCACAGGCTGTGGGCAGGGGTTAACCACAGCCGGTGGAGTGCGGTGAGAGTCAGCCCGGTTTGACGAGGGGACGCTTTTTGGCCTAACGTTGTGAAGTCCTTTGTGTCCGCTTTTCGACCTCATTTGAATCTCTCTGACGTTCTGCGTCCTACGAGCCGAGGGCAGCGTGCATATACAAAACTTAGCGTCGGCCAGTTCTTCCCCTTTTTGATCGGGTGGGCGCACCTTTGATCCACTGGAGTAACTAACGTGAGCAAGCGGACTTTTCAGCCGAATAACCGCCGTCGAGCCAAGAAGCACGGCTTCCGCCTTCGTATGCGTACCCGTGCCGGCCGTGCCATCCTGGCAGCCCGTCGTGGCAAGGGCCGCACCGAACTGTCGGCCTAAATACACTGACTCGTCGGTCAACATCCCTTTGCGAGTTTGACGGTGCTAGCCACCAGGAACCGTCTGAGGACCTCAACCGATTTTTCAACAACTGTACGTTCCGGCGTCCGCAATGGACGCCGGAACGTAGTGTTATATACGGTAGCTATTGCTGCTGACGAACCAAGCCGGATCGGATTCATCGTTTCCAAGAGTGTTGGGAACGCTGTTGTCAGGAACCTCGTTAAGAGGAGACTGAGGGAAGCCGGTGCTTTGTCGTTGCAGGAATACGGTACCGGGTTCGCCATTGTGGTCCGGGCACTGCCTGCGGCCTCGTCTGCCAGCTGGGACCAACTGCTGGCGGACTACAACGCCGCTCTGGAAACGACCATGAAACGGCTGGGCGGCCGCCTTCCTCGGGCCGCGTCAGCGGTTTCACGGCAAACAACACAGGAAGGGACACCGCGTGCGTAACTCCGTAGCCGCCGTCGTCCGCTTCTTCAAACCGGCAGCGGCCCTGGTGGGCAAGACGCTCTGGAACCTGCCCCGCAACTTTCTCATACTGCTGCTGATGGCCTACCGCAAGGTGATTTCGCCCTTGTACGGCCAGGTTTGCCGCTTCTTTCCTTCGTGCTCGGCCTACGCCCTCGAAGCGATCACCGTGCACGGTGCCGTCAAAGGAAGCTGGCTGGCAGTCCGGCGCCTGGCGCGCTGCCATCCCTGGAACGCCGGCGGCGTGGACCACGTCCCCGCCGGTCACCGCCACTGGCCTGAACACCAGACCCCCACAATTGTTGTACTGAACAACCCGGACAAGTACCTGGCTGCGCAGTCTGATGGAGAAGGCCGCACTGCGGCCTAACGAATAGGGATATCGTATGGACTTCTTTGAAACAATCATGTTTCCGTTCAAGTGGCTTGTTTCCATCATCATGGTGGGCTTCCACGAGGGCCTGAGCAGCATCGGCCTGCCGGAGGCTTCCGGCTGGACATGGACCCTGTCCATCATCGGGCTGGTGCTGGTGATCCGTGCCGCCCTGATTCCCGTGTTCGTCAAGCAGATCAAGGCCCAGCGCGGCATGCAGCTGCTGCAGCCTGACCTGAAGAAGCTCCAGGACAAGTACAAGGGCAAGACCGACCAGCTTTCCCGCCAGGCCATGGCGCAGGAACAGATGGCCATGTACAAGAAGCACGGCACCAACCCGTTCTCGGCCTGCCTGCCCATGCTGATCCAGATGCCGTTCTTCTTCGCACTGTTCACCGTGCTCTCCGGCATCAGCACGGCCCGTGACAAGGGCCTCGGTATCGGGGCGATGAGCCACGATCAGGTAGTTCAGTTTGATGAGTCCACCATCTTCGGGGCAACGCTCTCCGCATCGCTGCTGCACGGTGGCGAGGGGAACCTGACTTCCGTGTGGATCCTGTCCATCGTGATGATCCTTGCCATGACGGCCTCGCAGTTCATCACGCAGAAGCAGATCATGGCCAAGAACATGTCCGAAGAGGCCATGGCCAGCCCGTTCATGCGCCAGCAGAAAATGATGCTCTACATCCTGCCGATCGTCTTCGGCGTGGGCGGAATCAACTTCCCGATCGGTGTCCTCATCTACTGGACCACCACCAACCTGTGGACCATGGCACAGCAGTTCTTCGTCATCCGCCGCATGCCGACGCCGGGATCCCCCGCCGCCAAGGCCCTCGCCGAACGCCGTGCCGCCAAGGGCCTTCCGGCCCTGCCCATCCTGGGAGGCAAGAAAGCCGACGTCGAGGCTGAAGCCGCCGCCGCCGCCGCGGTCGCCGAGGCCAAGGGCCAGCGCATCCAGCCACAACGCAAGAACAGGAAGAAGAAGTAATGTCTGTCGATAGCACCGAAAACGCCGTTTCCGCCGAGGCCATTGAAGACCAGGACGACGCCCGGGACGAGACCCAGGATTCGGACAAAGGTTCATCCGCGAGCCGGCTGGAAGAAGAAGGCGACGTCGCAGCAGATTACCTTGAGGAACTGCTGGACATTGCCGACATCGACGGCGACATCGACATTGAGGTCCGCAACGGACGGACCTACATTTCCATCGTGGCCGAGGAAGAGTCAGCAGGCCTCGAAAGCCTGGTTGGCCGGGACGGCGAGGTGCTGGAAGCCCTGCAGGAGCTGACCCGCCTCTCGGTCCTTTCCGCCACGGAGAACCGCTCCCGTCTGGTGCTGGACATCAACGGGTACCGCCAGGAGCGTGCGGGCCACCTGCAGAAGATCGCAGAGGACGCTGTTGCCTCCGTGAAGGAGTCCGGCAACGCTGTCGCACTGGAACCGATGAGCGCTTACGAGCGGAAGATCGTCCACGATGCCGTGGCCGACCTCGGCTTCGTCAGCGAATCTGAAGGCGAAGGTGCCGGGAGGCACATCGTTGTTTCCGCAGACTGAAGACGCCGGGACGCAGACAATGGTTGAAATTACTGCTGCGGAGCTCAGGGCAGCCGAGGCCATCTTTGGTGATCGGCTCGAGCTCGCCAAACGTTACGTGCAACACCTGGCTACATCCGGGACAGAGCGCGGCCTGATCGGCCCCCGCGAGATACCGCGGCTGTGGAGCCGGCATGTGCTGAACTGCGCCGTAATCGAGCGGGAAATCGCCCCGGGCAGTCACGTTGCTGATGTTGGGAGCGGCGCCGGTCTGCCGGGGCTGTGCCTGGCCATCGCGCGTCCCGACCTTGAACTGACCCTGATCGAACCCCTGGAACGCAGGGTGATTTGGCTCCAGGAAGTCGTGGACGATCTCGGACTGAGCAACGTGACGGTGATGCGGACCCGCGCTGAACTGGCCGTGGGCATGGTGAATGCGGACGTGGTCACCGCCCGGGCGGTTTCCGCGTTGTCCAACCTTGCCGGACTGACCATCCCCCTGCTTGCGGGGAAGGGTGAGGTTGTGGCGATCAAGGGCCGCAGTGCCGGCGAGGAGATCGAGAAGGCGGCCAAGGCCATCCGCAAGCTCGGTGGTGTGCAGACTTCTGTGGTGGTGGTCGGCGAGGATCTCCTTGAGGAACCCACCACTGTGGTCCGAATCATCGTTAATAAGACGCAAAAGATTGCCTAGCCTCTGGCCCGGTGCCACAGGACTTTTGGGGGAAGCGGTTAGGCTAGTGAACGGCAGAAAAAGCCGAATGAGAGTGAGTGTGTCACAGTGACCAGTAGCGAAGCCTCCACACAGCGGATACCCCCGTTCGTGTCCCTGGGGTCCGCGCGGGCCATGGTCGCGCCCTCCATCGCGCCGACCGATGCGTGGAATCACCTGAATTCGGTTGCGAGCCGCTCTAAGTCGGCGGCGGTTTCACGTGAAACTGGCGCTTCGGTGTCCGGTAATGTCATGGACTCGATCGATGACTCCAGCCCGATCGCCCGCGACCTGGCCCACGAAAACAGGCGCCGGGAACGATTGATCGGCCGGCAGCTTCCGAAGCCGGAGAAGACCCGCGTCTTTACGGTTTCGAACCAGAAGGGCGGGGTTGGTAAGACAACCACCACCGTCAATATCGCAGCCGCCCTCGCTGCCGCCGGACTGAACGTCATGGTCATTGACATTGACCCCCAGGGGAACGCCTCCACAGCCTTGGGTATTGAACACCACGCGGACGTGGACAGCATCTACGATGTCCTGATCAATGACGTACCGCTCAAAGACGTCGTGGCCCACTGCCCGGACATCGACAACCTGATCTGCGCGCCGGCCACTATCCATTTGGCCGGCGCCGAAATCGAACTGGTGTCCCTCGTGGCCCGGGAACAGCGCCTCCGCCGCGCCATCGACGTGTATGCCAAGGAGCGCCAGAAGGCCGGCGAACCCCGCCTTGACTACATCTTCATTGACTGCCCGCCGAGCCTCGGACTGCTGACGGTCAATGCCTTCTGCGCCGCCAGCGAAGTGCTGATCCCCATCCAGTGCGAGTACTACGCCTTGGAAGGCCTCAGCCAGCTGCTGAAGAACATTGAGATGATCCAGAAGCACCTCAACGCCGAGCTGGTTGTGTCCACCATTCTTCTCACCATGTACGACGGCCGCACCAACCTTGCCGCGCAGGTGGCTGCCGAAGTCCGCCAGCACTTCCCGGACCAGGTCCTTGGGGCCGTCGTGCCGCGCTCGGTGCGGATCTCCGAGGCGCCCAGTTACCAGCAGACTGTGATGACCTATGATCCGTCCTCCAGCGGAGCACTCTCCTACTTGGAAGCCGCAGCGGAAATCGCTGAACGTTAGAATTTTCAACAATTGCACTAGCCAGAGTCGGGTATGCCGGACTCTTCCATTGGAGGGATTTACCTATGAGCGATAAGCGACGCGGCCTCGGTCGTGGTCTTGGCGCACTCATTCCAAGTTCCGCTCCGGCTAACGCTTCCGGCAATGGTGCCGCGCCTTCACGGCCAGTGGACTTGTTCTTTCCGGAAGCCAGGAAGACGCCCACGAACGCAGCGGCGGTTGCCATCGATGAAGACGCAGCTCCGTCATCGTCCAGTCCAGCCGAGAAGCCCGCCGGCAAAACGACGCCTGCCGAAACGAAGACGCCCTCCCGGAAACCGGCAGCCAAGTCAGTCGATTCTGACAAGATTGAAGAGAACGGAGCCGGTTCAGCTCCGGCGGTTGCTACCACAGAGACCCTCCCGGAACTCGTGGAAGTCCCCGGTGTCAGGTTCGCTGAAATTCCGGTGGGCGACATCCATCCCAACCGCAAACAGCCGCGTTCCGTCTTTGACGAGGACGACATGGCGGAGCTCATTCACTCTGTTCGTGAAATAGGCGTCCTCCAGCCAATTGTGGTCCGTACCTCAACCGAAAAAGGTGGCGAACCCTTTGAGCTCGTCATGGGTGAGCGTCGTTGGCGGGCAGTGCAGGCCGCGGGCCTTGAAACTATCCCGGCAATCGTCAGGGATACCACTGATGATGACCTGCTTCGGGACGCACTCCTCGAAAACCTTCACCGCAGCCAGCTGAACCCGCTTGAAGAAGCTGCAGCCTACCAACAGCTGCTGGAGGATTTCGGCACGACGCATGAGCAGCTTGCCGACCGCATCGGCCGGTCGCGGCCCCAGGTCTCAAATACGCTGCGACTGCTCAAGCTGCCGCCGTTGGTGCAGCGTAGGGTGGCTGCAAGCGTTCTGTCGGCAGGTCACGCCCGCGCGCTTCTTGCGCTGCCCGATGCGGCGGCGATGGAACGCTTGGCACAGAAGATCGTTGCAGAGGGAATGTCGGTCCGGGCAACCGAGGAAGCCGTAACGCTCTACCAGAGCCCGGGTACGCCGGCCAAGAGCAACGTTCCACGCCCGGGTGCCCGTCATGAGCGCTTGGACTACCTTGCGTCTTCCTTGTCGGATCGGTTGGATACCAACGTAAAGATCTCGCTCGGCGCCCGGAAGGGTCGCGTGAGTATCGAGTTCGCCAGCGTGGAGGACTTGAACCGGATCATGGATGTACTGACACCGGGTGCAGAAAACTAAGTATCGTCGCACTTCTTGAGCGGGGCCTGTTTCACGTGAAACAGGCCCCGCTTTTGTACCCGCCGAGCTGACTTTTTGCCATTCACATGCACACAGCGGAGCAGGCCAGTGATGCGCATCCCTAGTGGTCCAGTTCCGTAGTAGTCGAGTGCGTCGACCCGGAGAAGTCCAGTGCGGTGGACCTTGGGGACGATACAGCAGAGTCCTTCTATGGGGTTCGGCAGTGCCAGCGGGCTCTTTGGCGCGGATATGTTGCGGACTATCCAGCTAGGTCCCCGGCCCGAGCCTATGGCTCCATCTATGGTGCCCTCAGGGGCTTCCAGATGATGCCAGGGCCTCGGTATTCCAGAGGGCCACCAATAGCTTCGATCACTCCCCGCAGGCGCTCTCCGGAACCGCAGACCTAGCAGGGACTGCGTTCAGGCCTTCCGGGTGCGGCAGGACTCATTCGCCGGATGGCGTCCGTAGGCCGATGTACGTGAATCGGTCTCTTTTGGATGGTTCGCGAGGGCGGCAGGGCCTCCCCACCGGGTTGGATTTGTGATGAAGTGTGGTTCGGGCAAGGTTTGCGGAGGCGGTGCACAGGCATTCTGCCTACGGGAGGCGACCGGCTGATGTTCGCGCAGCAAGCAGCAGCGACGGCAAGAGCAGACCTGATACCCGCAGTCGATTAGGGAGTCCGACAAAGTAGAAACCCTGCGAGCCGGCCCAGCTTAGCCGGCCACGTCCCTGGGCTGTCCTACGTGCGATATGCCCACCGCGGCTGAGATGTTGGTGCCGAGGATTTTGGAGAAGCCCGACGTGCCCTTTCGGAGGGCTCTTCAGTTTCACGTGAAACATTCGTGAAGATCGGCGGTATACCCTGACGACAATGTACTCAACCAGCCATCCCGCTAGACGCGTCTCCTGTGTCGTGGAGAGCCCGTGAATCGCCCGGCTGCTACTGCGGGGCTACCTGGAATTTCGGTACCTAAAGGGGGGTGGCCCACGTCTTGTCTTTTGCACCAAGTATCGGTGCCTGGGTCGATTCCTTTTGTGGGTGATTCCCAACTTTGCCCGGCCATTTGATCCCCGCACTGGGCGCTCTTCCATGACTCATACGAGGCCCTCATTCAAGGTTTGTCAGAGGACGGATGTAGTTTGGCCCCAGTCGGGATGATGTTGGCGCCTTCCCGCGTGCTGGTGTCGGGCCACGGTCGATCCTTTCCGAAACGCTTCGGGTGAGCGGCGGCGGTGCCCTCTCCGCGGTCTGGTTCGCGCGGTTTGGTACGCTTGGGCAGTTATTCCATGGCTGGACACGAGACGGCAGTGTTTCACGTGAAACGAAGGGGCAGGCCGAGGTTCGATGTTGTCATACTTATTGGCCGCGGTCCCCCGGCCGGCAGATTGTTTGACTTGCCATGGTCCTCAGTGATGGATTAACAAAGCGCACGGAAGCCATCGGAGGCGAGACCCGTCCCAGGGCTTGGCTGTCAGCTGCTTGCGACAGGCACGCCTAGCCAACATGACCTCACTGCAACACGAACGCCCTAGTTGGACAAGGTCCACCTAGTTGCTCAATGACATTCAGGTGGGGAGGGAATAGTTACGCGAGATTCCCGTGGGAACGGATGGCTGCATTCGTTCCGCCGGCCGCAGGGGTCATACGTCGAACTGCCAGACCCCGGGTCACTTAAAACTCGGACACGTCGCGCCCGGTCCACAGTCTCCGGATTGACCCCGTCCGTAGTCCCCTGTCCGTGGTCCCCACAGCTGACTTTGCGAGCATCCTCAACAGTCTGACGCCCGTGCTGCCTTAGGGCGCTCGTGCTGCCCCGGTTCTGGAAACCGCACTAGAGCCAGTCACACGAAGCTCCCCGCCGGGCCAACTATTCATGACAGGCACTGGGTATCACGCTGGAAGTTTTCCCTAACCATCGACCGTGGGAGGTGCAGTTGCGTTGCGTTGGGCCAGAAGGGAAAGCCAAACAACGAACGGATTTATGGATCCGGAGGCACTTCCTATCCACCGGTCGTTGTGAAGTTCTATAGTCTCGGATGTGGGTGTGGCGTCAACTGCAGCAGGTGCCTTCGCCTCCCTGGGCAGTGTCGGAGGCGCCAAGCATGTTGTGATTCTGTGCATTGGCCGGTGCATAACTCAGTGGATATCGCTGTGGATAACCATGTGGACAATGTGGGCTGGCTTTGTGCGCGGTGGGCACTCCCGGCGCGGGACTGGCAGGATCCACTACGTCGATCGCCGTCATGGTGTGGCCGCGTTTCACGTGAAACATCCTGCTTGATCAGTGGAGGTTATGAAATATCCCTCAATTTCTGCGTTTTCACCAGATATACGGCGCTTTTCCGGTCTTTTGCGCACCTCATGAGACGAGTGCATCGTCTATCCTCACAGGGCGCTTAACGCGACTCCATTCACATGAGAGCGGCCCAAGATGTGAGCTTGCTCAATGTGGAAAATCACAGGTCGTTGCCACCGGGAGACTATGTGGATAATGCTGTGGATATCTTGTGTGGAAAAGGCTCACTGGGCTGGGGAAAACCTGGCTCCATAGTTGCCCTGTTTTGATGTGCCGGAGATACCCGGCCAGTACGGATGCTTCCGAACTTGCCAACAATAATGCCTAGGAACGGCCCTGGCTGCAGAGCGTATCCACCCCTGATTTGCGGTCCGCACTGCAAACGTGAAGTCATGGCGAGCTGAAAAATGCACCCGGATTCCAATAAGCTTCTTTCGGTTTGGGTGCACCTGGGGTGGTTGAGGCTCGGGACTAAACCGGCCCAAGAGGGCTCGAAGCCAAATTCTTTTCTGTCTCTGGCTGATTGAACCAACTGACGGGAGAGACAGCATCGCAAAGACGAGTGCGTTGTGCCCCCATCTGCGTAGCTCAATCTGCTCACGACTTTCGGATGTGACGGCATGGCAAGAGGCAAGGTGGCGCGTCTACTCGGACTCCTAGACGGCCTAGACACCACGTGATCTTTCCGGCGTCCAGGGCCTAGGTCTGGAATGATGGGCCGTGATCCGAGCCGCCACGAGATTGGCCGGCGCACAAGCCATAGGTTTGGAATGTTGTGCCGCGCTCCATCATCTTCGAATTGGGCAGTCTAGGCGCATAACCGGATACCGGGAATGGGGGGCTCCTGTAGCGGCACGCCGGGCGCCTAGGAAAATCATGTCCGAAGCTATTGAAGAGTTCAGGACCCGTGCTGGGAATAGGGCAGATACTGCCAGACGGATAGGATTCAAGCGACGCGGAGATGACCGGCGGGCAGCTAGGCATTCCTTCGAAGTTCCTATGAGTAGGAGCGCACTCCCCCTCATAGGAGCTAGTCGCTTCAGAGAACCCCGACGTAGCACTGAGCTCATAGATCGGTCTCCAGAGTCGGCGTACGGATGTCTTCCACGATTCGTAGTGATTGGTGGGTGTGACTTGACTGGCGTGGCATGACGCCGATGCAGGTAATTTCAGATGATCCGTTGAGGACCGGCGCTGGCACGTCGCGACAGGGTCTTCCATCTGGTTCCGGCACGGGATATCCGAGCCCTACCCCCGCGGCATGGGGACGCCCTACAGGCGGCTAAGCTACTAGTGTCACATCGCCTATGAATCGCGGCGCGGCCGGAACACGGCTCACGTTAGGCGAACGCGTTATCGCTAAACCCTAAGTCAGTGGGAGCTACCAATTGCTGGCCAATGATTGGACTAACTCCGTGTCTGACGAGTGGGCATCTCCACAGTTGCACGTGGGCTCGACACCATTGATCGAAAAGGCTGCACAAGCAAGCTGCACAAGCAGGCTGTACAAGTTCGATTGGTTTCCATCCGCAGATCGTGTCGGTTTCACGTGAAACATCGATGAGCAAGCACCATACCGTGATTCTCTTGGAATGGCCCCTTTCGCAATCCTGGGTGGGAGCAGCAGCGGATCGATACGATCTCAGCGCTCAGCTATAGACGGGTTGATCTTCGACAGCGTCCTCGCGCCTTTGGTCTTTCGCACCGTAGCTTCTGGCTCAGGCTGGAGCAAACTGGCGTCAGGGACAACCGAACCGCAGGCCGGGGCAGCCCCTTGGATGAAAGCCCTGACTGCGGTGTTGAACAGTCTTGGGAAAAGCTCTTGTACTCGGCCAGGTGTGTCGTCCGTGGACTGGTTGGGCGTCGCGGCTTCGCTGTAGTGGAAACTAGCTAGGGGGCATTTGTTTCAAGGAGAGGTGTGGGGAGCCTTGGGTCCGCGCAACTTGGATCCGCAGTCCGATAGCTACGGCAGAACTCTGAGTAGCCATGACTCGCGGATAGCTAGGCCTGACGTTTCACGTGAAACGTCCGGCTCTGCATTTCACGTGAAACGATGACAGGCCGCCGGCCACTCGAGACCTCGTGCTAGCGGTTACGCGCTTCTGGTCGGACGGCTTGGAAGCGTATTGCGGTTTCGATATTTGTCCCACGTAGTCTCCGATCGGTGCTTAGCAGTCGACGCACCCGGCCTTGGCCTTACCCGCATACGCGACGGGCGCTTGAACCTGAATGGAAGCGCTCCGGTTGTGCCCTTACCGCATCATTCAACCAAGTTCAGTACACACTTGAGGGCGGGCATACGGTGGTTATGTAAGAATTGGTCACCGGCCGAATTTACATGTCGCGTTCCGACTATGCGGAGCAATCCTAGACGCGGCATCGAATCGAGCGACAAATTGCTCTGTGGTCCTGACTGGTTGTACCCCGTCCCAACGTTTCACGTGAAACATCGGGATGGTGGTGATCCACGTTCATGCAAACGAGAGCCGGAGCGTCAATGGGTCAGGCGCACCGCCCCACGCCATGGTCGATTAACGCCGACTTTCCGCCAACTCTGAAGATCGTCCGGCCCCGCCGTCGGCCCCTGCCTTGCGGTCGCAAGTGGCCAAACAGGTCGCTCCGGAAGCTGCGTCGGAGGGTGTACGCCCGGCCTCAGCATGCCACTCCAGAATCCCGATTCCGGCGGCTGAAACGAGCACCACCGCAGCATGGAATCGCGATCTAAAAGTCGAGTTTCGTGATGGTCCATATTGCGGGCAGTGGGCATCGCCAAGGGCAGTTGCAGCCCCTGGCGTTAGGAACTTGAGCCGTGGTTGCCAGCTTCCCGCTGTTCGTGGTCCTGGAAACGCACTCGAACTGTCTCCTGCTGGACCACAGGAACTTCGCTTCGGAAGTAATTCGTAAGGATCTTCGCTTCGGAAGTACTTCGTATTTGAATGTCGTGAGGTACCGCGATTCCGCATTCGGTCTGCTACGGACGTGTTGTTCCAATGAGAACAAGCTATGTGGGGTGAAACTTGCGGCCGATACCTAATTGCGGGTGATTCCCACTCGAGCTGATCGTGCCTCCGGCAACGGGACACCTGTCCGCATGATGATTTTGTAGACGACTCTTCCCCAGGGCATTCAGGGTTCAGGGCCGAGTTCTGTTTTGGGCTACGGTACTTGAGACCGGAAGTGCGCTGCATGTTTCACGTGAAACTTCCGCGCCACGCCGCTGAAGTAGTTGGTAGTTGCACCGATCTAGGCGCACACAAGCGTTGGCTCACTCATGTGTCCACCGCACCGGGGCCTTCCACGAGTAGCAGCCTCCCTCTCAGCGGTACTTGGCAACGGTGCCGATGAGGCATTGGTCCCCCGAACCAATGAACCAGGCGAACTAATGGCCCTCAGAGTCCGGGAATTCGTTGTATTGCCCTGGCGCAGGGCCAGTCCAGCCCTGTTCGGAGGCAGGCTACCGTGGAGGGCTTTCTGATGAAGATGGATGAAATCCACAACTCAGCGAAGTTGGGTATCGAAAGGGCTCACACCCCTGGAGTCCCAGTCGGGGAAAAGCTAGGCGAGTTATGCTCTCCCCCGCTCCCGGCCGCCCCATCCCTCCAACGACCATGCGTAACCAACGACCACGCGCTGAGACGGCGTCGCGGGACAAACAAAAAGCGGTGGCCATCACCGTGGTGTGGTGATGGCCACCGCTAGTGGCAGGCAGTCTACGAACTACGAGAGGACGTCAGCAAATTCCTTTTCGAAGAACTGCTTCGGCTTGGCGCCGATAACGGTGTTCTTCACTTCGCCGTCCTGGAACAGGTAGACGGCAGGAATGGAGGTGATGCCGTACTCCGCTGCGATCGCCGGGTTGTCATCAACGTTTACCTTGACCACGTTGACCTTCTCGCTGTACTCGACAGAAATCTCATCCAGGATGGGACCGAGTTTACGGCAGGGGCCGCACCATTCAGCCCAGAAGTCCACGATGACCGGCTTGTCGGCCGACAGTACATCCGTGCTGAAACTTGCGTCCGTTACGTCTTTTGCGTTGCTCATTACCTTGTTGTTTCCCTTCGGATCAATAGTGCGCTGTTAGGCGTGGAAGTCTGCGAGGTAGTGCTCGACGTCGATGGCTGCAACGCAGCCCGAGCCGGAGGCAGTGATGGCCTGGCGGTACGTGGGGTCCACAACATCGCCGGCCGCAAACACACCCGGCACACTCGTCTTGGAACTGCGGCCGTCGACGGCGATGGTTCCCTCCGGGGTAATGTCCAAGGTGTCCTTGACGAGTTCGGTGCGCGGATCGTTTCCGATCGCAACGAAGACGCCGGTTACAGCCAGTTCGGACTCGGTACCGTCCACGAGGTTCTTCAGCTTCAGGCCGGTGACCTTGTCTCCCCCGATGACATCCTCAACGCCGGTGTTCCACACAAAGTTAATCTTCTCGTGCGCCTGGGCGCGGTCGCCCATGATCTTGGAAGCCCGCAGGGTGTCGCGGCGGTGAACCACGGTGACGGACTTGGCGAACTTCGTGAGGAACAGTGCTTCCTCCATGGCGGAGTCGCCGCCACCGATGACAGCGATGTCCTGGTCCTTGAAAAAGAAACCGTCGCAGGTTGCACACCAGCTAACGCCGTGGCCTGAAAGTCGCTTCTCGTTGGGAAGCCCGAGCTCACGGTATGCCGATCCGGTGGACAGGATGATCGCGCGGGCCTGGAAGGTCTCCCCCGTGGCGATGGTGACCGTCTTGATCTCGCCTTCGAGTTCCAGCGCAGTGACGTCCTCGAATTGGATCTCTGTGCCGAAGCGGGCGGCCTGCTTTTCGAAGTTCTCCATGAGGTCAGGACCCATGATGCCTTCAGGGAACCCGGGATAGTTCTCCACATCGGTAGTGTTCATCAGTTCCCCGCCGGCAGTGACGGAACCGGCAAGCAGCAGCGGCTTCAGGTTGGCTCGTGCCGTATAGACTGCGGCGGTGTAGCCTGCAGGGCCGGAGCCGACGATGATGACATCACGTACCTGGGACGCGGTGTTTTCTGCGGTGCTCACTGTACGGTGAACCTCTTCCTTAGTCGATGCGCCTGCTTTTGCTGGCCGGCCACATGGCACAACCGATTGTTGAACCTGAATATTCCGGGCAACGAGGTGGACCAGCAAGGCGCCACCACTCAGGGTACCGCCTTGCTGGTCTGGAGGGCTCCGTGTTACCGGGTGTCTGCTGCTACTGAACCTTGATTTCGGCAAGGCGCAGGCCATAGCCGAATCGCGTCTTCGGTGCCGCCAGCTTGGGCAGGTTCTTGATGGACACAATCACATACTGAGCCGTGACAGGCTCCGAAAGCGGCATGGTCAGGTCAGGTGACGTGAAGCTGTTGGTGCCAACCTGCTTGGCGCCTTCCATGGACGGACGGTCGTTCGTCAGGACGCTGATGTTGCCCCCGGAGCCGCCCAGCTGGTTGAGCGTGATGGAGGACACCTTTGACGGACTCTTCAGCTTCACCACCAGGGAAACATCGGTAGCAAGGCCGCCCCAGTTGTCCGTGGCGAACTCCATGTCGGACCAGTAGCTGGCCGCGTTGCCGTCGAACGTCTTCGTCAGGTCACCGTCGTAGGTGGCGGCAAAATCGAAGTTGCCAAGTCGGGACACGCCCTCAACGGCCGGCGGACCTGCCACCGGCGCCGAAGTCTGCGTTGACGAGGGCTCACCACTGGCCTGCGGCTCGGAGGAGCTGCTGGTCGTTCCCGGAACGGGATTGCTCTGGGGTTCGGTCTTGAACAGGCTTCCCAAATTGGAGACGGCGAAGATCAGGCCCACCACCAGTACGGCAGCCAGCAGCCCTCCCACGAGCCAGCGCATGGACCGCGGCTCGCGCTCCGGAGGCTCTTCGTCGTCATAGTAATCGTCCGTTTCATCGCCGCCGCCGCGGCCGGCGAACGCCGGGAATGTGGCTGCCATCCGCTCCCGGGCGGTTCTGGCCGGCCCGGTGGAGCGTTCTTCTTCCTCCGGGTAGTGGTCATCGTCGTTCGCCCACAAGGAGACTTTGGGCGATTCCGCGGCCGGGGCCTGGGTACTGATGGCTTCGGTGTTCTTCCCACCGTTGGCACCGGACTGCTGCGCACCGGACTGCTGTGCACCGGACTGCAGCGGAACGGCCCTTTGAGGGGTGGTCGCCTGCGGTGCAGTAGTAGGCCCGAGGGCCGATTTGCCTGCTGCTGCTCCGGCAGCGAGTCCTGCCGCTCCGGCAGCGGCAGCGGCTGCACCAGCCCCAGAACCAGCCCCGGCTCCGCGTGAACCGGCGGTACCGGCTCCGGAGGAGCCGACGGAGGGGGCCGACGCCGGGCGCACGGGTGCGGCACGGGGCGGCACCACAGGGGGCACTGCCGGCGGGGACGACGCTTTGCGGTCCTGGCCGGCCTGCTGGTTGTTGCCGTAATTGATGTAACCGGCTTCGACTTCTTCTTCGTCGTACTGGCCGTCATAGGTTTCCGGCTCGTGGGACCGTGCCTGCCCGAAAATTTCGCTGCCCAGGGTGTCCGTGAAAAAGGGCTCCACATACGGCGGATTGGAGGCAACCACGAGGTCCAGGAGATCGGCAGCCGACGTGTGGTTGGTGATCAGGTAGGTGGTGGATTCGCTGACGCCCAGGTCCAGGATCTGCACATGGCCGGGACGTTCCCCGGTGGCAACCTCGCGGGCGCTCTGGGCCACCTGCTCCGTGTTGTCAGGACCCGCAACCAGGATGCTCACCGGACGGTTGAGGACCTGGTCAACACCGTCCAGCACCAGATCATGGTCGTGTGAGGTCAATACGGTGGCGGTGACCTTGTAGCGGCCGCCGAGCACTGATCCAACATCGATCGGGTGGGACACGGGTTCCTCCTAGACTGTCCGGGGAATCGCCGCCTCAATCATGCCAAAGCGGATACGCCGGTTAGCCGGTTAATTTCTGGTCTGTTACTACTACCCTAGTTAGCTTCTGATCCTAGCCGATGGTGTGTGACGGCCGCGGGAGACAGGCACAGGGAAACCGGGGTGATGTCACCTTTTCTTCCTGCGCCGGGCCCTATCGGACCGCCTGCTGAAGTACGGGTTCCGGCCGGCTGTTCCCTGGAAGGTCCGGCGTCCCGGGAGCGGGATTTCCTCGCGCATGATGCTCCCCCGTGCCGTGCTGGGCTGGTCTTCAGCCGGGAGGTAACCGCCCGGGGAATTGGTTGGCTGCGCTTCGGCACGGGCTGCTGGCTCCTCAACCTGCGGTCCCGCGCGGAACGAGGCGGCGTCGAATTCGCCGGAAATCCTGGGGATCAGGCCGGTGTCCACGGAAACGGTGGCGCGTTCCGGCGTCGTGCGTTCCCGGCCAGTAGCGGTGGCCGGCCCGGTGCCGCCAGCCGCGCCACCGGCGGCTTCCGCCGGTGCGGTGGGAGCCGAGCTGCGGCCCAGCCGGCCGAGAAGCGGTTGCAGCAGGTCCCGCAGTTCCGTGACGCGGAATAGCTTCAGCAGGAACAGGTACGCCACCAGCATCACAGGACCGACGACGACGATGGTCACCAGGGCTTCGATCCTGCCGCTCCAGGCGAAACCGTCGGCACTGTAGCTGCCCATGAACCACAGCGCGCCGGCACCCGCCAGTGCGGAGCCGAGCGCTGCGTAGCCCATCCGTATATAGGAATTGGCAACACGGGGACCATCCAGGTGTCCCAGCAGGCGGCGGAGGAAGAACGCGCTCACCACCACCGAGAGGATGTTGCCGCCTGTGTAGAGGATGGCAATGGCAAAGATGATCTGGTCGAAGGGCAGGAACTGGATGGCGAAGGCCGCCACGACGTTGACGATCGCCAATACCAATTGGATATAGAACGGCGTGCGGGCGTCCTCATTGGCGTAGAAGACCCTGGACATCATGAAATTGGCGCTCATGAACGGGGTGCTGAGGGCCAGGATGGTGAGCGTTTGGGCCAGCATCACGCCGTCCTGCACCTTGCCACCGGAGAAGAACATGCCCAGCGGGCCGGCCAGCGCGAACAGGGCCAGTGCCCCGAAGACCGTGGCCACCGCCATGGTGCGGAGGCCGTGGGACAGGGCGTCGCGCAGCCCGGCCCGGTCACCGTCCTGGGAGGCGCGGGTCATGCGGTTAAAGAGCACAGTGGCCAGCGAGAGCGCGATGATGGAATGCGGCAGCAGGTACAGCTGGCTGGCCACTTCCAGCACGGCGTTGCCCGGGAGGAAATCGGCCGCCGGATCCCCTGCCCGTTCCAGCCGCAGCCGCTCGGTACCCGGAATGGTGGCAATACGCATGACGTAAAGGAAGGCCAGCTGTCCGACGGCGGCGGTCAGCAGCGTCCACACGCTGAGTTTGGCTGCCTGTCCCAGGCCCACCCCGCGCCACCCGAACTTCGGTCGGAGACCCAGCTTGAGCCGGAACACCGGAATCAGCAGGATGGCCGTCTGCGCAACCACACCGATGGTGGAGAATCCGGCCACCAGGAACGTCTGGGTGGGTCCCCAGTTGTCCAGCGTATGGGGATTCGTGAGGTTGGGTCCGAGGATCCAGATGAACACGCCCAGCCCGGCGATGGCCACGATGTTGTTCAGGATGGGAGCCCACATGGCCGGCCCGAATGCCCCGTTGGCGTTCAGTACTTGCGTCAGCAGGGCATAGAGGCCATAGAAGAAGATCTGGGGCAGGCACCAGAAGGCAAAGGAGACCGCGAGGGATTTCTGTTCCGGCGAGTATCCCTGGGTGGTGAGTTCGATGACCCAGGGAGCCAGGAGCGTCACCAGCAGCGTCAGGGTGAGAAGCACCAGGACAGCCAGCGTGAGCAGCCGGCTGATGTAGTCCGATCCCCTGTCCGGCGCTTTACTGGCCTTGATGATCTGGGGAACCAGGACAGCGTTGAACACGCCGCCGGCCACCAGCAGGAAGATCAGGTTCGGCAGGTTGTTGGCATTGATAAACGTGTCATTGACCGTGGAGCCCAGGCCAAGGGCCGCCCCCAGCATCCACGTTTTGCCAAAGCCGAGGAAACGGGAGACCAGCGTTCCGGCAGCCATGATCGCACTGGAACGGGCCTCGCCTTGCTGGACAGTTTTGGATTCAGTCACAGGACCTCAGAGATGTTCCGGCAGGACTTCTCTGGCGAGGTCGGCGATGCGGCGCTCATTCGGAAAGGACAGCTTGCGGGCGAGCTCGTGGATGGGCACCCAGGCGACATCCACTGCCTCCTGGTCGGGATCGTTCTCGATGGTCAGCTCGCCGCCCGTGGCCCGGAGCAGGTAGTGGTGCACAGTCTTGTGGACCCGGTGCCCGCTGACGGTGAACCAGTAGTCGATGCTGCCCAGCGGGGCCAGGATGTTTCCGCTGATGCCGGTTTCCTCGGCGATCTCGCGGACGGCCGCTTCCTCGTTCTTTTCCTTGCCCTCCGGGTGGCCCTTCGGGAGGCACCATTCGAGGCGGCCTCCGCGGTTAAGGCGGGCGATGATCGCAACCCTGAGTTCGCCGTCGGACGTATCAACAACAACGCCGCCGGCGGAGATTTCCTCGACGGTGGGCAGCGAGGCAGGCCCCGGGTGCGGGGCGGGCGCGACATGGGCACCGATTGCCGACGGCAACGGTGGGTTTGTCCTCCTGCCAGGAGCACTCGGTACGGGATGGGCCATGAAGTCCACTCTAACGACTCTTGCCCGTTCCTGATGACCGGAACATGACAAGAAAGTGGACTGCGTGTGACGTGGATTCCCGAACCACCGGCGTAACGGCGCGGTTCGGCGGCCGCTATTGGTGCTTGTTGGCGTGGTTTTCTGACAAGCTTAAGTAACTATGGCGCACGCACATCAAAAGTCCGACCCGCACACCGTCGATTTCAAGGTGGACCCGGTGGTCCTTGAGCTCGGGCAGCGCTTCGTCGACGCCGGACATGAATTGTCGCTGGTGGGCGGGCCTGTGCGTGACCTCTTCCTCGGCAGGCTCTCCCCTGACCTTGACTTCACCACGGACGCCACGCCGGAGCAGACCCTCGCGTTGATCCGTAAGTGGGCGGACAACTTCTGGGAAATCGGCAGGGCATTCGGCACCATCGGGATGCGGAAGTCAGGCTTCCAGATTGAAATCACCACCTACCGCGCCGAAGCGTATGATCCCGAGTCGCGGAAGCCCATGGTGGCCTTCGGGTCGTCGCTGACGGATGACCTCCTGCGCCGGGACTTCACCATCAACGCCATGGCGCTGCGGCTGCCCTCGATGGAGCTCGTGGACCCGTTCGGCGGTGTCCGCGACCTCCATGCCTCCGTGCTGGCTACTCCCGGCGCGCCGGAGACGTCCTTTTCCGATGACCCGCTGCGCATGATGCGGGCGGCCCGCTTTGCCTCGCAGCTTGGCGTGGCGGTTCGCGAGGACGTTAAGCAGGCAATGGAGCAGATGGCGGAACGGATCACCATCATTTCGGCGGAGCGCATCCGCGAGGAACTGGTGAAGCTCATCTGCGGCACGCACCCGCGGGTGGGCATTGACCTCCTGGTGGACACCGGCTTGGCCGAATTCGTCCTGCCGGAGGTGTCCGCGCTGCGCCTGGAAGCCGACGAACACCACCGCCACAAGGATGTTTACCAGCACTCCCTCCAGGTGCTGGAGCAGGCCGCAGCCCTCGAAACGGATTCCGACGGCGCCGTGCCCGGCCCCGATTTTGTCCTGCGCTTTGCAGCGCTCATGCACGACGTCGGCAAGCCGGCCACGCGCCGTTTTGAACCGGGCGGTGCGGTGAGCTTCCGCCATCACGACATGGTGGGCTCCAAACTGACCAAGAAACGGATGAAGGCCCTCCGCTTCGACAACGACACCATCAAGGCCGTGGCACGCCTGGTCGAGTTGCACATGCGTTTCTACGGCTATGGGGAGGCCGGCTGGAGCGACTCCGCGGTTCGCCGCTATGTGACGGACGCCGGACCCGTCCTGGAGCGGCTGCACCGGCTGACCCGGTCCGATGTGACAACCCGCAACCAGCGCAAGGCGGACCGGCTGTCCTTCGCCTATGACGATCTTGAAGCACGCATCGCGTCATTGCGGGAGCAGGAATCGCTCGAAGCGGTCCGGCCGGACCTGGACGGGGGCCAGATCATGGCCCTGCTGGGACTGAAGCCGGGGCCGGTGGTGGGCAAGGCCTATAAATTCCTGCTTGACCAGCGCATGGAGCACGGCCCGCTCGACCGCGACGTGGCTGAGGCCAGGCTGCGCGAGTGGTGGGCGCAGCAGCCCGAGGCCGCCGAACCCCAGCCAGCCGCCGGCGTCGAACTTTCCACTACCGAGGAGTCCTAAGTGGTTTCACTGAACAGCAACGCCCGCCCCCAGCTCTGGATCCTGCGCCACGGCGAAACCGAATGGTCCAAGAGCGGCCAGTACACCGGGCTCACCGATCTTCCCCTGACGGTGGAGGGCGAGCAGCAGTCCGTTGAGGCACGGAAGGTCCTTGACGCCGTCGACTTCGACCTGGTGTTGACCTCACCGCTGCGGCGGGCACGCCGGACGGCGGAGCTGGCGGGTTTTCCCGACGCCGAACAGGAACCCCTCGCCGTGGAATGGAACTACGGCGACTACGAAGGGATCAGCTCCGACCTGATCCGCAAGGACAACCCGGAGTACCTGATCTGGACCCACGGCGTCCCCAACGGCGAAGCGTTGGAGGAAGTAGCCGGCCGGGCGGACAAAATAGTGGCCCGGGTGCTGGAATCCGGACTGGACAACGTGCTCATTGTGGCCCACGGACACTTCTCCAGGATCCTGACTGCGCGCTGGCTGGGACTGGATCCGCACGAAGGCCGGCATTTCATCCTGGGGACAGCGAAAGTCTGCACGCTGGGCTGGGACAAGAAAACCCCCGCAGTGGTCCGCTGGGGACTATAAAGACGATTTATAAAATACTTCGGGGAATCTTCTAAATTCAGTAGTCAAATGCCCTTTGGGTAGTGTAATTTTATTCCTGACTCCAGTGCGATTTGCCAGGGTCGTCGGCGCGCGCTGCTCAGTTAGTCAACTGCTCAGCGGCATAGCAGAAAAGGAGGTTGGGAAAATGATTACTTTGACTAGCGGATGGAAGATGACCATCACCGCCACCCCGGCCTCCGTTGCTGCCTCGCGCCCTTTTCGCGGAGTGACTGCCTCCTAACCTGCTGATTTCCGGCTTTTGCAGCCGGAACCCACGGTGACCGCCTTCCCTATCGGGGAAGCTACCGGCGGTCGGCTGTCCACGCGGCCCCCTCGCGGTGACGCAACACCCCCATAGTTCGGAACCCGGCTTCTTGTTGGGGAGAGCGGCGTTGCTGCGTCCGGGGCCACCCTTCGCCTGGCGAAATCCACCCCTTGCTTTGGATTTAATAACCGGGGCATATTCACCGGGCATTCCTATGCCCTAATTACCGCAATTAATTCTTTCAAATTAGCGGCTCTATTTGTCGTGCCCAATTTCGGGCGAAAACACCATCAAAGGAACCAGAGTGAGCATCACCGCCAGCACCGCGCAACAGGCCGACCGTGACCGACGCCGGCAAACAGACCACCGGCAAACACGCCGCCCGGCAACACCGCGAGAGGAGGTACCCATGATGAAAAGGCTTGCGAGGGTTCTACGCCTCGGCTGGCAGCCGGCCCTGAAGGACAGGACGCTGTTCAACGGCCAGCTCCTCGACCAGAACCGTGAAGACGTGTACGTCGTACTGCACCAGATGGGCGGCGTCATCCGCTGACCCGGGACCTTCTCTCCGTCCTGTCCACGCCGCGCTGCAGCCGGCAACGGAAATATCGAGGAGGACCCGGTGGCGACAACCGACATCCAGGCACAAGGAATATCTCCACAAAAAGCCCACGCGGCGACGCGTGGGCTTTTTGTTGGCGCGGTTCCGCCGGGATGTGAGCGGACGCCAGGTTGACGTCCCGTCAGGGGCAGGTGAACGAGATCAGGGCCATCCGCTGGAAGGTCACGTTCTGCGTCTGCCGGCATCCCGCCGCTTCGAAGGCGGACAGATCATTGGGAGCTCCGCCCCCGGCACCAACGAACCAGACGTCTCCGCGGCTCCTCAGCTGGTCAGCCGTGACTGCTGCATTCGTGCCCCAGAGGGTGCCCGAATCCGCCGGGCTTTCAGCAAGCGAAAGGTCGGTGATGAGCCGGAAATCCTGCGGATAGGCAAGGGCCATGTCCCGCAGTTCGGGGTGGAGGTACACGATGCTGGCCGGCTTGCTTGTTTGCGAGGCGATCAGGCCTGCAATCTGCCGTTCTGTGTCCACTGGTTCGTTAACGAAGCTCTTGATCGTGAGCTGGGGAACGAGGCTGCCCAGGACAACCAGGGTGGCGGCGATCGGCAGGAGCCACCTGCGGCCTGCGCGGAGCCGGTCAAGGCCCAGGCCCACCAGAAGGGCGAACAGCGGAGCCGTGAATGTCAGGTAGCGGGCAACATAAACGGGCTGCAGGGCCACACTCACCAGGAGAAGGCCAAGCATGGGAAGCGCCACGCCCGTCAGGCTGAGGACCACCAGGGGACGGTAGGAGGACATGCTGCGCACAGACCACAGCCCCCAGGCGACGAGGCCGACCTGGGTGAGGCCGAGGACCAGGACAAAAGCGAGAACCCACTGCGGCGGGAGATTGCCCGTGGGACGGTCGTCCCCATAGAAGAACTGCTTGACGGCGGCAATCGTGAGGTTTTCCAGCAGCGAGCGGTTCTGGATCCATTCGACCTGGGCTTTTTGGGTCATGGCAAAGAGCAGAAAGGGCAGGACGGCCGCCCCGGCTGCCGCACACGTGATGAGCACCGCGAGGGGCCGCTTGCGAAGGATGATGGCGGCCAAGGCGTGCGAGGCGACGGCCAGCGCAAAGAACATGAACATGCACACGCCGGCCACCGCACAGAGGCCGTACAGCACCCAGTCGATGGGGCGGTTCGATTCCCAGGCCCTGATGAGCAGAAGGGTGAGCCCCACGGCCAACAGCGCGGTGAACGCGGACTGCCGGGCCTCCGTTCCTGCCCACACCATGCGTGGAAGAACGGCCAGGACCAGTCCGGAGGCAACGCCGATGGACTCCGAGCCGAGTTTTCGTCCAATGATGACGGTTCCGGCGCAGGCGAGCCCCACGGCCAGCGCCGAAGGCAAGCGCATGGCCACTTCGGAGAACCCGAAAACAGACGTCCAGGCATGCATGAAGAAGTAGTAAAAGCCGTGAACGGCATCCACTGACCGCAACAGTTCCACCAGGTCGGCCGGCGAACGTCCGGCTGCCGAAATCGTGGCTATTTCGTCGTCCCAGAAAGACGGATTCCAGGAACCGACAAACGCGATGAGGAGGGCCAGCACTCCAATGCCGGCAGGCGCCGGCCACCGGCCCGCCCAGGGAAGCTGCGCACCGTCCGACGGCGCAGCCTGCCGTAGGCGCTGCCGGTCGCGGACGCGGGAAAGCTGATTCACAACAGGATGCCCCCTGAGGCCTGATGGTTGCGGCGGAACAGACCGACCTCGAGTCTGCTCCTGAACGAAAGAGCGGAAGGGGCCATCGTGGGAAAGATCCACACGGCGCACACGTTTGACGATACACCGTCCCCGGACGGCGGGGCCCGATACTACAGGGGGCGACGGTAAGCTCGAGGGATGCAGGAGACAATGCCGCCGGCCCACCGAAAACGGTCCCGCCTGGTTATCCCCAGCCGAAGTGATCTCCTGCTCAGGAACTTCACCGAGCTGATCGGCGGCCCCATGGGACACCGGGCAGCGCCGGGCATCGTCTCACCCGGGATCTTCACCGTTGAACGCGTCCTCATCATCCTCACGGTGCTGGCTGCCCTGGCAAGCATCGTGGCCAAGAACTACTGCCGCGCAAACGGCTGGGATTCACCGGGCCAGTTCTATTCCACCTGCTACTCGGATTTCCCGGAACTCTTCCGCAACCGCGGGCTTGGCGACGGCACCTTCCCCTTCTTCAGCGAAGGCAGCTTCTTCGAATATCCCGTCCTGATGGGCATCATCGCCGGCCTGACGGCCATGATGGTCCCCGGAGAAGGTGCCACCGACGCGCGCATTCTGGGCTACTTTGACGTCAACGCCACCCTCATCGCCGCCGTCTGGGTCGTCACGGTACTCGCGACGGCCCGCATGAGCCGCCGCCGGCCGTGGGACGCCGCCATGGTGGCCGTAGCTCCCGGCATCGTCTTGGCAGGAGTGATCAACTGGGACATGTGGGCGGTGGGCCTGCTCGCCGTCGGCATGTATTTCTTCTCCCGCAACCGGCTGGTGCTGGCCGGGGTGTTCATCGGTTTGGGCACGGCCACCAAGCTGTACCCCGTGCTCGTGTTCGGGGCCATTCTCCTGCTGGCGCTCCGGTCCGGAAAGATCAGACCCCTGCTGGTTACCGCTGCAGCGGCCGCCGCGGCCTGGCTGGCCGTGAACCTCCCGATTGCCGCCATGAACCCCTCGGGCTGGAAGTACTTCTACCAATTCACGGAGGACCGCCCGGCCGGCTACAGCTCCCCCTGGTTCGCCTACAACCTGGTGGCCGGGCGCCTGCAATGGCCTGCCCTGGGACCTGAAGCGATCAACACCCTCGCGCTCAACCTGTTCCTCATCAGCTGCGTTCTCATCGCCGTGCTGGCGCTGACGGCACCGCGCCGCCCCAGGCTGGCCCAGCTGGCGTTCCTGATCGTGGCGGCGTTTATCCTGACCAACAAGGTGTACTCACCCCAGTTCGTCATCTGGCTCATCCCCCTCCTTGCCCTGGCTCGCCCGCGCTGGCGTGACTTCCTCATCTGGCAAGGCATAGAGGGCATGCACTGGGCGGCCGTGTGGATGTACCTCGGACAGGTGACCAGCGGCGGCCCGACGCAGCACAATATCGATATGCCCTACTACGTACTGGCGGTGGGCCTGCACATGATCGCCACGGCGTACCTGATGGTCCGCGTGGGCTGGGATATCTGGGACCCGGGCTACGACGTCATCCGCCGGCACGCCATGGATGATCCGCAGGGCGGGCCGTTCGACGGCGCACGGGACCGGTTGCGGATCAACCCGGGAGACCCCGCGGCTTCAGTACTCCCCTGGCGGCGGACGGCCAGCGATGCCTGACGTTGCCGTCGTCGGTTCGGGGCCCAACGGCCTGGCCGCTGCGGTGACGATGGCCCGCGCCGGCCTTGAGGTTCATGTGTTCGAGGCGGCGGCCAGCCCGGGCGGTGGCCTGCGCACATCGGAGCTGATGCAGCCCGGCCATCTTCACGACATTTGCTCGGCAGTCCAGCCGATGGCCCTTGCCTCACCGTTCTTCCAGGCCTTCGAGCTGTCGCGGCGCATCGATCTCATCACGCCGGAGCTCTCGTTCGGCTCGCCGCTGGACGGCGGCCGGGCGGCCCTGGCGTACCGTTCGCTGGACCGCACTGCCGCAGGGCTCGGACGGGACGGTCCCGCCTACCGCCGCCTGATGGCGCCCCTCGTGCGCCGGGCCGCCGGCGTTGCGGATTTCACCCTCAACCAGCTGCTCCGGATCCCCCGCGACCCCCTTGCCGCAGTCCTGTTCGGTCTGCGGGCACTGGAGCAGGGTTCTCCGGCGTGGAACGCAAGGTTCAGGGACGAGCTGGCACCGGCCCTCCTCACCGGCGTTGCCGCCCATTCCGTGGGAGGGCTGCCGTCGCTGGCACCCGCCGGGGCCGGGCTGATGCTCGGGACCCTGGCCCATGCGCAGGGCTGGCCCATTCCGGTCGGCGGTTCGGCGTCGATCGCCCGTGCCATGGTCCGTGACATTGAAGCGCACGGCGGGACGGTGGAAACCGGGCGGCGGATCGAGTCACTGGCGGAGCTGCCGGCAGCCAAGGCGACACTCCTGGATATTGCCCCGCCGGCACTGCTCAGGCTGGGCGGGGACAGGCTGCCGGCCGGATACCGCCGGTCCCTGGCTTCGTTCCGGTTTGGAAATGCCGCCTGCAAAGTGGACTTCATCCTGTCCGGGCCCGTTCCATGGGCTGCGGCAGGACTGGCCGACGCCGGAACTGTCCATGTGGGCGGCACCCGGGCCGAGATGGCCCATGCCGAAAACCAGGTGGCCGCGGGAAAGCACCCGGAACGGCCCTACGTCCTGGTGTCCCAGCCGTCGCGCTTCGATGATTCCCGCGCCCCGGGAGGCCGGCACATCCTCTGGACCTACTGCCATGTGCCGGCCGGGTCAACGGTGGATATGGCCGAGGCTGTGACGGCGCAGCTGGAACGTTTTGCGCCGGGATTCCGGGACATTGTGATGCAAGTGCACGTGACGACGGCGGCCGGCCTGGCGGAGTACAACCAGAACTACGTCGGCGGCGACTTCGCTGCAGGACTCATGGACCTCCGCGGACTGATCCAGCGGCCAGTGATCAGCCCCGTGCCCTGGCGGACGCCAATTGCCGGTGTGTACTTGTGTTCCTCCTCGACACCCCCGGGGCCCGGGGTTACCGGCATGCCAGGCTTCCACGCCGCAAGATATGCCCTCAGGGACATATTCGGGCTTCCGTTGCCGGAACTGGGCCTGTAGCGCACCTCCTCAGTGGGGACCCGCGGCGGTGTCCGTGCCCATGTCCGGGTTCGCCACCGTGAAGCGCGTCCGGCGGTGGGCCGGTGATTCCAGCTCGTCGAGAAGCGCCACGGCGAAGTCGGGGATGGTGATGGACGAGCCCGCCGGCCCCTCCCACCACCACCAGGCGCGTCGATCCGGCGCTTTCGAAGGCTGCTTTCATGCGCCAGACCGTGAAACAGCCGTGACTTCGTGGCCGCGCTGCAGTGATTCCTTGACGATCTGGGCGCCCACCATCCCGGTGGCGCCGTACACCGCGATTTTCACGCCGTCCCTCATATTGGGTACCGTAGGAGCTCATAGTATCTTGAGGATACCTAGGAGCCAGAAGAAACGAGGGGTTGAATGGATACCGTTCTGACTGCCGCCACGGCCGGTGCCGACATCATGGATCCGCAGTGCCCGTCCCGGGTTGTTTTCCAGCGGATCGGAGACAAATGGGCGTCCCTGGTGGTGCAGGTGCTGGCCAACGGACCCGTGCGATTCTCCGAACTGCGCCAACACGTCCACGTCATCACGCCCAAAGTCCTGACCCAGACACTGAGGACGCTGGAACGGGACGGCCTGGTCACCCGGACCGTCTATGCCCAAGTCCCTCCCCGGGTCGACTACGAGTTGACCGGTCTGGGCCTGTCCCTGCTCCGCCCGCTCTCAGTCCTCCGGGAATGGGCCGAATCGAATGTCCCCAGCATCCTGGACGCCAGGGATGCCTACGACGACGCCCGGGAAGCGGCGTTGCCGGAGGGCTGAAGAGCCGAGAGCCGCCCGTCGCGCATGCTGGCTACGGCATCTGTCAGCGGGACGAATTCCGTGTCGTGGGTAACCATCACCGTGGCCACGCTGAATTCGTCCGTGACCTCGCGCAGCAGCCGGACGATGCCGCCGCTTCGTTCCTGGTCAAGGGCCGCCGTCGGTTCATCTACGAGCAGTACCTTCGGCAGGCCCATCAGGGCGCGCGCAATGTTGACGCGCTGACGTTGCCCGCCGGAGAGCTGATGCGGGCGTTTGTCCTGCACCGGCCCGAGTCCGACGACGTCCAGGAGCTCCGCTGCACGGCGGCGGGCAGCAGCCAACGGCTTGCCGCGCAGGTGGTCCGCCAGGAGCAGCTGTTCCAACGCCGTCAGGGACGGGAGGAGATTCGGTTGCTGGAAAATGATGCCGATCCTCTTCCTCCGCAGCGCCGTCAGCTCGGCGTCCGGCAGGCCAGTGGCTTCATGCCCGTCGATGCTCACCACACCAGACGTGGGACGGATGAGCGCCGCGGCAACTGCCAGCAAGGAGGATTTTCCGGAACCCGAGGGGCCCACCAACGCGAGGAATTCGCCGGCGCCGAGCGCCAGGCTGACCCGGTCCAGGGCCTTGAGGCTGGTGCCTCCGTCCGGGTATTCGAGGGTCACGTTGACGAGGTTGAGCGGAGCATTCATTGAATATTCCTTTCGAGGAATGTAGGGCCGTGAAGGTTAAGAATTAGTTGCCACCGAGAGCAAGCAGCGGGTCCACCCGGGTGACGCCGCGGACCGCCACCGCCGCTCCTCCGAGGCCCAGGAGCAGGATGCCGGCCATGGGTACCAGCGTGGTGGCCGGGGTGAGCAGGAACGGGGCAGCCCGGGAAGCGAAGAAGCCGCCCGCCAGGCCCAGTCCGCCGCCGGCGATGGTGCCGGCGGCCAGGACCACGGCGGCCTGCCCCAACGCGTCCCGGAGCACGTAGCCCGCGGACCCGCCCATTGCCTTGACCACGGCGATGTCACGGGTGCGCTGGACGGTCCACACCGTCAGGAACGCGACGATGACGAGGGCAGAGATGCCGTAGAGGAAGGCCTGCATCAGCACCAGCGACCCGTTTTCACTTTTGAAGGACCCCAGGGCCTGGAAGGAACCGTCCCTGGTGGCGCTGACTGATCCGGCCGCCGCATTGGCAGCGTCCACGTCAACCTGTGAACCGGCGTCGAACGTTACTGCCAGCACGGTGCCGACAGATTCGCTGCCTGAGCGGGCCAGCTGCCGCCAGTCGTCCAGCGATGTCCAGACGACACCCGTGTGTGAATACCACTGGTCGGGAACGATGTCCACAACTGCAAGTTCAGTGCCGCCCACATCCAGGAGGCTGCCGCGGCTGAGGTGCAGATCCGCGGCGAGGGTCTCGCCGACAACGACGGTTCCGTCGTCCGCAGCGGACAGTCCGCTGCCACCTCCAAAGACAGCCACGTTCGCCGAGCCTCCGGGCGCGCCGGATGTTCCGGCGGCCTGCGCACGGACCTGGCTGATGCCGAGCACCTCTACACCGGACACGCCTTCCTGTCCGGACCAGGCTGCCACGTGGTCCCGGGTCACCTCGGATTCCGTGAAGGATGCCTTGGCCGGAGTCCCCGCGGGGGCGCCGAACACGATCTGGTCGGCCGGCAGCCCGGCGATGGCCGACGTCGACTGGTTTCCGAGGCCTGCCGTCAGCCCCGAGAGCATGACAAGCAGGAGGGTGATCAGGGCGATGACGGATGCCATGAGGGCGAAGCGTCCTTTGGCAAAGCGGAGATCGCGAATGGCGAGAAACACGGGGTTCCTTTCGTGGGAGGTGGCTCCTTTCCACTCTTCCGCCGTACGCCACAACGCACATCGGCCGCCCGGTGGGCCGTCTGCAGACAGGGGGTGCAGCAGCGGATCAACCAAATGGTTGATCTCCGGCCGGCCTGCCTCGTTTCGCCCGGAAACAGGGGCTCCGGAGGATACGCTGGGTTGATGCGAGGCACGCGTTGATACAGGGTGAACCCAGCGGTTCCGCCATAATCCTGCGGCTCCTGAGGACCTGCCTCCACGTCGGCTTCGCCGTCCTGCTGGCGGTGGCCATGGCCCGCGTCCTGATGGCCGCTCCGGCGCCGTCCGGCTGGCTGCCGCTGGTCCTCGCCGCACTGCTCGCCGCCGTCTACCTCACCGGCACCGTCCTGGAGAAGCGCCACTCCACTGACACGAACCGCTTTGATCCGCGGCCCTATGCCAAATGGTGGCTCGGTGCCGTCTCGGTCCTGTGGCTGGTGCTGATCTGGTCCAGTGCGGACTTCGTCTGGCTGGCCTTTCCGCTGTTCTTCCTCCAACTGCACGTGCTTCCCCGGCGCGTGGCGCTGCCCGTGATTGCGACGTCCACGGCGCTGGTGGTGGTGGCGCTCTGGTTCCACAACCGGGGGGCAGCAGGCCAAGGCCTGGAGCTGCCGATGGTCCTGGGGCCGGTCTTCGGCGCGGCCTTCGCCGTGGTCACCGGCCTTGCCTACCGGGCGCTCTACCTCGAAGCGGAGAACCAGCGGCTTGCAGCCGAGGAATTGCGCCGCACACGCGGGGAACTCGCCCGCAGCCAGCACGACGCCGGAACGCTGACCGAGCGGGCGCGGCTGGCCCGCGAAATCCACGACACCCTGGCCCAGGGCTTTTCCAGCATTGTGCTGATGGGCCGCTCGGCCGAAAAAGCCCTCGACAACGGCGACACGCACACGGCCCGGGCCAGGCTCCGGACCGTTCAGGAGACGGCGTCCGCCAACCTCGCCGAGGCACGCAACTTCGTCCGCGGCCTGCAATCCCCGGAGCTCGAGCACGTGTCCCTCGCCGGCAGCCTCCGCCGGCTCTGCGAAAAGACCGAGGCCGAGGCGGCGGCCCGCGGGGCAGGGCTGCGGTGCCGCTTCGACCTCGAAGGCACCCCCGTCGAGCTACCCAACCCGTACTCCACCACCCTCCTCCGCGCAGCACAGGCGAGCCTTGCGAACGTCTGGGTCCACGCGAAGGCAAGCACCGCCGTCGTGACCCTGTCCTTTATGGACACCGAAGTGGCCATGGATATTTACGACGACGGCGTCGGGTTCCGCCCGGAGGCGGCGGGGGCAGGGGGCGGTCCCCAGCGAAAGGACGGTTCCGGTTATGGCCTCCAATCCCTGCGGGAACGCGTGGCGGCGCTCTCCGGAACGCTGGACATCGAGTCCGCCCCGGGCGAGGGAACGGTGGTGGCCATCCGGCTCCCGCTGGTGGACAGTCAGGAACCGCAATGACCGGAGTCCGTATCCTGCTGGTGGACGACCACCCCGTGGTCCGCGCCGGGCTCCGTGCCATGCTCAGCGACTTCGAGGGCATCACGGTGGCCGCCGAAGCCGGCGACGGCGCCGACGCGCTGGCCCAGCTGTCCCGGCTCCGCACCCTCGGCGAGCCCGTGGACGTGGTCCTCATGGACCTGCAGATGGGCACAGGCATGGACGGCGTCACCGCCACGCGAAAGATCAAGGCCGGTGAGGCAGGCACGCCCGCCCCGCCGGTGCTGATCCTCACCACCTATGATTCCGACGCCGATATCCTCGCCGCCGTCGAAGCCGGGGCAAGCGGGTACATGCTCAAGGATGCGCCGCCCGAGCACATCCGCCAGGCCGTGCTCTCCGCAGCCGCCGGCGGGACGGCGCTTGCTCCGGAGGTTGCCGCGCGGCTGATGGGCAGGATCCGCGATCCGGAACCGGCACTGTCGGCCCGGGAAATCCAGTTGCTGCAGCTCCTCGCTACCGGACTGCCGAACCGTGCCATCGCCCGCCAGCTCTTCATCTCCGAAGCCACCGTCAAGACCCACCTGGTGCACATCTACGGGAAACTCGGCGTGGACAACCGCACTGCCGCGATTTCAGTGGCAACGCAGCGCCGGATCATCCGCCCCGCCTGACAGACGTTGGCCTGATCGACGTCCTGATTGACGCCGGCCGCCATGTGACAAGTACTTTGTCCGGGCTTGCGGGCATAATGGCGCCGTGGGGAACTTTCAGAAACTTTCGCTTGCCCTTGTCGGACTCATTATCGGCGGATCGCTGGTGGCCTGCGACGACGGCCGTGCCGGCGCGCAGGACGCCGCGAAGCAGCTCGCTGCCGGGGTCGCGGCGCTGGACGTCGGGTCCGTCGCCTTCGAGGGCAAGGATGCCGCAGCAGCCAACGAACAGCTGAAGGAAGTGTTCCAGGCGCTCGATCCCGCCAAGCCGGCGGTCGAGGCCGGAGAGCTGAAACTGGAGAAAGACACCGCAACCGTTCCGCTGAACTACAGCTGGAAGATCGGCTCCGGCGAGTGGAAATACACCGCCTCTGCTGAGCTGAAGAAGTCCGGTGACAAATGGCTGACCGTGTGGACGCCCGCCTTGCTGGCCCCTGAGTTGGCCGACGGTGAAGTCATTGGAACCGCGAACCAGTCCCCGCAGCGGGCGGAAATCCTGGGTGCCGGCGACGCGAAACTCGTCACCTACCGGCCCGTGGTGTACGTCGGCATCGACAAGCCGCGCCTGGTGTCCGCCGACCCCGCCGCGTCCGCTACGAAACTCGCCCAGCTGGTGGGGGTGGATCCGGCCGCCTACACGCAGCAGGTCGAGGCGGCCGGCCCCGAGGCATTCGTCGCCGCCATCACGCTGCGCCAGGACGGCCGGACCGTCACGGACGAGCAGATCGCCCAGATTCCCGGCGCCCGGTCCGTCCCCGACCTCCTGCCGCTGGCACTTACCCGGACTTTCGCCCGCGCTCTCCTGGGCACGGCCGCCGAGGCAAATGCCGAACAGATCGAAAAATCAGGCGGGGCGCTCAAGGCCGGGGACACCACCGGCACCGGCGGGCTCCAGCAGCAGTACGACGCTCAGCTCCGCGGCACCAACGGCGTCCAGGTCTTTGCCGTCAAGGAAGGCCTCACCGCCGAGGAGAAGCAGGCGTTGCCGAACCAGGGCCGCCGGATCCTGTTCCAGGTTGAGATGAAGCCGGGAACCCCGGTGAAGACCACGCTGGACCCGAAGCTGCAGCAGCTCGCCGAAGACGTCCTGGCGGATGTCGGCCCGGCATCTGCCATCGTTGCCCTGCGCCCCTCCAGCGGCGCCGTCCTCGCCGCAGCCTCGGGACCGGGCAGCAACGGCTACAACACGGCGCTGCTGGGCCAGTACGCTCCCGGCTCGACCTTCAAGATGGTGGACGCGCTGGCCATGATCCGCAACGGCCTGACGCCGGATTCGAAAGTCGAATGCACGCCGACGCTCACCGTGGACGGACGAACGTTCAAGAACGCCGAGGGCTATCCGGAAGGCTCGCTGGGATCCGTCACCCTGAGGGACGCGTTCGCGCACTCCTGCAACACTGCGTTCATCGCAGCCCGCGAGTCCGTCAGCCAGGCCCAGCTTGAATCCGCGGCCACCTCTCTCGGCGTTGCGGTCGAGGCGCCGGCGCTCGGGGCAGACGCGTTCCTCGGGTCAGTGCCGGGGGAGGCCGAGGGCACCGAGCACGCCGCGTCCATGATCGGACAAGGCAAGGTGCTGCTCTCCCCGCTGGCGGCTGCGGTGATGGCCGGATCCGTGGCCAAGGGCTCCCCCGTGTCGCCCACTCTCGTGCTGAACGCCGACGCCGACGCCGGCAACGGCTCTGCCACTGGAACGGCAGCCACGGAAGGGTCCGGAACCGCGACGGCGGAGGGAACGGCGCCGTCGTTGTCCTCCACTGCTCCTGCCCCCGCGAAGGCCGCGGAGAAGCCGGTCACGGCAGCGGAGGCCGCCGCCCTGGCGGACATGATGCGGGCCGTGGTCACTTCCGGGCACGCAGGGTTCCTGGCCTCCGTGCCGGGGGAACCCGTGGGGGCCAAGACAGGCACGGCTGAATTCGGCACGGAGAACCCGCCGAAGACGCATGCCTGGATCGTGGCCGTACACGGCGACCTCGCCGTGGCCGTCTTTGTCGAAGAAGGGGGCCTGGGAGCCACAACATCCGGTCCGCTGCTCAAGGAGTTCCTGGTCGCAGCGGGTTAGCCCGGAGTAAAACTCCTGCACGGGCAGCCGTGGGAAGATTGAATACGTGGCCCATATTGACGTTTCCGGCATCGACTACTTCCTCTCCGACGGCACCCAGCTGCTGAACGGGGTGACCTTCAAGGTCCCGGACGGCACCAAGACTGCGCTGATCGGACCCAACGGAACAGGCAAAACCACGCTGTTCCGCATCATTTCCGGCGACCTGGTCCCCGATGAAGGCGTGATCGGCCGGTCCGGCAACATGGGCATCATGCGACAGTTCGTGGGCCAGGTCCGGGATGATTCCACTGTCCGCGACCTCCTGGTGTCCGCCGCCCCGCCGGCCCTGGCCGCCGCCGCTCGTGCCGTCGACGACGCCGAGCTGGCCATGATGGAGCACGACGACGAGCCCACCCAGATGCAGTATGCCCAGGCGATCGTGGACTGGGGAGACGCCGGAGGCTATGACGTCGAGACCGTCTGGGACGAAGTCTGCATGGCAGCGCTGGGACTTCCGTTCGACCGCGCGCAGCACCGCCCGGCGTCGAGCCTTTCCGGCGGCGAGCAAAAGCGGCTGGTGCTGGAGGCACTGTTCGCCGGCCCCGACGAACTCCTGCTCCTCGACGAACCGGACAACTACCTTGACGTGCCGGGCAAGCGCTGGCTCGAGGCCAAGCTCAACGAGTCCAGGAAGACCGTGTTCTTCATCAGCCACGACCGTGAGCTGCTGAACAACGCCGCAGGCCGCATCGTGACCCTTGAACCGGGCATCAACGGCGCCGGTGCGTGGATCCACGGCGGCGGCTTCGGCTCCTACGTCGACGCCCGCGCGGACCGCAACGCCCGCTTCGAGGAGCTGCGCAAACGCTGGGACGAGGAGCACGTAAAGCTCAAGGAACTCGTCAACATGTACAAGAACAAGGCTGCGTTCCGCTCCGACATGGCCAACCGGTACCACGCCGCCCAGACCCGGCTGGCGAAGTTCCTGGAAGCCGGCCCGCCCGAGGCACTGCCGATCGAACAGAACGTGCAGATGCGGCTGAAGGGCGGCCGTACCGCCAAGCGCGCGATTGTTGCCGAAAAGCTGGAGCTGACCGGGCTGATGAAGCCGTTCTCCACCGAAGTGTGGTTCGGCGACCGTGTGGGCGTGCTGGGCTCTAACGGCTCCGGCAAGAGCCACTTCCTGCGCCTGCTGGCCACCGGGGGAACGGATCCGGAGCGGGAGCACCTGCCGGTGTCCGACGTCGACATCGCAGAAGTGCCACATGAAGGCACCGTGAAACTCGGCGCCCGCATCCGGCCCGGATTCTTCGCACAGACGCACGTCCGTCCGGATCTGCTGGGCAAGACCCTGCTGGAAATTTTGCACCGCGGCGACGAGCACCGCTCCGGGCTGGGACGCGAGGCCGCTGCCGGTGCCCTGGACGGCTACGGATTGGCCGCACAGTCGGAGCAGAAGTACGAGTCCCTCTCCGGCGGGCAGCAGGCGCGTTTCCAGATCCTGCTGCTGCAGCTCTCCGGTGCCACGCTGCTGCTCCTCGACGAGCCCACCGACAACCTGGACCTGCACTCGGCCGAGGCCCTGGAGCGCGCCATCGACCACTTCGAGGGGACGGTCCTGGCTGTCACCCACGACCGCTGGTTCGCCCGGACCTTCGACCGCTTCCTGGTCTTCGGCTCCGACGGCAGGGTGTATGAATCCGCGGAACCGGTCTGGGATGAGAAGCGGGTGGAGCGCGCCCGCTAACGGCGGGACACGTTACTCGGGCAGCAGTCCGGAGGGGACCTCGGCCTCCGGTCCGGCAGTTCCGCCCATGGCGGAGACAAGGCGTTCGCGGGCGCGCCCCAGGTGCTCGTCCAGCAGGTCGGCAGCGGCTTCCCCCTGGCCTGCCTCGATCAGTTCGAGGATTTTCTGGTGTTCCGCCTGGATCAGCGCGGTGTCCAGCAGGTGCAGGGACTGGATGCGGACCATGCACAGTTTCACCTCGCCCACGAGCGAGCGGTACATCCTGCTGATGCGCTCGTTGCCCACGGCGTCGATCAGACTGGTGTGGAACCGCATGTCCGGTTCAATGACGTCCAGCGGGGCTCCGGTCCGCAGCGCGGCGATGTCCCGGTTGGCCTGCCGGGCTGCTTCCGGCACCTCCTTGGTGCGTGCGAGCCGCCGGAGCACTTCGCTTTCCAAGTAGGCGCGGGCCAGATAAATATCCCGCACAGAATCAGGTCCGAGTTCCACCACGCGTGCGGTCTTGTGGGTCCCGCGGTCCAGCAGCCCTTCGGCGACGACCTTCTCAATGGACGCCTTCGCCGTGGGACGCGCCACCTCGTAGGACGTGGCCACGTCTGTTTCGGTGAGGGTATGGCCGGGACCGAGTTCACCGGAAAAGATCCGGCTCCGGAGGTCCGCGGCGATCGCGTCCACGATCGAAACTGCTGTAATTCGGCCGGCCACCGGAGCTCCATTCCCGCCAAGGACACTAGATTCAGTCCCCATCTTGCCAGACAAGTCAGCATGGAGGCCTTGACCATCATGTGTACTTGTTAGACAATCGTAGGGCGCCACGGTGTTGTGACGCCTAACACAATCTGGAGACACATGTTTCAGCAGATCCTTGACCCGATCGCCGGGTCCCTTGTGCTTTCGGCGCTCTGCGCAGCGCTCCCCCTCGTCCTGCTCTTCGTCCTCCTGGGCGTCTTCAAGGTCAAGGCACCCAAGGCCGCCCTCGCGAGCCTTGCCTTGTCCCTGGTGCTGGCGATTGCCGGCTGGCAGATGCCGGTCAACCAGGCTTTGAGCGCCACCGCGGCCGGCATTTTCTACGGCCTGTTCCCGATCCTGTGGATCCTGGTGAACGCGCTGTGGATCTACCGGCTCACCGTGGCCACTCCGTGGTTCGAGGTGCTGGGACGGACCATCCGCTCCATCTCAAACGACCTCCGCATCCTGTCCATCCTGATCGCCTTCTGCTTTGGCGCCCTGCTGGAATCCCTCGCGGGCTTCGGCGCACCGGTGGCGATCTCCGCCGCCATGCTGATGGCAGCCGGCATGAAGCCGCTGAAGTCGGCCATCGTCTCGCTGCTCGCCAACACTGCTCCCGTGGCCTTCGGCGCAATGGCCGCGCCGATCATCGCCCTGAACGGCGTCACCGGCCTGCCGCTGCATGATCTCTCCTCGATGGCCGGGCGCCAGACGCCCTTCATTGCCCTGATCGTGCCGCTGCTGCTCGTGTTCATCGTTGACGGCCGGCGCGGTGTGAAGCAGACCTGGCCGGTGGCCCTGGTGGCCGGCGTGGCCTTCGGCGCGGCCCAGTTTGTCACCTCCAATTACTTCGCCGTGGAGCTCACCGATGTTGTTGCCGCCGTCGTCACGGTGGCCGCAGTGCTGCTGATGCTCAAGGTCTGGCAGCCGAAGGAAACCGTGGGAATGGGCGGCGCCGTGGAAACAGTGCCGGCGGCGGAGCACGCTGCCGCCGCCGTGGGGACCGGCGCCCGTGACAGCGGTGCCGCTGTCAGCGCCGCCGGCGGTTCCGCCGTCGGGCGCGGCACGGAGCGCCCTGCAACTGCTGCCCCGGTCCCCACGGACAACTCCCGGCCCGAACCACGGCAGATCTGGATGGCGATCGCTCCCTACCTGATCATCATCGCGGTGTTCTCCGTGGCCCAGATTCCGTTCGTCAAGACCTGGCTGGGCCAGGTAGGCAGCGTGACGTTTGCCTGGCCCGGGCTGGAAATCACCGATTCGGCCGGTAAGCCGGTGGCGGCCACCAAATTCAAGCTCGACCACCTCAAGGCCACCGGCACGCTGCTGATGTTCTCCGGGCTGCTCACCATGCTGCTGTATAAAATCACTGCATCACACGGCCTGCGGATCTACCGGGACACCCTGGTCCAGCTGCGTTGGACCATTGTCACCGTCACCGCCGTCCTGGGGCTCTCCTTTGTGATGAATCTGTCCGGCCAAACCACCACCCTGGGCTTTGCGCTGGCCTCCGCGGGCGGCTTCTTTGCCATCCTCTCGCCGTTGATCGGGTGGATCGGTGTGGCCCTCACCGGCTCGGACACGTCCTCCAACTCCCTGTTCGGCCAGATGCAGGCCACCGCCGCCGAGCAGACCGGCCTGTCTCCGGTGCTGATGGCGGCCTCCAACTCGTCCGCCGGCGTGATGGGCAAAATGTTGTCGCTGCAGAACCTTGCCGTGGCCTCGGCTGCGGTGGGCCTTGATGGCGCCGAGGGAACCCTTTTCCGGAAGCTCCTGGGCTGGAGCCTGGGCCTGCTGGCACTCATCACCGTGCTGATCTTCCTGCAGTCCACCCCCGTGCTCGGCTGGATGGTCCCCTGATGGCTCCCCTGGACATGGCGGGCCTGCGCGCGGCAGTGCACGATCCCGGCCAGGTGAAGACCCGGGCCATCGACCTGCATGCGAACGCCCATGACGCCTCGCATTTCCTGATGGTCCCCCAGGCGGTGGTGACAGCCGGGAGTGCTGCCGAAGTCGGCGGACTGCTGCGGGCCAGCGCAGCCCAGGGCGTTCCGCTGACCTTCCGCTCGGGCGGAACCAGCCTGAGCGGCCAAGCGGTCACCGACGGCGTGCTGGTTGACGTCCGGCGCAACTTCAGGGATATCGAAGTGCTCGACGACGGCGCCCGGGTGCGCGTCCAGCCTGGGGTCACCGTGCGGGCGCTCAATGCGAGGCTCGCCCGGTACGGCCGGAAATTCGGCCCGGATCCGGCCAGTGAGGCGGCATGCACGATCGGCGGGGTGGTGGCCAACAATTCCTCCGGCATGAACTGCGGGACCGTGGACAACACCTACCGCACCCTGGAATCCCTGACCGTGGTGCTGCCGTCCGGCACCGTCGTCGACACCGGAGCGCCCGACGCCGACCGGAAGTTCCGCGCCCAGGAACCGGAACTCTACGAAGGACTGTCCCGGCTGGCCGAGCGGGTCCGGAACAACGCGGACTCCGTGCACAGGATCCGCCAGCAGTTCGCCATGAAGAACACCATGGGCTACGGCCTGAACTCCCTGCTGGACTTCCGGACCCCGGTGGAGATCATGGCCCACCTGATCGTCGGCAGCGAAGGCACCCTGGGGTTTGTGGCCGAGGCGGTCTTCCGCACCATTCCGCGGCTCCAGCACGCCGCCGCCGGCCTCTTGGTGTTCCCCGACCTCGAGGCAGCCAACGCCGCGCTGCCTGCCCTCGTTGAAACGGGCGCCGCGACCATCGAGCTGATGGATGCGCTGTCCCTGAAGGTGGGCCAGACGCTGAAGGGGACGCCCGCCGTCGTCCATGACCTGGCGGTCCGGGACCATGCCGCCCTGCTGGTGGAGTACTCCGCCGGGAGCGCCGGGCACCTGGCGGAACTCCAGGGCAGCGGCGAGGGCATCCTTCCGGGCCTCGGGCTGTCCGCCCCTGCCCGGTTCACCGGAGACGCCCGGGAACGCGGGCAGCTCTGGCAGCTGCGCAAAGGCCTCTACGCTTCGGTGGCCGGGGCGCGGCCCCGGGGCACCACCGCGCTGCTGGAAGACATTGTGGTGCCCGTGCCCGTGCTGGGCCGCACCTGCCGGGAACTGATCCGGCTCTTCGACAAGTACAGCTACGGCAACAGCGTGATCTTCGGCCATGCCAAGGACGGCAACGTCCACTTCATGCTCACCGACGGTTTTGCCACCGCGGCAGAACTGGACCGCTACAGCGCGTTCACGGAGGACATGGCGGACCTGGTCCTGGCCGAGGGAGGATCCCTGAAGGCCGAGCACGGGACCGGGCGCGTCATGGCCCCCTACGTGCGCCGGCAGTACGGTGACGAGCTCTACGACGTCATGCGCAGCATCAAGCGGCTTTTCGACCCTGCCGCGATGCTCAACCCGGGCGTGCTGATGGACGACGACCCGCTGGCCCACCTGAGGCACATCAAGACGGCGCCGCCCGTGGCGGAGGAAGTGGACCGCTGCGTCTCCTGCGGCTACTGCGAGCCGGTGTGCCCCAGCAAAGACATCACCCTCACTCCGCGCCAGCGGATCGTGACGCTGCGCGCCATCGAGTCCGCCCGGCTGGCCGGGGACACGGCGCTGGTCAAGGAACTGGAAAAGGACTACGACTACGAATCGGTGCAGACCTGCGCCGTGGACGGCATGTGCCAGACGGCCTGTCCGGTGGAGATCAACACAGGGCTCCTGGTCAAGCGGATCAGGCGTTCCGAGGCCGGTCCCGTGGCCAACGGCGCCTGGAACGCGGCTGCCAAGCACTGGGAAGGGGTGACCCGCGGTGCCTCGCTGGCGCTCACCGTGGTCAACAAGCTGCCGGCCGCCGCGCTGGTCCCGCCCAACAAGGCTGCCAGGGCGGTCCTGGGCACGGACACAGTCCCGTTGTACTCGGCGGAGCTGCCGGCAGGCGGTTCCGTGCGGAAACGTCCGACGCCGGACCGGGCACCGGACGCCGTCTACTTCCCGGCGTGCGTGGGGACCATGTTCGGCCCGGCTGACGCGGGCGGGGACACCAAAGGACACGGCGTCCAGTACAGCTTCGAACAACTGTGCGACCGGGCAGGGCTCACGCTCCTCGTTCCGGAAGGCATCGACGGACTGTGCTGCGGCACACCCTGGTCCTCCAAGGGGATGGACGCCGGCCGGAAGACGATGCGGGAAAAGACCTTTGCGGCCCTCCGGGAGGCAACCCGGGACGGTGAACTCTCCATCGTCTGCGACGCATCCTCCTGCACCGAGGGCCTGCGCCAGGCCGTCGAGTCGGACGCGCCCGCTCCCGGGCAGCGAGCCCTGCGCATGGTGGACGCCGTGGATTTCGCCGCGGAACGGATCCTGCCCCGGCTGCCGGACCACGGAAGGCTGGAGTCGCTGGCCCTGCACCCCACCTGCTCGTCCACCCGGATGGGCCTCAACGATGCCCTCGGCGCGGTGGCCGGTGCCGTCGCCGAGCGGGTCGACGTTCCGGAAAACTGGGGCTGCTGCGCGTTCGCCGGGGACCGGGGCATGCTGCATCCCGAACTGACGGCGTCGGCAACGGCGAAACAGGCTGCCGAGGTGGCGGACATGGGTGCCGTAGCGCACGCCTCGTGCAACCGGACCTGCGAACTGGGCATGACCCGGGCCACAGGTGAGCAGTACCGCCACGTGCTGGAACTGCTGGAAGAGGTCACCCGCTAAACCTGACGCTCTCTCACTTCCTGCCTGTTTTGCGCCAACCCTCTCTCATCCGTGCGAGAGGGTTGGCGCTTTTCCGGCAGGACGTGAGAGAGGGTTGGCGCTTTTCCGGCAGGACGTGAGAGAGGGTTGGCGAAAATGCTGCCGCTCAGATAATCAGCAACTTTGATCAAATGATCATTTTCGCTTAGCATTTGAACATGAGGACTGACGAGCGGCACCGGTTGATCGGTGAGCTGCTGCGGAGCCGCGAAGAGGTGACGGTCGACGAGCTGATGGCGGAATGCGGAGCATCCGGAGCCACCATCCGCCGTGACCTGGACACCCTGGCCGTCCAAGGCGTCCTACGCCGCGTGCACGGCGGAGCCAAAAGCCTGCTGCTCCGTGGCGAGAATCCCGGGTACGGGCAGCGGGAGCTGGAAGAGCAGGACGCCAAGGTGCGGATCGCCGCCGGCGTGGCGGGCCTGCTGCAGGACCGGGAACACGTCTGGCTGGACAGCGGCACGACAGCCACGGAGATCGCCCGCCAGCTGCGTCAACGCGAGCTGACGCTCATGCCCATGTCGCTGCCCGCCCTCAACGCGTTGACTGCCGAAGGCCCGGCCGGGCGCCGCCCCGCCGTGCTTGTGCCGGGCGGAAGCCTGATCCCCGGCGAGCTGTGCTTCCGGGGTCCGCTGGCCGAGGCCAACATCCGCTCCCTCCGCTTCGACACCGCGGTGGTGACACCCTGCGCAGTCAACCTCAAAGACGGGCTGCTGGCGCACGACCTTGACGATGCCGCCGTGAAACGCGCGGGGCTCGAATCGGCCGGCCGGGTCATCGCCGCCTGTGCAGGCTCCAAATGGAACGCCGCCGCCGTGGCGCTGGTGGCTACTCTGGACACGGTGGACGTCATCGTCACGGACAGGGCCTTCAGTCCGCAGGAACTCGAACAACTTGGAAAACACTCAGTGAAAGTAGTCAACGTATGAGCGTCGCCGTCTCCACCCAGAAGCTGAACGCCGCGGCCGCCGCCACGTTCCTGGTCTTCGGGATCAACGGACTCGTATTTGCCAGCTGGGCGGCCCGAATCCCTGCCGTCACCGAAATCCTGAACGTGACCTCCGGACAGATGGGCACGCTGCTTCTGTGCACCGCAGTCGGTTCCCTGATTGCCCTTCCCACGGCAGGGTGGGTGGTAGGACGGATCGGAACCGCCAATGCCGTCCGCGCCAGCGGGCTTTTGGCCGCCCTGGCCGGGGTGGGGATCGCCTTCTCGCTGCTGGCCGAGTCTGTGCCCGGGACTGCGGTGGCGCTGTTCTTTTTTGGCATCGGCGTCGGACTGTGGGACGTGTCCCAGAACATCGAAGGGGCCGACGTCGAGCACCGGCTTAAGCGCACCATCATGCCGCAGTTCCACGCGGCTTTCAGCGGCGGCGCATTTGTGGGCGCCCTGATCGGCGCCGGCCTCTCCGGACTGGGCGTAGGACTGCCGGCCCACCTGTTGGTCATTGCGGCAGTCGTGGCAGTGCTCACCATGGTGGCTCCCCGGTACTTCCTTCCGCACGCCGCCGCCGAGGTCCACCCCGGCGGGGAAGGCGCGGCGCCAAAGGGCGAGTCCGCCTGGCGGGACAGCCGCACGCTGCTGATTGGTGTTGTGGTCCTTGGTGCCACCTTGACCGAAGGTGCCGGCAACGACTGGATCGCCAAAGCTTCCGTGGACGGCCTGGGCACCAGCGAATCCACCGGCGCACTGATGTTCGCCGTCTTTGTCCTGGCCATGACGGCAATGCGGTTCTGCGGCGGTTTCGTGATTGACAAGTACGGCCGCGTTGCCGTGCTGCGCGCCAGCATGGCCGCGGCCGCCGCAGGCCTCGGCCTTTTTGTCCTCGCCGGCAACGTCTGGCTGGCCACGGCGGGAGCCGCCCTGTGGGGCATCGGCGCGGCGCTGGCTTTCCCGATGGGCATGTCCGCCGCTGCGGACGACCCTAAGAAGGCCGCGGCGCGGGTTTCGGTGGTGTCCACGCTGGGCTACATCTCCTTCCTGGCAGGCCCGCCACTGCTCGGATACCTGGGCGACCTCACAGGCATCCACCTGGCCCTCCTTGCCATCATGGTGCCCATCCTGGTGGCGCTCGTGCTCGCCGGAGCGGCGAAGCCGCTGCCAGGGGCACCGCTCCGCAACGAGTAGCATCTGGCACGCACCACCCCTGCTGTGCACCGCTGGCATCGGCGCCGGGCGGCGGTAGGGTGGGGAAATGCGAAGGATGCTGAGGAAAGGCCCTGGCCTGGTGGCGGGGCTGGACCGGACCTTACTCAAAGCCGTCTCCGGCCTGCCCGGCGGAAACCATGACGTCCTGTTCCGCCGGCTCTCCGCGGCTGCGAACCACGGAAAACTGTGGTTCGCTGTGGCGGGCGGGCTGGCCCTCATCCCCGGCAAGCCCCGGCGCGCTGCACTCCACGGGCTGATTGCCCAGGGTGTGGCCTCGGCAGTCACCAACGTGGTGTTCAAAACCCTGCTTCCGCGGGCACGGCCGCTGCCCGAGCATCTGCCCGTGTTCCGGTTCGTGAATCCGCAGCCCACCAGCTCCTCGATGCCGTCCGGCCATTCCGCGTCCGCGGCCGCCTTTGCCGTGGGCGTCGGGCTGATCCAGCCTGCGATCGGCGCCGCCCTGGCCCCGCTCGCCGCCGGCGTTGCCTACTCCCGCGTTCATACCGGGGCCCACTGGCCGTCGGATGTGCTGTTCGGTTCAGCCATCGGGGCCGGCGCCGCCATGATCACCCGCAAATGGTGGCCCGTCCGGCCGCCCTTCCCGCCGACCACGCGCACGGCCACCCGCGCCGCAAAGCTGCCCGGGGGCGAAGGACTCAGCATCGCCGTCAACACCTTGGGCGGATCATATGCGCCTGAGACCATCAAGGCGCTGCAGGATGTATTCCCATTAGCGCATATACAGGAGATCGACGAAGACGGGGACGTTGCCGCCGAGATCAGGGCGGTTGCCGGGCGTCCCGGTGCTGCCGCGCTCGGGGTGTGGGGCGGCGACGGAACGGTGGGAACGGCCGCGGCCGTCGCCGTCGAACTTTCCCTCCCCCTGCTCGTGCTTCCCGGCGGAACGCTGAACCACTTTGCCCGCGACGCCGGAACCTCCAGCCTTGAGGATGCCGTGGAGGCTGCTTCGGCCGGGGCGGCGGCCCAGGCGGACGTGGGGCATGTGCTCGTTGAGCGCGGCCTTCCCGAAAGTCCCGAAAAACTGGAACGGATCATGCTCAACACGGCAAGCATCGGCCTGTATCCAAACCTGGTCCGCCGGCGGGAACAGCTGCAGCCGGCCCTTGGGAAACCGCTCGCCGGGGTGGCCGCAATGTTCCGGACCTTCGCGGCCGGCAGACCCACCACCATGGCTGTGAACGGCGTCCGCCACAAGCTGTGGATCCTGTACGTGGGCCGGGGCCGCTACTACCCCCGCGACCATGCACCGCTGGTGCGCCCGGTGATGGACGACGGCGTCCTGGACCTCCGGATGATCACAGCCGATGAGTCCTTCGCGAGACTCCGGCTGCTCTGGTCCGTGCTGACCGGCACGGTGGCCACGTCCAGGATCACGCATCTGACGGAATCGACCACCGTAACCGTGGAAGCAGCAGGGCCGCCCATGGCACTTGCCGTGGACGGTGAAGCTTTGTCGGGGGTACGCCGCGTCGAATTCTCGGTGCTGCCTGGAGCACTGACCTACTACACCCCGCAGCCGTCGCCGGCTTCCTGAGGGGCAGCTGCGGTCATCCCTTGGGACTACCCTGATTCCACCCTGAATCATCCCTGAGACCGGCGAAATGCGTACCCGGCGTCTGTAGCGTGGGTGGTACGAACGGATCTGCGGCGTGCAGAAGCCGTCACCGCATCCACAGCTACGCAAAGGAACGCTTCCATGATTGAAGCAAGAGGCCTGTCCAAGGTCTACGGCGACAAAACCGCCGTGGGCGGAGTGGATTTCACGGTTCAGGCGGGCCGGGTCACCGGTTTCCTGGGCCCCAACGGAGCCGGCAAATCCACCACGATGAGAATGATCATGGGACTGGACGCCCCGACGTCGGGCTCGGTCACCGTGAACGGAGTTCCGTTCACCAAGCACGCGGCGCCGTTGCGTGAGGTGGGCGCCCTCCTGGACGCGAAGGCCGTCCACACCGGCCGTTCAGCCTACAACCACCTCCTGGCCATGGCCGCCACACACAGCATCCCCAAGAAGCGCGTCAACGAGGTCATCGAAATGACCGGATTGTCAGACGTCGCGAAGAAGAAGGTCAAGGGCTTTTCGCTCGGCATGGGCCAGCGGCTGGGAATTGCCGCGGCACTGCTGGGCGACCCGCAGACCGTCATCCTGGACGAGCCGGTGAACGGGCTGGATCCGGAGGGCGTGGTGTGGGTCCGCAACCTGGTGAAGTACCTGGCCTCGGAGGGTCGCACTGTCTTCCTGTCCAGCCACCTCATGAGCGAAATGGCCGTGACAGCAGACCACCTGATCGTGATCGGCCGCGGAAAAATCATCGCGGACGCCCCGATCAAGGACATCATCACCGGCAACGGCGCGGTCCGCACCCGTGTCCGCACCGACCAGCCGGACCAGCTCATGCGTTTCCTTGCCGGAACCGGAGTTTCGGTGGAAGCCCAGGAGCACGAACTGCTGGAGGTCAGGGGCCTGGACCCGCGGCAGATCGCCCGTACCGCCCTGGAAAACCACATCATGATCTACGAACTCACCCCGCTCCAGGCCAGCCTCGAAGAGGCGTACATGGAACTGACCAAGGATGAGGTCGAATACCACTCGCTGATCACCACGGGAGCCCCCGTTCCCACCCAGACCGGAGGCAAGTAAGCCATGAGCTCAACAACTTTGGAACCCAACCCTTCCGGCCGCAGGGCGCAGGGCGGCGCGGCACCCCGGGCCGGCGGTCCCTCCGGAGAGGCCGTCAGCTCGGGTGGCAGCCCGGCTTCGCCCGGCCCCGGCCCCAGTTTCCTGCGCGTTCTGCACTCGGAATTCATCAAGTTCCGCACCCTGCTGTCCACCCTGATCCTGCTCGCTTCCACCATGCTGGTGATGGTGGGCTTCGGTGCGCTGGCGGCCTGGTCCACCGGACAGTTCCGCGAGGAGATGGCCTCCGATCCTGAAGCCGCAGCCCAGATGGCTGCCCAGGGCGGTGACATCGCCGTCAGCGCTCCAACGTCCGGCATTGCCTTCGCCCAGCTGATCCTCGGGTCCCTGGGCGTGCTGCTGATGAGCTCCGAGTTCACCACAGGCATGGCGCGTTCCACGTTCGCGGCCGTACCCAAGAGGATTCCGGCCTTCGTGGCGAAGCTCCTCGTGGTGGTGGTGGTGTCCTTCGTCCTCACCGGCGTGTCAACGCTGCTGGCCGGCCTGGTGTCCGTCCCGATCCTGGACAACTACGGCCTCAGCCTGGACCTGGCCAGTTCCCAGTCCGTCAAACTGCTGGTGGTCAACAGCCTGTATGTGGCGGCGGTGGCCTCCATCGGTATGTCCCTGGGCAGCATCATCCGCAACTCTGCAGGCGGGATCATGAGCCTGGTGGGCCTGTTCTTCGTGGCGCCGATCGCCTTCCAGCTGATCCCCGGCGACTTCTTCGAGGAAGCCCGCAAGTACCTCCCCGGCAACACCGTGACCCCGCTGACCGCCGTCGAACATGTGGAAGGGACCCTTGAGGCATGGCAGGCGGCGCTCGTACTTGGCGCATGGGTGGCGGTTCCGGCTGTGCTGGCCATGGTCCTGCTGAAGAAGCGGGACATTTGAGCGGCCGGATCGCCGTCTAGGCTCAACACATGCATGACGAACCACCGGCAAAGGACGTGTCAGCCCTGACTCAGGTTGATGCGTCCTTTGCCGAACTCGCCGACCGGCGGCGCGGACGGCTCCGCCGGTACCTCCACCGGCACCCCCGGGTCATGGATGCGGTGGTGGTGCTGTGCTACCTGCTCCTGGTCACTCCCACCGCCGTGGATGCCGTGCTCGACGGCGACTGGGCTGCGGTCGCGCTGCTCGCCGCTGTCGCCGCGGCGCTCGTCTTCCGCCGGTCCCACCCGGTGACCGTTGTTGCCGCCGTGGCTGTCCTGGAAGTGGGCATTACTTTTCTGCACCCCTGGGGCTCCAACGTCTCCGCCGGCCTGTGGTTTGCCCTCTATGCCCTTGCGGTGCAGCGGTCCCGCAGGTTCGCCATCACTGCGCTGGCGTTGGCCAACACCCCGCTGTCCCTGTTGTACTTCCTGACCCTGGTGGGTCCGCTGGAACGCGCTCTTCCCAACGGAGGTCCCGCCGCACCGGAGAATTCCCAGCTGGTCTTCGGAATCGTTGCCGGCATCACCATCACGCTGTCCAACATCATCGCCGCCGGAATCGGCATCTCCGTCCGGCAGCGGCGGGAACACGAACGGGAAATCGCCGCCTGGGCCGCGCGGACCGCGGAGCTGGGTTCGGTCACTGAACGCAACCGGATCGCCAGGGAGATGCACGACGTCGTTGCCCACTCCCTCACGGTGATGCTCACCTTGTCCGACGGCGCCGCGGTGGTGGTCAGGAAGAGTCCTGACCGCGCCGCGGAGGTCCTGGGCGAGCTTTCCCGGACCGGACGAACGGCGTTGGCGGACATGCGCCGGGTGCTGGGCGTCCTCCGCGACGAATCACCGGCGGGCCTGGCGCCGCGCCAGCCCCTGAGCGCGGGAAACAGCCTAGCCAAGCTTCTTGAGGGCTTCCGCACGGCGGGGTTGCCGCTGCACTACTCACACACCGGGCCAGCCTTGCCCGAGGACGCAGCCTTCCAGCTGACCGTCTACCGGATCGTGCAGGAGTCGCTCACGAACGTGCTCCGCTACGGCCGGGCGCTGGGCCGGGTGGACGTGAGCATGGTCCGCACTGACGGCATGGTCACCATTGAAGTGCTCGACGACGGCAAGGGCACCGTGGGTAGCGGGCCGGAGGCAGCTTCCGCCGGGATGCGGCCGGCGGGTTCCGGACAGGGCCTGACCGGTATGCGCGAACGTGCGGGGATTTACGGCGGTACGGTGGAGGCCGGACGCACTGCCGGTGGCGGATGGCGCGTCAGCGCGGTACTGAATTGGAATGGGGACCAAGGAAAATCATGAACGGCAATGCACCGATCAACGTCCTGCTGGTGGATGACCAGCCGCTGTTACGGATGGGCTTCCGGCTGATCCTCGAGGGCGAGGACGACCTTCGTATTGTGGGCGAGGCCTCGGACGGGGCGGACGCAATCCGGCAGGTCCGGGAGGTGAACCCCGACGTGGTGCTGATGGATGTCCGGATGCCGGTCCTGGATGGAATTGAGGCAACCCGGGCCGTGACGTCGTCAGGGTCCCGCGCCAAGGTGATCATCCTGACCACCTTCGACCTCGATGAATACGCCTTTGCCGGGCTGCAGGCAGGAGCTTCGGCATTCTTGCTCAAGGACGTGGCGCCGGCTGAGTTGGTGAGTGCCGTGCGCGTGGTGGCAAGCGGGGATGCCGTAGTGGCACCCCGCGTCACGCGACGCCTGCTGGAAGCGTATGTCCGCGGGAACCACCCGGCGGCTGTGTCCGGACAGCGAACGGGTGCCTCCACGCCGGGAACAGGCCGGGGCCGGCACCCGCATGGCGAGGAACAGCAGAGGGACCCCTTGCTGGAGGCGCTGACGCCGCGCGAAACGGAAATGTTGGAAGCCATGGCCGAAGGATTGTCCAACGCCGAGATCGCCCACCGGTTCTTCCTCTCCGAGGCGACCGTCAAAACGCACGTGCGCCGGATCCTGGCCAAGCTGCATCTCCGGGACAGGGTGCAGGCTGTGGTCTACGCCTACGAAACGGGACTGGTGGTCCCCAGCAATCCGGACTACTAGCTACCCGGAGGTAGATTTCAAACACATTTCAAAGTTGCACTGAAAATAACTTTCGTTGCCTCGGGATATCATCCATTGTGGGAAGCTCCTTTTCCGTCAGCGTCAAAATGTTCGAGTGCACAAGATCCGCGTCCCGCCATCCGGTCTAGGGTGAAAAAGAAATGTGGCCTGACACACGGCAATCCGTGTCCGTCCAGGGCCCACACCCCCAACGAAGGACGGCGCTTCCATGCACGCTGACCAACAGCTCTCCAAGTCCCTGAAACCCAGGCACCTTTCCATGATCGCCATTGCCGGGGTCATCGGCGCCGGCCTCTTTGTGGGATCAGGCGCCGCCATCCAGCAGGCCGGCCCCGGCATCCTGCTCGCCTACATGGCCGCAGGCATCGTGGTGATCCTGGTGATGCGGATGCTCGGCGAAATGGCTGCAGCCAACCCGGAAACCGGATCCTTCTCCACATACGCGGACAAAGCCCTGGGACGCTGGGCCGGATTCAGCATCGGCTGGCTCTACGCCTGGTTCTGGATCATCGTCCTGGGAATCGAAGCGACCGCGGGTGCTGCCATCATGCACCGCTGGGTTCCGGGCATCGACCAGTGGATCTGGGCCCTGATCCTCATGGTGCTGCTGACGCTCACCAACCTCGGCTCCGTGAAGTCGTACGGAGAATTCGAGTTCTGGTTCGCCTCCATCAAGGTGGCTGCCATTGTGTTGTTCCTGCTCTTCGGCGCTGCCGCCATCCTGGGCCTGATTCCGGGCGTTCCGGCACCCGGGCTGGACAACCTGGTCAACAACGGCGGGTTCCTGCCGAACGGCCCGGGCGCGGTCCTGGCCGGCATCCTTGTGGTGGTCTTCTCCTTCTTCGGCGCCGAAATCGCCACCATCGCGGCAGGCGAATCCGAGAACCCGGTGGACGCCGTGAAGAAGGCCGTAAAGTCCACGGTCTGGCGCATCCTGGTGTTCTACATCGGCTCCATCGCCATTGTGGTCACCCTGCTGCCGTGGAACTCCGCCTCCGTGGCCAAGAGCCCCTACGTTGCCGTGATCGAACTCTTCGGCATTCCGGGCGCGGGCACCATCATGGACATTGTGGTGCTGACATCGGTGCTGTCCTGCCTGAACTCGGGACTGTATACGGCCAGCCGCATGCTGTTTTCACTCTCCCGCCGCGGGGACGCGCCACGGGCGTGGACGAAGATCTCCAAGCGCGGCGTACCTGCCGCTGCCGTACTGGCCTCCACCGTGGTCGGCTTCATCACCGTGGGCCTGAACTACATTGCGCCGGACACCGTGTTCCTGTTCCTGGTGAACACCTCGGGGGCCATTGCGCTGTTCGTCTGGCTGGTCATCGCTGCCTCGCAGTTGATCCTCCGCCGGCGCATGGGTGCCGCCGCCAAGGAGCTTGCCCTCAAGATGTGGCTTTTCCCCTACTTGACCTGGGTGGCCATCGTCAGCATCGTTGCGCTGATTATCGGCATGGTGATCCTTGAGTCCACCCGCGAGTCCCTGTTCCTCTCGCTGGCGCTGGCCGCGGTCGTGGTGGGGATCGGCGTCTGGCGCTACCGCAAGGGTGCCAGTGCCGGACCGGCTGCGGAAGAAATCACGGCGGAAGAAGCCCCGGTGGGCGCCGGCCCGGCGTCGTAAATTCGGGGTTGGCGCAGCAGGAGCGGGCGCTGCCCGGCGGAACCGGAGTCCGGCCACCCTTAGTCGAGGGGGCCGGACTCCGCGCTTTCCGCCCCGGCCGAAGAACTGAGGACCCGGGTGCGGATGAAGCTGACGTCGGCAGCGCTGAGCTGGATCGTGCCGTGCTGGTCGCGGACCACCGGCTCATCAGCAACCCGGGCAACGATCGTGGAAATGGTCCTTGGCAGCACCACGCAGCCGGGATTGTCCATGAGCCATCGGCGGGTGGCGGGATCAAGCCGGTGCCACTGTGATTTCAGTTCCATGAGCCGAGCCGTTCCATGTGTTTAGTTACCTCTTTCCCGGTTGCCCGGCTGTTGTGCTGTTGGTGCTGGAGCCGCAGCTAATCGCGGCTGATGGGGAGCCGCTTCTCCGCAGCAGCCGTGCCGGGTACTCCCGGCAGCGGCGTCCTCACTTCCAAAACGCCGTCCCTGAAAGTCACCTTGATGTCCGCGTCGGTAACCCCCTCCGGCAACGGGAGGTTGCGGGCGAACGGGCGGTACCGCGCCCCGGAATGAAGGCCGGTTCCATTGCCCTCGGCGTGGCCGCCGGAGTCGTTGCGCCCCGCCCGGATGTGCAGCACGCCCCCCGCCACGAAGACCTCGATGTCCCTGTCCGGGTCCGCTCCCGGCAGCTGGGCCCGGACCACAAGTGCCTCAGCGTCGACGTACTCGTCGACGCTGACCTCCTCGACAAGGACGGGGGCTGGCCTGCCGGCGGGCTCAAAGGGCCGCCCGTTTGTGCCGGCGAGCTGCGATGGGTTCCTGCCCGCCCCCTCGTGGGCAGACGGCCATTGCGCCGATTCGAACGGGGACCATTTCAACGCACCGGACATGGGTCTCTCCTGGGTGTCTCTTGGCAAGGCGGTTTGCTGGCTAGCGGTGGCGGCAGGGGTGGGGAGTGGCAAGCAGTTCATTAGCAGGACCGCACCGCTGCGGCCCTGGCTGAATCTCCAGTAGATACCTATCTCCGGAACGTGCAACAGGGCCCAAAGTCCCCGGATGGCCGGGTCATTCACGGGACTTGGCAGGTGGCACAGCACGCTCACAGGAAAGGCCTATGCGCGGCATAGCCACTCGGGGTTCCATGGGTCCATGACTACTTCACCGCAGCCGCCGCATGAACCCCACCCCGACCACGACCGCGGCCTCGAATTCGACCTCTCCACTTTGATGAGCCGGCGTTCCCTGGGCCTGTTCTTCGGCGCCGGCACGGCGGCAGCGGCTCTCGCAGCCTGCACCCCGGGCGGCTCCACCTCGGGAGCAGCCAGCAGTTCCGCCGCGGCAACAACATCCGCGAGCAGTGCGGCGACCCCCTCAGGGTCAGCGTCCGCTACGCCCTCGGCGTCGCCCACGCTGACCCGCGCCATCGCGGAATGCGGGGTGGAAATTCCGCAGGAAACAGCGGGCCCCTATCCGGGCGACGGTTCCAACGGCCCAAACGTCCTGGAGGCCTCGGGCGTGGTCCGGCAGGACATTACGGCCAGCTTCGGAACCTCCATCACCAGGGCCGAAGGGGTCCCGCTGACGGTCACCCTGACTCTCCTGGACAATGCCAACGGCTGCAAACCCCTGGCCGGAGCCGCCGTCTACGCCTGGCACTGCGACCGCGACGGCAAGTACTCGATGTACGACGCCGGCCTCGAAAACGAGAACTTCCTCCGCGGCGTCCAGGAGGCGGATGCCAACGGGCAGGTCACCTTCACCACTATCTTTCCGGGGGCATACAACGGCCGCTGGCCGCACATCCATTTCGAGGTCTTCGAGTCCATGAGCAATGCCACGGCGGCCGGCCAGGTCCTGGCGGTGTCCCAGATCGCTCTCACGGAGGCAACCTGCAACGTGGTCTACGCCACGGCAGGCTACGAATCCAGCGCCCGCAACTTTCCCAACACCACCCTCACTTCGGACAACGTCTTCGGCGACGACGGCGGTATCCACCAGCTGGCTACCATGTCCGGCTCCGTAGCCGGCGGCTACACGGCAGGACTCAACGTCACGGTGTAGGCACAGAACGTCAGGGACGGGCGCCTCGACGCGGCCCGCTGTCGCGCGGCTAGACTCGGAGCCATGCCTTCCCACACCACTGCCGCAGACCACATCCAGGACCTCGGCGCGTACGTTAACGCGTCGCCGTCGAGCTTCCACGCGGTGCATGAAGCCGCGAGGCGGCTGGACGAGGCAGGCTTCACGGGCCTGGACGAACTGGCGGCCTGGCCGGCCGGCGCGGCCACGGGTTCCGGGACGGCAGGACGGTTCTACGTGGTCCGCGACGGTGCCCTGATCGCCTGGGTGACGCCGGAGACGGCCGGCCCCACTACGGGATTCAACGTCCTGGGAGCACACACCGACTCGCCGTCCTTCAAGCTCAAGCCCAAGCCCACCACGGGGAAGTTCGGATGGCTCCAGGCAGGCGTGGAGGTTTATGGCGGCCCGCTCCTCAACTCCTGGCTGGACCGGGAACTTCAGCTGGCCGGCCGGCTGGTGATGCTTGACGGGACACAGTGGCTGACCTCCACCGGCCCGCTGCTGCGGTTCCCGCAACTTGCGATCCACCTGGACCGGGCGGTTAACGAGGGCCTGGCGCTGGACAAACAGCAGCACATGAATCCCGTTTTCGGGCTCGGCGACCCGGCAGGCGTGGACCTCCTTGCGCTGCTGGCCGAACGGGCCAGCGCAGCGGCCCCCGGCTCCCCGCCGGTGGATCCGGCACGGATCGGCGGATACGACGTCGTTGTGGCGGATACGCAGCCGGGCGCGGTGTTCGGGGCCAAGGGTGAGTTTTTTGCCTCCGGGCGGTTGGACAACCTGTCCGCCACCCATGCCGGCCTGGCCGCCCTCATCGCACACGGAGAGGCCGGGGAACAGGCGGACGGTGCGCCGATTGCGGTGCTAGCGGCCTTCGATCATGAGGAAATTGGCTCCAACTCGCGTTCCGGCGCCTGCGGACCCCTCCTTGAGGACGTCCTGGTGCGCATTTCTGACGGCCTTGGTGCGTCGGCGAGCCAGCGGCGCCAGGCCCTCGCGGCGTCCTTCTGTGTCTCCGCCGACGCCGGCCACGCAGTGCACCCCAATTACGCCGAGCGCCACGACCCCGTCAACCGGCCGGTCCTCAATGGCGGCCCGCTGCTCAAGATCAACGCCAACCAGCGGTACGCGACCGATGCGCCGGGCGCCGCCTTCTGGGCGCGGTTGTGCGCCGAGGCGGAGGTTCCTTACCAGGAGTTCGTCTCCAACAACGTGATGCCGTGCGGGTCCACCATCGGGCCGCTGACGGCAACGCGCCTGGGCATCAGGACCGTGGACGTGGGCGTGCCGCTGCTGTCCATGCACTCCGCCCGTGAACTGTGCGGCGTGGAAGACCCGTTCCGGCTGTCCCGTGTGACCGGGTTGTTCTTCCGGACGGCGGCATAGCCCGGGAAATCGGAATGTCGGTGCCTGGCAAGAGTCAGCGGCCGCCCGTCACCTGACACAGGGCCCCGTCACCTGAGACAGGACGCTGCGGCTCCGTCGATCCGGTAAAGATGGACGGCGTTGCCGTCGGCAAAGTGGTCGGTGAAGGCACCCTTGGTCATGGACACGGTGCGGTTTTCATCCAGGACGGTCACGGCGGCGTCCGTGCCCGCCAGGCAGTTCAGCCGGAACAGTGCATCCTGCTGCCCTGCCTGCGCCGATCCGGCAAGGACATACAGCGAGCCGCCATGGACTTTCACAGCCGCGTCCACACCGTCGCCGTGGGCCAGGGCGTTGTCCAGGAACGGCGCGTTGAGCACGGGTGCCAGCCGGGCTATCTGCCCGTTCACCTCAGTCACCCACGGCCTGACCGCCTCTCCGCAGGGGTCCCTCAGGACATGCTGGGACAGGCAGTCGCCGCCGAAGTTGTGGTTGAAGTACACAACCCCCCTGGCACCGTGGATGAGGCTGCTCCACACGGCAGCGCGGATCTGCGGTCCGGAGATGGTGGGGGCATTAGGGTCCGTGAAGGGATGGCCCACTTCCACGAATGCCCAGACGGGTTTGCTCATGGCCGGCTGCACCAGGGAACGCACGCGGTCGACAGTCCAGCCGTAGTTGGCGGCCAGCCTGCATTTCTCAGGTGCCAGCCCGGTTCCGGCCGCGAATACGCCGCCGCCCTCTGAAGGGCCGCAAATGTAGGGGTCGGTGAACCAGTAGTTATCCGCGGACACCACGTCCTGGAATTCATTGACGAAGACGGCGGCCTGCTCATTGGTTTCCCAGAAGGTCACGCCTTTGCCGTAATTGCCATAGACCAGCGCTCCCGCGGGAACGCTCTTGCGGGCTTCGCGCTGGACCGTATAGCCGCAGCGTTCGGTCTCCGGGGCGCAAATCGGACCCATTCCCGGCCAGTTACCGGTCCAGGCGGCATTTCCGGGACCGGCCCACATGTCCGGTTCGTCTGCGATGACCCATCCTGCGGCAGACGATACTGCAACGCTGGTCAGGGCGCGCATGCCTTGGTTGGTGGCGTGCGTGATGTCGGAAGTGCTGGTCAGGTCAACGTAGAGATTGAGCCCGGCCTGACGGTCTTTCGGCGCGTCGGTGGGTTCCATGAGGCTTTCCAGCCAGACTCCGACGGGGAAGTACGAGGGATCGGAGGGCAGCGAATTGGGAAACTTCGCGAAGTAGTCCGGGCCGCCGTCAACCTGTCGCAGCTGCGCGGGGCCGGGAGCGTCCGCGGCCAGGGCCGGGGCGGCCGAGGACTGCGCCTGATCCCAAACCAAGGACGGACCTGAGGCAAGCAATGCGGATGCAATGAGGACGCCGAGGCCAATTCGTTCGGCCTTAACCGTCCTCCGATGAGTGTTTTTGCCCATGGCCTACCCCTAACGTCGCCGAGGTGAGACCGGTACTTGTGACATGGTCCTCTTCGGGCTCCGATGGGTCAAGGACCGCGGCTAGTCAAGGTCGCCGACGGGGAGTCGGAAACAGTGCAGCAGTCAGGCGAGTCCGATCACCAGATTGATGGTCGTGGCAAGGATGATGGTGCCGAAGAGATAGGAAAGCAGGCTGTGTTTGAGCGCTTCAGCCCTGATCAGGTGGTTCTGGAGATTCGTGTCCGACACTTGGTACGTCATGCCAAGACTCGTGGCCAAATAGGCGAAATCCGTGTATTGCGGCGGCCGTTCCTGGTTGAAATCGATGCCGCCTGCATCTTTTGCGCCCCGCTTCCCGGGACTGTAGTACAGCTCGGCGTAGCGCAGGGTGAAAAGGGTCTGCACCAGGACCCACGACACCGCGACGCACGCCAGGGCCAACAGCCCGCCGCTCAGTTGCTCTCCGCCGTCGGACCGGTGGGAGTCCACGACGACGACGGCGACTGCGGCCAGGCTGGAAAAGTTGGCCACCAGGATCAGCAGGTCGGTGGTATTGCGTGACGGGTCCTCGGAAGTGGCGTGGGCGCGAGTCTCCGCAGGGCCGAGCCTCCCCACCACAAGCCACACCCAGGCAACGTAGACGAGTGCGGCGCTGCCCCATCCGACGGCCGGCGCCTGCACCCAATGCCCGGACAGCCCGGTGGCCGCCGCGGCGGCCAGGCCGGCAGCAACCATGGCAAGGAACCGCAGCCGGCTTCGTTTGACCTTGGCGGGCAGAGGGCTGGTGTCCATGTGTCGATACTCTAGCCAAACAAACACGTCGGACCGGGCTCCGGACGGCTTTTTCCACATAGCGTCCGGGGGCGTTTCCACCCGGCACGGCCCCGGGGCTAGCCTGAACGGGTCACGAATCGCCGAAACGGGCCTAAATGCACTAAGATATTGAAGTCTGTGCTGCGTCCTGCCTCCGTTTTGGTGACCGGGCGTGCACGGCATCGCAAATGAACCTCCTGTTACGGAAATGCCGTAACCGCTTAGCCCAAAGGAGGTGGGTTCACATATGCGTCCTTACGAATTGATGGTAATCATCGACCCCGAGGTCGAAGAGCGTACCGTTGAGCCAACGCTTCAGAAGTTCCTGAACGTCATCACCAACGATGGTGGAACCATCGAAAAGGTTGACATCTGGGGCCGTCGTCGCCTGGCTTACGAAATCAAGAAGAAGTCTGAAGGTATCTACGCAGTGGTGAACTTCACCGCCAAGCCGGACACCGCCAAGGAACTTGACCGCCAGCTGAGTCTCAATGAGACCATCATGCGCACCAAGATCACCCGCCCCGAAGAGCAGAAGGTCGTTGCTGAGTAATTTCAGCTCCCGGCATTCAATCTTTACCCCGCAGGAACGAACAAGGAGGCAGTAGATGGCAGGCGAAACCACTATTACGGTCATCGGTAATCTCACCAATGACCCCGAACTGAGGTTCACACCGTCAGGTTCGGCAGTAGCGAATTTCACCATCGCTTCTACGCCCCGCACCTTCGATCGCCAGTCGAACGAGTGGAAGGACGGGGAAACCCTGTTCCTCCGCGCTTCGGTGTGGCGTGAAGCAGCCGAAAACGTCGCGGAATCCCTTACAAAGGGCATGCGCGTTATCGTTTCCGGCCGTTTGAAGAGCCGTTCCTACGAAACCAAAGAAGGCGAAAAGCGCACCGTTATCGAGCTCGAAGTCGATGAAATCGGCCCGAGCCTGCGCTACGCCAACGCCAAGGTCAACCGCACCCAGCGCTCCGGCGGTCAGGGTGGTCAGGGTGGCTTCGGCGGCGGCAACAGCGGCGGTGGATTCGGTGGCGGCCAGGGTGCAAACCAGGGCGGCAACACCGGAGGAAACTGGGGCGGCAACCAGCCCGCAGCGCAGGAAGACCCCTGGGCAACGCCTGGTGTCAGCAATGCAGGCGGCGGCTGGGGCAACGGCCCGGATTCCGAACCTCCCTTCTAACCAATAATTCAGGTCCGGCGCCGGAACCCGCCGGGATGCCTCACGGCTCCCGGGTGAGTGCCGCCGTCGAACCACCACCATCCCGTGGATCAATATCCACGGGCTCCCTAGAATAGGAGCTCCACGATGGCTAAGGCTGAACTCCGTAAGCCCAAACCAAAGTCCAACCCCTTGAAGGCCGCTGACATCACTGTCATCGACTACAAGGACGTAGCATTGCTGCGCAAGTTCATCTCCGACCGCGGAAAGATCCGCGCCCGTCGCGTCACTGGCGTCACGGTGCAGGAACAGCGCAAGATCGCACAGGCAATCAAGAACGCCCGCGAAGTTGCCCTGCTGCCTTACTCCGGCGCTGGCCGCGGCTAAGGAAGGGATTAACTAAAATGGCAAAGCTCATTCTGACCCACGAAGTAACCGGTCTCGGTGCTGCTGGCGACGTTGTCGAGGTCAAGGACGGTTACGCACGTAACTACCTGCTGCCCCGCAACTTCGCCCTGACCTGGTCCAAGGGTGGCGAGAAGCAGGTTGAGTCCATCAAGGCTGCCCGTGCCGCCCGCGAGCACGCTTCCCTGGAAGACGCTCAGAAGCAGGCCGCTGCACTCTCCGCCAAGCCGGTCAAGCTCGTTGTCAAGGCTGGCGAGACCGGACGCCTGTTCGGCACCGTCAAGCAGGGCGACGTAGCCGACGCTGTTGAGGCCGCTGGCCTCGGCCGCATCGACAAGCGCAAGGTTGAACTGCCGGCACACATCAAGTCGGTCGGTTCCTACCAGGCCAACGTTCGTCTGCACGACGACGTTGCCGCTGTGATCGAACTCGACGTAGTCGCAGGCAAGTAGTTCTTCCGGCTTTTCGCCAGAGCTCTACGCAGTCCTGAACTGCTGAAGGCCCCCGCATTCGGATTCCGTTGGGAAACCGGACGCGGGGGCCTTTGTTCTTAAGGCCCGTCGGTCCCGGGGCTAGTCCTGGTGCATCACGGTGGTGGAGTGCCGGTGGCCTGCCCGGATGAGTTCCGCCAGGACCGTTTCGTCCACGTCCTCGAGCTTGTTGACGTAGAGGCATCCAGCGCCCACCTTGTGCTTGCCGAGCCGCGGCAGCAGTTCTGCGGCCTCGGGCGCGTAGGTGAGTCCGTACAGTGAAATGCTCCCCTTCCGCGGTGAGAAACCGACGGCCACTGTGTCCCCCTCGCGGCCGCTTTCGTAGCGGTAGTGGTAACTGCCGAATCCCACGATGCCGGGACCCCACATCACGGGCACTTCGCCGGTGTTTTCCTTCATGAGGGCCAGCAGCCTCAGGCCGTCCCGCTGGCGTGTGGGGTTCTCCACGCCGTCTAGGAAGTCCTCCACGGAGGCGTCGGTTGCCTGGGTCTTGTTTTCAGCCATGACGGCAGTCTGGCAGACGCCGCTGCGCTTGTCAGCAGGCCCGACCTCGGGGGGCGGTGCCGCGGAATAAACCCGAGGGTTGGCTGGTTGAGTGGATAGATGCAAACGCATATAATCTAAGAGAACCGCTTACCTTCAGGAGCAAACCGTGGAAACCCGCCGCATCACCGTCCTCTCCGCCGGACTTGGCGTACCGTCGTCGAGCAGGTTGCTGGCCGATCAACTGGCTGCTTCAGTCGAACGCCGGCTGGTTGCTGCCGGCTTTGCAGTGACCGTTGACGTGGTGGAACTCCGCGATCTCGCCGTGGACATTGCCAACAATTTCGTGACCGGTTACGCGGCGCCCCGGCTGGCCGACGTGATTGCCGGCGTGGCGGACTCAGATGGCATCATTGCCGTCACCCCGGTCTTCAGCGCCTCCTATAGCGGCCTCTTCAAGTCCTTCTTCGACGTCCTGGATCCGAAATCGCTCGAGGGCAAGGCTGTCCTCCTTGGCGCAACCGGGGGCACCGACCGCCACCAGATGGTTCTGGACTATGCGATGCGCCCGCTCTTCAGCTACCTGCGGACCCGCACAGCCGCCACGGGCGTCTTCGCCGGTCCCCAGGACTGGGGCAGCACGGACGACGGCGGCTCGCCCCTTTCGGTGCGGATCGACCGGGCAGCGGATGAGTTCGCCGGACTCGTCAAGGACGCCCGGCCGCGGCGGACGCCGCAGGCCGCCGGGTCGCTGCCGTTTGAGCAGCTCCTGGCCGGGATCTCCGGCGGCCGCTAGGCTGCCGGCGCCAGGTCCCCGGCAGCAGCCCGGTGCCCGCCGAACTAATCGAAGGTTCCAGTCGTTGAGCGGGACATGAAATGTCCTGTGGATTCTATAGACCTGGTAATGAGTGAGCGCAGCGGCGTGGAGATCGACTACTGCCCGCAGTGCCGGGGCGTGTGGCTTGACCGCGGTGAACTGGACAAGATCATAGACCGCGCGGCTGAGATGGCAGGTCCGGCTCCCGCGGCTCCGCCGGCCACCCCTCCTGCTCCCGGGCTTATTCCGCCGCCGCTGTACGGCAACCTGGACCCTCGCCGGGATGACCGGCGGCCGGACGATCGACGCTATGACGACCGCCGGGAACGGCCCCGGTACGACCAGCCGCGCTATGACGACCGCCGGTATGACGACCGCCGGCGGCCCAAGAAGAAGGAAGGCTGGCTCGGCGAGCTCTTTGATTTCTGAGGCCTGATTTCTGCGGCCTGCCAGTACCGGCGTCCCGGTGGATCAATCGTCCCGGTGGATCAATCGTCGAGCAGGGCGATGAACTCCCTGGCCTGTTTCATGGAGATGTCTGAGTGCCGCGTCAGCGCCGTTGCTGCCGCTTCGGTGTCGCCGCTCCTGGCCAGGGTGCGGATCCGGCCGTAGATTTCGTCGTTCAGCATGTTGCTGCTGACCTCGCGGGTCACATCGCCCTTGCTGGCGATGGCCCGGTAGCGGTAGGGGAAGTGCTGGGGAGTGTCGTCGTCGTCGGGATCCGGCGCCTCAGGGGCCGCTGAACGGAACGGCTGCGGATGGGCGGCCAGGGCGCCGACGGCGTCGCGGGAGGCCCGCAGGCCCTCGCCAGAGGCTTCGTAGTACAGCTTGATGGCCGCCATGGCCTGGCCCTGGGCGATGAGGGCGTAAAGGCGCCGGTGCTGGTCCTCAGTGAGCTTGGCTGCCGCGGCACGGGCGCGTTCCACCGGATCTCCGGGCGCGGTGGTGCCGCCTGCCGGGGTCGTGGACCCCTTGGCGCTGTCCGCCTTCGCCCCGCCTGCGCCGGCGGTGGAAACCCCGGAGCCGGCGGTTCGCCGTCCCCAGGCGCGTGCCACCAGCAGGACGGCGGCACCCGCAAGCAGCAGGATCAGGACGGGGATGACTAGCGATTCCATTGCTACAGCCGATCTATGTAATTCTTGGCGGTCAAAAGATCTGAATGCGTTGCCTGCCGCAGCATTTTGATGGCTTGGAGTTTCCGGCCATTGCGGACCATGGACTGAAGCTGCAGGGCGAACTGCGGGTTCAATTGGCCGCCGGGTAGCACAGGACCCTGGTAGCCGTGCATTCCCACGCCCGGGCCTGACCCGGCCTGGGCGCGCAAGGCCGCACGCGCATGGTCGGCCTGCTGTGATTGCTGCTGCTCGTTTTGGCTAGGGCGGGTGGCCGCATCAACGCGCGCCCTCGCCGCCGTGGCGGCCTTCACCTGTGAGGCGTAGTGCGCCTGGGACCGGAGGGCCAGTTCCAGCTGGTAGCGCTCTGCGTCGGAGATGCCGGAGTCCCGCGGTTTGAGTGCCGTGGAAACCGCCCAGATCACTGCCACAAGGATGAGGGCAGGCAGGATAACTATCAACACATCGCCCATACCAAGAGCTTATGCCAGTTCGCCGTTATCCACAGCATATTCTGACGGGCGCATACAGCGCCGCGGTGCAGGCGTCAATTCGCCCCCGCGATGGTGGCGTACATCACAGAATGGGCATGTTTGGCTCCTGACGCGCCGGATTACTGGCCGGTATCCCCAGTGGGAACCTGAAAGCTGTGGATGAATGTTCCCCAAAAATATCTTTCATCCACAAGTCATTTGGAACGTTTCCGCAGGTCAGGGGCCTGCCGGTCGCCAAACTTTTTTTATTTCCACAGGTTGCCACACAGGCTGTGCACAAGCAGGGGCACGTAGTCCACAACTTATCCACAGCTGTGCATGTATGTGGGCTTGGTGGCCGCGACAAGGGGTACTAACGTAGCGGGATACCTGTTTTTGGGGCATAAGCACGTGATTTCCACCGTCCGGCCGAAGCCTTCGGCGTACACCAGGCGGCGGGCCCGGATGCTCGATTGTGGATAACCTCCGCAAACTGGGGATAACTGGATTTACCGCCGAAACAGCCGGTGCCGGCCCGGCCCTTGGAAGGGCTGTCAGTGCCGGCTGGTAGTACTGGACCTGCCAGGCAGCGGGGCTCCGCTGCGCAGGCCACCCGACGACAGATAGCTACAGCACCGACGGCAAGAGAACCCGCCGCGGTACACAACGGAGGACGGCAGCTTTGTCAGTTACGCACCTGGACTCAATCGAGGGCACCCGGAGTTCCGAAGGCAGCCGCAAGCCGCCGCAGGACATTCCCGCCGAGCAATCCGTCCTGGGCGGCATGATGCTGTCCAAGGACGCCATTGCCGATGTCGTTGAGATCCTGCGGGGCCAGGACTTCTACCGTCCCGCCCACGAGACCATCTACGAGGCCGTGATTGACCTCTACGGCCGCGGCGAGCCCGCCGATGCCGTGACGGTGTCCGACGAGCTCACCAAGCGCGGCGAGATCAACAGGATCGGCGGACCCGCGTACTTGCACGAACTCATCCAGACCGTCCCCACGGCGGCCAACGCCGGATACTATGCGGAAATCGTTGCGGAGCGTGCCGTCCTGCGCCGGCTGGTCAATGCCGGGACCAAGATCGTCCAGCTTGGCTACGGCTCTGACGGCGAAGTGGAAGACCTCGTCAACCAGGCGCAGGCCGAGGTGTACGCCGTGGCCGAGCGGCGCACCGCCGAAGACTATGTGGTCCTCAAGGACGTCATGGAATCCACGGTGGACGAGATTGAGGCCTCCGGCCACCGCGGCGAGGGGATGGTGGGCGTCCCCACGGGCTTCTACGAACTGGATGAGCTCACCCACGGCCTGCACCCGGGCCAGATGATCGTTATCGCGGCCCGCCCGGCAGTCGGTAAGTCCACGTTCGCACTGGACTTCGCCCGGTCCGCTGCGATCAAGAACAACCTGGCCACGGTGATGTTCTCGCTGGAAATGGGCCGGAACGAAATTGCCATGCGCCTCCTCTCCGCGGAAGCCACCATTGGCCTCCAGGACCTCCGCAAGGGCACCATCAAGGACGAGCAATGGTCCAAGATCGCCACCACCATGGGCCGGATGAACGACGCCCCGCTGTTCATTGACGACAGCCCCAACATGTCGCTGATGGAGATCCGGGCGAAATGCCGCCGGCTCAAGCAGCAGCACGACCTCAAGCTGGTCATCCTTGACTACTTGCAGCTCATGAGCTCCGGCAAGAAGGTGGAGTCCCGCCAGCAGGAAGTCTCCGAGTTCTCCCGTGCGCTGAAGCTGCTGGCCAAGGAACTCCAGGTGCCCGTGATTGCCCTGTCGCAGTTGAACCGTGGCTCTGAACAGCGCCAGGACAAGCGGCCGATGGTCTCTGACCTCCGTGAATCGGGCTCCATCGAGCAGGATGCCGACATGGTCATCCTGCTTCACCGTGAGGACGTCTACGACAAGGAATCGCCGCGGGCCGGTGAGGCGGACATCCTGATCGCCAAGCACCGTAACGGCCCCACCAAGGACATCGTGGTGGCCTTCCAGGGCCACTACTCGCGGTTCGCCAACATGGCGGCCGACGCCGGAGGCGGCGGCTTCTAGCGGCTACTGGCCACCGGCCCACGGGGTCTCCTGGACTCCGCCCGTGGTGAGAAGGTGATTGGGCAGCCGGTTCCCCGGCGCCCGGCCCCGGATCTCCAGAAGTTCCCGGGCGTGGGCATGGAGGCGCTTGTCCTCGTCGGAGACCGGAACCCACGGCGGAATCGGCACCGAGTTTCCTGCTGCGTCCCTCGCCACCATGACGGTCAGGCAATACGTGGTCAGGTTCATCTCCCGGCCCTTGGGATCCCCGGACCGGACGTGGACAGCAATATGCATCCCCTTGGTGCCGGTGTACACGAGCCGCGCCTCCACCTCCACCACGTGGCCGATCAGCAACGGCCGGTAGAAGCGCACCCCGCCCGAAAACACCGCGACGGTGTCCCTGCCGCAGTACCGGGAAGCACAGACATAGGCGGCCTCGTCGATCCATTTCATGACGATGCCGCCGTGCACCTTGCCGCCCCAGTTCACGTCCGTGGGGGCTGCCATGAAGCGGAGGACCACGCGTTCGGCGGTGCCGGCGTCCGTATATTCCTGTGCGTTCATCGCCTGGACGATGTCCTCGCGCACCTTGATGCGGGCCAGGGCGTGGTCCCGCTGCTCGATCTCCTCCGGGGTGGAAGGTTCGAACTGCGGCACGGGCACAGGCTTGCCGTCAGGGCCGACGGCCACGAAAATCACCATGCACTGGCTGCGCATGGTGGCCGGTCCGCCCTTGGGATCGCCGGAGGACACCACCGTGCGGATGTGCATGGAAGACCGCCCGGTGTAGACGATCGTGGCGGTGACTTCCACCATGTCGCCGCTGTTGACCGGATCCGCAAAGTGGATGTTGCCCACGTAGGCCGTGACGCAATACGACTTGGCCCAGCCGACTGCTGCGGCGTAGGCCGCCTTGTCCACCCACTCAAGAACCGTGCCGGCGTCCACGGAGCCGCTGTGGCCGACGTCCATGGGGGCCGCAAGGAAGCGGAGGGTCACTGAATTGGCGGCAGTCTCGCTCATGCTGAGAGTTTACTGATCACCCGGCATACCGGCGGGTCGGACTGACACAAACGCCGCCCCACCCGCCATATGCGGGTGGGGCGGCGTCCGTTCGGGGGTGGGTTCCTTAGCGGGCTCCGGTGTAGGCGATGTCCGGCTGGGACGGCATCTCCATGCCCTCACCGATGAAGAAGCCCGGGTGCGGGGGCTGGTTGTAGGAGACGTTCTCCCGGGCCACCGAGAGGCGGTACACGGGATCGTGCATCAGGGTCCGCAGGCGGACGTCAGTGGCGGCTGCGGTGGTGTAGATCCGCAGTTCCGAGCTGTCCGACGACGGCCAGGCGATTTCCTCACGCCAGTCACCCAGGAGGTCCGCCTGGATGGCTGGATTGCCCTTGGTGCCGTTGTTGGATTTGGCGCCAGCGGCCGTCAGCAGCTTGTCACTGGAGGCGGTATTCCAGTTCCACTTGCTGATGGTGGGCACCCCGCTGTACGTGGCGTCGTCGAAATCGTGGTCCACTATCTCGCGCAGCAGGTCACCGTCCCACCATGCCAGGAAGTTGGCGGCGGGAATCTTCTCAGCGATCAGCTCACCCTTGGCTGACATCAGCTGGCCCACGGGCGAGTTCCATGCCGCGGTGCCGCCGATGGCCCATCCTTCGGCTCCCGCATGGCGGGGGTCGATGTCGCCGGCTGCGCCGCGGCCGGTGTCCTTCAACGCCGGGATGCTCCACAGGACTTCACCGGTCCGGGAATCCCGGAATGTCGCGCCGCGGTTCCCGCTGGAACCCATGTCCTCGTGCACCGCGAAAGTCTCCAGCCCGGGCCGCGACGGATCGAGGTCGCTGGTGTGGATCGCGTCGCCGTGGCCCAGGCCCGTGGTGTAGAGCGGCTGGCCGTTGTCATCGATGGTCATGGAGCCGAAGACGAACTCGTCCTTGCCGTCCGCATCCACGTCCGCCACGGAAAGGTTGTGGTTGCCCTGCCCGCGGTACTGCGTGCCGGATACATCCGAGTCGAAGATCCAGCGCTTGATGATCTTGCCCGCCACGAGGTCGTATGTCGCCAGCACGGCGCGCGTGTAGTAGCCGCGGCTGAACATCATGGACGGGTGTTCGCCGTCAAGGTATGCCACTGCCGCGAGGAAGCGGTCCACGCGGTTGCCGTAGCCGTCGCCCCAGGCCGCCACGTCGCCGCGCGGCGGGTCGTACTTCACGGTGTCCATGATGGTGCCGGTCTGTCCGTGGAAAACGGTAAGGAACTCGTCGCCGGTGAGGACGTAGCCGCTGCTTGTCCTGTAGTCGGCGTTCGGGTTGCCGATCACTGTTCCGGCCGCGTCCCGGGTGCCGTCCGCCGTCTTCATGGCGATTTCGGCCTTGCCGTCGCCGTCGAAGTCGTAGGCGAGCAGCTGGGTGTAGTGGGCGCCGGCACGGATGTTCGGGCCCATGTTGATGCGCCAGAGCTTGGTGCCGTCCATCCTGTACGCGTCGACGTACACCGTGCCGGTGTAGCCGGCCTGCGAGTTGTCCTTGGAATTGGAGGGGGACCACATCTGGATGACTTCGTAGGCGCCGTCGCCGTCGACGTCGGCCACGCTGGCATCTCCGGCGGAGTAGCTGTAGGGCTGCCCGTCCTTGGTGTAGTCGTCCGCGGGCTTGTCCAGCTTGATGGCCAGGTAGTTCCGGGACATTGGCGTGAACTCGGCCGTCAGCTGGTCTGCGCCGGCGCCCACAGCCTTGACCACGTAGGTGGATGTGGCCGTTCCGCCGGCGTCAAGGTAGGAGGTGCTGTTCCGGACCGGATCCACGGTGAGCTGGACGCCGTCGCGGATGACGTGGAAGCCGATCTGTTCGGGATCCAGGCCCAGCATCCGCCAGCTGACGCGGACGCCTTCTTCCGTCAGCAGGGCCACGGGGGCGCGGTCCAGCGTCTCCGCCTGCCGGTTCACCACCGTGACCCTGTCCGTGCCGATCACGGGTGACGGTGCCGACTCGCCGCCCTTGTTGACAGCCGTAACGCGGTAGTAGTACTTGATGGTGGTCAGCACCGTTGTGTCCGTGAAGGTCACCTCGGTGGCGCGTCCGGCGTAGGCGAAGGTGCCGTCTGCCGACGTCGAACGGTACACATGGTAGGCCGCTGCCCCGCTAACCTTCTGCCACTTGAGGCTGACGCTGCTCTTCTCGATGCCCTTGATGTCCACCTTGGCCGGGGCCGCGGGACGTGGCGTGTTCGGGTCCGTCAGGGACACCTCCACGGTGTTTGACGGCACTGACTCGAGGCCGGTGTTGTCCACGGCGATGACGTAGTACTTGTAGGGGAGCCCTGCGAACGCCGTGGTGTCCTTGAAGGCCGTTTCGGTGACGTGTTCAGCAACAAGCTGCGGCTGCGCCTCGAAGTTTGCCTGCCGGAACACCTTGTAGCTGGCGGCGTCGGCAACGGCGTCCCAGGCGAGTTCCACTGCCGCCGGATCAGCCGCGGCATCCACGGCGGTGGTCCGCAGGTTGGTGGGGCCCACCAGGAGGGGTGTGACTTCCAGGCCGTTGAGCCGCTGGCCGGAACCGCTGATGGTGACATTGAGCTGGCCGTCGGTCACCAGGACCTGGCTGACGATTTTCTCCGCAGAGGAGGCCTTGCCGGATGAGACCTGCCCATAGCCCTTGCCTTCCACCGCCACGTCCGTGCGGGTCGAGCCGATCCAGTCGCTGTGATAGGTCTTCACTGCGTAGGTTCCGTTGGGCACGTCCAGCTGGAATTCGAAGCTGGAGCCGCTGAGCACGAAGTCGCGGAGCAGGTTGGTGGTGACGTCACCGCGGTCCCGGTCACCGAGGACCGAGAGATCCTTGAAGCCGTAACCGCGAGCCTTGCTGTACGCCATGGTGCGGTTGACTTCGGTGTAGCCGGCCTCCACGGGGGCGCCCACGGGGCCGAAGTCGAACTTGTACTTGGCCTCTTTGGTGGTGAGGGCCAGGGCATCGCTGGGCTCGGACAGGCCCTTTCCGTTCATGGCAGCGATCCGCACGCTGTAGGCGGTTCCTTCAGCCAGGCCCGCGAGGTTTGCTGTCGGGACGGTTGCCGTAGTGGCCAGCGTGAAGGCGCTGTCCGGTTCGGAGGCCAGCTTCCGGTACACCTTGTAGATGTCCGCGCCGTCGGTGGGCTGCCATTTGAGCAGGGCGCCGGCATTGGAGATGCTGCCGGCCACCAGGCCAAGGGGCTTGGCGGGAACGGCCGACGGCGGGATGACCTCCTTGGCGCGTGCGGCCAGCGGGATGCTGAGCTGCTTGACGCCGCCCGCCAGCAGGCGTGCCATCTGGATGGCGCCGTACTCCTGGAAGTGGGTGTTATCCACGGTTCCGTTCGGCCGGTTGGGGTACACGCCGGCATCCACGTGGAGGAAGACCGACTTGGTGTCCTCCGGGCCGATTTCATCGAAATAGGCGCGGCTCAGGGCGGACAGATCCACCAGTGCCACGTTCTCTTCGGCGGCCAGTTCCTTCATCTTGGCCACGTACTCGGGGAAGCTGACGTTGAATTTGCCGGTGGCCTCGTCGAAGTCACGCCGTCCCACCGGTGTGACCAGGACAGGTGTGGCTCCCCGCTGGCGGGTTCCGTTGACGTAGGTGCGGAGGTACTCCTTGTAGTCCGCAGGCGACGCGTACCGGTCATCAACACCCACCGTGGCATCGTTGTGGCCGAACTGCACCATCAGGTAGTCGCCGGGGTTGATGACGCGCAGGATTTCATCCAGCCGGCCCTGGCTGATGAAGTTCTTGGAGCTGCGTCCGCCGATCGCGTGGTTGAAAAAGGAAACCTCGTCATCGAAGTAGCGGTTGATCATCTGGCCCCAGCCGGCCTGCGGGATGTAGCCGGCGTCGTAGGTCTGCACGGTGGAGTCGCCCGCGAGGTAGACGGCAGGATCCGCAGTGGCGGTCCGCGGTGCACGGGCAGCGATGACGAGTGAGTTGATCTTGGCCGCGCTGCCGCTGAAATCGAGGTTCAGCTGCCCGTCCACAAGCGAGATGGGGAATTCCATTTCCAGGTACTGGCCCGCCGGCTTGTCCGTGAGCTGGACTTTGGCCATCTTCTCGGCGGTGATGGCGATATTCGTTGCCGCTGCGGCGTCGCCGGCAATGAGTTTGACGGTGTAATCGCCGTTGGGGAGGTCCACCAGAAAGCTGCCGCCCTGGGTCTGGACAAAGTCGGACCGCAACGGGTCGGGGGTGCCGCGGTCTTCACCGGACGTCAGGGTGGTGTCCGTGAAACCGAACGTCGCTGCGGCGCTGTACGCCTGACCGGCCTCCACCCGGGTATAGCCGTCAGCGGCGGCCCCCGGTCCGAAGTCGAAGCGGAAGCCTGAACCGGCGGGCGGCAGCGGCGTTTCCGCGTGGACCGCGGGGAGGCCCGTGAACGCTACGGCCGCGGCCGCCACTGCGGCTGTGACGGTCCTGGCGCCGGGGATCCGCGCTCCGGAGAAACGGCCTTTGCCGGCTCCGCGGGCGACGCGGCCGTTCCCGTCGTCGTTCCCGTTACGGGTTGCGGACCGTCCTTCCGGCGGGAGGCCGGAACGGCCGTCCTGCCGGATGCTTTGTTGCGGGGGATAGCTCACGAACATCTCCTTTGATGGCCTGTGGAAAATACCAACCACAGTGTTGGGCTTTGTATCGTTTCAATACTTCGATGCGGAACGGAACGGGACGGAAGTGGAGTCGGACCATGGATCCCCGGGGCGTTCAGTGCGCCGGCGGCATCGAATGGTGCCAGTGATTAATATCTGGCATTTCATCCGCGCGGTCCAAGGCTGCAGCCAGGTGGTGCTGGAGTTGCCTGCAGGCAAGGCCTGTATTGCCCTGAGGTATTGGAACAGGTTTATCAGTGGATCGTTTCAAAGGTCAAGGATTTTTGTTTCATTTCTGTGAGTTTTTGTTCGGTGATGTCACAACCTAGTCAAAAGTGTTTGCCGTGAGTTGATACTCATGCCAGGGCAGAAAGATTCCCGCAGTGTCCAGCCCTGACAATTCCAGGCGAATGGCTTGTGTTTCGGTCATGGACGACGGCGGGCCGGCCACTTGCGTGACCGGCCCGCTTTGCTCGGGGCTTGGCCCGAGGGGTTGATTTTCGCTTAGGCGAGGACGCTTAGCTTTGAGTTGTTGCGGCCGAACAGCGCCCGGTCCACTGCCACTTTGCCGGCGCCGGTCAGGGCAATGGCCAGGGCTCCCGCTGCCAGCAGCAGCACCAGCTCGTAACCGCCCGTCGCGGCAAAAACGCCGGCGGGTGCGTGGACCAGGAAGAGGGCGCCGAGCATGTCAAGGGCGAGGAGCGCCGCGAAAACGCGCGTCAGTACGCCCAGGATCAGGGCAATGCCGCCAACAAGCTCGAGGGTGGCTACGGCGGGGGCTGCCAGTTCGGCGGCGGGAACGCCCATTTTTGCGAAAGCAGCCTGGGTGCCGGCGATGGTCCACTCGTTGAATTTCTGCCAGCCGTGGGCTGCGAAGAGGAAGCCCGCGATGACGCGCAGGATGGTGAGTGCTGTGGTGGTCAGGGTGGACTGGTTCATGGAGTTCTACCGTTTCGGGAATCGGGGACATGTGGCCGCGCGCCCCCCGAGGGGCGCCGTTGTAGCTTCAATAGTTAACTGTGCCAATGATTACTTGAAGAGTCAACTAAATAGGTCGGCCTGTGACGGGAATCTCGGGCTAGGCTGAATCACGTGCCTGAATCACGTACTGCTCCCCGGGCCGTCCCCGCCGGCCGGAACGCCCGGGAAATCCTCCGCCTTGCCGTCCCGGCGTTCGGCGCCCTCATCGCAGAGCCACTGTTCCTGCTGGCGGACTCGGCGATCGTCGGACACCTCGGCGTGTCCCAGCTGGCCGGCGTGGGACTGGCATCGGCGGTGCTTCATACGGCCGTGGGCTTGATGGTGTTCCTGGCGTATTCCACCACCCCGGCGGTTGCCAGGGCCATTGGCGAGGGAAAGCTTCCCAAGGCCCTTGCGGCCGGCCGGGACGGCGTCTGGCTGGCACTCGTCCTGGGCCTGTTGATCGCGGTGGCGGGGTTCGCGGGTGCCGAGTTTCTTGTCGACCTGATGGGTGCCACTGGCGACGTCCGCCAGTTTGCGGTCGACTACCTCCGCTGGTCCATGCCCGGGCTCGTGGCCATGCTGCTGATTTTTGCCGGAACCGGCGTGCTGCGGGGCCTCCAGGACACCCGCACACCGCTGGCGGTGGCCACGGCGGGATTCGCCCTGAACATCCTCCTCAACCTGGGGTTGGTCTACGGCCTGGGCTGGTCGGTGACCGGTTCCGCCGTGGGCACCAGCATTGCCCAGTGGGGCATGGCCCTGGTGTACCTGGTGATCCTGCGGCGCAATGCACGCGACCATGGAGTGCGCCTCCGGCCCGACTGGCGGGGAGTGCGTGCCATGACCAAGGTGGGGTCCTGGCTCATGCTGCGCACACTGAGCCTGCGCATTGCGATCCTCGCAACAGTGCTGGTGGTCACGGCGCAGGGACCCGTCAACCTGGCTGCCCACCAGCTGGCCATGACCATCTTCACCTTCCTGGCCTTCGCGCTGGATGCCCTGGCGATCGCCGCCCAGGCCCTGATCGGCAAGGAACTGGGGGCAGCGAACCCCGCCGTCGTACGCGAACTGACCCGGACAATGATCCGCTGGGGTACGGGATTCGGCGTGGTCACCGGAGTGTTGCTTGCTGCTGCGGCCCCTTGGGCCGGTGCGTTGTTTACGTCCGACGCCGGCGTCCAGTCGGCGCTGATGCTCGCCCTGTGGGTGCTCGCCGCCGGCCAGCCTGTGGCCGGCTATGTATTTGTGCTGGACGGCGTCCTGATCGGGGCCGGCGATGCCAAGTACCTGGCGATTGCCGGCGTCGTGAACCTTGCGGTATACCTGCCGCTGCTGGCGGCCGTCCGGCTCTCCGACGTCGAGGGGGCCGCAGGACTCGCGTGGCTGTGGGCGGCTTTTTCGGTGGGCTATATGTCCGCCCGGGCGGTGACGCTGGGCCTGCGGGCCAGGATGGACACCTGGATGGTTGTCGGTTCGCCCTAGGCGGACTCCGAACGGTCCTGCCTGTCGCCGGCAGGGGCCGGCTTCCCCCGGTTCGCGTGGATTCCGCGGCGCACTAAACTGGACCCGTGACCCTCCCCGCATCTCCTGCCGATCCCGCTTCCCTCACGGCTCCCGCCGCGGACCTGTGGAAGCCGGTGCTCACCCGGGCCGTCGTTGCCCTCGCCTTCGGCGCGGTGACGGTGTTCTGGGCGTCGCCCTCGGCGTCCGAAATGGGGTGGGCGGCCGGGCTTTACCTGCTGGCCATCGGCGTGACGCTGCTCCGAGGACTCGGGAAGTTCGGTCTCGCGGGCGGGCAACCGGCAGGCAAGGTCATGGCAGCCGCCGGCGCCGTCCTGACCGGAGCCGGTGTGGCCGTGGCATTCCTGGGCAGCGAACTTGTCTTCGGTGTCCTGGGGGCCCTTGGCCTGGGCGTGCTGGGGGCGGCGGAACTCTACCTCGGCTTCCGGTACCGCGGCCGCAGCGTCCTGGCCCGTGACTGGCTGGCCTCCGGGGTGATAGGGGTGGGGACTGCCGTGGCTCTGCCGTTCTTCATCAGCCTCGGAGCGCATGCCCTGCTCGGCGTTGCCGGCGGCGGAGCCATCATTTCCGGCGTCCTCTGGATTCTGGCGGCCTTGACCCTGCGGCACGATGCGCGGTCGGTTTCCAGCGAGGCCGTAAACTAGTAGCGAACGGTTCTACTTCGTGTAGAACAAACGCTTGACTTAAGCGGCGGGGCTCCGGCCGCGCTGCACGGGAGGAAACACCTTGGCACACCAGAAACCAGGAGAACCGCGCAATCTGCGGACCTCGGTCAAGGGACCCCTCATGTTCTCGGCATTCTGGGCTGTCCTTGCCTTCGTCGCTGTGCTGATTTTCGCCTCCGGCGGTAGTGCCCGGGCGCCCCGTTTCGACCTCGCGTTCACGGGAGCGGGCATTGCGTTCATCGTGACGCTGGTGATTGCCGCGATGCTTTCGATGAGCCACAAAGACAATGCCGACCACCTCGGCAAAGGTTCCGGCGTCAACCTGAGTTCCAAGAAGTCCGCCGGACATGGCGGCTATTCCGCACGGCCTGGCGCCCAGGCCGGCGGCCCCCAGGCACCGGACGTCCAGGCTCCCGGCGCGACGGATTCCTCGCCCGGCAGCGACACCCGCTAGGTCCGCTCCCGCCAGATTCGCCTCCCGCTATGAAGCGGCCTTCCGGGCGCGGTAGGCCGCCACATGCGCCCTGTTGGCGCAGTTTCCGGTATCGCAATACCGCTTGGACCGGTTCCGGCTGAGGTCCAGCACCACGGCATCGCAATCCTCCGCAGCGCACACCAGCATCCGGTCCATCTCCTTGCTGCGGATCACATCCACCAGTGCCATCGCGGCCTCGGTGCCCATCCTGTCCGCAAGCGGCGCCTCCCGGGTGGTGGCGTGCAGGTGCCAGTCCCATTCATCGTGCTTGATCAGCTGCGGAAGCGCGTTTGCTTCCCGGAGCAGGCGGTTTACCGTTTCCACGGCCGCGTCCTCCTCCATGGTCCAAAGCCCCGCGAGCTGGCTCCGCAGCTTGTGGACGCTGGCCAGCTCCGCCGCATCCCGGGTCCTCGCGCCGGAGAAACCTTCCGCCTGGAGGAAGCGGTCCAGGGCATCGATCGTGGCGAGATGCTCCTCACCGTTGGCCGCGCTATTGATCAGCGCCACCACGGTGCGGAGCGCCACTTCAGTGTCAGGGGCAAAAACCATCTTGACTCCTTACAGGTTCCCGGCGTAATGTCATGACCATTACCTCACTTTACTCCTGACAGGAGGCAGCCGTGCCTGCCGTAAGCAAACGCGCCGAAGCGTCCGTCCAGGGCGCCGTTTCCCGCTCCGGTGCAACGCACCGGCCCGGCGGCTTCCTTGCCTCCGGGCTCGGCGTGGCACTGTTTTCCTCGGCCGTCTTCGGCCTCTCCGGATCGTTTGCCAAGTCACTGCTCGAAACCGGCTGGACCCCGGGTGCGGCAGTGACAGCCCGCCTGACCGGTGCTGCCATCATCCTCGCCATCCCCGCTGTCCCGGCCTTGCGCGGCCGCTGGCACCAGCTGAAGGACAACTGGCTGACCATCCTGCTGTTCGGACTGATCGGCGTGGCGGCCTGCCAGCTCTTCTACTTCAACGCCGTCGAACGCCTTTCCGTGGGCGTTGCGTTGCTCCTCGAGTACCTGGCGCCGGTGATCATCGTCCTGTGGCTGTGGGCAGCAAGCCGCCGGCGTCCCAAGGCGCTCACCATTGCCGGAACGCTGCTTTCACTGGGCGGGCTCGTCCTGGTTCTGGACCTGACGGGTGCGGTCACGATTGATTTCGTCGGTGTCCTGTGGGGCATCGCCGCAGCGGTCTGCCTGGCGATCTACTTCTTCATCACGGCCAAGGAAAATGACACCCTTCCGCCGATCGTCCTGGCGTCCGGCGGACTGCTGGTCGGCGCGGCGGTGATGTGGCTGGCCGCAGCCACCGGCCTGCTGCCCATGGCGTTCAGCACGGCGGACACCAAGCTCGGGCCGTGGGTCACGCCGTGGTGGGTTTCGCTGGGCGGACTGATTGTCCTGGCCACCGTCCTCGCTTACGTTTCGGGCATTGTGGCTGCCCGGGCCCTGGGGTCGAAGGTGGCGTCGTTTGTATCGCTTACCGAGGTGCTCTTCGCCGTTATCTGGGCATGGCTCCTGCTCGGTGAATTGCCCGGCCCCATCCAGCTGCTCGGCGGCGTGCTGATTGTGGGCGGCGTGGTCCTGGTCCGCATCGATGAGCTTCGCGGCACGGGCGACCCCGCGGCGCCGGTGCCTGCGCCGCTGGACCACGCGAACGACGTCGAACCCGTCCCCTGAGCGGCCCACCACCCCGCCGTCCATGAGACCCGTTAAAGGCGGATGCCCCGGACGCATTGTTGCGTCCGGGGCATCCGGGTACATCCGGGAGTTCCTCGGAACCCGTCCCTGGCGGGAGGGGCGTTCCTAGCGGGAAGCCTCTTCCTGCTGGGCAGCGTTCTTGGTTGCCTGCTTGCCGGCCTGTTCCAGCGCCTGTGCCACCTTGGTCAGGTTCGTGACGTGCGAACCGGACCATTCGCTGCGGAACTTCTCCGCGTCCGGGCCCTTCCAGTCAGTGCTGTCCAGAGCCTTCGTCAGCTGCGACTTCGCCTTCTCAATTTCGGACGAACCTGCCTGAAGCTTGCTTCCCAGCGCCTTGAGCTGGGCAATGTCTGCACCCCAAATAGCCATTAGTTATCTCCTTCAGTCAACGGACCCGATCCGATCGGCTCCCCAGCGGCCCCCGGCTCATCCGGAAGATCCATTACCTAGAAACTATCCCGCGCCCCAAACCACTGTCGATGGGCACCGCTCCCCATGCACCGCTGCGCCTTCCGTGCAGCAGCGCAGCTTACGGGCCATGCGTCGGCAAAACGGGCTGCGGGCCTCGATCCCAGGCGGTCCAGAGCCTAGCATGGGAATATGTGCCGCAACATCCGGACCCTGCATAATTTCGAGCCCCACGCCACGTCGGCCGAGGTGGAAGCCGCTGCGCTGCAGTACGTGCGCAAAATCAGCGGCAGCACCAAGCCATCCAAGGCGAACGAGGAAGCGTTCAACCGCGCTGTGCACGAGATCGCCCATGCCACCCAGCACCTGCTCGATTCGCTGGTGACGCACGCCCCGGCCAAGGACCGGGACGAGGAAGCCGCCAAGGCGCGTGCCAGGTCTGCCGTCCGCTTCGGCGCCGCCTAGACGATATGTGTGAGGGGGCGCCGGGCCCGCTACCTGCCGGCGGAGGGCCTGCCGAAATTGCGGAGCCGAAGCGAGTTGGCCACCACGAGCACTGAACTCGCGGCCATGGCAGCTCCGGCGATCATGGGGTTCAGCAAGCCCAGCGCCGCCACGGGGATGCCCACGGCGTTGTAGAAGAAGGCCCAGAACAGGTTGGTCTTGATGGTGGCCAGCGTGCGCCGGGACAACTCGATGGCTTGAGCCACCTGCGCCAGGTCGTTGCCCATTACGGTCAGGTCGGCGGCTTCGATGGCCACGTCCGTGCCGGACCCCATGGCGATGCCAAGATCGGCCTGCGCAAGGGCAGCCGCGTCATTGACGCCGTCGCCGGCCATGGCCACCGTGGCGCCTGCGGCCTGCAGCTTCCGCACGGCCTCGACCTTGCCTTCCGGCAGCACTCCCGCGAACACGTCCTCCGGAGCGATTCCGACGGCGGCGGCCACCTGCGCGGCTACTGCGGCGTTGTCTCCGGTCAGCAGGATCGGCCGGAGGCCCAGGTGCTTCAGCTGCGAAATCGCCTCAGCCGAGCCCGGTTTGATGGTGTCGCGCAGGGAGACAATGCCCGCCGGTTCGCCGTCCACGGCAACCCAGATCGCGGTGGCACCGGATTCCTCGGCGGCCTGCAATGCCTCCTGCTGTTCCGGTGTGACCGGTATGCCGTTTTCCTGCAGCCAGCCCGTCCGGCCGGCGATGACCAGCCGGGCGCCCACGCGGCCGGAAACGCCGCCGCCCGGCGCGGACCTGAACTGGTCGACGGCGGGTAGCCGGCCGCCGTCGTCGTTCCGGCGCTCTGCGGACAGCGCAGCAGCCGCAATGGCATGGGCGATGGGGTGCTCGGAAGCGGCCTCGACCGCCCCGGCAAGGCGCAGCACGTCCGCGGCGCCGCGGGCGCGGAAGGCCAGTGTGTCGTCCACGGCAAGGTGGCCGGTGGTCACCGTCCCGGTCTTGTCCAGCAGGATGGTGTCCACGGTGCGGGTGTCCTCAAGCACCTGCGGACCTTTGATGAGAATTCCCAGCTGGGCGCCGCGGCCCGTGCCGGTGAGGAGGCCAACTGGTGTGGCCAGGCCCAGGGCGCACGGGCAGGCAATGACAAGGACCGCCACTGCGGCAGTGAAGGCGGCGCGCAGTTCGGCGTCGGTGACGGCGGGACCCGCAAGCAGCAGCCATGCGGCAAAGGTGAGGACAGCAATGACAAGCACAATCGGAACGAACACCGCGCTGATGCGGTCCGCCAGGCGGGCGATGGGAGCCTTCCCGGTCTGCGCCTGCGAAACAAGGCGGGCCATCTGGGCCAGCGTGGTTTCGGAGCCCACCCGGGTGGCGCGGACCAGCAGGCGGCCGGAGGTGTTGATGGTGGCGCCTGTGACCGGGCTGTCCGGACCCACCTCGACCGGCACCGATTCACCCGTGACCAGGGAGGTGTCCACGGCAGAGGCCCCCTCGATCACCACGCCGTCCGTGGCGATCTTCTCGCCGGGGCGGACCACCATGACGTCGCCCACGGCCAGCTGCTCAGCCGGAATCCTGAGCTCGGCGCCGTCGGCCAGTACCGTGGCGTCCTTCGCCCCTAGATTCAGCAGCGCCTTCAGGGCGTCACCGGCTTTTTGCTTCGCATTGGCTTCCAGGTAGCGGCCCAAGAGCAGGAAGGTGGTGACCACGGCGGCCACCTCGAAGTAGAGGCCGCCCGTGCCCATCTCCATGCCGGGATGTTCGGTCATGCGGGGATCGACCAGCAACTGCCAGGCCGAGAACAAGAAGGCGGCTATGACACCGATGGAAACAAGGGTGTCCATGGTGGAGGCGAAGTGCCGGGCGTTGATGCCGGCGGCACGGTGGAACGGCCAGGCCGCCCAAGTGACCACCGGCAAAGCCAGAATCCCCGCCACCCAGCCCCAGTTGGCGAACTGGAACGCCGGCAGCATCGAAATTGCGAACACGGGGACGGTCAGGATGGCTGCGAGGATGAGTCGCGGGCGTAACGTGCCCGCGGCGCCATGCGCCGTCGGTCCGCCATGCTCCGCGTGCTCGGTCGTTCCTCCCTTAGACGCACGCTTCCGCATGCCGGCACCGCCGACGCCGGTAGCCGGCTCACCCGTGCCGAAGGCTTCGACAGGTTTGATCTCCGGGGCGTCCGCAAGCTCAGCGGGCGCGGAATCGGTGCGCGGCAGCGTGCGTCCAAGCGAGGGACGAGCGAGCACGCCGAGCGCATCGGTTTCGCGGCCGGCCACGCGACTTGGATAGCGCGGCGGACGGACCCTCGCTTTGTAGCCGGCGGCTTCGACGGTGGCCGTGATTTGTTCGTCGGTGATTCCCGCCGGGACTGTGACCTGGGCTGACTCAAGCGGGAGGTTCACCGAAGCCTCCACGCCCTCGAGCTTGCCGAGTTTGCGTTCCACCCGGCCCAGGCAGGACGCGCAGGTCATGCCTTCGATGTCGAGTTCAATCACCCGGGTTCCCGGCTGGTGCAACAGTTGCTCGTTACTCACGGAGTGTCCTCGATGTCAGTTTCGGTTTCGCTGGGGGTGCAGGTGGGGCGGCGGCGCTCAGGCTTCGTTGGCCACCACCAGGTAGCCCGCCTCCGCCACGGCTTCACCGATTTCGGAGCGGGAGAGCGCCTTGTCGGACGTGATGGTCACCGTGGAAATGCCGCCTGCGTTCAAGTCGACGTCGACCGCTTCCACGCCTTCCAGGGCCTCGAGTTCTTCGCTGACGGAGGACACGCAGTGTCCGCAGGTCATGCCGGACACGTTCACGGTGGTGGATACGGGGCTCATGGTGGTGCTCCTATTCTTCGGCGTTGCCGATGGTGCCGTAGTGGCGGATTGGTCCGGTTGGATCATCCGGAGGGTGTGGTGGCCGGGGTTTCCGTTACCGCAGCAGGCGCCCGATGGCATCGGTGGCCTCCTTGACCTTGAAATCGATGGCTTCCGCGCGGAGTGCGGGGTCGGGTTCCGAGGCGGCACCGACGACGCAATGGCCGATGTGCTCCTCGACGAGTCCCAGGCTGACGGCGTGAAGGGCTTTGTTTACGGCGGCAACCTGGGTGAGGATGTCGATGCAGTACTTGTCCTCATCCACCATCCGGGCGATGCCCCGCACCTGGCCTTCAATGCGCTTGAGCCGCAGCAGGTATGCCTCCTTGTTGGAGGTATAGCCATGCTGGGGGGCGGTTTCGGCATCCGCGGTCCGGGGGGCGGCGTTTTCTGACGATTCCATGCTCACAACATATACCCCTGAGGGGTATAAAACAAGTACCCCTAGGGGGTATCATTTTGGTTGCTTCCCAGGCTGCTGCCGATGCCGAGCAGCGAGGTGGCGGCCACGGCGGCGGCCAGAACTCCCAGTCCCAGGGGCAGGGCGGTAGCTGTGGCTATGGCACCCACCAGAAGCGGGCCGCCGGCATCCCCAAGCTCCCTTCCCAGCTCGGCTGATCCCATGGTCCGGCCCAGCCGCTCCGCCGGTGTGGTTGCCGCGAGATGCGCAAAGCCCAGCGGCGTGGCGGTGCCGATCCCTACGCCGATGGCTGCCGCGGCGGCGAAGATGGTGACCGGACCGGGGGACACGGCCACGCCGGCGATCCCTGCCGCCGTCAGCAGCAGCCCGGCGGTCATGCCGGGACCGTCGTGCAGCCGGCCCTGATCGCGAAGCCGGCCGATCCAGGGCTGGGTAGCAGCGGAAGCCAATGCCAGCAGGCTGACGGCGGCCACGGCCGCCACCGGATCCAGGCCGTGCCGGGTGGCCAGCGCGGGGAGGAAGCCGATGGCAGTGCCCAGGGCTCCGGTGGCGGCTGCCAGAACAAGAGTCGGGACGAGGAAACTGCGGTGAGTGGCTTGGCGGGCAAGGTCCAACAGTGTGTACCGGGGCCTGGGCAAAGGGTCCAGTCGAGGCAGCGCCACCATCGCCCACACTCCGGTGGCCGCTGCGAGGATGGCCAGGGCGGCAAAGAGGAAGGTGAAGCCGCCCAGGAAGATCAGCGCGGCCCCGATCAGCGGCCCCGCAACGTAGCCCAGGCTCTTCCACGAACCATAGCGGCCGAAATACGTGCCTGCGCTGCGTCCGGCGAGCCGCGCCACCATCGCCGAGGAGGCCGGCGAAAATGCCGAGGCGGCCGCACCCTGGCCGATCCGTGCGAGGCCGAGCATCAGGGGGTTTGCGCCCCACAGCCCGATCAGCGACATCAGGGCAAAAGCGAAGAGCCCCGCAACCACCACGGGCTTGGTGCCGATGCGGTCACTCAGTGCTCCGAATACGGGTTTCAGCACCACCTCCGCCACGTCATAAACGGCCAGAAGGATGCCCAGGTTGAGCAGGCTCAGCCCGATATCTCCGCTGTGGGCGCCCATTCCGGCGGCGATGCTGTGCGCGCCGAAAGCTGTGACAAAGCCGGCAGCGTAGAGCGGTGCGGTGACGGCGGGTGTCGCTGTGGGTATATGGCTTGGCGCTGTGGTCATGGGACGGCTCCTGGCAGGTGGTTGGACATTAAAAAGCTCCGGAGTGCGTTATTGGGGGATACGCACTCCGGAGCAGCTTATGGGGCAGGTCCAACATCTTCCTGCGGATTCCAGCTTACGTGGCGGTTGCGGGGAACGCCACCACCTCGAATAACTACTTTCGCTTTACTTTTACAGGGTCTTTCGTCCCTCTTTGTTGACCCTTTTCCAGCGTGCCCTTCACGTCCCCGTGCCTTGGCCGAGGCTGAGTTGGGTGGCGTGGAAGTCGAAGTGCTGAATTGGGTAGGCATAGACATCCGCCAAGGACATCCACGGGGTGAAGAACGGGTCCCAGCGGTCGGGAAAGGACATTCCCCGGGCCATAGCCCGGGCCCTCTCGTGTCCCATCCGCCGCTCGAGGGAGCGCGTGACCCGCCGGAGCTTCGCCGCCATCCTCCTGCGGTTGAAATACCGGGCCGCAGCCTTGGAACCCAGGTAATTGACGACGTCGAACGGTGCTGTTCCCGCGTTGAGGATCCGGGCAAACGCCCGGCTGAAAGGCGCCGGCAGCACTCCGAAAATGCGGACCAGGGGCAGCAGGGCCTGCACCACCATGTAGCCGAAAACCATGTGGAACAGCAGTTCCTCATTGGTCCAGCGGGTGCCGTCGCTCCGGCGGCGGAGGTCCGCGTCGGACGCCGCGGCCAGCCATCGCTCGAGTTCCCTGCAGTTGCGCTCGTAACCGTGCTGAATGGTGCCCGGAGCCGTGCTCACTCCGGTGTGTCCCGGTGGGCGCCCATGCGGGCCGGGACCACCAGGACGGGACGGTCCTGGTGGTGGGTCAGCCATGCGGCCACGGAGCCGTTGAGGGCCGCCGAAATGCGGTGCCCCAGTCCGCGTTCGGGTGTTCCCACGATGATCATGGGGGCGTTGGCCTCCGCCGCCACCCGTCCCAGGGCGCGTGCCGGGTCTCCGGAGAGGATGCGCAGCGTCCACTCGACCGGTCTTCCGGCGCAGGCGGCCCCCACCGTGCCGCGGAGTTCTTCGCTGACGGCGCGGACGTCGGCGTCGTCCTTGTCCGGGTGGAGGGACATCCGGTGCGCTGACCGCGCGGGGTCCCACTCGACCAGGTAGCTTGCCTCGTCCACATAGGCGCACAGCAGGGGAGCGCCCATCTTCTCCGCGAGGCCGGTGGCCGACTGCAGCACCTCGGGGTGCTGGCCCGGCAGCACGCCGACCACCAGGGGAGGGGGGCCGCTGAAGCGTTCAGGAGACATACTTCATTGTGGTCCCCCCTGCAGGTCTTGAACAGTGCGGCCACGGCCACGGCCACGGCCACGGCCACGGCCGTTGGGCCCTTGTACACCCCCTCCCCCCGGAATAACGTTGAGGCATAGGGAGAGGTGGTCCGCGGTGGAAATCTACATGTGGTGGCTTGATCTGGATCTGGCCAGCAAGGAATGGCTGCGCGAAAACCTGCGTGCAGATGAATTGCCGTTGTTCGTGCTGCAGGGGATTGCCGAGGCCGGCGGCCCGCACCCGGACACCGCCACAGGGGTCCTCACGAACGCGGACTGGGACTTTATCGAGACCCAGTCTGAATTCGTGGACTGACTTTTCGCGGCCAACAATGCCGTGCCAAAACCATTGCGGCCTCCGCGCCGGAGTGGTTGCATGGGGTGCATGGCCACCGAAGAGAGTTATGTCCTAGCGATCGGAACCAAAAAAGGGCTATGGCTGGCGACCAGCCAGGACCGGCAGTCATGGTCCCTGTCCGGCCCCCATTTCCTGATGAGCGAAGTCCCCAGCATCGGCATCGACACCCGCAACGGGCGAACCCGGATCATGGTGGGTGTCCGCTCCGAGCACTGGGGACCCACCGTTGCACATTCGGACGACCTCGGGGCGACCTGGACCGAGCCGGAACAGGGCGCCATCACGTTCCCGGAGGGCACCGACGCCGCCGTGGAACGCATTTGGCAGATCTACCCCGACGCCGAATCCCGCCCGGGCGTGGTCTGGGCCGGGGCCGAACCCATCTCCGTCTGGAAATCCACTGACGGCGGCGAACACTTCGAACTGAACCGCGGGCTCTGGGACCATCCGCACCGCAGCGAGTGGGGCGCCGGGTACGGCGGAGCGGCCGCGCACTCGATCGTCGTCAATCCGTCCGGGGACAACGTGCACGTCGCCATGAGCACCGGCGGCGTTTACCGCTCGCTCGACGGCGGCACCTCCTGGGAACCCCGGAACAAGGGCATCTCGGCGTACTTCATGCCGGATCCCAACCCGGAATTCGGCCAGTGCGTGCACAAGATTGCGGCTGATTCCGCCGTCGAGGGCCGCCTCTACGCCCAAAACCACCACGGTGTGTACCGCACGGACGACAACGGCGAGAACTGGGAATCAATAGCGGAGGGCCTCCCGGCCGATTTCGGCTTTGTCATGCTGACCCATCCACGGCGGGCGGGCACCGCATGGGTGATTCCGCTGAAGGCCGACGGCGAACGCATCCCGCCCGACGGGAAGCTCGCCGTGCACCGGACGGACGATGCCGGGAAGACCTGGAAACGCCTGGACTCCGGGCTGCCGCAGGGCGAATACAACGCGGTGCTCCGTGACGCTGCCTCGGTGGATTCCGCAGAACCGGCCGGGGTGTACTTCGGAACGCGCGGTGGCTCGGTCTACGCCAGCCCGGACGAGGGTGAGCACTTCACCGAAGTGGCCTCACATCTGCCGGACGTCCTGTGTGTCCGCGCCGCCGTGGTGTCCACGGCTCTGGTGCCGGGCGCTCCGGTACCCGCTTGAGGGTCCGTTGTGGCTGACATCAGCGTGGTGCTGCCCAGCGTCCTCCAGCCGCTCGCCGGCGGGCAGTCCATACTGACTACACCCGCCGACGGCGCCGTGACTGTGGGGTTCTTGCTGGACTCGCTGTCCGGGGACTATCCCGTGCTTGCGAGGCGGTTGAGGGATGAAACCGGTGCCCTCCGCCGCTACGTGAATATTTACGTCAACGGGGACGAGGTCCGGCGCTTGCAGGGACTGGAAACTGAGGTGGCTGCCGGGCAGGAAGTGGTGATCATCCAGTCCGTGGCCGGCGGCTGAAGGGCTCAGGCTACTCGCCAAATGCTGCACTCGTCCGAATTGATCGCCTTGCGCATCCCGGTCAGGCGATCCATGATCCACACCACACCGATGCCCGGCGCAGTTTCCTGCACGCGACCCCGGCGGATCACTACATCGTCATAGCTGGGCCCCACCGAGAGGCGGGCTTCAATCTCGTCGCCGCGGTGCAGCTGGTCCAGGGCGCGAACGCGGGTTACATGTGCTTTGGCTTCCTTCAACATGGCGGGGCCTCCTGAGCCGGAGCTTGTGGATGTGCCTGCAATTGCCGGCACATCCAGTGTCCGGCGCCATTGTTGCCGCTGCGTTTCATGCCGGTAATGGCCGCGTTAGTTTTCCGCGCCCGCGCTGTTTCCGGCCCCCCGGGCCACCGGGCTGTCCCCCGGACCCGTGGCCGCCAGCGGCTCGTCCGGTGTCAGTCCAGCAAAACCTCGAAGGCGTGGTCCAGGGCGAGGCGGACGGCACCCGTCAGGGCTGAGTGGTCGCCAAGCGTGGAAGCCGCCAGCCTTGGCCGGGCGGAGTCGAGCCGGCTCAGCTCTTGTTCGAGGGCAGGAAGCAGGACGTCCCCGGCGCCCGCAGGTCCGCCGGCCAGCACCAGGAGTTCCGGGTCCAGGAGCGTGCTTACGACGGCGGCAGCGCGGGCAGTGCGCTCCATCACCACCGCGATGACTTCGACGGCGGCCGGGTCCCCTCGCCGGGCCGCATCGACCACAATTTCGGCGGTCATGCTGCCGGGGTTCCCTCCGGACAATGCCACCAGGGCGCTGCCGCCGGGGGCTTCGTCCCGTTCGCCCGCAATGATTTCCGCTGCGGCGACGGCTCCGAGTTCGCGGCACATCCCGCCCACCGCGTCCGTGTTGCCGACGCCCTCCACGAGTTCCAGGAACCGCATCTCGCCTGCGGCACCGCCCCCGCGGATCAGCCGGCCGCCCAGGCAGATCCCTGCTCCCAGGCGTTCGCCCGCCAGCAGGACTATCACGTTGTCCACATTTTGGGCGACCCCCAGCCAACGCTCCGCCAGCACGGCCAGGTTCGCATCGTTTTCCGCCAGCACCGGCCAGCTGAAGTCCGGCTGAAGGGATTCGCGCAGGTCCAGGGCTGCCATTCCCGGCAGGTAGGACTCCAGGGCCACGGCATGCCCGTCCGACGTGACAGGGGCAGGTACTGCCATGCCGCAGGACAGCACGTTGCGGGGATCGATCCCGGCCTTCGGCAGCAGCTCCTGCAGCAGCTTCCGGGTGATCCGGAGACGCTCGGGCGCGCCCACGTGTTCGTCCCGCCAGGCCTCGGTGCGTTCCGCGACGATCCGGCCCTTGAGGTCGGCCAGGCAGCACGTGACCTTGGTGGCGCCCAGGTCCACGCCTGCCACGAATCCTGCCCCGGCGTTGAGGGAGTACCGGCGCGACGGCCGTCCGGAACGGACAGGACCCGGTGCGGCATCTGCCCGAGGACCCCCTGGCGTACCCCCGGCCCCGCCGGTCTCCACCACCCAGCCGAGGGCGATCAATTCGTCACACACCGAGTGGACTGTCGGCCTGGACAGGCCGGTGGCGGTGATGAGGTCGTTGGCGTTGAGTTCGCCTGAGGTGACCAGGGCGCTCAGCACAGCCTCCGCCGTGATGCGGCGCAGGACGGGTGTTGTGGCGGCGGTGCGTCGCTCGGACATCTTCCAGCACCCCCTTGACGTGGCAATCATCCAGCTCACATACTAACTGGCAGTGGTTTATTAGAGTCTCTAATAAATACCCATCAGGCTCAAGTTGGACCGACAGACGTGGGAGTCCGGGCTTGGCCATCACTCAACCCACCTTCGAGGAGAGCAATGAAGCAACGCCTCAAATCTGCCTGCGCGGCAACCGTACTGGCAGTGGCGGTCTCGGCCCTGGGCCTGACCCCCGCCGTCGCAGAAGCCGCTGATGCGCCGGGCGCACCGGGATCAGCCGCCACCTGGACCAAGGGCGACAAAGAGGGCGTAGGCACGGCCCTCGGCACGGCGTCAAAGGTCTGGTACACCCTGACCGAGGGGACCATGAGCGAGGTCTACTATCCCCGCGCCGACACGCCTAACACCCGTGAACTGCAGTTCGCCGTCAGCGACGGCACCACGGCACAGCGCGAAAGCGACCAGGCCAGCCGCACCGTTGAGCTGGCCGACCCCAAGGCCCTCAGCTACCGGCAGATCACCACCGACGACGCGGGCCGCTGGCGGCTGACCAAGACGTACGTCACGGACCCTGCCCGATCCACCGTCATGCTCGGTGTCACCTTCGAAGTCCTCGACGGCGGCGACTACCAGCTGTTCGTGCTCTCCGATCCGTCCCTGGCAGGGACCTCGGGCGGGGACACTGCCAGCATTGCCGATGGCGCGCTGCTGGCCTCCGACCTGGAAGATGCCGCCACACCGGTGGCCACAGCCTTGGTCTCGTCTGCCGGCTTCACGGCCATGGGCAACGGCTATGTGGGCAGCAGCGACGGCTGGACGGACCTCGCGTCCGACGGCACGCTGGACGGCGCACATCCGGCCGCAGGCCCCGGCAATATCTCCCAGACGGGGCAGATTCCGCTGACTCCCGGCGGTCGCACGGAGTTCTCACTGGCCATGGGCTTCGGCGCCGATACCGCGGAGGCGCTGGCCACGGCCACGGCCAGCCTCAAGAGCGGCTACGCGAAGGTTGCCCAGAAGTACACCGGCGAATGGCGGAAGTACCTCGATTCGCTCAACGAACCCTCCGGCCGACTGGAAGGCGGGCTCCGGACGCAGTATGACGTTTCGCTCATGACCGTGAAATCGCATGAGGACAAGACCTACCCCGGTGCCTTCATCGCTTCCCTGACCATCCCGTGGGGCCAGGTTGCCAGCGCGGAAACGCACCGTGAGGGCTACCACGCGGTGTGGGCCCGCGACATGTACCAGTCGGTCACGGCTCTCCTGGCCGCCGGTGACACCCAGGCCGCCCGCCGCGGCGTCGACTGGCTCTTCGAGTACCAGCAGCAGCCGGACGGACATTTCCCGCAGACCTCGAAGGTGGACGGAACAATCGGCCAGAACGGCATCCAGCTGGACGAAACGGCCTTCCCCATCCTGCTTGCCAACCAGGTGGGCCGCACGGACGGCGGTTTCTACCGCAAGGAACTCAAACCGGCCGCGGACTACCTCGTGGCGGCCGGTGCCAAGACGCCCCAGGAGCGCTGGGAGGAGACCGGCGGGTACTCGACGTCGACTCTCGCCTCCCAGATCGCCGCGCTTGCCGCCGCTGCGGACATCGCCGAGAAGAACCACGACGCCGCGTCAGCCGCGATCTACCGCGCCACGGCCGACGAGTGGCAGCGAAGCACGGAGAAGTGGATGTTCACCACCAACGGTCCCGTGGGCGACGGCAGCTACTACCTCCGTATCAGCGCGAGCGGCAACCCGAACGACGGCGCGTCCCGTGACTGGGGCAACGGCGCCGGCCAGCATCCGGAGAACGCAGTGCTGGACGCAGGCTTCCTCGAATTGGTGCGCCTGGGCGTCAAGGCTCCTGACGACCCGTTTGTGGCGGATTCGCTGGCTGAAACGGACGCCTCCATCTCCCAGGAGACCCCCGGCGGCCGCATGTGGCACCGCTACACCTACGACGGCTATGGCGAAAAAGCGGACGGCTCGCCGTGGGACGGCACCGGGATCGGGCGGCTCTGGCCTTTGCTGAGCGGTGAGCGCGGCGAGTACGCGCTGGCCAACGGCGAGGACGCACTGCCGTACCTGCAGACCATGCATTCGGCAGCCAACGCCGGGTTCATGATCCCGGAGCAGGTCTGGGACTCGGAAGAGCCCACCTCCTACGGCCACGAACTGGGACGCAGCACCGGCTCCGCCTCGCCGCTGTCCTGGGCGATGGCCCAGTACGTGCGGCTCGCGGCCGGCGTGAACAACGGTTCCCCGGTGGAAACGCCGGCCAACGTGGCTGCCCGCTATGCCTCCGGCGCCACCGTCTCCACACCGGAGCTGGACCTGACGAGCCCTGCTGCCCTGTCCACCGCGGACGCCGCCACCACCACTGTCGCCGGCACTACGAACGCTTCCACGGTGTATGTTTCCGTGAACGGCGCGGTCACCGAGGCGCCGGTCACGGCCGGTGCGGACGGCGTCGGGTCCTTCTCGCTCGATGTTCCGCTGACCGGGGCGAAAAACAAGATCGTCGTCGCGGGCGTGGCCGCTGACGGAGGCACCGCCCAGGAAGAAACCACCGTGCTCTACTACGGCACCCGCCTCGGAGCCCTCGCGGATCCGGGCGGTGACGACAACGGTCCCGGCAGCTACACCTACCCCACCAACCCGGCCTATGTGCCCGGCGCCTTCGACCTCACCGGAGTGGAGGTGTACGACGCCGGCGAGGACTACGCGTTTATCACCACCATCGCCGGGGAGGTCACCAACCCCTGGGGCGGCCAGGGCATCTCGCACCAGCGCGTGAACATCTACCTGGGCACCGGCACCGGCGGCCCTGCTCCAGGCCTGCCCGGCACCAACATCAATGTTGAACACGCCTGGGACGCGGTCATCGTCACGGACGGCCGCTTCGACGGCGCCGGTGTCTTCTCGCCCGACGGCACGCGGACCTCCGCCGTGAGCCTGCTGGCTGTCCCTGAGGCGCGGCAAATTGTCACCCGTGTGCCCAAAGCGGCACTGGGCAGCCTTGATCCGGCTACTGCCCGGATGTCCGTCGCGATGTTCGGGAACGCCGAGGCAGGCGAAGGGATCGGCAACGTCCGTCCGGTGTACGACGGCGATTACTGGGCAGCCGGCGATCCGTCATGGATCAAGGAATGGCGCTTCGGCGGCGGCGCCGGAGTCTTCGACGGCGGCCTGGACTCCCGTGACACCGACACCAGGGATCCGAATGCCCTGGACGTGATCGTGGGCGACGGCCAGAGCCAGGCCACCGTCCTCGACTGGCGCGCAGGATCGCCCGTGGTGGTCCCGATGGTGGGATTGACGCCCTAGCAGCCGTCACCGCCGCAACTGGAAACACGCCGCCGGCGTTTCCCGGAAACGGGGCCGCCGGCGTCGTGCTTTGCTGCGTCAGATCCGCCTGCGCTATATCCGCCTGCGTCAGATCCGTCTGCGTCAGATCCGTCTGCGTCAGATCCGCCTGTGTCCGATCCGCCTGCGCTATATCCGCCTGTCGGCGGGACGCTGGATCCTGAACCAGCGGTAGCCGTAGCGCTCCAGCTCCAGTTCGAAGCCGCCGTCGTCTGCCAGGGCGATGTTTTCGCCGTCTAGCAGGTCCAGCAGGATGGCGCCGCCGAACGTCTCCTTGGGATCTTCCGGCGACGAAACCCTTGCAGTGACGGAGGCCGGCTGCGCGGCCATGTTGTGGGCCAGGACCAGCGTGGAACCGGCACGGGTGCAGCTGTGCAGGAGCACCCCGGGATTGGCCTGCTTGATGAGCTCGAAGTCGCCCCAGCTGAGTTCCGGGCTTTCCCGGTAGCGCCGGATGAGAGTGGCGATGAAATTCCACAGTGAGTCAGGGTCCCGGACGGCCTGCGCGGCGTTGATGTTCTTGGGCCCGAAGTAGCCGTCAACCACCTGCGCCACCAGCTTGTCCGCGGGCGCGGTGGAGAATCCGCCGTTGTCGGTGTCGTTCCACTGCATGGGGGACCGAACCGCCGACCGGCCCTCGGCGCGCAGGTCCTCACCCATGCCGATTTCCTCGCCATAGAACAGGACCGGCGTTCCGGGGAGGGAAAACATCAGCGAGTAGACCATGCGGAGCCGGGCGGGATCGCCGTCGAGCATCGGGGGCAGGCGGCGCCGGAGTCCGCGTCCATACATCTGCATGTCCGGATCCGCCCCGAAGGCGGCGAAGACTTCGGCCCGCTCCTCATCGGTGAGCTTGTCCAGCGTCAGCTCATCGTGGTTGCGCACGAACATGGCCCACTGGTTGTCCGGGTGGATGGCCGGCCTGCCGGTCAGGGTCTTGGCCAGCGGACGCGCATCCTCCCTGGCCAGGGAAAGGTACAGGTTCTGCATGCTCAGGAAGTCGAACTGCATGTTCAGCTCGTTGCCGTCCGGCCCGCCGAAGTACTTCACCTGGTCCTTGTAGGGAAGGTTGACCTCGCCCAGGAGCACAGCGCTCCCGTTGCGCCGGTTGAGGAAGCTGCGCAGGGCCGCCAGGTAGTCGTGCGGATCGATCTTCCCCGCGTCCTCCTTGGACACGCCCTGCAGCTCCAGGAAGAACGGCACGGCGTCCAGCCGGAACCCGTCCAGGCCCATCTGCAGCCAGAAGCCCATGGACTTGGCGATCTCGTCCCGGACCTTCGGGTTGGCAACGTTCAGGTCCGGCTGGTGCTTGGCGAACATGTGCAGGTACCACTCGCCGGTGGCCTTGTCCTGGGTCCAGATGGACGTTTCCTCGCCGGGAAACACCACCTGTTCCGACGTGTCCGGGGGAGTGTCCTTCCGCCAGACGTAGTAGTCCCGGTACGGGTTGTCCACGGATTTCCGGGACTCCTTGAACCAGGGGTGCTTGTCCGAGGTGTGGTTGATGACGAAGTCCGCGATCACCCGCATTCCCCGGTCCTTCGCGGTCCGGATGAACTCCACCACGTCGCCCAGGGTGCCCAGGCGCGGGTCCACACCGTACATGTCAGTGATGTCGTAGCCGTCATCCCGGTCCGGGGACGGGTAGAACGGCATGAGCCAGATGCACGTGACCCCCAGCGCCGCCAGGTAATCCACGCGCTGGATCAGGCCGCCGAAATCCCCGGTGCCGTCGCCGTCGTCGTCGAAAAAGGTTTCCGGGTCCAGGCAATAGACCACGGCGTTCTTCCACCACAGGTCGGATGTTTCCGCGATCCTCATGCCGTCACCTCACGGGAAGCGCTGCCGGCCCGGAGCCGGGGGAGGACGTGTTCTGCGAACGCCTCGATGAAGGGTTTCTGCTCCTGGCCCACGAAGTGCAGGTACAGCTCATCGAAGCCCAGGTCCGCGTATTCCTGCAGCCACGTGGCGTGCTGGTCCAGGCTGGCGGAAATGTTGACGGCCCTGCGGACCTGGTCCTCGCCGACGTCGGTGCTGACGCCGTCGAAGTGGGCTGCAGTGGGCAGGTCCCAAGGGATGGGCGGCGCGAAGACGTTGGACCGCCACTGGTCCAGGGCAACCGAAACCGCGTCTTCCTCCCGCGGCGCCCAGGACAGGTGGATCTGGAGCACTGCCTTGCCCCGGCCGCCGTTGTCCCGGTAGGCGGCGAGCATTTCCTTCAGCTTTGCGTGGGGCTGGTTGACGGTGACCAGGCCGTCCGCCCAGTCCGCTGCCCGCCGTGCGGTCTGCACGCTGATGGCAGGGGCGATCAGCGGCGGTTTGGTCTCCGGGACATCCCACAGCCGTGCCTGTTCCACCGTGACCAGGCCGTGGTGGGTCACCTCCTCGCCGCTGTGCAGGCGTCGGATGACGTCCACGCACTCCTCCAGTCGCTGCTGGCGGGTTTCCTTGGCTGGCCACGCATCGCCCGTGATGTGTTCATTCATGTTCTCTCCGCTGCCCGGAGCCATCCAGAACCGTCCGGGGAACATGTCCGCCAGCGTGGCCGAGGCGTGCGCGATGATGGCCGGGTGGTAGCGCTGGCCCGGCGCCGTGACCACGCCAAAGCGGAGCGAGGTGGTGGCCAGTGCTGCCCCCAGCCAGGACCAGGCGAAGCCGGAGTGGCCCTGCCGCGCGGACCACGGCTCGATGTGGTCCGAGCACATGGCGGCGTCGAATCCCGCTTGCTCTGCTAATTGGACGTCCTGGAGCAGTTGGCCCGGGCTGATCTGTTCATGCGATGCGTGAAATCCGATAGTTGCCATCGTTAATGTCTACCGGCGGGGAGTGCGCGTGTCGAGGAAAGCACGCGCGGACACGGATTCTGCATAGACTCTAGCCATACCGACCCGGGACAGCGGGACACCGGACAGCGATGACGCTGGAAAGGGAGTGGCGGGGTGGAGTTAGGCATTGTGCGGGAACACCGCGAGGGCGAGCGGCGCGTTGCCGCGACGCCGGAGACGGTGCAGCAGCTGATCGGCCTGGGGCTTGAGGTCCTGGTCCAATCCGGGGCGGGAACCGCGGCCGGCCACAGTGACGACTCCTACGTCCGCGCCGGCGCGCGGATCGTCCCCGAACTGGATCCCGGTTCACTCGATGTCCTCGCCCATGTGCGCCCGCTGGAACCGGCGACGGCGGCGGCACTGCGCCGCGGTGCCGTGACCGTTGGCCTCGCATCGCCGTCGTCCGAACTGCCCGCTGTACAGGCGCTGGCCTCCGCCGGTGTAACCTCCTTCGCACTCGAACTGGTGCCCCGGATTTCCCGGGCCCAGTCGATGGACGCCCTGTCCTCCCAGGCCCTCGTGGCAGGCTACCGCTGCGTGCTGGAAGCGGCCATCCGCCTGCCCCGCTTTTTCCCGCTGTTCATGACAGCGGCCGGAACCATCCCTCCGGCACGAGTCCTGGTGCTCGGCGTCGGCGTGGCGGGGCTGCAGGCCATCGGAACGGCAAAGCGGCTGGGCGCCCGGGTCTCCGCGAACGACATCCGGCCCGCTTCGGCGGACGAGGTTGCCTCGATGGGCGGGACCTTCATCAAGCTGGACCTGGAGACGGCCGAGGCCTCCGGCGGCTATGCGCGGGAATTAAGCGCCGACCGCGGCGCCCTGCAGCGGCAGCTTCTGGCGCCGCACGTTGCCCAGGCGGACGTGCTGATTACGACGGCGGCTGTCCCCGGCAGGCGGGCCCCGCTCCTGGTGAGCCGGGAGATGGTGCAGGGGATGCGCCCCGGCTCCGTGGTGGTGGATCTTGCCGCGGAGTCCGGCGGCAATGTGGAGGGATCGGTTCCCGGGCAGGACATCGCGGTGGAGACCGCCGACGGCCAGGGCACCGTGACCCTGGTGGGTATGAAGGACGCCGCCTCTGCCATGCCGGCGGACGCGTCCCGGCTGTATGCCAAGAACGTGGCCAACCTGCTGGCCCTGATGGTCCGGGACGGAACCCTGGCCCTCGACTTCGGCGACGAAGTGGTGGCCGGCACGTGCCTGACGCACGACGGCGTGGTGCGGCATGCGCCCACGGCGGACGCCCTGGCAGTAGCGAACCGGAAGTTCGACAACGAGGGGGTGGCCTGATGGACGGCATCAGCCTGCTCACGATTACCGTGCTGGCGGTTTTCGTGGGCTTCGAAGTGGTCTCGAAGGTGTCCAGCACCCTGCACACACCGCTGATGTCCGGGGCCAACGCCATCCACGGCATCATCCTGGTGGGTGCCATCATCGTGGCCGGCCAGGCCGCGGACCCGTGGGTCCTCGGCGTCGCCCTGCTCGCCGTCGTGCTGGCCACCGCCAACCTCGTGGGCGGATTCGTGGTGACCGACCGCATGCTGGAGATGTTCCGCGGGCGCAGGGACGGGAAGGGTCCGCAATGAGCATCCTGGACCCCACCTGGACGGGCCTCCTCTACCTGGTGGCAGCCGTGTTGTTCATCCTGGCGCTCATGGGCCTGAACTCGCCCCGCACCGCCCGCCGGGGCAACCTCGTGGGCGCCGCGGGCGCCGTGCTGGGCGTGGCCACCGTGTTCCTCTCGGCCCGGCTGGAAAACATTCCCTGGATCCTCGGCGCGATTGCCGTGGGTTCGGCGGTTGCCGCCCCCGTGGCCCGGCGCGTCAAGATGACCCAGATGCCGCAGCTCGTCGCCGCGTTCAACGGCGTGGGCGGCGGTGCCGCTGCGCTCGTGGCACTCCTCGAACTGGGGCACACGGCGGAAGCCTGGGTCCGTCTGGCCATCGCGTTCACCCTGCTGGTGGGTGCGGTGTCCTTCGCCGGTTCCGCCGTGACCTTCGCCAAGCTGCAGGAGCTCATGACCACCCGTCCGGTGGTGTTCCCCGGACTGCCCGTGGTCATGGCGGCGGTGCTGCTGGCCGCGCTGGGCGCCGGTGTCGCCGTCGTCCTGACCGGCTCGCTGCCGCTGGCATTGGTGCTGCTGGTCCTGGGGCTCGGCGCGGGCATCTTCCTGGTGCTGCCCGTGGGCGGCGCGGACGTGCCGATCGTCATCTCGCTGCTGAACGCCTTCACGGGCCTGGCAGTCGCGGCCTCGGGGCTGGTGCTGGGCAATGTACTGCTGCTTGTGGCCGGCACCCTGGTGGGAGCCTCGGGTACCATCCTGACCCGGGCCATGGCTGCCGCCATGGGCCGCAGCGTGGCGGGCATCCTGTTCGGAGCTTTCAGGGGAGGTTCGACGGCGGGCTCCACCGCGGTCAGTGACCGCCCGGTGCGCTCCTCCAGCGCGGAGGACGTCGCCGTGCTGCTGGGCTACGCGCAGCGCGTGATCATTGTTCCCGGCTACGGCCTGGCCGTGGCCCAGGGCCAGCACACCGCCGCGGAACTGGCCAAGGCACTGCAGCTCCGGGGAATCCAGGTGGACTTCGCCATCCATCCCGTGGCGGGCCGGATGCCCGGGCACATGAACGTGCTCCTTGCCGAAGCCAACGTTCCGTACGAGGAGCTCCGGGAAATGACCGAGATCAATGCGGACTTCAAGACCGCGGACGTCGCCCTGGTGGTTGGCGCCAATGACGTGGTCAACCCCGCCGCCAAGACCTCGTCCGGATCGCCCATCTACGGGATGCCCATCCTGGAAGTGGCCGACGCCCGGCAGGTGGTGTTCCTCAAGCGGTCCATGCGCCCCGGCTTCGCAGGCATCGAGAACGAATTGCTATACGAACCGCAGACCACCCTGCTGTTCGGTGACGCGAAGGACTCGCTGACCAAGGTCCTGGGGGCGGTCAAGGCGCTGTAGCCGCCGCACACCGGGCCGCCGAGGGGGTGGTGCGAAGCCCGGTGCCGGGCAAGAATGGGCGTTATGCAACTGCCGGTGATGCCTCCGATCGCACCCATGCTCGCCAAAGCCGTCAGCGGCCTGCCCGACCTCCCGGAATCCGGCCCGAAATGGAGCTTTGAACCCAAGTGGGACGGCTTCCGGTCCATCATCTTCCGGGATGGCGACGAGGTGGAGATCGGCAGCCGCAACGGCAAGCCCATGACCCGCTACTTCCCGGAACTCGTGGAGGCCTTGAAGGCGAACCTGCCGCCGCGGTGCGTGATCGACGGCGAAATCGTCCTGGTGGGCGCCTCCGGCGACCGGCTGGACTTCGATGCCCTCCAGCAGCGGATCCATCCGGCGGCCAGCCGGGTGAAGCTCCTCGCGGCGCAGACGCCGGCGAAGTTCGTGGCTTTCGACCTGCTGGCCCTGGGCAACGAGGACCTTACCGGGCGGCCGTTCACCGAGCGGCGCAGCATGCTGGAGAAGGCCCTCGCCGGGAGCTCCGCGCCCGTCCACCTGACCGCTGCGACCCTGGACAACGCCACCGCGCAGCAGTGGTTCCACCAGTTCGAAGGAGCCGGGCTCGACGGGATCGTGGCCAAGGCCCTGGACGGCACCTACCAGCCGGACAAGCGCGTGATGCTCAAGGTCAAGCACGAGCGCACGGCCGACTGCGTCCTGGCCGGCTACCGCGTGCACACCAGCGGTCCGGACCGGATCGGTTCGCTCCTGCTGGGGCTCTATGACGGCGACGGCGGGCTGGCCAGCGTGGGCGTCGTGGGGGCCTTCCCGATGCAGCGCCGCAAGGAACTTTTCCAGGAACTCCAGCCGCTGGTGACGGACTTCGACGGCCACCCCTGGGCATGGGCCAAGCAGGAGGAGGGCAGCCGGACGCCGCGGAAGGCCGAAGGCAGCCGCTGGAGCGCCGGCAAGGACTTGTCCTTCGTCCCGCTCCGCCCCGAGCGTGTGCTGGAAGTGAAGTACGACCACATGGAAGGCGAACGGTTCCGCCACACCGCCCAGTTTGTCCGCTGGCGCCCGGACCGGGACCCGGAATCCTGCACCTACGACCAGCTGGAAGAGCCGGTCAAGTACAACCTGGCCGAGGTCCTGGCCACCTGACCTTTGTTTGAGCCTCCAGGTTAAACACCGGCGGCCCGCCCCCGGGGCGGTTTCTAGGGGTCGTTGCAACACCTGCTGGTTAGGTGGTTAGTAGTAAATCACGTAAACGCTCGGCTGGAGTTTTCCAGCCGAGCGTTTTGCGTGGGCGGCCGTTGAGTTCCTGCGCCACGTG